>JBQTHL010000030.1:0-34618 GCA_052389915.1 Panacagrimonas sp.
CGGGGCGCGTGCGTCCGCCCAGGCCGGTCACGAGTTGCACGATGTACGGGCCCATGAAGGCCATGGTGTAGCCCTCGATCACGTTCTTGGGCAGGCTCTGCAAGTGCTCCTTGGAACGGCGCGTGGACGCGGTGATGGCTTCGAGGCGCTTGACCGGATCGGCGATGTCCGTGCCCAAGGTGGAGATGATGAAGCTGATGGCGTTGCCGGCCTCGACATCGCCCTTCGGCCGCACGGAAACCGGGATGCCGGCGGTGAGCGAAGTCTCGGGCAGCGCATTGGCCTCCTTCAGAAACCGCCGCAGCGCGCCGCCGCAGATGGCGAGCACCACGTCGTTGAGCGTGGCGTTGCCGGCCTTCGCGAGTTTCTTGATGCGCTCGATGGAATAGCTCTGGGTGGCGAAGCGCCTTTGCCCGGTGATGCGGCCGTTGAGGAGGGACTTGGGCGCCTTGAACGGAATGCCCATGGGGTCGTCCTTGCGCCGCGAGGCCTTGACCAGTTCGGTGATCGCGCGGATCAGTTGCGGCGCCGAGCCAGGCTGTTTGGGTACGGCGGCGAGCGCGTGATTCACGGCGGTTTCGGTGGTCGCGATTTTCGGAGTTGCTTCCAGGCGCTTCTCGCGCGGCACGGCCCAGAACGGCGGCACGTCCATGTCGTCCGCGTCCTTGGGCAGGCTGTGCGCGAGCAGGCGCATGGCGCTGACGCCGTCGATCAGCGAGTGGTGCATCTTGATGTACATCGCGAAGCGGTTGTCTTCCAACCCCTGGATGACGTGGCATTCCCAGGGCGGACGGCGGAAGTCGAGCGGGTGGCTGTGCAGGCGTGCGATGAGCATGCCCAGCTCGCGCTCGCCGCCGGGCCAGGGCAGCGCGGACAGGCGCACGTGGTAGTCGATGTCCAGGTCCTGGTCTTCGATCCAGGTGGGCGTCAGGGACTTGAGGCTCGCGCCTTTCAGGCGCCGATTCCAAGGCGCGTAGAACTGCCGGTGCTCGCGGAAGTCCGCAAACATCTGCTGGAAGAAATCGGCCGGTGCGTTCCTGGGCAACTCGAAAATCATCAGGCCGGCGACGTGCATCGGTGTCTGCAGCGACTCCACGTACAGCCAGGAGGCGTCCATCGGGCTCAGGCGCTTGGTTTTCATGGCTTCCCCCGCAGGTGTTCCATAGTCAGCTCAGGTTCCCTGCTCCGCAGAAGGCGGTGGCGGCGTCGGGATGTCGGCAGGCACCAAGGCCGCGATCTCTTCGTGAATGCCGAGGTCCTCGACCAGGAATCGAAGTCGCTCGCGTACTTCCAGATCACGCTGTATCGCGTTGCCCGATGCATCGAACTCTATGCGCTGACCGAATGCCGTTCCGATGACCGTGCCGCCGCGATTGACGCGTGCGTACAACTGATAGTTGAACGGGCTCCATGCACGTGACCGTTCATGAAAGTCACGAAAGACCTCAGCCGGGACATCCAGCTTGTCGATGCGGCAATTCAGTCCCTGCGGCATGTGCAGGGGGCGCCAATGAATGATCCGCTGCCCGTCCGCTGTACCGAATCGCGCGCCCCATGCCGGGTGCGTGATGGCCGTCGGCGCCGATTCGGAAATCTCCAGCGGCTCGCCGTGCAGGATCGAGGCATCGACGAGGTAACGCTTTCCTTCGCAAGCCACCACCACCGTCGCGTGGTTAGGGGGAATATTCGGAGCCAGCATCATCGTTGCGAACCCGCGCACCGATGCGAAACCCAGCGAACCGAGCAGCGCGTGCAGGGCTCCATGGCCCGCCCAGCAGGTAGCACCCGTCCCGTAGCGCAGCCAAGACTCGAAGAAGTCCTCGGCGCTGTCGCCCGGCAGCGGACCGGGATCGCCGCGGCGCAGGTGAATGAGCTTGCGGATATTGTCGAACGGCACATTGGGACACCACGCCGCGTAGAGCGTGCTCAGTCCGCTGAAGGTCGGCGCGGGCCGGGTAGAGAGGCCCAATCTTGTCAGGACACGCTCGAGCAAAGCCGGCGCGAGACCGTCTGCTGGATGGGGCACGATGATCTCCTGATTGCCGTGCGATCGACGATTGTGCTGCAGCACGTCAGTCGCATTTTGAAGACGCCCGTCGGCGACAGCAATGGTTTGCACCATGCCGCCACTGCGCGTCCCGACGCGGGGCTACGCGCTGGCATCGGCCGCGTCTATCGCCTGGTTGAGCATCAGCAGGCGCAGATCGAACTCGATCTGGTGGTAGTCCGGCAGCATGTGCCGGCACAACTGGTAGAAGGCCTTGTTGTGTTCACGCTCCCGCAGATGCGCCAGCTCGTGCACCGCCACCATCTCCAGGAACTCCGGGGCGATGCTCTTGAAAAAAACTGCGATGCGGATTTCGGCCTTGGCCTTCAGACGGCCGCCCTGCACCCGCGAAATCGCCGTGTTCAGTCCCAGAACGTGCCGCATCACGTCCATCCTGTTCTGCCAGACCACCTTGTGCAGCGGTGCGGAGCTGCGCAGATGGGCCTGCTTCAGTTGCAGCACGTAGTCGTAGAGCGCGCCATCGGTCTGGATCGCGTGGCGGTCGGGATACTTGCGCTGCAGATGCTCGCCCAGCCGGCCGTCCGCGATGAGCCGCGACGCCTGTTCCTGCACCGTTAAGGAATAGCCGCCGAGGTAATGCCGTATTCGCGAGTCCGCTGCGGAATCAATGTCCACTCAAGTTAAGGTCACCGGCAAGACGAACCGGGACGCTACAGAATCGCCCGGTCCGATGCTACCGGCGTGAGAACTCCAATCCGGATTTGCTACGCTCGCGCGCGGCACTCGCGTCACAGAAAAACAGGAGGATGAGATGGCGGACTACCGGCTCGACCCGCAGGACGAATACCCGCACGCGCCCGATCAGTCCTCAGTTTTCAACGAGAGTGTGTACGCCAATGCATTCGATACGCGGCAGGGGATCGGTGGCTGGATGCGGTTGGGCAACCGGGTCAACGAGGGGTACTCGGAGCTGTCGGTGTGCCTCTACCTGCCGGACGGGCGCATTGCCTGCCAGTTCAAGCGGCCGAAGATCACCTCTAACGAGCGCTTCGCCGCCGGCGGTCTTTCGATGGATGTGCGCGAGCCCTTCAAGCGTGTCGAGATGCGCTACGACGGCGAACTCATGCTGGTCGAGCACCCGGACCAGTTGCGCGAACCCGAGATCGGACTGAAGAACGTCGAGCGTGTTCCGGCGCAGGTCCGCTGGGAAATCGAGGGCGTTTCGCCCATCCATGGCGGGCGCCCGGTGCGCGACGATCAGCCGACGATGTACGGGCGCGATTTCTCGCTCAACCATTTCAACCAGCACGTCAGAACCAGCGGCGAAATCAAGATCGGCAAGCAGAGCTGGAAGCTCGATGCGCACGGCTGGCGCGATCATTCCTGGGGTCCGCGGACCTGGCAGGTGATCTACAGCTACCGGCTGTTCATGGCGAACTTCGGCGATGGCCACGGGCTGATGCTGCTGCGCATCGCGGACAAGACCGGGCACTCGCGCCGGCTCGGGGTATTGATGATCGATCACCAGTACCACGAGGTGGTCGACCTGGACGTGACCACGAACTGGACGCGGAACCGCGATCCACAGTCGGCGGCGATAGCCGTGCGCACGGCCAAGGGCACGGCCGAGATTCACGCGGAGATCGTCTCGCTCGCGCCGCTGCGCAACCGGCGTACTGCCGGCAACGAGATTCTGGTGTCGCGCATCTGGGAAGGCGCCACGCGATTTACCTGGGGCAATCGCGTGGCCCTTGGCATGACGGAATACATCGAGCGGCTGGACGCGGCGCGTCTGCCGGGCGAGCCGGTTTGAATCCGGCGGCTTCGTTCGACGACCTGGCCGCCGCGGTGCGCCGCAGGTTTGGTACGGCGGCGGCACTCGACAACATCGAGGTGCCGACGCTCGGCGGCAGCAATCGCACGGTGATCTTCGACGTGGTTGAAGCTGGCGGCTCGCGCCTGCGCCTGGTGTCACGCCAGGAAACCTACCAGGGCGCGCACTCGCCGTTTCTCGCTCCGGCGGACCAATACCGGGTGATGGAGCAGGTCCATCGTCACGGATTCAAGGTACCGCGACCGGTGTTTCTTTACGACGAAGCCGACGACATGGGCGCCGGCTTCGTGACGGAATTCGTTGCGGGGCAAACCCTGCCCAAGCGCATCATCGAATCCGCCGAATTTGCCGTCCTGCGCCCGCGCCTCGCGCGCGAGTTCGGTGAACTGCTGGCGCAGCTTCATTCGATGCCCACCGCCGACTTCGCGTTCCTGCGGACGCGAGCCGACAGCACCGACCCGCTGGAAGCGCAACGGACGCGGATCGATGCCTACGGCCGGCCGCGGCCCGCGCTCGAACTCGCGCTGCGCTGGCTGGAACGCGAGCGGCCACCAGCAAACGCACCCGTTTTTCTCCATGGCGATTTTCGCGTGGGCAATCTCATGGTCGGATCGCAGGGCCTGACGGCGGTGCTCGACTGGGAGTGTGCGCACCTGGGGTCGAACGTCGAGGACATCGGCTGGCTGGGCATGCGCTCCTGGCGATTCGGCCGGCCCGATCTGCCGGTCGGCGGCATCGCGCAATGGCAGCCCTTCGTCGAGGCATACGAGGGCGCAGGAGGACGGCGCATCGATCGCGACCACGTTCGTTACTGGAGCATCTTCGGACTGGTGCGCTGGACTGTGCTGAACCTGATGCAGGGCTACGGACACGTGGACGGCAGCCGGCGCGGCCTGGTGTTCGCGGCCTGCGGACGCAATGCCGATCTCATCGAGTACGAGCTGCTGATGACCTTGTCCGGACGCTATGACTGATTACACGCGCTTCAGCCCGACGCTCACCGACTTGATCGCGACGGTCCGCGATTTCCTCAGGGACACCGGACGCGAGCGCAGCCTCGGCTACGACGGCCAGGTCGCGCGTTACCTGCTCGACATGTCGGTGCGCGAACTGGGACTGGGCTCAGTACTGGACCAGCACTCTGCACAGCGAATCGCTTCGCTGCTGGGCGAGGCAGCGGATGTCGCGACGCTCTGCCGCTCCATTCGAGCGGGCAGCTTCGACACCCGCCGGGAAGAGCTTCTGCGCGTCATGCTGGAGGACGCGGTGGAGCGCGTCGCCATCATTCGACCCGATATGCTGGCGCCCGAACACGCTAGACCGAGCTAGACCAAAAAAATGGCCACGTTCCTGATGATTCATGGCGCCTGTCACGGCGGTTGGTGCTTCGAGCCGCTGCGCCCCTTCCTGGCAAGCCGCGGCCATGCGCTGATCGCACCCACGCTCCCCGGCATGGATGGCGGCGACATGGCCGTGGCCGATGTCACGCTCGACCTGTGGGCCGACTTCGTCGCCGATCTCGCGCGTCGACAGAACGGGCCCGTGATCCTGTGCGGCCACAGCCGCGGCGGAATCGTCATCAGTTCGGCCGCGGAACGCGCGCCCGAGGCCATCCGTTCGCTGGTCTACATCACGGCTTTTCTTCTTCCTTCCGGCCAGAGCCTGCGTGCGTTCCAGCTCGCTGCGCCGAACCCCCGATTCGCAGCCACCATGTCGCCCAACGCCGAACGCACCGCCGTCGTGTTCAATCGCGCAACCGCTGCCGAGGTGCTCTACCACCGCGTTTCGAAAGCGGGGCAGGACGAAGCGCTCGCGCGGCTGGTGCCCGAGCCCATGAAGCCACTGGCGACTCCGTTGGCCTTGAGCGAAGCGCGCTTCGGGCGCGTGCCACGACATTACATCGAATGCAGCGACGACCGGGCGATCCTGCCGGCACGGCAACGCGAGATGCGCGATGCCCTGCCCTGCGCCAGCGTCGCCACCCTGGACTGCGATCACTCCCCGTTCCTGAGCAGCCCCGGGGCGCTGGCGGATGCTCTCGGTCGCATTGCGGCCGGGCCGGGCGATACCCCGCTCGTCCGCAGGTAGAGCCGCGATTGGGCCGACTCGCAGCCCCTGCCGAGTGGGCACGCGATGAAACAATTTGCTCACCCTGATCGGCGCTTTCGCGACCACCCCTCGTTCGTGGGGCGCTATACGATCGAAAGCTGCGATCATCACTGCATCGGCCGGACTGCTAGCACTCGATAGAGGCTGTTGACCTGATCTTCCTGCACGTCCGGGCCGAGGGTGTCGAAGCTTCGGGAGGTGCCTTGCCGTGACGACCGTCTTCCATACCTCTGCGCTGGCCGCCAGGAACCGTTTCGAGTTCTGGCGGGCGTTGATGTGCCGGAACTTCGTTTCCGCGCATGGCAGTACCCCCGACCGCGACGCCTTCGATGCACGCTTCACCGTCTGTTCGCTGGGCGAAGCGACGGTGTTCGGCATGACCGCGCCGTTGCAGTCCTGGGATCGCAGCCCGACCCATATCCGTCGCGCGCCGAACGACGACTTTCTGGTCACCCTGATGATGTCGGGCGACGGCCGCCTTCGACAGGACGGACGGGAAGTGATCCAGCGGCCGGGAACGATGCTGCTTTACGACACCAGCCTGCCGTATTCCTACGAGCTGAGCGGCGAAACCTTGGCGGTGAAAATGCCGCGCCAGGCCCTGCTCTCACGCGTGTCGGAACCCGTCCGGCCGGCCGAGCCGCTGTCCTCGACTTCGAACGTCGGGGTGCTCGCAGCCGGCTTGATTCGACAGGCGGCGAATCTGGATCTTCCCGCCGCGCGCTCCCCGGCTGTCCTCATCGGTTCGTCGCTGCTCGACATTGTGGCGGCGCTGCTCGACTCCGCGTCGGGCGAACCTGGAACTCGAAGTGGGTCGGAGCGCGCCTCTCTGCTCGAACGCGTCCGCCGTTACGCGATCCGGAATCTGGGAGATCCAGACCTGAGCGTGAATTCGATGGCCCGGTTCCACTGCGTGTCGGCCCGCACCCTGGTCCGGGCGTTCGCGGCGTCCGGCACGACGCCCATGCGCTGGGTCTGGCAAGAGCGTCTGGAAGCTAGCCGCCGTGCTCTGCAGACGGGGCCGGAAAAGCGCGTCACCGATGTGGCGTTCGATCATGGCTTCAGCGGCCTTTCGCACTTCAGCCGGGCATTCAAGACCGCTTTCGGAGAGTCGCCTCGCCAAATCACGAACCGGGAGCGCGGCGCGCCGTGAACGCATCTTCGAAATGCCTCTGGTGGACCTCGAAAGCCGTGAACTTCCCTGCCGGCTGGCGCTCGATGGATTCGCGAATGGCAAAGGTCGCCGCGCGTCGGCAGAGCGCCTCGATGTCTGCGCCGTTCATGCCCTCCGACCGCTGTGCCAGGACGTCGAGATCGATGTCTCCTGCGAGCCTGCGTTGCCGGCAGTGGACATCCAGAATCGCGCGACGCGCCCGCTCGTCCGGCTGCGGCAGTTCGATCACGTAGTCGAACCGTCCGGGCCGCAGCAAGGCCGTGTCGATCAGCTCGGGACGATTGCTCGCGGCGAGCACTACCACGCCGCGCAGGTCGTCGATGCTGTCCATCTCGAGCAGGAACTGCCCGACCATGCGCTCGGTGACCTGCCCGCCGCCGTCGCCCCGCCCTCGCGCCGGCACGATGGAGTCGATCTCGTCGAAGAAGATGATCGACGGTGCGGCCTGGCGGGCCTTCTTGAAAATTTCGCGCAGGCCCTTCTCGGACTCCCCGACCCACTTCGACAGAAGCTCCGGCCCCTTCACGGAAATGAAGTTCACGCCGCTATCGGTCGCCACCGCCTTGGCTACCAGGGTTTTGCCCGTACCGGGCCCACCAGTCAGCAGCACGCCTTTGGGCGGACGGACCGAGAGGTATTCGAAACGCTCGCCGTGCCTCAAGGGCAACTCGACGACATCTCGAAGCGTCTGGCGGACGGACTCCAGGCCGCCGATGTCCGCCCAGCTCACGTCCGGGATTTCGGTGAAGACCTGGCGCATGGTGGACAGGTCGACTTCGCCCTGCGCCGATTCGAAGTGGCGCATTTCGATACGGACTTTGGCCAGCATCTCGGCGTCGAATCCCGTTCCGCTCGCCGCCGTCAGACGAGGCAGGGCATCGCGCGCACAGAGCATTGCCGCCTCGCGGCAGAGCGCCGCGAGATCCGCACCGAGAAACCCGTGCGTGCGAGCCGCCACTTTCTCCAGGTTCACGTTGGGATCCAGCGGCATCAGGCGAGTGTGGATACGCAGCACTTCCAGGCGTCCGTCCTTGTTCGGTGGACCGATCGCGATTTCTCGATCGAACCTGCCGGGCCGCCGCAACGCCGGATCGATGTTGTTGGGCAGATTGGTGGCCGCGATCACGATCACCTGTCCGCGCGAGTTCAGTCCGTCCATCAGCGACAGCAGTTGGGCGACCACCCGCTTCTCGACGTCGCCGAGCACCGAGTCGCGGTTGGGCGCGATGGCGTCGATCTCGTCGAGGAAAATGATCGACGGGGCGCTCTCCTGGGCCGCCTCGAAGATGCCGCGCAGGTGCGCCTCCGATTCCCCGTAGTGCTGCTGGATGATCTCGGGGCCGTTGACGCTGATGAAACGACAGCCCGCCTCGTGAGCGACGGCACGCGCGATCAGCGTCTTGCCGCAGCCCGGCGGACCGTGGAAGAGCACGCCCTTCGGTGGATCGACGCCCAGTTGCTTGAACAGTTCGGGATGCCGCAACGGCAGTTCCACCATCTCCCGAACGCGAGCGATTTCCTTGCCGAGTCCGCCGATGTCGTCGTAGGAGACCGCCAGCGCGCGCTCCTGCAGCTTGCCGTCGATCATGACCTTGATCGAGGTTCCGCCCTGAACCGCGACGGGCCCTGCCGGATCGGTTTCCAGCACGCGGTAATCCAGGCGGCGGCCATTGGCGTGCAGGCGTAGCCGGTTGCCGACGAGCATCGGAACGCCTTCGAGCAGCGCACGCAGCTCACCCGGTTGCGGACCGCGTTCCACGGGACTGGTCTTTCGCGTCCACCGGCGAACGAGTCCCGCCAGTCCGCGGCCGCGCGATGCCGGGAGCACCACCGCGACGAGCGAAGCAAGCACCACCGCACCCGCCTTCTGCACCTCGGCCGGCGCGAGTTCGACGATATCGTCGATCGAGGCGCCGACGTTCTCGCGCAGGAGTCCGTCGAAGCGCACGGTGCCGGGCTCCACGGAATGGTCGGCCTGCAACGGCGCGACTCCGCACTGGCGGCCACGGATCGCGACCGTTCCACCGTCGTTCAAGCCTGCTTGCGCCAGGTCATCGGCATGGACGAACGCGACCACTCTCGAACCCACCGTGCCCGCTGCGTCCGCCACACGCAAGCGGATCGGCGCGCGCACATCGCCTGCGTGGATATCGGCATCTCTCACGTGAGCGAGAACCTGGAAGCTCGATGGCGGGTGCGGCGCGAGGCTCAGATCGACTGGCTGATGGACTGCCCGATACCCGGCGCCACCAGCATCCGGGTGCGGCGCGCTTCCTTGAGCATGTAGTGGGTGGTGCCCAGGGTGGTCATCCCGAAGCCCGCGACGATCAAGTGGAACGCCCACAGGCCGTTGATGGCGAACGGACCGCTCTTGAAGTACGGCAGGAAGGTCAGCGGTATGAACGTGATCGAGACGACGATCGCGAACCAGCCCAGTCCCCGCGAAATCATCACGGGCTTCCGGGTATCCATCAGCGCGAACACGCCGATCGCCACGAACTGGATCGCAGTGATCATCCAGGTCATGTTGAAGATGTACCAGGCGATGAAATGCAGGGTTCTGATGATCTGAGGATCGACCGTGCCGGCAGACTCCGCGCACCAGACCCAGATGCACGGGCACATGACGAGAATCCACGCGGTCAGCAAGCCGCCGGTAAGCTGCATGAATGCCAGTAACGGCATTTTCTCCCGTTGCATCATCTGGGCGGACAGCAGGCAGGTCCACGGCAGGTAGAGCATGCCGAAGCAGGCCGCGAGCGACATGCCCAGCATGATTCCCGACCGGTATCTGGCGTAGTAGTTGTCCACGAGTTCCTGTGCCGTGAACATCGGGTCGGGCGGCGGGTAGTTGTGACTCAGCACGATCCAGCCGGCAAAGAACGTGACCAGGCACAGGGGCCCGGTCCATGCCACCGCGAGGTGCAGCTTCCTGACGGATTTTTCGTTCATGAATCGCTTCTCCCTTGCTGCTGTTGCGTCTTGGATTGCCGCTGGAGTCAGAAGCTGTCCAGGGCGTCGAGGTCGTCGATGGCATGCGCCATCCGCTCGATGAATTCGAGCGAGGTTTCGGGCGGCTGCATCTTGGGTGCTTCCGGCGGCTGGCCGAGCGTTCCCGTCCACCAGGCGAGCGCAGAAAACATCTGCTGCCGGTAGATCTTCCAGCCCTCGTCGAAAGCGATGCGCGGGCCGCCGGCTGCGTGCAGGCGATCGAAGTAGTAGCCGAGAAGTTCGCGCTCCCAGGCGCGCCGGTTCTCGATGGAAAGACCGGTGGAAAGCACGTAAGCCAGATCGCGCGCCCAGTTGCCCTTGGACGAGCATTGCCAGTCGTTTAGTCCCATCTCGCCATTGGCGGCTACGTACCAGTTCTTCAGGTGTACGTCGGAATGGATCAAGGAACGGGGAAGCGAGCGATGATGCTCCACGCAGGCGAGCGTCGCGGGCCAGATTTCCTTCGCGCGCGCGAACAGCCGTGACGGGATCACTGCTTCTGCCTCGACGAATCCTCTTTCACAGGCCGGCCCGAAGCCGGCGAGTTCGACCGTGGCGGTGAAGAAGAACTCCCAGGGCTTCCACGGCGCCAGCGTCGTTTCCAGTTCGGGACTCTCGTAGTAACGCGCGTGCAGCGTCGCGAGCAGCCGCATCTGGCTTTCTGCCAGTTCGCGAGAGAGCGAGTCCGCGTGAGTGAAGAAGCGCGCCTCCTTCCCCAGATCGCGCATCACGACGATCGAGTTGAACGACTGCGGATCGAAACGCGAGAACAGCGCCTCGGGCGCTTCGATCGGCAAGGTCGGTCGCACGAGATTGTAGAAGCTGGCTTCCGCCTCGATACCGCCGTTGGCCGACAGCAGATATCGACTTTCGAGGCTGAGCGTGCCCTTGCAAAAGATGCTGGCGGGCAGCCCTGCGCTCACTCCGGCATCGTTCCATTCCAAGAAGATGCGGCGGCGGCTGGAGGTGCCTTCGTCACGCTCGCCAAGGCGGTGCGCGACAAGCTCGGCACCGGGATGCCGGTGCGCGAGGATTCTGGTCAGCCAGGTCGGCGTTATTTCCTCGTACGTAAGCGGCAGCTCGTCCGCCGATTCCAGCGACCGCTGCGCCGCGCGCCGCGTCTCACGTTCAAACGCCTGCCGGATCGCTTCGAAGTTGAATTCCACGGGGACGCCCTCGGATTTGCCACCTGTGATGCTATCTGGGCAACTCCGGCAGCGCTTGCCCGTACGCGCCATCCCCGTTTGCCTCTAACTGCCACCGGCCCATTGCTGCAAGCGTGGCGGAGCCGCTGTTCTGCGCCAGGTAGAAGAAGCCGCTGTTGTGGTTGTATTCGGCAGAAATCTCCAGCGGACCGCCCGGAAGATCGAACGTCCGGCTCAATCCCACCGTGCCGGAAAATTTCGGCGAGCGATGGATGCGCCGGTACGTCCGGTGGGTAGCCCGAGCCTTGATTGCCGGGCTCAACATCGGGGGCTCGCCATGAGGGCGGGCGCTGTTGCAAGGCGCATTCGTGCGCCGCTCTGCTCGGCGCATGAATGCGCCTTACTCTTGGGGCAGCTTGCCGGTACTAGCAGATAAACTGCGACCGTCGACGCACTCTCGAATCAACGCCAAGGGAATCACCAGAATGAAAACCCGCATCACCGAAATGCTCGGCTGCAAGTACCCCATCGTCCAGGGCGGCATGCAGTGGGTGGGCCGCGCCGAACTGGCCTCGGCCGTGTCCAACGCCGGCGGCTTCGGCATTCTCACCGCGCTCACGCAACCCACACCCGAAGACTTGGTCAAGGAAATCGCGCGCTGCCGCACGATGACGCAACAGCCCTTCGGCGTGAACCTCACCATCCTGCCCACCGCCAAGCCGCCGCCGTACGAGGCCTACCTCGACGCTGCGCTCGACAACGGCATCAAGGTGCTGGAGACGGCGGGCAACAACCCCAAGGAGTTCATCGCCAAGGCCAAGGCCAGGGGCGTGAAGATCGTGCACAAGTGCACCGCCGTGCGACACGCGCTGTCAGCCGAGCGCAACGGCGTGGACGCGGTATCCATCGACGGCTTCGAGTGCGCGGGACATCCGGGGGAGGACGGAATCGGCGGTCTGATCCTGTTCGCCATCGCGGCGAAGAAGCTGAAGATTCCCCTGATCGCCTCCGGTGGCATCGCCGACGGCCGCACCATGGCCGCCGCGTTCGCAATGGGTATCGAGGGCGTGAACATGGGCACGCGTTTCTGCGTGACCAAAGAGGCGCCGATTCACGACAGCATCAAGCAGTTGCTGGTCGACAAGAGCGAGCGCGACACCACGCTTATTTTCCGCACCCTGCACAACACCGGCCGAGTGCTGAAGACGCCGGTGTCGGAAGAAGTCGTCGCCACCGAGAATCGTCCCGGCGGCTGCGAGTTCAAGGACATCGTGCATCTGGTGTCCGGCATCAAGGGACGCGAAGCGCTGGAAACCGGCGACCAGACCAAGGGCCTGATCTGGGCCGGCCAGACCGTGGGCCTGATCGACGACATCCCCACCTGCGCGGAACTGATCGAGCGCATGGTGCGCGAGTGCCGCGAATTTCTTGCAGTCGCCGGGCAGCGCGCCGCCTGAGTTCCTGTAGGTCGGGCGTCAGCCCGACTTGCCGGCCGGAATATCGGGCTGAAGCCCGACCTACAAACGGCAGCACAGGACTAGCCTTTGCATATGACCGACACCTTCCCAACCCGCCGCTACTCCGTCGCGCAAGGTCTGCATCTCACTGCCGACGTGGGCGGCGACCCATCGAGACCGGGCGTAATTCTGTTGCACGGCGGCGGACAGACGCGCCACTCCTGGGGTTCGGCGATGCGCGAGCTGGTCGCGCAGGGCTTTCACGTGATCAATCTGGACGCGCGCGGACACGGGGACAGCGACTGGTCGCCGGACGGGGACTACACGCTCGCCACACTCGCGTGCGACCTGCGCACCGTCGCAGCCACCCTGCCCTCGCCGCCCGCATTCGTTGGCGCGTCCATGGGCGGCGCCACATCGCTGTATGCCGTGGGCAATAGCGAGACACCCATCGCGCAGGCCCTGGTGCTGGTGGACATCGTTCCGAGAGTGGAACCCGAGGGCGGAAAGAAAATCGGCGCGTTCATGCGCGCCAACCCGCAGGGGTTTGCGACGGTCGAGGAAGCGGCCGATGCGGTCGCCACGTACTACCCGCACCGTCCGCGACCGAAGAATGTCGGCGGCCTGATGAAGAACCTGCGCCTGCGCGAGGACGGGCGCCTTTACTGGCATTGGGACCCGAGAATCGTGGAGCGCACCGATCGCCCCGAACCTCCGCAGTTCCTGAACCAGTTGCTCAAGGCCTGCGACGGCGTTCGCATCCCGAGCCTGCTGGTGCGCGGCCTGCAAAGCGACATCGTAAGCGACGCGGGTGTCGAGGAGTTCCGGCAGCACCTACCGCAACTCGAAGTTTTCGATGTCACGGGTGCAGGCCACATGGTGGCGGGTGACAAGAACGATGCGTTCAATGACGGGGTGATTGCATTTCTTCGCCGCCACACGACCGACTGCTAGAGTCTGTTGACCTATAAATGATCGCCGCGTTGCCCCCGGATTTTCGTGAGGCAAGGCGCGAGGACGGCCTGGACGTTTACCCTCCCGAAGAAAAAAAGGAATTCCCGCCGGCCAATCCCATGAAGCGAACCGGCACGCCGATGGAAACCGCCGAGGCCTGCGTGTATCTCTCGGCCCCGTCCGGCAGCTTCATCACCGGCGAAGTGCTGACTGTGGACGGCGGCGGCAAGCTCTGGGGCGAGTTTTGGACGGCCGTACGTCCGGAGTGGTTTCGCAGTGAGGCGTAGAGACGTGGGGTGGGCAGGTTTCATCTGCTCATCATTGCGACGGTCTTCGTGTGGGCAAATAAGAAACCGCTTGCGCACCCGCTGGCTTTCGCTTCTTGCATCAGCTTCCCTTGCAGCAAACGCGGCCGGGTTGCGGGACGTCGATCTCGAAGAGATCGCTGAGGTCTCCTCCGAGTTTTGCGAGTGCTCGATCACTGACATCTCGCCGGTCGATCACAACTGCACAAACACTGAAGAAGAAGGCTGCGACGCCGAGACTACGGTCCAGCTAACAGGCTCATCCGGGTCTCGCTACCTGCGAGTGTCCCGAATCAATGGCAGGTGGGCTGTTGGAAAATGGGCGCGCGAGACCATCGCGTTTGATCATTGCATTGCCAACCTCACACAGGGGAGCTACGACGGGAAATCATGGTCCGCTCTAGACGCGGAGACGCGGAAGAAGAAGCGTGTCGCTTGCTATGGGCCGCGGGGCGAAGTCGGGGGAATGCGCCGTCCCAAGCCCTCAAGCCCATAGCCCGCGTAGGGCGGAAAAGCCGATAGGCGCATCCCGCCTTTCGCGACTGGCGGGATGCGCCGCAAACAGCGCGGCTTTCCCGCCCTACTGCTCTCATCCCAACCCCCTCGTCCCGCCCAGCCCTCCCGGACTGACATGCGCAACCGCGCCCTCCAGCCCCGGCCAACGCGTGGGCTCAAGGTAGGTTCGGTCCTGCGCGATCTTTCCGTCCTGGACCCGGAGAATCGTGCAGAAGGGTGAGTAGAACTCCGTGCGTGCGCGGTCGAGCACCACCGCTTCCACGATGGCGGTGTCCTCCCCGCTGAACATCACCCGGTCGACCCGCATCTTGCGCGTGGGGCAGGCGCCGAGAACCCCCTTCACCACGCGCATGAGTTGCGCGTGACCCCGCACCTCGGCGCTGTTGAAGCACAGGTGCGCGTCCGGCGCGTAGCAGTCCAACACCAGCCGCTCGACATCGCTGTTGTAGGTTTTCTCCCAGTGCCGAACCAGTTGCAGCAGCTTGCGCTGGGCTTCGCTCTGCGGCTTGGAGGTTTCATCGTTCATCGCATTTCTCCCTGCTCGACAAACTTGTACCTCGAGGTGAGCCTGTGAAGCTCACCTGCCCACGTTCGATCAGTGATGGCGAAAGCCCGAAGCGCTGCGATCCCGCGGATCGGGTTGCAGGCCGAGGTAACGGCTGCGCAGGTGATCCCACAACGCAAGCTGATCCCACTGCGGCTTGGGCAGCAGGCCCATTTCTTCCGACAGGAAGGGATTGGGCAGCATGACCGTCATCTGCTGCTCGCCCGCGCCGTTGAACAGGCGCAGACCCCAGGACGTGGGCTCGCCTCCGGTGACGATGCGATACAGCTCGGCGCGCGCGGTGCGACGGTGCAGGGCCAGTTCACTGGACACCGGGTGGCCGTCGATACCGCGGTGCTCGCCGATGCAGAGATGAAAATGCCAGGCGCCGAAGTCCACAGTCATGTAGCCGTCCATCATCGAGATCTTGCGCGGTGCCTGCGGCGCGGCGATCTCGAACACGGCGCCCTGGATCAACGTGCCGAAGCGCACGTCCTGCCACCAGTCCGTGAACACGTCGGTGAGCACGGATTTCAGCACCGGCTCTTCGGTGGGCAGCGGAAAGATTTCCAGCGTGCCCATGCCCTCTTCTTCAACCACTTTCATCGACGCTCTCCCCCTTCTTTTTTGTTTGGCACTCAACCGATGGCGACCGGTTCGCGCCGCGCCACGTGATCGTGCCCGCTGGGCCAGTTCGCCAGCAGGTGTTCGCGACGAGCCTGCAGCGCGTTGTCGTCGGTCACGCCTTTTTTCGCGAGCAGGCATTCCAGCGCGCGCAGCCAGTGCCGGTAGTAGTCGGCGCCGGAGTCTTCCTCGCCGCGCTCGCGCACGGCGCGAATCTCGGCGCTGAGCGCGTCGGCCCATTCGGTCCAGGCGAACAGCTTGCGCTGGTGCAATTGCACCACCAACGCGAAGGCCTGTGCTTCCCAGGGTTCGCGAAACACCGGGCCTTCGGCGTCAGCCGGCAGTCCGGCGACCGGCGGCACTTCGTGCAATGTGGATACGTCGGTCACGAGGCGGCCCGGTCCAGATAGTCGTCGAACAGGTCGATGAAAATGGAGTCGCGCGCGGAGGCATTTTCGCCCCAGAGCTCGCGCGCCTCGAAGCGCACGCTGTAGACGTGCTGCGCCTTGTGCCCGAGGCCGTGCGCGGCGGTGTCGTTGAAACAGAACACACCGTGATCACGCGAGACCACGCCGCGCTTGCCTCGGATGTAACGCGGCAGGCGAGTGTGGCTGATGGGGTTCATGTTGCGGGCGATCACCGCGTCACCTGATTTGAACCGCGGCGCGATGTCGTCGGGCAGGCGACTGGAGGCGCCGCCGCGAATCAGGCCATCGACCATTTCGACGGGAAGCGCGGGCATTAGTGTTTTCTCCGCACCGTCTTGCGTGGCTTCTTGGGAGGAGCGGAAAGCTCGGCCATGCGCTGATCGATCTCGGCCTTGGTCAGCGAGCCGTTGGCCAGCAGGAGTGCCTCGATGGCATGCAGCCAGTGCTCGTAGTACGAGCTTTCCAGGTAATGCGCGCCGGGCATCTTCTCGATTTCGTGGCGCAGCATGTCGATGTTGAAGTGGCCGCCGGCGAAGCAGCCGAAGAACAGGCCGAACACGCGCTCTTCCCACTTGTGGTGAAAGTAGGGCTCGTTGTCATCGCGGACGATGGGGCCCATGCCGTGCATGCCGCCCATGTCGTGCACACCGTTCATAGCCCACCTCCCAGCGGAACCTTGGGCAGGCCGGTGCCGATCATGCAGTCGCGCGTGACCAGTTCGGCGAGTTGTTCCTCGCTCAGGCCCTCGGTGCCTTCGGGGCGCATCGGCAGCACGAAGTAACGCAGCTCGGCATTGCTGTCCCAGACGCGGACTTCGGTGTCCTCGGATGGCTTCACGCCGAATTCGTCGAGCACGCCACGCGGATCGATGACCGCGCGCGAACGGTAGGGCGCGGACTTGTACCAGATGGGCGGCAAGCCCAAGGTGGGCCAGGGATAACAGGAGCACAGCGTGCACACGACCATGTTATGGACCTGCGGCGTGTTCTCCACCACCACCATGTCTTCGCCCTGCACGCCGCTGTAACCGAGTTCGGCGATGGCGGCGGTGCCGTTTTCCAGCAGGCGCTTGCGGTAGTCCGGATCGGTCCAGGCCTTGGCCACGACCTTGGCGCCGTTACGCGGACCAACCTTGGTCTGGTAGATGTCGACGATGGCGTCGAGCGCCTCGGGAACGATCAGGCCTTTTTCGGCGAGCAGCGACTCGATGGCCTTGACCCGCAGCGCTACGTCCGAGGGAGGGGCGTTGTGGTCGTCGTGATCGTGATCATGATCGTCGTGAGCCATGGAGCGTCCTCATGTGTTTGCGCGATTTTCCCGAAGGTAGCCAGCACCTGCCGTGGCGTCAATGGAGGGGCATTACTGTCATGCGCCCTTCGGCGAGAAAGCTTTACAGAATCACGCAACAGAGCAGCGAGTGAAGCTGCGATGGCAGAGAAACGCGCAAAGGCGGAGGACAAGCTTGGGTTGAAAATTCCTTATCTTTTCCTTTGCGTCTTTGCGCTTCTCTTAGCGCCTTTGCGTGATTCTTGAAGCTGTTGCGCGCTACGGCGGCGCGACCACGAACCGCGACAAATCCACCCCCTCGCCCACAATCAAATCCTCGCGCGCCGCAAAGCTCGGCTTGACCAGCCACACCAGCAGCGGCAGTACCACCAGCGACAGCACCATGTTGATCAGCATGATCGCGACAAGCAGCAGGCCCATGTCCGCCATGAACTTGAGGTCCGACAGGAAGTACCATGGCAGAATTCCCACCAGCATGATCGTGGCGGTGAACATGATCGCCTTGCCGGTGGTGGTGAGCGCGTTGGTGATCGCTTTTTCCCAGTCGTGACCCACCGCGGTGAACTCCTCGCAGATGCGCGAGAGCAGGTAAATGCCGTAGTCGATGCCCACACCCACGCCCATCACGGCGACGATCACGGCGTTGATATCCAGGCCGATGCCCAGCTCGTGCATGGCCGCGATCAGCATGAAGTTGGAAAGGTTCACCGGCACCAGCAGGATGAAGGCCGCCACGAACGAGCGGTAGGCGTAAGCCGAGATGATGAGGATGGCGATGTTGACCAGGCCCAGAATCAGCCAGTGGTAGCGCTTCACCACGTTGTTCATGGCCTGCTGCAAGGCGATGAAGCCAGTGCCCATGCGCACGGTGAACGTTTCGTGGTCCACGCCCACCGCGTCCACCGCGCGCTGGGCGCTGGCAAGGGCCGCGTCAACGGTTTCCTGCTTGTTGTCCGGGTACCACAGCGAGACCGTGGAATGCTGGAACACGAAGTCGGCGACGTGGCCGAAGTTGATCGGATTGGAGCCGAAGGTCACGGCGTCGGCCGCACCGTTGACCGCGATGCGCGTGTTGTCCAGCGGCAGCCACTTGGGACTGCCGCCCGCCATGAGCCGTGTGCCTTCCATCATGTAATCGGTGAAGGACAAGGTGGCGCGAGGCGGCAGAACCTTGTCGGCCTCGACCATCCGCTGGATCTGCATGCGCACCATCGAGGCCTCGGGCAAACGGCCGATGCGCTCGCCGTCGTTATTCGGGTCCTTGGATTCGATCACGATTTCCAGCGTGTTCATGCCGGGGAAGTTGGCGTTGATGGCGCGCACCGCGGTGTTGAACTCCGAGTCGTTCCACAAGAGGTTGCTGCCCTCGGTCGGATTGCCGATCTTGATCTGGAAGGAGTCGTAGATGGCCCAGATGCCCACCAGCACCGTGACCGCCGCGGTGTAGCGCGCGTTGCGGCCGTAACTCAAGCGCGCGATTCGGCCGAGCGCCTGGGTCTGCAAGCGATGAATACCGGTTTCCTTTTCCACGCCGCCGGTGATCTCGTCGATGTTCTTCGGCACCGGCAGGTAGGACAGCAGAATTGAGATCAGAAACACGCCGGTGGGGATTATCCATAGCGCCCAGGCGCCGCAGAACAACGCGTGGTTGTACATGGTGACGATGGGCGCCACCGCGATGAACACGATGCCGAACACGTCGGTCATGATGCCCAGCACCGAGGGCGCCATCATCACGCCCATGGTGATCTCCGCGGCTTTGCGCTTGTCGCCGACGTGGCTGAGAATTTCGTAGTAGCGCTCGGTGTACTGAATGCAGTGCGAGAACGTGCGTGCGACCAGCAACAGCGGCACGATCATCAGCAAAGGCTCGATCGGTCGGCCCAGCCAGCCAATGAAACCGAAGCCCCACACCGCCGCTACGAGCGCGCACACGATCGGCGTCACCACGCCGGCGATATTGCGCATGTACAACACCAGCGCGAGCGTCAGCAAACCCAGGGTCACCCCGAAAATCTTGTAGGTCTGCTTTTGCAGCTTGTAGACCCAACCGGTCAGCGCTGGCTGGCCGGCGAGGTACACCTCGTGATTCGCATCGCGCGCTTTTGCGACCAGATCGTTGGCGTACTTGAAGGCTTCCCCGTACTCGATCGAATCCTGGAACGTCGCATTGATGAGCGAGGCCGACTCGTCGCGCGAGACGTAGAACACGCGCGCATTGGGCGACTGCTGGATCTTGCGCCGGAAATCCTTAACCTCTTCCTCCGTGGCCGGTGCGTGGCTTTCCATCAGCGGCCGCATGTCGATGCCGAAGGGCGTGGCCTCGGCGTAGCGCAGCTTCTCGGTCGAGATCGAGATGATCTGGTCGTGATCCACCGCAGGCGCAAGATCGATGTCGCGCGTCATCTGCCAGATCTTCTGCAGGGTGTCGGCGTGATAGATATCGCCGTCTTTCCGCTTGATCATGATCGACATGGTCAGCGGGTTGCCGAAGTTGGGATGGTCGTAATAGACCTGCACGAAAGGGTCGTCCTCGGGCAGCAGATCCTTGAACACGGTGCGGATTTCCACTCTCGGGAAGCCCGCCATGAACGCCAGAGTGATGAGCACGAAGGCGATCAGCACGCTGCCGCGATGGTTCATGACCCAGGCCGCGATGCGGAAGCGGAGCGGATCGGGTGCGAAGTCCGCGGAAGGCGAATGCTGGGTGCGATCGGTCATGGTCATGCAGCAGGTTGGTAGCCATCGAAGGCCGGACGCCGCTCTGGGCCGGCTTGGACGCGAGACGAGCGTGGAAGCGTAACCGGACAGGCCTCGGCCGGTGCCTCCCACGGGGGTAGTGCCGTCATCAAGGGGAATCGCCCTCATTGCGATGCGACCAACGCTCCGCTATTCAAGACTCCCGCGCCATTCCCTACAAAAACCAAGAAGAGGAACGCTTCATGAGCGTCAAGCAACCCACGTTTGATGAGATGTCCGATGTCGCCGAACAGCTCGGCATGCACCTGACGCCAGCGCAGATCGAGGAATACCTCGCGCTGATGGTGCCCACCGTGGGTGCCTACAACCTGCTCGACCAGATGCCGGACGAGTTGCCGCGCGTGAAGTATCCGCGCACGCCGGGCTACATGCCGACGGGCGAGGAAAACAGGTACAACGCCTGGTACTACAAGAGCGAGATCCATGGCGCAAAGAGCGGCAAGCTCAAGGGCAAGACCTTCGCGATCAAGGACAACGTGTGCGTAGCGGGCGTGCCGATGATGAACGGCTCGTCCACGCTCCAGGGCTACGTGCCGGAGATCGACGCCACCATCGTCGAGCGCATTCTCGATGCCGGCGGCATCATCCACGGCAAGGCGCACTGCGAGCTGTTCTGCTTCTCCGGCGGAAGTCACACCAACTCGATGGGTCACGTCATCAACCCACACAAGCCAGGTTACTCGGCGGGCGGTTCATCGTCCGGCAGTGCGGCGCTGGTGGCGGGCGGCGTGGTGGACATGGCCATCGGCGGCGACCAGGGCGGCTCAATCCGCATGCCCTCGTCGTACTGCGGAACCGTCGGCATGAAGCCCACGCACGGGCTGGTGCCCTACACCGGCATCATGCCGATCGAGACCACGATCGATCACACCGGACCGATCACCTCAACCGTGGCCGATAGCGCGTTGCTGCTCGAAGTGCTCGCGGGGGCCGACGGCCTCGACCCGCGCCAGATCGGCATCAAAACCGCGAAGTACACGCAGGCGCTAGACGGCGGCGTGAAAGGGATGAAGATCGGCGTGGTGAAGGAAGGCTTCATGCTGCCGAACTCGGAGTCCGACGTGAACGAGTTGGTGCTCAAGGGCGCCGCGCTGTTCAAGAAGCTGGGCGCCAAGATCGACGACATTTCCATCCCCATGCACACCGTCGCGCCGGCGATCTGGTCGGCCATTGCTCATGAAGGCGCGACCATGCAGATGATGCACGGCAACGGCTTCGGCTTTAACTGGAAGGGCCTGTACCTGCCGAGTCTCATGAAGGCTCACGACGGCTGGCGCGATCGTGCGGACGAGCTGTCGGAAACGCTCAAGATCACGATGCTGATGGGCCAGTACATGCTCAACAAGCATCGCGGACAGCACTACGCAAAGGCACAGAACATCGTGCGGCGCGTGATTGCCGCCTACGACACCGCGCTGGCGCAATACGATCTGCTGCTGATGCCGACCCTGCCGCTCAAGGCCACCAAGCTGCCGGGACCGGACGCGAGCATCAGCGACATCATCGCGCGCGGCTTCGAGATGCTGGGCAACACCTGCCCGTTCGATGCGACGGGTCATCCCGCGATCTCGATCAACTGTGGCTTCAGCGAGGGCCTGCCGGTGGGACTGATGCTGATCGGCAAGCATTGGGACGAGTCCACGATTTATCGCGCGGCCAATGCGTTTGAGTTGGCTGAGGGAAAGGCGTCGCGCAAGAAGTAAAAAAATCGTCAGTCCCGCGAAGGCGGGAATCCAGTCTCTCAGCCCGAACGGTGCTTGGAATTGGGAGCGGCAACTGGATGCCCGCTTTCGCGGGCATGACGGATATGAATCTGAGAGGCTCGTCCCGATTTTTAATCCGCGTATATCCGCGTGATCCGTGGCCAAATATTCTTGAGATCAAGCAATGGGCAAAGACGAAATCACCGCACTCGAACACGCGTTCATCGCCACCACGACGACCGAGCAAGTCATGGCCTTCATGGACGAAGACCACGTTCGCTACGACTACGACATGCCGCTGCAGCGCGTTGGAGGCACCGCGCTGCGCGCCGCGTTCGACCAGTTCTTCGACAACTGCAAGGAGCCGGTCGGACGCTTCCTGAGTCTGCACGTCGAAGCCAACGAGGGGATGGGCGTTGCGCACAGCCTCATGCACTTCACCTGGAAGGATCTCGCTGGCAAGCCCGGCGAGGGCACGTTCCGCGTGACCCATGTGCTGCACAAGAAGAAAACGCAGTGGAAAATTTTCCACACGCACGTGTCGTTCCCCATGAACCCTGCCACCGGCATGGTCGAAACCAATCTCAAGGCCTGATCCAAGGTCTATCTGGAGTCCCAAATGAAACTCGTGAACTCAACCCCCAGCGCCTTCGGCCGCAAGGTCGCCATTGCGCTCAAGGAAAAGAAAATCCCGTTCGAGATGGTGTTCGACGTGCCCTGGAACGACAAGACCATCGTCCCGCAGCACAGCCCGCTGGAGCAGCTCCCGATTCTGGTCACGGACTCCGGCGAGAACGTGTTCGACTCCATGTACATCCTCGAATGGCTTGAGCGGCGCCATCCGAAACCCGCGCTGCTGCCTACCGATGTCGATGGGGCGCTGGCAGTCAAGCGCCTGCAAATCACCGCCGAGCGCCTGATGGAAATCGTCGTGCTGCTGGTATTCGAAGAACAACGCGACAATCCGAGCCCGGCCTGGACCGATCGCCAGCGGCGCAAGGTCAAGGGCGGCATCGCGGAAATCGCCAAGCTGGTCGGCAACCGCGTTCCGAAAGCCGGCGAACCGATCACCTACGGCGACATCGCCGCCGGCGCCTCGCTCACCTGGTTCGACTTCATGCTCTCGCACGGCATGTTCGCCAAGGTGGAGGAAGCGCACTGGCGCAAGCAGTATCCGAACCTCGTCGCCTACGTGGATGCGCTGGAGGCACGCCCCTCGTTCGTCGAGACCGCACCGGAAATGTTCGTGGTCGATCTGCCGGCCGTGGTGCACTGATGTAGACACCGGGACCGGGCCTTTCCGGGCCCACCCCGGCCCCTGCTCTCCAAATCAGGCTCTGGCTCGCGCTGGGTGGCAATCTCCTGCGCGGCAGGGAGCGGCCGCCCAGGACTGCTGCCCTGCGTAGCAACACGATTCTGGGAGACAATAGCAGCGATGTTTTTTCCTCCCTGCTCCGGCTCAGCGCGTCGAAAGAAAATCCGCTGACGAAACCAGTACCGGCGGCGTTACCTGCGCGCGTATTCCCTGAAGAACAACGAAATGGCCGCGATATGCTCTTGATGATCGACAACTACGATTCCTTCACCTACAACCTCGTGCAGTACCTGGGCGAGTTGGGGGTAGAGGTCGAAGTGCATCGCAACGACGCCATCACCATCGATGAGATCGCGGCCAAAAAACCGAGCCACATCGTGCTTTCGCCAGGCCCCTGCACGCCCAACGAAGCGGGCATATGCCTGAGCCTGATCGACGCCTTGCAGGGCAGAATTCCCATCCTCGGCGTATGCCTCGGACACCAGGCCATCGGTCAGGCGTTCGGCGGTACCGTGATGCGCGCGCGCGAGGTGATGCACGGCAAGGTCAGCCACATCCATCACCGCGGTCGCGGCGTGTTCAAGGACTTGCCGACGCCCTACACCGCCACGCGCTACCACTCGCTGATCGTGGATCGCGCTGGCCTGCCGGAGGACTTCGAGATCACGGCATGGACCGAACTGGCGGACGGCTCGATGGACGAGATCATGGGCCTGCGTCATCGCAGCCTGTCCATCGAGGGCGTGCAGTTTCACCCCGAGTCGATCCTGACCGAGCACGGACACGCGCTCCTCAAGAACTTCCTGGAGAACTCCTGATGGCCATCACGCAGCAGGAAGCCTTGCAGAGAGTCATCGAGCATCGCGAGATTTTCGAGGACGAAATGGTGGCGCTGTTCCGCGCGATCATGGGCGGAGAAGTCTCGCCGGTCATGACGGCAGCCATCCTGACGGGATTGCGTGTCAAGAAGGAGACGGTGGGCGAGATCGCCGCGGCGGCCACGGTCATGCGCGAACTGGCGCGCAAGGTGCCGCTCGCCCCAGGCAGCGACAAGCACCTGGTGGACATCGTCGGCACCGGCGGCGACGGCGCGCACAGTTTCAATATTTCCACGGCCTCGATGTTCGTCGTGGCCGCGGCTGGCGCCAGGGTGGCCAAGCACGGCAATCGCAGTGTCTCGTCCAAATCCGGTAGCGCGGACGTGCTCGAAGCCCTCGGCGCGGTCATCGACCTGCAACCGGAGCAAGTGGCGCGCTGCATCGAGCGCTGCGGCATCGGCTTCATGTTTGCGCCCAATCACCATCCGGCGATGAAGGCGGTAGGACCGGTACGGCGCGAGATGGGCGTGCGCACGATCTTCAACATTCTCGGGCCCCTGACCAACCCGGCCGGTGCACCGAACATGCTCATGGGCGTGTTTCACGCCGACCTGGTCGGCATCCAGGTGCGCGTGTTGCAGCGCCTGGGCGTGCGGCACGCGCTGGTGGTCTGGGGCAAGGACGGGCTCGACGAACTGACTCTGGGCGGCGCTACCCTGGTCGGCGAACTACGCGACGGACAGGTGCGCGAGTACGAGGTGCACCCGGAGGACTTCGGCCTGGCCATGGCAGGCAGCCGCTCGCTGGTGGTGGCCAATGCAGCGGAATCGCGGCTGCGCCTGATCGAGGCGCTGGAGAACCGGCCAGGGGTCGCGCGCGAAATTGTCGTGCTCAATGCCGGTGCGGCGCTGTACGCAGCCGACGTCGCGGACTCGATCGCATCCGGCATCGATCTTGCGCGTACTAACCTGGTCAGCGGCGCTGCGCGCGCCAAGCTCGACGAGTTCGTGGGGAGTACAAGGGAGGCGGCGGAGCATTCATGAGCGACGTCCTGGCAAAGATTCTTGCGCGCAAGCGCGAAGAGATTGCGGAGCTTCGCAAGCAGTATCGGGTCTCGGCCGGCCTGCTGAAGCACGCCGAGGCGCAGACGCCGCCGCGGGGTTTCGCCGCGCGTCTGCGTGCGCTGGCTGACGCCGGCCAGCCGGCGGTCATCGCCGAGATCAAGCGCGCATCGCCGAGCAAGGGGCTGATCCGCCCGGACTTCGACCCGACGTGGATCGCAACCGAATACGAATCCGGCGGCGCGGCCTGCCTGTCCATCCTGACGGACGAGGATTTCTTCCAGGGATCGGCTGCGGATTTCATCGCCGCGCGTAACGCGACCACCCTGCCCGCCATCCGCAAGGACTTCATCCTCGACGAGGTGCAGGTGCTGGAATCGCGCGCCATGGGCGCGGACTGCATCCTGCTGATCGCCGCCGCTCTGCCACCGGCGCGACTGGCCACGCTGTACCGCAATGCGATCACCCTGGGCATGGACGTGCTCATCGAAGTGCACGACCGCGCCGAACTCAATGCGGTGCTGGGCGCGCGTCTCGGCGAGGGCTTGTTGATCGGCATCAACAACCGCGATCTGCGCACATTCGAGACCCGGCTGGAAACCACGCTGGACCTTCTGCCGTGGCTGCCAGCCGGCCACGAGGTGGTAACCGAGAGCGGGATCGCTACCCATGCCGATGTCCAGCGCATGCAACGCGCCGGGGTCGGGCGCTTTCTGGTGGGCGAATCGCTGATGAAGCAGCCGAACCCGGGTGTGGCGCTGAAACGGCTGGTCGGCCGGTAAGCGGGTCCGGACTGGCCGAGCCGCTCGTTCGCGGCCGCTCCTCGAAGGAGGCGAAGACTCCGCGGACCATTGGCTACCGTCGGGCGCCTCCCTTCATAATTGTCCGGCAGCCGCACCGTGCCGACGAACCGGGCCGCGCCCGATCGAAACATCTGCGTTTGGAGAAAACCGAATAATGCGATTCAAGGTACTCGACGGCTGGCGCGGCGTGTGCGCGCTGCTGGTCGCGCTGTATCACCTGAACGCATACGGCCATGCCAACGGATGGCCGCTGGTGCGCGGTGCATACATGTTCGTGGACTTCTTCTTCGTCCTCAGCGGGTTCGTGATGACCCATGCTTATGCCGACGACCTGACCCAAAGGCGCGGCCTGGGGCAGTTCCTGATCCGGCGACTGGGACGCCTGTGGCCGCTGCACCTGGCGACCCTGGGCGTGATGGTTGCGCTCGAGGTGCTCAGATGGAGCCTCGTGGCCAGCGGAACTCATGCCACGGAAATGGAACCCTTCACCGGCAAAAATTCGCTGGAATCCATACCCACCAACTTCTTTCTGCTGCATGCCTTCGGCATTCACGATACGGGAACCTGGAATGCTCCGAGCTGGAGTATCGCCGCCGAGTTCTACACCTACATCGTGTTCGGCCTGGGTTGCTGGCTGGCGCGCTCGAGGCTGAACGTTCTGGCAGGACTGCTGGTGCTGGGCGGCGCGGCGGTGATCGTGCGCTTCTCCCCCACCTACATCGACACCGCCTACGATTACGGTTTTTTTCGCTGCATCTACGGCTTTTTCTGCGGCGTGCTGGTTTACCGGCTGGTGTCGAAAGGAAAGCCTGGGGCACTCATGAACTCGGGGCTGGCGACGCTCGCGGAGGTCGCCGGCGTGGTGGTCGTCTTCGTTTTTGTAAGCGCGACCGTCGACCGGTTCGGATCGTTTGCCGCCCCTCTGGTGTTTGCGCTGGTGATCTACGTGTTCGCGTTCGAAAGTGGCGCGGTCTCGCGGCTGCTGTGGGCGCAGGCGTTCCAGAAGCTCGGGACCTGGTCGTACTCGCTCTACATGGTTCATTTCGTCATCCTGCTGTTGCTGGGAATCGTGATGAAGCTGGTCGAACGGAAGCTCGGAATCTCGCTCCACCAGGATGCGTTCTTCGGTACTCCCGCCTACACCATCGATCTCGGCTCTGCCTACCTCACCGACCTGTTCGCCGTGGTCTACCTGCTGATAGTGATCGGCGTTGCTGCCCTGAGCTATCGATTCATCGAGGAACCCGGAAGGCTCTGGTTCTATCGCATGAGCGCCGGGAAGGGCTCGGCTCGGCGCAGTAAAAAGTAGGATCGCCTCCTCGAATTCCACCGCAAGACCCGGAGTGCGGGCGGGTCTGGCGGTGGCTACATTGACTCCACAGGCCGACACCCCAGGAGTCCTTCGTGAACGCAACCGCCCGCAGCACCCCGATCAATATCGTGACCAAACGACTCGCTAGCGCGACGACAACCGATCCGCGCTGGCCGCGCCTTCTGGCCCAAGACGCTTCGGCCGACGGCCACTTCTGGTACTCGGTGAAAACCACCGGCGTGTTCTGCCGGCCGTCCTGCGCCGCGCGTGCGCCGCGACCGGAGAATGTGCGCTTTCACCTCACGATCCAGGACGCAATCCAGGCCGGCTTTCGTCCGTGCAAACGCTGCAAGCCGGACCAGCCTTCGCTGATCGAACAGCACGCCGGCAAGGTCACGCAGGCGTGCCGGCTGATCGAAACCTCTGAGCAGATTCCCAGCCTCGACGAACTGGCGCAGCAGGCCGGCATCAGCAGCTTTCATTTTCATCGCGTGTTCAAGTCCATCACCGGCCTGACGCCGCGGGCCTACGCGCAGGCGCATCGCCATCGATCGGTTCGCACTTCGCTGACCCATGGCGGAAGCGTGACCGATGCCATTTTCGAGGCCGGCTACAACTCCAACGGCCGCTTTTACGAAACTTCGAACGAGGTACTGGGCATGACCCCTTCCGCTTACCGCGCCGGTGGCGCCAACACCGAAATCCGTTTTGCCGTCGGCGAATGCACCTTGGGCTCGATCCTGGTGGCGCAAAGCGATCGCGGCATCTGCGCGATTCTGCTCGGCGACGATCCGGACATGCTCGTGCGCGATCTTCAGGATCGATTTCCGAACGCGAGACTGACCGGCGGCGACGCCGACTTCGAGCAGTTGGTCGGACAGGTCGTCGGCTTTGTCGAGGCACCGGCACTAGGCCTGGACCTGCCGCTCGACGTGCGCGGCACCGCGTTCCAGCAACGCGTGTGGCAGGCGCTGCGCGAAATTCCCGCCGGCGCGACCGCGAGTTATACCGACATCGCACGAAGCATCGATTCGCCGAAGTCGGTCCGCGCGGTGGCCCAGGCCTGCGCCGCGAACGCGCTGGCCGTGGCCATCCCCTGTCATCGCGTGGTGCGGAACGACGGTGCGCTGTCGGGCTATCGCTGGGGCGTGGAGCGCAAGCGCGCGCTGCTGCAACGCGAAGCGCGCGCATGACGCTGCGCGTGAACGCGTTGGACTGGCATCGCGTCTCCACCGATCTCGACACGCAAGGCAACGCGTTGATTCCGCATCTGCTTACCGGAGCCGAATGCGCCTCGCTCGTCGAGCTTTACGGCGAGGAGAACCGATTCCGCAGCCGCGTGGTGATGAGCCGCCACGGCTACGGTCGCGGCGAGTACCAGTACTTCAGATATCCCTTGCCCGAATTGGTCGCTGGCCTGCGCACGCATGCGTATCCGCACCTGGCGCCCATCGCCAATCGCTGGAATCAGGCCATGGGAATTGCCGAACGCTACCCTGACGAGCACGCCGAATTCATCGAACGCTGCCATGCCGCAGGCCAAGTACGCCCGACGCCCCTGCTGCTGCAATACGGCCAGAGCGACTACAACTGTCTGCACCAAGACCTTTACGGCGAGCACGCCTTCCCCTTGCAGATGGCGATCCTGCTGTCGAAGCCCGGCGAGGATTTCACCGGCGGCGAGTTCGTGCTCACCGAACAACGGCCGCGCATGCAATCGCGCCCGGAGGTGGTATCTCTGCATCAGGGCGACGCCGTGGTGTTCGCCGTTCACCATCGCCCGGTGCAGGGCACGCGCGGCACGTATCGGGTGAATCTGCGGCATGGTGTGAGCACGGTGCGGAGCGGGCATCGACATACCCTCGGCGTGATTTTTCACGACGCGAAGTAATGGCGGACCTGTTCGACGACGAGGCTGCGACACGCGCCTGGACCGAACCGCTCGTGCCCGGCGCGGTCGTGCTGCGTGGATTCGCCGTAACGGACCAGACCGCGTTACTGGCCGACCTTCGTCGCGTCATCGATCGTGCTCCGCTGCGCCATTTGACCACGCCGGGCGGACATCGCATGTCGGTGGCGACGAGCAATTGCGGCACGCTCGGCTGGCTCAGCGACCGGACCGGGTATCGCTACGACTCCATCGACCCTCTGAGTGGCAGTCCATGGCCTGGCATGCCCAGGTCGTTCTCGACGCTCGCCGGGCGGGCCGCGGCAGAGGCCGGCTTCGAGTGCTTCGAGCCCGACGCCTGCCTGATCAATCGCTACGAACCCGGCGCAAGGCTGACCCTGCACCAGGATCGCAACGAACGGGATTTCAGTCAGCCCATCGTGTCGATCTCGCTCGGCGTCCCTGCCGTGTTCCTGTTCGGCGGCGATCGTCGGTCCGACCCGCAGAAACGCGTGCCGCTCGACCACGGTGACGTCGTCGTATGGGGCGGACCCGCGAGGCTTCGCTATCACGGCGTGTTGCCGCTCAAGGACGGCTGGCATGCGCTGCTCGGCGCGCGGCGCTTCAACCTGACATTTCGCAGGGCCGGCGTGTTGTAACCCTCGGCGAACGACGAATCGCCTCCGTGTGTGATCCAGTTCACGAAAACTGCCCCGTATCCCAATTCGTGCGATAGCCGGACGCCTCAACCCGTCCTAAGCTGGAGGGGAGCTGATGAAGGGGGACAGGGGCATGAACACCGCAAAGCAGATCGGCGACTTCTCTTTCAAGGCCGCTACGTTCGCCTGCACGCCCGGTCAGGCCGGCGGCGTGCTGATCCAGGCCAATTGCGAAGGCACTGCAACCGGCTTCGGTCTGACCCTGGGCACGATGACCGTCTCCCGCTCCGGGCAGAGTTGCGGCACCTGGACCTGGTGCGCCACCAACTTCCCCGACAGTGGCGTCAGCGTCACCGGGACCGGCCAAGGCACCTTGAGCGATCTGGGCTCGAACCGCTGGCGCACTCACGGCCTGCTGACGATCTCCGACGGACGCACCTGCGTTGTGGACGGCGAACTCGATCTGGCAACGCGTTCCTGGAACGGCCGCTTGTTCGAACGAAGCTAGCTACGACAGAAACAAGTCTCACTCTGCTTGGTAGCTGGGCGAGCGCGGACCGTGGAGCATGCCGGCAGGCCTCCCGGCCCCCAGCAGCCGGGCACTGGCAACGCCGGCCACGTTGTGGCTGGCATCGGTCGACTGCTCGATGATCTGGTAAATCACGGCCTCCACCAGCAGCCCGATCAAACCGCCACCGGCGCTACCCCGACCTTCGCCGCTGGAGGCAGAGGCTGTTCCTTCCCAGAGCAGCACGCCGGTACGCAGGTCCACGAGGCGACCCTCGGCCGCTACCACGCTGGCGCTGCTGACGACCTGATAGACCGTCCCGTACTCCTTGATCTGAATGTACAGCGCGGCGTCGGCGCCGAAGATCTCGTGCAGCTTGGCCACCGGAACCTCCGTTATGTCCGCCGGATTGGAGAGCCCGTTCTGTCGGAAGGTTTCGTCGACCAGGGTCACCGGCAGGACGTAGTAACCGGATTCGGCCAGGGGCAGCGTCATCTGCGCCAGCACGCTGTAGCTGGCCTCGACTGCTGTCGAGGCGTTGACCGGCGGCAGAATCAGGATCGACTGGGGCCGGCTTTGCCGGAAGGCCGTGTAGTCGTAGCTTGGCGGAGTGACGCAGCCCGTAAGCAGCGTCAAGGAAATCCAGCACAGCGCGCCAGCAGCGATACGCAAGGAGTTCATCGGACCTCACCTGCTTTCGGTGCATCGAAGTTCTTCAGGAGAAAATCCATGTACGGCTTGGATTCCGGGAATTGGGCCTCCTCGGTCCGGAAGGCGGTCCGCGCCTTGTCCGCCTGACCGGCCTTCAGGTAGAGCAAACCCAGATGCGCGTTGAAGCCGGGGGGCAAGGCCGCTCCCTTGGCCTGGGCCTGTTGTGCGGTCGCCTCCAACTTGCTCTGCTGAGCCTCGGGGCTCTCGCCGTCGCCCTTGAAATACGCATAGACCTGCGGCTGGTAGTCGCCCCAGTGGTAAAGCGGCTGGGGCTTCGTGGCGCATCCTGCCAGCGCCGACGCCAACATCACGGCCACGCCCAGGCCGATGCGCCGGACTCTGTCTGTCTTCATTTCGGCCCCCTACTTCCCTGGCTTCCACGCACCCGAATCGACATTCGCGACGAGCGTGTTGACGGCCTCCCGAATCGCCAGATCCAGCACCTTGCCGTTGAGAGTGGAGTCATAGCTCGCCGTTCCGCCAAAGCCGAGCACCTCGCGATTGGACAGTTCGTATTCGCCGCTGCCCTGCGAAGAAAAGACGACTTCGGATGTGCCGACATCGACGATATTGAGATTGACCTTGGCGTAGGCGATCTGCTTCTTGCCGCTGCCGAAGATGCCGAACAGTTGACGGTCTCCCACTTCCTTGCGCCCGAATTCCGTGACGTCTCCGGTCACCACATGATCGGCGCCCTTGAGCGTCTGCGCCTCGCCCTTGATCTTGGCCTCCTGGCCGATCTCGCTCATGTTGTCGCGGTCGAGCACGTTGAAGCGGCCGGTCTGCTGAAGGTGCGTGAGCAGGATGGTCTTGGCCTGCCCTCCGAGCTGGTCCACTCCGTTCGAGAAGATGCCGCGCAGATAGCTGGAGCGGTTGTCGAATTTGCCCACAGAAATGGGGCTGCGCTGTCCCTGGTAGACGGTTCCCGCCGAAGTCACCTTGGGAATTTCGAGCGTTCGATGGCTCTCGGTTGCGCAAGCGCCGAGTACCAGCACCACCGCCAGCACAACGTTTGAGAACAGTTTTTTCATTGGTCCAATCCTTGATTGAATACGAATGGCCCGCTCGCCAACGATCTGCTGCCGTGATGCGCATAGCGGGTAAATCAATCCTACGTGCCCATGTGTAGCGCGTGTCGAAACTGCGTCACTTTCTGCCGAGGTTTTGTGACGCAGATCACAAAACCTATCGGAGACGAGGCTCGTCAGACGCGTGTCGACCGGTGGCTATGCCCTGAAACAACACGCCACTGCGTCACTGGCTTGCGTTTCAACCCGAACAAGATCAGCTCTTGGCAATGCGTGTGAGACCAATTCCCGTGCCAATCAGCGCGGCCCCGAGCAGATGGTAGGCATGCAGCGTCTCGCCGAGGAACACGGCCGCCAGCGCGCTGCCGAATACCGGCATCAGGTGCACGTACTGGCCGGCGCGGTTGGCGCCGATCAACTCGACCGCGCGGTTGAAGCAGAAGTAGGCGACGATCGAGGCGAACACCGCCACGTAGACAATCACCGCCAGAGTCTCGAAGCTGGGATGCAGCGCGCGCATGAAGGCATGTTCGTAGAGATAGACCGGCAGCAGCATGAGTGCGCCGAGACCAAAGGTGGCGGCGACGAAACTCAGCGGATGCACGGCCGGTCGCCTGCGCAGCAGCACCGAGTAGATCGCGTAACAGGCCACCGCCAGCATCACCCAGCCGTCGCCGGGGTTGAACGACAACTCGATCAGTATCTGCAACGAGCCCTTGGCGACGATGACGGCAACTCCCATCAGGGAAATCACGACTGCGCCCACCTGTAGCCATCGCGCCGGCTCCCGAAAGATCAGGTAGGTGCCGACGATGATGAGCACCGGCATGGTCGATTGCATGAGCACCGCGTTGATCACCGTGGTGGTGTTCAGGCCGTAATAGACCAGGGCCTGGAACGAGGCCACGCCGAGCAGCGCGAGTAGGGATACAAGCTGCCAGTGCCGCCGCAGTAGCGGCCAGTCGCGCTTGACCTGCGGCCAGGCGAAGGGCATCACCAGCACGAAGGCCAGGCTCCATCGCCAGAACGACAGGGCGATGGGCGGGATGTCCTGGTGAACCGCGCGGCCCAGCACGAAGTTGCTGGCCCAGCACAGGGTGGCCAGAACCAGCAGCAGGGCCGGTGCGGCCCAGAGGCGGGAGAATAAATTTCGCACAGCACGAAGAGGAGAAGGTTACGAGTCGAGTTCGGATCGATGCGAGCGCTGGGGCAGTCTGGCGCGAATCGCCGGGCTTGCCGAGTTGGGGTGGACATGGCTTGACTGGGACTGCGCGCACCACCAGCACGTCTGCGCTCCGTTATCGGGTAGCAACCTGGAGGGGCTCGCCCCGACCGGAAGCTATAACGGCACAGCGAGCCTGGATCGGCGAGGCCCGTCGGGGCGGAGCCTCTCCTACAAGGGATGACCTGTTTCGAGCGTCCACACCCCTTCCACCTCCACCATCAGATCGCTGCGGGAGATGTCTCCGCGAAGCACGGCAATGGGTGCCGTGCTGCCGAGCCGCTCGGCAAATCGCGCGAGGACGGCGTCGGTATCCGCGGGATTTCGCAGATAGAGCCGGAGCGCCTGAGCGGCCCACGTGCCGCTCGCGGGCTGAGCGGCCCGGTCGAGCAGCGCTTCGAGATTGGCAACGATCTCGTCCACCTGTGTCAGCGCGTCATTCGGGTGCAGCGTGACGTGGCCGACTACGGCAGCCGTGCCGGACACCAGCAGGTGCCGGCCGACCAAGGTGGCGCGCGAGAAGCTGGGCGCGATGGGGCCGTAGTCGCGCGGATAACGGAAGGCGCTGGTCTGGCGCGGATTCTCGATCTGGATACCGGGCTCGCGCGCGGCCAGAAAGCTCAATACCAGGCCCGGCTGATCGGAACCGATCACAGTGGCGGCGGGCAGGTTGGATTCGAAACCAGGCTGGGCGATGGCCCGATACCGGCCGATGCAGAAGCGGCGATAACGCTCGTCGTCGCCAGCGCCAATGTTGAGACGATCGAAGTAATTCCATACGCGCAGCAGATGCGGATAGCCGCTGGCGGCGTTGAATGCGGCGAGGCATCGGTAAGCATCGAACGCAGCCTGCTCGATGTCCTCGCTCGCGGATGCGTCGACGCGAAGCTCGCTCATCAGCCAGGTGCCGTCTTCGGCGTAGGCGATTACATCGCGCGAACCGCGCCGCGGTGGCGCGCTGCCGAACCAAGCTTCCGCTTGTGCCGGGCGCAGCGGCGTCAGCGGTACGACCTCACCGAACGGGAAGCAGGCGAGCGGCGCGAGGTTCGCGGCGGCCCTAGTGTCGAGCCATACACAACTGCGGTCGGTGGAGGGCATCGATCAACGAAGTCGCGAGGCACGGCGGGTGGGAACGGCGCTCAGAACCTGTTCAAAAACCTTAGCGAACGAAGGCAGTTTGCGTTCGTGCGGAGCACAGAAACCGCAGCGTACATAGAAGTACGTGAGGATTTCGAGCACCGCGCGGACGCGAAATGCCGAGCGCAGTAGGTTTTTGGAAAGGCTCTTAGAATCAGCTCCCTCTCTCCTCGGGAGAGGGCGCACGGATGGCAGAGTGCCCACGCTCTTTGAGCCCCTCACCCCAACCCTCTCCCAAGAGAGAGGGAGCACTACTCGAATGCCGACTTACCTCGACCATAACGCCACCACGCATCTCGATCCCCGGGTGCTGGACG
>JBQTHL010000031.1:0-342666 GCA_052389915.1 Panacagrimonas sp.
GCTCCTACAAGACGACGGCTCCTGCAGGAGCGGGCCATGCCCGCGACCGTATGCTCAAAACAGCGGGCTTTCGTCGGCCGGCGTGTTGTCGTTGAGCCGCCGGAATCGTGCGCCCAGCAGGTCGAAGGCGAAAACGTCGGTGTTCGCGGTCTGCCCGGAACCGGCAATCAAGCCGCCCAGGGCGCCGGGACCGGAGGCGAAGCTGAACGTAGCGACGGCGGTGTCGGGCAGGTCCACCAGCTTCTTTTGCTTGAGCGGTTGCACGTTCGCAGGATCGACGCTGAACAGGGTGGCGCTACGGGTGCTGCCGTTCTTTCCGAGCCGCGCAATCATCAGTCGTGCGACCTTGGTCGTGGACAGGTCGGAGACGGGAATCGTGGCGGGCGCCTGGCGGCCGACCCAGGCCGAACCCGAGCCCGAATTGGCCTGCCCGGTGCCGTCGTCCTTGCACGAGTACGCCGTCTGAACGCCCTTGTCGCCGATGACGTTATAAAACACGCGGTCGTTGAACGTGGCGAAGACGGAAACGAAACCGACCGGCACTTTTCGCAGCGAGGACTGCGCTCCGGCCGTGGTGGTTCCGGTGCGCGGAAACGCCTTCAGCTCGACCGGCACGCGAGGAACGCCGCCGCCGCCGACGGTGAACAAGAGCTTGTTCGTGGTCAGACCCTGGAGCGCCGAACGCGCGGTCAGATTCAGCATCCGCACCGCAGCGCCGCCCGCGATGGCGACCCGGTAGATGCGCGAAGGCAGGGAGGCGGACGGATCGTTCGGGTCGGCGATGGTGCTCTCGACGAAGTAGATCTGCCCGTCTGCAATCGCTACACGCTCTTCGATGGTGAAGCCGGCGTCGGGGGTCTTGAGGATGGCCGCGACCAGCGCACCGTTGGCATCGATGCGGCGCAGCTTGCCGTCGATGATGGCGATCAGCGAACCGTCCTGCGTCTGCCCCACGGGGAGGAACTTGGTGACCTGGTCCTTGACCAGGGTGGCCGCGCTCAGGTCGGGCTTGTAGCGATTGATCTTGCGGGCTTCGAGCGCGTAGTGCGCGAGCAACACGCCGTTGGTGGAATAGACCGCATCGAGGTCCAAGGTCGTGGCTTTCGCCACCTTGGGCGCAATGCCGGCGCCGTCCGCGATGCTCACGGTGCGAAAGATGTCGTCCTTGGTCCCGCACTTGGTGTCCGTTCCGGGCACGCGGTAGGCGAGCAGCGCGGCGCTGGCATCCTTGAAGTCCAGCGTGACCAGGCGTGAAACGCCGCAGCGCGTGCTGGCAGCGCTCTCGCTCGATACCTGCACCGGCGTGGGGTTCAATCCGCCGCGCAGCGGTGCTTTCATCCAGCGGTCGCCCTGGCCGTAGATCAGCGTATGCGGGCGGAAATCCGTGAGGTTGCCGGTGGCGAACGTGCCCGCGGAGTGGACACGCGGATCGATCACGCGGGTCTCGACCGGCACCAGCGACGCAGATAGCGCGAAGTCCGTCGAGCTGACCAGGGTGAGGCCCTGATTCTGGCTGGTCTCCGTATTGGTGGAGTACGGCATCGCGTAGTCCTTGGGGGTAGCGGCCTGTGCGATCGAGGCGGCGAACAGGCCGGCCGAAAGCGACGCGATGACCCGGCATGTCGGGGTTCGATTCAACGGATGCATGAAACTTCTCCAGGAAGCGCGCGGCGCGCGCCATCGGTTGATGGGGTAGCGGAAGTGCTGCCCGGGCAACTTAGGGAAGAAGTGGTTTCTTCGAAGACTCGAAGCGCTGGATGGCGTCGGCAAACCGTCGTACGGAAAAATGGCGCGTGCCAAGCCGTATTCACGAAGAGGAGCCTTGACGTAGGGCGGCCCGTGCCCGCCAACCCCCGGCGGCCGCGGGCCGCCCTACAAGGCTTTTCCCAGCCGCAGCCCGTCTGCGCCGTCGTCGTAGTAGCCGGCCATTTCGCGCTCGATCCGGTAGCCGCGGCTCGCGTAGAGCTTGCGTGCGGCGAGATTGTCGGCGCGTACTTCTAGCGCGATCCGTTGAAGTCCGAGCTTGCGTGCCGAGCGTTCGGCAGCCTCAACCAACCGATGTCCCAGGCCGAGGCCGCGGGCATCGGGATCGACGATCACAGAGTAGATGCGTGCGGCGGTCGAACCGCTGCGCAGCAAGAGCACCAGGTTTCCCTGCACGCGAGTGCCGTCGTCAGCGACCCAGACCCGCGCTTTTTCCGACCTGAGAAACCGGCGCACCGAGCGCGCCGACATGCGATCCGATGGAAACAGCGCTTCGAGTTCGAGGATGGCGGGCGCGTCATCCAGAGTCGCCGCGCGGACCCGAACGTCCGGCACGACTAGCGCGTGTCCTTGGTGCGCGCCTCCAGGCGGCGCACGAAGAATTCCATGATCTTGCGATACAGCGCTTCCTTGAGGAACAGGTCTTCCACGCCGAAATCGATGTTGGGGTTGTCGTTGACCTCGACCACTTTCACCAGGTTGCCGAACTGCTTGAGATCGACCCCGTAGAGCCCGTTGCCGACGGCGCGCGCGGCTTGCACCGCAATGCTCAGCACGTTCTTCGGCACTTGGCTGACATCGATGGTTTCGTGCTTGCCCTCGTCCTTCTTGCCGCCTTCGCGCTTGACGACTTGCCAATGGCCCGACGCCATGTAGTAGCGGCACGCATACAGCGGCTCGCCGTCGAGCACGCCGACCCGCCAGTCGTACTCGGTGGGCTCGAAAGACTGGCCGATGATGATGTCGCTGCGCTCCAGCAGATCGCGCGTCTCGCGTTTCAGCTCGGCCTCGTTCTCCACCTTGATGACGCCCTTGGAGAACTGCGAGTCCGGCTGCTTGAGCACGCAGGGATACCCGAGTTCCTTGGCAACGTGGCTGACGTTGCCGCGATGGATCAGCAGGGTCTTGGGCTGCGGAATGCGGTGCCGGTCCATCAGCTCGGCGAGGAACACCTTGTTGGTGGCGCGAAGGATCGACACCGGGTCGTCCACCACGATCAGGCCTTCGCGCGCGGCGCGGCGCGCGAAGCGGTAGGTGTGGTGATTGACCGCCGTCGTCTCGCGGATGAACAGCGCGTCGTATTCGGCCACGTGGCCGTAGTCGGACTTGTCGATGAAGTCCACTTCGAAGCCGAGCTTCTCCGCTGCCTTCTCGAACAGCTTGAGCGCGCGTGCGTTGGACGGCGGCTCCTTCTCGTCCTCGTTGACCAGGATGGCCAGGTCGTAGCGCGCCGAATCCTTGCGCGCACGCGGCATGCGCCGTCGCGTGAAGTAATCGCGCGCGGCCTGGTACATCAGCTCGTGGTGAGAGGTCGGCACCTCGCCCAGCGCAATGGGGCCGAGCGTGTCCACGCGCCACTCGTCGCCGCGGTACACGAACGTGGCCTGCAGCAGCGGCGCGGGGAACAGGTTGAACAGCGCGCGCGCCAGGCGCTCGTGGCGCTTGGACGGCGAGTTGCCAAAGTAGACGTTGAGCACGTACTCGGCCGAGCCGATACGCGCGAGGCTCGTCTGGATCAGTTCCTCGATCTCGTCGTTGAGCACGCTCGGCGATTCGGCGAGCTTCAGATCCTGGATCGTGGTGATATCGGGCAACGGACGGTGTCCGCGCGCACCGGCCAGCAAGGAGACGTAATAGCCCGTGGTCTGGTAGCCGAAGCTACGGCAGAGGTTGTAGACGCGGGCGTTGCGGGCAAGGCTGTCGGGTTGCAGCGTGAGATATTCCCAGGCCGTGACGATCTGCATGCCGGGAATTTGCAGCGGCCAATCGGCGCGGCTGTCTACGACGACCAGTCCGCTCATAGGGGGCTACCGTCGGGGGGTTCTTCGGGTGTGGGTTCGGGCATGGCGAGGCGGGTTGTTCTTGGGTTTTTATCGACCGCGCGCAAATGCTAGCACCGAGTTGCGCGAATGAGCGGGACGCTCTTACCGTATTGCCTAACTCCCACCATCGGCGCGCCCCTCATGCTCCTACCCACTTTCCGGATAGCGCTGGCAATGTCGGCATGCGCGGCCTCCTCCGTGCTCGCAGCGGATGCGACCGTGACGGTCGAACGCCTGCTCGGAAACGTGCAGCGGGTGCAGGAAGGACAGGCCGCCAAGCTGTTGACGGGCGCGAAACTGGAAGCCGGGACGTTTGTCCGCACCCCGGGCAAAGGCGCCGTCGAACTGTCGGTGAACGGCGTTCCCACGGTATTTGCGGGCGCCGATGCGGAGTTGCTGCTGCACAGTGTCGAAGCCTCGATGGTGCGCATGCGCCTGTCGCAAGGCGCGATGCACATCGACGCGCGCGTCGGCGCAGGCCGCCCTTCGCGCGACGTTCGACTGAACCTGGGCGAGCTGAAGTTGCGCGTGTCCGGCGCACAGGCCTGGGCACAGCAGACTTCCGACATCACGCAGGTGTGCCTGATTACGGGCGTGGTCGAAGTACGGCGGCAGGAACAACTCGACCGGATCGATCTCCCCGGCCAGTGCCTGCGCGTCTCGCCAACCGGCGCCGCGCCTACGTGGAGCCGCGTGCCGCCGGAAGTCTTGAACGAGCGCATCGCGCTGGCGGGGATTGCGCCCGACAACACACAGCCGGTGCAGCCAACCCCTGTCGCCGCCGCCCCCAAGAAGATCAAACCCGCGCCCGTCGCAGCTCCGCCCGCGATAGTCGAACCCGTATCACCCGTCGCGACGGTTGAAACCGCGTCACCGGCCGAAGCTCCACCTGCGACGGTTGAAACCCTGTCGCCCGTCGCAGTTCCGTCCGCGACGGTCGAACCCGAGTCGCCCGCAGAAGCTTCACCTGTGATGGCCGAAACCGCATCGCCGGTCGTGGATCCGCCCGTGATCGGCGACCCCGTCTCATCCGCCGAAGCTCCGCCCGCGGCAAGTGAACCCGAGTCAGCCGCCGCCGCGGAGCCCGCGGCCGTGAGCCCCCGACATTGGAGCGTGGTGCTGGCCTCCCTGGCCACGCAGCAGGCGGCGGATCAGGAAGTCGCACGTTTGAAGAAGCTTGGCGTGCACGCCGAGGTACGCGCCTATCAAGTGGCTGAGCGTGCGGGCTTCCGTGTCGGCGTGGGGCGTCATGACACGCGCAAGGAAGCGGACAGGGCGCTGGGTCAATTCAAGCGTCAGCATCCGAAGCTCGGGGGCTGGCTGGCGCAGTATTGAGGTAGGTCGGGCCGAGGCCCGACCTACACAACATCCAGCGGGCTTCCGCGCAAGCTGATGATCGGCCAGCCGCGGCGCACCGCCTCGTCACGCAGCGTTGGATCCGGGTCCACCACAACGGCGTCATCCGCGCGCAGCAGCAGGGGAAGGTCGTTGTGCGAGTCGCTGTAGAATCGGACATGCGAGGCATCGACCGCATGCTCGCGCAACCACAGCTCCAGCCTGCGCACCTTGCCTTCACGAAAATTCGCGATGCCCGCGAGCTGGCCGGTGTAGCGCCCGTCGATGAATTCCGGGTCGGTGGCAATCAGGTGATCCACGCCGAGCAGGGTCGCAATGGGTTCGGTGATGAAGCGGCTGGTCGCCGTCATGATGAGCAGGGTATCTCCCTGGGCACGATGCTTTTCGATCAGTGCCGGCGCCAGCGGCGCGACGATGGGCTCGATTTTTTCGACCACGAACTCCTGTCGCAGCGCCAGCAACTCGTCCAGCGGGTTGGCCGCGAGCGAGGCCATCGAGAACCGGCAGAACGCCTCGATATCGAGCGTGCCGGCGCGGTACTGGTCGTAGAACACCTGGTTCTGCGCTTCGTACGCGGCGCCATCCACGCGACCGCGCTCCACAAGGAAACTTCCCCAGAGATAGTCGCTGTCGCCCGCGAGCAGGGTGTTGTCGAGATCGAAGATGGCCAGATGCATGAGGGTTAGGCTTTAGATTGAATTCCGGGTACGAATGCCGGGGCGCGGCGCCCTCAGAATGACACGCTCTCGCGTTTGAGCTTGCGGCGGGAGACGGTTGCCAGAGCCTGCCGGCAGATCTGGCGGATACGCGTCGTCACTTGCTGCGGCTCGTCGACCAGCAGCAGGTTGGCGTTGCCGAAGACGGCCCTGAGCTTTTCCGCTTCCTGGCTGCCGCCGATGCACAGACAGACCACCGCCGTCCCGGCCGCGCGGGTCTCGCTCAGCGCCTTGCGCGCGTCGCCCTCGGCGTACGCCGTCTCGTAGTCCTGGTCGTAGGCGATGCCGTCGGTGATGAGGATCAGCAGCCGGTTGGGCAGGCGCATGGTCTTGTTGAGCATGCGCGTGCCGTGACGGATGGCCGCCCCGGTGCGCGTGTAGCCCACCGGTTCGATCTGCGCGAGTCGCTCGGCGACCCTCGCACTCCATCTCTCTTCCGGCCCCTTGAGCCGCACCGAGCGCACCAGGCTGCGTCCCCAGGAATGGAAGCCGAACAACGCGACCGTGTCGCCCAGCTCGCTCAGCGTTCTCGCGAGCTGATAGCCGAGCTGCATCTGCTGGTCGAAGACCGATTGGCCGCTGGAATTCTTCTCGCTGGTGGAGCCGGAAATATCCAGCGCAATGGCCACACCGAGATCGCGTCGGGTACGTCGGCTGGCGCGATACACGTCGAGCGCAGTTGGCGAATGACCGGCCGCGAGATCGATGGCGCAATCCACGAGCCGGCCCACATCGAGTTCGCTGCCCTCGTGCTGGCGGCGGTGCATCTCGTGATCCAACCCGAGCTGGGCGAGCTGGCGCTTGAGTTCCAAGGGCGCCGGCTTGAGCACCGCTTCGAGATCGCGCGGACCGTCCGGGCGCCAGGCATCGACTTCCTCCACCAGCGCCCAGTCGGGCTTGTACTTGCCGACGTACACATCCCACTCGGGATAGGACAGCGCTGCGCCTTCGGCTTTCCGATCGATATCCGGCAAGTCCACGGGCAGCCGCGTGAGCACCGCGTGCACACCGCGACGCAGCGCGCGTTCGATCCGGCCTACCGGCATCTCGGCGCCGCCGCCCTCCTCCGTGTTCTTCTCGCGGCTACCCTTCGAGCTGCCCGCGCCCAGAATCTTGTTGAGCATGTCGGACAGCGGGTTGCCGCCCAACGGACTCTGGAACAGCTTCAGGATTTTGCTTTCTTCGGTGTCGTCTTCGTCGCCGAATTCTTCGAGCTTCGTCTGCTCGAACTCGCCGCGCGCCTGCTTTGCGGTGAGCGCGGAAAAGCCGTCCTCGCTGACGGATTTACGCAAGGTCATCAGCGGGCGCACCGATCCGAAGAATGCGGGCGAGTCGGGTAAGGGGCGATTGCTCAGCGCCCAGGCCAGCGAATCGCTCGCGTTGAGCGTTGGAGACTCGGAGCCCTTCAATTGCGCCAGTGCGAGAAAAGCACTCGGCAGGCGGCTCTCCAACAAACGCGCCGCACGCAGCACTTCCAGATAACCGTAGCGACGCGCGGCTTCCCGCCGACCGACCAGCTTTCGGATCAAGTGCGGTTCGAGCGAGCCGGCGCCGATCAGGGATGCCTGCGCAACGATGTCTTCCCAGATGTTGCGGCCTTTGCGGAACGCAGGCTGGGACAGAAAAATGGCTTGACCGTCGCTGCTGGCGAGCGGCTCTTTTCCGCTCGCGATGTGCACGGAGACCTTGCGGCCTGCGACGGCGCTCGCGAGGAACTGGTAGTCGCTGGCATCGTCCATCAAAGAAATATTCCGTCATGCCCGCGAAGGCGGGCATCCAGTTTTGCCCGCAAGTCCAGCCGTTGTTCGAGCTGACGGACTGGATTCCCGCCTTCGCGGGAATGACGGTTACTTCCTGTAAGCATGTCGATCAACTCATATAAACCTTCATCATCTCCAGCAGATGTTTCGCCGCAACCGGATCGTCCGTCAGCGGCCCGGTCAGCGCCGCCTCGGCCGCGTCTTTCGGACTCACACCGTCCTTGATGAGCAGCGCGGTCGAAACGAGCGTGCGTGTCGAAGCCGCCTCCGGCAACCCTTCGTGTTGAAGCTGGCGAATAGCCTGCCCGAGCCGGACCAGACGCTTGGCCATGTCCACGTCGATACCGGTTTCCTGGATGAGAATCCGCTCCTCGATCTCGGGGCCCGGAAAGCTCAGCTCGATGGACACCATGCGCTGTCGCGTCGAGGGCTTGAGATCCTTGAGCACGCTCTGGTAGCCGGGGTTGTAGGACATGACCAGCATGAATTCAGGCGGCGCGAGGAGCTTGAGGCCCAGGCGCTCGACATTGAGTTCGCGACGGTGATCCGCCAGCGGATGAATGACGACGGTGGTGTCGGCGCGCGCTTCGACCACTTCATCGAGATAGCAGATGCCGCCTTCGCGCACGGCGCGCGTCAACGGCCCGTCCTCCCACACGGTCTCGCCACCCTTTAGCAGGAAACGCCCGACAAGATCACCGGCCGTAAGGTCTTCATGACAGGCGACGGTGAACAGGGGCCGCTTCAATTCTTCGGCCATCGTCTGCACGAAGCGCGTCTTGCCGCAGCCGGTCGGACCCTTGAGCAGGATCGGCAAGCCCTGGCGCCAGGCCGCGGCGAAGATTTTTTTCTCCTGCCCCGCGGGAAGGTAGTTCGTGCTTCGATTCATGCCGGCAGGTTAGTGGTTCGCAAGCGTCCCATCAATCGAGCCGTCGTGATGCCGGTCATTCCCTGCCGACGAGCAAGGTCACGCTAGACTGAGCCGCATGGGGAAACAGGTATGCGGGTCCGCTTTGCTGCTGCTCGCGTTGGCATTGCTGCCTGGGCAGGTGTGTGCCGGCCACGGTGCTTACGTGCACGGCTACGGCATCAAGTCCCTAGGATTCGGCGGCATGGGATTCGTGCTGGCCGAAGACACTTACACGCTGTCTTCCAACCCCGCGGGCGCGATCGCGATGGGTGATCGCTACGACATCGGCATCGACTACGAGAGCCCGCATCCCCGCGTTCGCGTCCGCGACAACGCGCTGGGACGGGACGAGGAGTACGGCTCGAGCGCCCGCAGTTTTCCGATTCCGCAGGTCGGCATCGTGACGCCCATTTCGGAGCGTGCGTCACTCGGCGCCACGGCCTTCTTCGCCGGCCTTGGCACCGATTACAGGGATAGTCCATACGAGCGCTTCGGCGGTGATCCGCGCGTCACCCTGTCGCTGGTCCAGGCCGGCACGTCGGTGGCGATGGGCTTCCTGGTAGCGCCGAAACAGTCGCTGGGCGTCGCGCTCAACCTGAGCTACCAGGAAGTGGACCTGAAAGGCGCGGGCGTGTTTGCGGCGATCTCGCAGGACCGCGAGCACTTTTCCAACCAGGGCAAGGAGGGCGGTCTGGGTGTGGGTCTCACGCTGGGCTGGCTAGGCCAATTGACGCCGGAACTGCTCGGCGCGCTGAGCTATCGCACCAAGACTTTTTCGCAGCGCCTGGACGATTACGCCGGCCTGCTGCCGGATCGCGGGCGCTTCGATTTTCCGGCGATCTTCGGCGGCGGCCTGTCCTGGGAATTCACGCCGGGATGGATGGCGGCCATCGAATTCCAGCGCGTGTTGTACAGCTCGGAAACGGCCACCGGAAACAAGTTCGTGCAATTGCTCGGCGGCGAGAAACTAGGCTCGGCAGACGGGCCGGGATTTGGCTGGAACAACCAGAACATCTACAAGCTCGGCCTAGCCTACGAATACTCGGACCGGCTGATCCTCCGGGCCGGTTTCAGTTACGCAACGCTGAACATTCCGCCCTCGCAAACTCTTCTGAGCGCACTGGCGCCGAGCTTTGCGCAGCGTCATTACACGCTGGGCGCCACCTTGCGCCTGAGCGCGGACTGGGAGACTTCGGCGTACATCGGGGCGTCGCCGAAACAGAGACTGCAAGGCAGCGACTCTATTCCGCCTCTGGCCGGCGGAGGCGAGCTGGATATCACCGTGTCGCAGTACTTCATCGGCTTCTCGTTCGGGCGTACGTTCGGGGATTAGCGATCGGTGTGCTGCATCCAGAATGGCTATGCGCGGCTCCACAATGACCGAGGCTTTGACGCATACGCAAAGCATCTCGGTCTACAAGTGGCAGCTTCGCTGGAGTCCGGTTAAAGGCGGCCTGCCCAGTAAGCCGGACGCCGCCGCTTGTGCGAGATCGCAAGCACTTGAACGTAACCCTCAAGCTCACGGTAGATGACTTTGTACGGAAAGCGTGTGAGAGAAGCTCTGCGGATGTTGGGCTTGCGCTCAATGCGATAGCGGTGCGGAGCCTCAACTACGTGCTCCATGACCTGCTCAAACTCCTGCAGGTAATCACCGCCGAGTCCGGCGCTGCGAGACTCGTAGAACTGGATGGTTTGAAAGTGCTCGGTTTCGGCGACGGGGTGAAAGCGATAAATCACCGAAGCAAAGCCCGCGCTTTACGACTCACTTCGTCGGACGGCACAAGCTGCACGGTGCCGTTGTCAATTTCCGCGGCTCGACGTTCTGCCTCATCGAGCCATAACTGCTCTGCTTCCGTTTCAGACAGCTCGTCAAGGCTCTCAAGCAGCTTGTGCGCCAGCGCTGCTCTTGCGGGCATGGGCAATTGCAGGGCTTCTTGTTCGATGGTTTCGCTGTCCATAGCTCAACGCTAGCACAATCTTTTTGCCACCCCTAACGCCCGAGGTCGCGTAGCCCAACTTCCGCGACCGGCGGGTTACGCCGCAAAAAAAACGCGGCTAACCCGTCCTACTGTGCTCGCGTCCTTCCTCTCCGTGATTCATCTCGAAGAAAGCGATGTATTTCTTCTGGAGTAAATGCTGTTGGGCGTTGCTGCGTGCCTAATGGGGATCGCTTGCAACAGACAAAATTTTTGTTCAGCCACTCAAACTCCTCAAAAATAGTTTGATCGGAGTACTCGGTTCTGTTGTGTGCCACGTAGTGCCTGAGGGCCAGCCAGTAGCAGCGCACATCAATCGAAAACGTATTCCCGACAAGATCGGGGTCCAGCAGCCGCCGTCTTACGAGGATGGCGAGGTTCTCATAGAAGACCAGCAAGGTGTCTTCCAAATCTACGGCATCAGGAGTTGTTAGGAGCTCGGACGCGAGGCGTCCGCGGACCTTCTGCATTTCGCTCGAGTCGTATTGGGCGGCAAGTTGAATAAACAGTTGGAGACATGTGAGGCGTTTTGCAGAGCGATTCTGCGACCACATCACTAATAATGCGCAGAAAACCGCAGCCAGAGTCGCCCATGCGGAAATGGCTGAATATAGAAGAGGGCTCTCCATGCACGACTCCAGCAAGCGTAGCCCGGGTGAAACCCAGGATGTCGGTCTGAGTGCGAAGTATCTCGGATTTCATCCGGGCTTGGTTCGGATTTCAGGAATGCCGCGAGTGACGAGTCTCGCGAACTTCGTCGTCGTACGAACAAGCTCAGAAGTAATGCACGTACTCGAGCTGCACGTAATCGTCGCGACGGAACACGTCCAGCGGATCGGCCGGATCGGTGTCCTGGAACAGCCTCAACTCCAGCGTGAGTTTTCCTGAAGGACCAACTCGGCGGCTGGCCTCCAGGTTGCCGAAGATGCCGTCGCGTTCGATATCGAGAACAGCGCCGGCGAGCAGCTCGGTGCCGGCCACGTCGTTGGCCGATAGGCGCGTGCCGAGGAACAGGTCTTTCTGGAATGGGGACGGCGAATTCTCGCCGCGTGAATCCCAGAGCATCTCGCTCAGTGCGCCGACATCCCAGGAGCTGCCGCGCACCGAGGCGAAGGTGTATTCGAATCCGCCTGCCGCCGCCTGGAAATCTTCGATGCGGTTGTGCTGGTGAACGGCCTCAAGCTTCCACACCCAGCCGCCGCGCACGAGGTTCACGTCGAGGCCGGTCTGTTCGATCAGGTCGTAGACCGGCGTCAGCACCAGGTCCGCGCCGCGAAGCTGCGGTTCGAAGCGCGGCTCGCGCGCGGTGCCGGAAAAGTGCGACAGGCCCAGGTCGAGCGCGCCGCGCGACAGGCTCCAGCGAACCGCGCCGTCGACGTGGTGCTCCTCTTCGCTGGATTCGTAGATCGCGTCGCCACGGTCGTACGCGAACGGAGCGCGCAGCCGCCCCTCCTCGCGCGGCAGTGTCCGTTCGCGAAAGTACGGAAGGACAAACCCGGAGAACACGCCGAGCTTCGTGGTCCACGCCAGATTCACCAGCGGCTGGCCGAGCTTGTCCTCTCCGTCCGGGTTCTCGACCAGATCGGTCTGGTTGAGGATGTCCACCAGGTGTACGGATTCGGTCACGCCCCAGAACACCCGACCCACGCCCACGAGCAGATCGAGATTGCCGAATCGCTGGCGCAGCGTGAGTTCGCGGATGTCGGCGTGGGTGCGTTCGTCGTCGCGCTGGTCCCAGCGGCCGAAGGGCACGAAGCGGATGCTGCCGCGGTTTACGGCGTAGTCGAGTTCGGGTTCGAGGAAAAGCGATACGCCGCTGCCTTCCTGCTCGGGGTAGAGCGCGTCGTGCGGGTACCAGCGGGCTTCGACGCCGAGTTCCATCGAGAGTTTGAGCTTGGGGGCAGTCTGAGCGGCGGAGTCGAACGAGGCGAGTGCGAGACCCACCAACAACACACTAGCCGTCATTCCTTTAATCGGAATGACTCCCGCGAAGGCGGGAATCCAGTTGCCGCTACCTCGCACCCCCAGTCGGCTGGGTTCGGAGGGACTGGAGCGTTTGGCCCGGCTCGGAGAGCGACTCAGCGTCGCTCTCCGATAAGCCGAACGCGCCTTCGCGGGAATGACGGTTCTTTCATTCTGGGCTGATCTTGACTGGCAACCTTTCCATTCCGGACCGGGGCCGCCTCCATCAACTCAACGTGCCGCTTCCAGCGCGCTCTGGTCGAAGTCGCGCTCGGTGTAGCCGTTGCGGAACTTGTAGTCCTTGAACTGGAGCAGGGTCGAGCGGCCGGTGTCGTGGTTCACCATGTGGAAGCGGTTGGGGTACCAGAACTTGTCGAGATACTTCTGGTACTCGCTGGCGCGCAGGGTCTTGAGGAACTCGCCGTTCTTGCTGAAGTAGTCGATCTTCTGCAGGCGGTATTCGGCCTTGTCCAGCCAGGCTTCCTGGCGCGAGTAGCCGGAGGTCTTTTCCGTCGGAACCCGTTCGATCACAAAGCATTCCTCGCCGTCGAGCGTTTCCTCGCGCAGATACTTGTAGGTGTACTTCTCCACTTCCTGCGTGCCGAAATCCTCGAACGCGAATTCGCTGCCCATGAACGGCCCGGACTTGTTGTTGCCGGCAATGCGCTTGACCCGCTTGAGCGCGGGAAGGAACAGCCAGATGTCGTCGTCCGCCGTCTTGTGCGCGTACGTGAGGAGCGTTGTGCCTTCCACGTCTTTGGGCTGATCGAACAAGGTGAGCGACTTGTCGCCGTCGCCCGGTGCTTCGAGCGTCTTGAAGCGCAGTTCGCGGATCGCCTCCTGGCCGTTCTTCGCTTTGAGCGTCATGGTCAGACTGGAGGTGTAGTCCTGGAAACCGTCGGTGCGCTGGTCGGCTTCGCGCGCGATGGCGAGGCCCTTTTCTTCGGGCGTCTCGGCCTGAGCGGCGTTGATGACAAGGGCCGCGAGCAGGCTCGCGGCGATGAGAGCTGGACGGTTCATGCGGGTTCGGTCTTGAGGTCGGAAGGGAGGTCGTCGTCGGCCAACTGCGGCAGGCCCGTACGTTCGGGCCCCAGCGGCTTGAGCCACATCAACAGGGCCGGCATCAACAGCAGGTCGGCGACCACCGCAATGGCGATGCAGAACCCGAGCAGGATGCCAAAGCTGGCGACGATGGCGAGCGAAGAAGCCAGGTAGCTGGAGAAGGCCACGAGCAGGATGGCCGTCATCGCGATCATCGCCGGGCCGATCTCGGGCATGGTCCGGCGCAGCGCTTCTTCGTAGCGCCCGCAGGCGTCGAACTCCTGCTTGAAGCAGGACACGAAGTGCATGGTGTCGTCCACCGCGATGCCGATGGCGATGGTCGCGAGCAGCAGGCGGAAGTAGTCCAGGTGCCAGCCCAGCCAGCCCATCAGCCCCATTGTCAGCACGATGGGGAAGAGGTTGAGCAGCATCGCCAGCAGGCCCAGCCGCACCGAACCGAAGGCAGCGATCATGAACAGCGCGATGGTGCCGAAGGTGATGACATAGCTCTGTACCTGCGTGTCGCTGATGTACTGCGCCATCTGCACCCAGAGCAGACCCACGCCGCTGACCTCGACGTTCACACCAGGCAGCGGATGGGCCTTGATGTGCCCGTCCATGGCTTCGATGAAGGTCCGCACCTCGCTCGCGGCCACCATCTTCAGGCGCACCTGTAGCGCGGTCTTGGAGCGATCCAGGTTCAGGACATCGTTCATCTCCTTGCCGCCGGACAGCTCGTACACCAGCAGCAGTTGCGCGAGCGTCTCGCGGTCTTCCGGCAGCTTGTAGAACGCCTTGTCGCCGCCGTTGAACGCCTGGTTCAGCTCCTTGATGATGTCCACCACCGAAACGCTGTATTGCGCCACGGACTGCGCATTGGCAACGGCCTGCAGGCTCTCCACCTGGCGCAGCAGTTCGACGTTCTTGATGCCGTCGGTGGCCTCGGTCTCGAACACGTAGACCACGCTCAGAATGCCGCCCATCACCTTGTTGATGTGCTCGGTGTGCGCGCGCCATTCGATGTCGGGCTTGAATTCCTCCAGGAAGTTGAAGTCGACACGTAGCTTGCTCAGGCCGACGAGCCCGAACACCAGCACGACGGCGAAACCGGCCATCAGTTTCCAGCGATGCCGGATGTTCACCTCCGCGAGCTGTGTCATGAAGTCGCGCAGCCAGAGCACGACGCGCGTTGGCCGTGCCACGCCCACCGGCCGCTTGGTGTAGGCCGAGATGGCGAACATCAGAGTCAGCGCGAGCACGAAGGTCATCATCACGCCGAAGGCCGAGAACCAGGCCATCTCGCTCAGCGCGCGCAGTTCGGACACGGCCATGCCGAGAAAACCGACGGCATCGGTCACCGCGACCAGCAGGCAGGGCACGCCGATGCGGATCACCGTGCGGCGCACCACCTCGACCGCATCGGCCGTGTGGTTCCGCTCCTTTTGCCAGCACAGCAGCATGTGCACGCACTGCGCCACGCCCATGGCGCAGATCAGGGTCGGTACCATCAGGAAGAACAGCGTGATCTTGAGCTTGAAAAAGCCCATGAAACCCAGGGTCAGAATCAGCGACAGCAGCACCACCAGCAGCGGCGCGAGCAGGCCCATGGGCCGCACGCCGAGAAACACCATGCTGGCCAGGCCCGCGAGCAACAGGGTGATGAGCGTGATGCTGCCGATGTCGGCGCCAATCAGCTCGTTGTAGGCCGAATTCATCGGCACGTCGCCAGAAATCCAGAAGCGGATGCCCTGGTACTCCGGCCGCGCCAGAATCTCGCGGATCTTCTTGTCCGGTACCTGCGGGTAGAGGTTGGGCAGGCCGTCGCCGCCGTTCGGATCGTGGCGCAGCTTGTCGATGGTGTCGGTGCTGTTGCGCGTCATCTCCACCACCACCGCGGCGTACTTGGCATCCTTGCTGACGATGGAATTCACGTACAGCGGCTTGGACAGGGCCACGCCGCGCAACCGCAGCAGTTCTTCCTGCGTGGCCGGCGCGTCCGACATGAGCGCGTGGATTTCCACCTCGTCGCCGCGGGCCTCGATGAATTCCACGTTGGCCAGGCTCGTGACCTTGCGCGTGAATGGCACTTCGCGTTCCAGCGCCTCGGTGAGCTTGGCGATCTTGCGCATCACCTCTAGGTCGAAGGGCCCGTGCTCGGTGCCCGGCGCGTCGTACAGCAGGTAGCTGACTTCGTCGGAGGAGAACTCCTCGATGTAATCCTTGTAGAACCGGTACTCGGGGTCGCCTTCCAGGAAATAGGCGTCGAGGCTGTTGTCCTGCCGGGCCAGGGACGCGCCGTAGAGGCCGACGGCCACGGCGAGCACCGTGAGGCCGATGACGGCCCGCGGATGTTGGGCGCACCAAGCCGCGATCTGCGCAAACCACACGTTCAGAATGCCCTGAAGGCCGTTCCCCATCTTCATCGGTTTCTCCTCCCACCGTCATCGGGCGCGACGCGCACCCTGACGGGCTACAGAACTATACGGAATCGGACGGTGCGACGACTTGCACGCTCGTTAGGCCGTTTGCGACCCAGGTTCGCTAGCGTACTATTGACGCGAGCAAGCCACCGAACCGAGTTCACGCCGATGATTCCCCGCGCGCTGTTTTCCTCCGAGCACGAGCAGTTCCGCGATTCGATCCGCCGCTTCATCGAAAAGGAGATCGTGCCGCATCACGAGCGCTGGGAAGAAGCCGGCATGGTGGATCGCGAGCTGTGGCCCAAGGCCGGCGCGGCGGGCCTGTTGTGCCCGAACCTGCCGGAAGAATACGGCGGCTACGGCGCGGACTACCTGTTCAACGTGGTCATCATCGAGGAGCTGGCGCGCGTGGGCGCCACCGGCCCCGGTTTCTCGATTCACTCGGACATGGTGGCGACGTACATCTTCACCTTCGGCACCGAAGAGCAGAAGAAAAAGTGGTTGCCGAAGATGGCGGCGGGGACCGCCATCGGCGCGCTCGGTCTGACCGAACCCTCGGCCGGCAGCGATCTCAAGGGCATCCGCACGCGCGCCGTGCGCGAGGGCGACGAGTACGTCATCAGCGGCCAGAAGGTCTACATCTCCAACGGCCAGCTCTGCGACATCATCGTGCTCGCCTGCAAGACCGACCCAGAGGCCGGCGCCAAGGGCATGAGTTTCATCCTCGTGGAGGCCGATCGCAAAGGTTTTCGGCGCGGCCGCAATCTCAAGAAGATCGGGCTGAAGGCTCAGGACACCTCGGAGTTGTTCTTCGACGACGTGCGCGTGCCGGTCTCCAACCTGCTCGGCAAGGAAGGCGGCGCCTTCGGCATGGCCATGAGCAAGCTCGCCGAGGAGCGGCTTTCCATCGCCTGCTCCGCGATCACCGTGGTGGAGAACGCGCTGCGCTGGACCATCGATTACACGATGGAGCGCAAGGCTTTCGGCCAGACCATCGCGGACTTCCAGAACACGCGCTTCAAGGTCGCCGAGTTGCATGCAGAGGCGCTGGCGAAGCGCGTGTTCGTCGATCGTTGCGTCGAGCTGCACCTGAAGAAGGAACTGAGCGCGGTCGATGCGGCAGCGGCAAAAATGATGTGCACAGAGTTGCAGTGCAAGGTCGTGGACGAGTGCCTGCAATTCTTCGGCGGCTACGGTTACATGCTGGAGTATCCGATCGCCCGCGCCTACATCGATTCGCGCATCCGGCGCATTGCCGGTGGCGCATCCGAAATCATGCGCGACATCATCGCGCGCGAACTGTTTGCGCGACGTGCCTGAGCGGCCGCGGATGCGCGCGCCGAACTGGAGGCCCTGGCTGGCCTCCGGTGCCGCAGCGTTTCTCGCCGCTCTACCCTGCGTAGCCGTCGATGCCGCCGATAACGAATTCGCCGACGGCGTCGATGCGAACGACACGAGCTCGACGATAGCTCCGTATCTGTGGGCGCTGGACTTGAGAGGCAGCATCGGCATCGAAGGCATCACCATCCCGTTCGACGTTGGCGTAGACGAGCTGGCCGGGCAAATCAAGGCCGGCGGCATGGGCTATATCCGCCGGATCGATGGGCCGCACATGATCTATCTCGAAGGCCTGGGCATCCGCTTCGACGACGACAACCTCGATATCTTTCGCGACCTCCCCGTGGCCGCGGAAATCGTGTTCGCCGAAGCCGGCTACGGCAGGCGGTTCGCGCTCGCGTCCGCCTTGCCAAATGGCGGCGATATCACCGTGACGCCTTACATCGGCGTGCGCTACGCGAAGCTCGACGTTCTGGTGAAAGCCGGCAGACTCGAGTTGAGCGCGGACGAGGAATGGATCGATCCGGCCCTCGGGCTCCTGGTCGAAGGGCCAGTGAAAAGCGGTTTCGAATACGCGCTAAAGCTGGACGGGGCCGGCTTTGGTGTAGGCAAAAGTCGCTACACCAGCGGCGCCCTGTACCTGGGCTATCGCTTCAACCGGCAATGGTTTCTCGGCGCTGGCTATCGCATGGCGCGCTTCAACGCAGAGCCCGGCGGGCCGAACGATCTGGAGATGGATCTGAGCGGTTCCGGTCCCGTGCTGGGCTTGGCTTATGCGTTCCGTCAGTGAAGTTGTCGTGCGCCCCTTAAATACAGAGCCGTCATTCCGATTAAAGGAATGACGATGTTTGAGGGATATTTCCCGCGATGAGCAATGAACCATGGAACGAGGCGGAACTGGAAGGCGCGCTGCGCCTCGATCCTCTGGGAAACGACCGCTTCGTCAATCCGCGCCTGTCGCTCAACATGAACGGCATGCTGTTCGGCGGACAGTTCATCGCCAACACGCTGAGCGCAGCGCAACTCACCGCCGGGTCGCGCGTTCCGCGATCTTTTCAAGGTGTGTTCATGCGCCCCGGCCGGCCCGATTCGCCGCTCGAACTCGACGTGGAACGCGTACACGATGGAGCGCGGCTGAGTCATCGAAGAGTGCGGATGATTCAGGCGGGGCGCACCATCTTCATGGCACAGGTTTACCTGGGCGAAGCGGCGGCGACCGCAGGGCAAGGACATCAGTCCATGCCTGCAGGTTTGGCCATCAATCCCGATACCCTTGCCGAGACGCAGGAACTGGCCGAGCGCTATCGCGACCGCATCAACCCGACCGTGCACGCAAGGATGGTCCGGAAGAAAGCGGTACTGGTGAAGCCCCTGAACCCGGAGTTCGCGCTGGTCAGCCGAGCGCCGGAACCACGGCTCGCCATCTGGCTGAAACCCGCAGTCGCCGTTTCATCCGAACCCCTGATGCAATACGCGGCGCTGGCGTTCTTCTCCGATTACTGGCTGTGCTGGCCCTCGCGCAGCCCGTACGTGGAAACGGTGCTCGACCGCACCAACAGCATGTCCAGCCTGGATCACTCGATGTGGTTTCACGCCGAGCCGTGTGTTGACGACTGGCTGCTGTACGAGGTTGAAAGCCCATTCGCAGACGGCAATTTTGGCCTGGGTCGCGGCGCGTTATACGACCGCGGCGGGCGACTGCTGGCGTCGAGTGCGCAGCAGTGCCTGTTGACCTGAAGCCGGCGTAGCCCGGGTGCAACCCGGCATCGTTGCGCTCCGACTGCCTTCACCTCCCGGACTTCGTCCGGGCTACGGTCTGGTTTCCTATGCGCCCTGCAGACCCACGATGCTGATCGCGCACACGCCGTTGTAAGGCACGCCGCCGAGGTTGTGGCTCAGACCCAGCGTCGGGTTCTTCAACTGACGCGGGCCGGCGCGGCCAGTGAGCTGGAGATAGTGCTCGTAGACCATGCGCAGGCCGGAGGCGCCGATGGGATGGCCGAAGCACTTGAGTCCACCGTCGATCTGGCAGGGAATCTTGCCGTCGGCGTCGAACTTGCCGTTCATCACGTCCTTCCAGGCCTGACCTTCGGAGGACACGCCGAGGTCTTCCATCGTCACCAGCTCGGTGATGGAAAAACAATCGTGTACTTCGATTGCGGAAAGCTGCTCTTGCGGATTGGTGATGCCGGCTTCCTTGTACGCAGCCTTGGCCGCGTTGCGGGTGTTCTGTACGTAACTGCCGTCCCACTGGTTGGTGCCCTGCTCTCTTCCGGCGCTGGCGGAAAGCTGCAGCGCCTTGACCATCACCAGATCCTTTTTGCCCAGCGCGCGGGCGATTTCCGGCGTGGTGACGATCGCGCAAGCGGCGCCGTCGGACACACCGCAGCAGTCGAACACGCCCAATGGTTCGGCGATGATCTGCGCGTTGAGGATGGTGTCCATCTCCACCGCTTTCTGCAGATGCGCCTTGGGATTCTTGGCGCCGTTCTGATGGCTCTTCCAGGACACGCGGCCAATAGCGCGCTTGAGGTCTTCCTTGGACACGCCGTGCTTGGCGCGATAGCCCGCCGCCAACTGCGCGAAACCGGCCGGCGCAGATCCGTAGGGCATCCAAAGGTCGTTGAACGTGCCCTTGCTGTTGACGGGCAGTCCGCCGTAGCCAGTGTCTTTCAATTTTTCGGCACCGATGGCGAGCGCGATATCGACGGCGCCCGAGGCTACGGCATACACCGCGCCTCTGAGCGCCTCGGTGCCGGTGGCGCACATGTTCTCGACGCGCGAAACGGGAATGCCTTCCAGCCGGAGTGCGGTCGAAAGCGGAATCGCCGAGTTGCCGACGTTGGCGCGATCCAGCGCCGAGCCATACCACGCCGCCTCGATCTGCTTGCGCTCGATACCCGCGTCCTTGAGCGCTTCCAGGAAGGCTTCGTTGAGGAGTTGCTCGGTGCCGCAGTCCCAGCGCTCGCCGAAGCGCGAGCAACCCATGCCGAGAATCGCAACCTTGTCCTTGATACCGGTAGCCATGTCAGTGTCCTGTTCGATTCGCGAATCAGACTGCGGGAGCAGCTTTCCAGAAGTAGCGGTCCCAGCCTCTGAGCTTGTCGCGTTCCTTCTTGCGGAAGCTCATCGTCAGCGGGGTACCGACCTCCAGACCTTTGGGGCCAACGTCAACGATTTCCATGAGCAAGCGGGCACCGACATCGAATTGCACCAGGCCCATGTACAGCGGCGGCGAGGGCGAGTACTGCAACCAGTCTGCGGTGTAGGTGGCGACCTTCGCGGGTTCGTCGACGAGGCCGTAGGGCTTCTGCGTGTCCGATTCGCCGCAGTTGACGCAGGTCGGCAGGCGCGGAAACTGGATCTGCTTGCAGGCGCTGCACTGGCCGCCAACGAAACCGAAGATCTGGTCGGCGGAGCGGTACAACTGCGTGAGCGCCGTCTTGTGATCGGTCTCGGCGCGCATGCCCCAGTCGAGGTCGATGTGGCCGTCGTTCGAAAGCAACTTCATGTAAGCCGTCTCTTCGATGCGATTCGCGATGGAACCGACCAAGCCGCGACGGCCGGTGGCCGGCGCCTCTTGCAGCATCTCGAACGCAACGACCTCGCAGCCCTGCGCGAACGAGCCGACGACAATCACCTCGCCCGCCTTCGCCTTCTCCAGCGCGGCGACCAGCAGCAGCAGCGGCTGTGCCGCGCCGGTGTCACCAACCTGCGCCTGCATGTCGGGCAGGATTTTCTCCGGCGCGAGCTTGAGCATTTTCGCGACAGCGGCGTCGCTCTTCGCGGGGCCACCGGACAGGCCGAAGTGCGCGACCTTGTCGGCCGCAACATTCAGGCGCTTGAGCAGGCGGCTCACCGCCTGCGGCACGATCTTGGCGATGCCCTCGTCGCGAATCCAGCGCTCTTCCCAGGAGTAATCGAAATCGACGCCGGACTTGCGGAAGTGATCGATGAAGGGCACCGACACGGTTTCGGCGCCCAGGAAGCGCGCGATCACGCCCTCGCCCTGGCCCACCGCGACGGCGCCGGCACCACAGCCGATCTGCATCTCTTGCACGCTGCCCGGCTTGGCGGTGCGATGCTCGGACGCGATGACGAGCGTGTCGCCCAACGCAGCCGAGTTGCAGGCCGAGATGAGCGCGCTGAGGCCGGCGCGCGTGGAACCGCCGACATCGCCTGCCGAGGCGCTAGTCGGCAGGCGCAGCGCCGTGCCCACGAACATCGCGTTGTTGATATCGGAATAAGGCGCGGTCGTGCTGGCCAGCGCGAGGCCCGCGATGGAATTCACCGAACCGCCGCGCATGCAATCACGCCCGGCTTCGACCGCCATCGTGATGACGTCCTCGTCCCAGCCGCACATCGACCGCTCGCCCTTGCCCAAGCCTTTCAGGGACGGGAACGCCCAGGCATGCGCGGAAGCAATCGCCGCGCGCTGAAGACGGCGGCGCGGAATGAAGGCGCCGAAGGATCTGATACCGGAAGAGTTGGGACTGGCCACGCGTGCTCCGTTCGAAAATCCGGACTCCGTTGGACGCCCGGCGAAATGTCTAGTGCGCTAGCTTACTATATGCAAGAGCGCCTTGCTGCTGAGGCAGGGCCGCGACGCCGACTGGCGCTCCAAAAGCATTATCGTATGGTTCCATATCTGTTGCACACTACGGGGACCGGAACGTCTTGGAGATGTTCCTCACCTCCCAGGAGAAGCCGTGATCCGTTCCACTTTGTTCGTCCCGGCGGACAGCGAGAAGAAGCTGTCCAAGGCCGCGGGTTCCGGCGCCGATGCACTAGTGCTCGACCTCGAAGACGCCGTGCTACCGGACCGCAAACCGCTGGCGCGCGAGATGATGCAGGCCTACGTCGGCAGCCTGCCCGATCGCAGCCACATCTGGGTAAGAGTCAACGACATGGCCTCGGGCGAAATCCTCAAGGATCTCGCCAAAGTGGTGCCCGCACGTCCACGCGGCATCTTGCTGCCCAAGATCAGGGGGCCGGAGGACGTGGCAGCAGTCGGCCATTACCTCGATGCGCTCGAAGCCGAACACGGCCTGGAACGCGGCCACATCAAGATCACCGGCATCGTCACCGAAACCCCGTCGGCGATGCTGCGTATGGGTGAACTGGTAGCACAAGCGCATCCGCGCATCAGCCACGTGGCCTGGGGCGGCGAAGACCTGAGCGCCGCGATGGGCGCTGGCGACCCGCGCACACCCGAGGGCGCGTGGCGCCCTATGTACGAGTACGCGCGCAATCAATGCCTGCTACTCGCGCACGCGTTGAGCGTGGAAGCGCTCGACACCGTGTACGTGAACTTCAAGGACCCGGAAGGCCTGCGCAAATCTTGCCTGGCCTCGCGCTACGACGGCTTCACCGGACGCATCGCGATTCATCCCGACCAGGTCGCCGTCATCAACGAGGCCTTCACGCCGACCGATGCAGAGCGTGCGATGGCGCAGCGCATCATCGATGCGTTCAAGTCCGGCGCCGGCGCCGTCTCCATCGACGGCAAGATGTACGACGTGCCGCACCTCAAGGCCGCGCGCCGCGTGCTGGCATCGTAAGAGAACCAAAATGCAGAACCGTCAGATCGTCTTGAAGTCCCGCCCGGTCGGCATTCCGCAGCCTGAGCATTTCAAACTCAAGACCGGGCCCGTCCCGGAACTAAGGGACGGCGAGTTCCTGGTCGAGAACCACTACCTGTCGGTGGACCCTGCGCAGCGCGGCTACGTCAACGACGAGAGCAACTACGCGCCGCCGGTTCCGATCGGCGCCGTGATGCGCGCGATGGCGGTGGGCAAGGTCGTCGCTTCGAAGCACGCGGACTATCGCGTCGGCGAATTCGTCTACGGCTGGTTTGGCTGGCAGGACTACTGCGTCGGAACAAAGGCCAGCATCCTGCGTCGCGTCGATCCGAACCAGGCGCCGCTCTCGACCGGCGCTGGCCTGCTCGGCATCAACGGCCTGACCGCGTATCTCGCACTGCACGACATCGGCCAGCCCAAGCCCGACGCGACGGTGCTGGTCACGGCGGCCGCGGGCGCTGTCGGCAGCATCGTCGGACAGCTCGCGAAGCAGGTGGGCGCGCGGCCGGTTGCGGTCGTCGGGTCCGACGAGAAGGGTCGGCAGTGCTTGGCCGAATACGGCTACGACGCTTACATCAACTACAAGCAGCCGCTGGAAGCGGCGCTGCGCGAAGCCTGCCCCAAGGGCGTCGACGTGTTCTTCGATAACACCGGCGGCGAAATCGCCGACATCGTGTACGGCCAGATGGCGCTGTTTGGCCGCGTCGTCCAGTGCGGCACGATGTCGATCGCCTCCTGGGTGCCGACACCGATCGGCCCACGCAAGGATCGCGAGATCCTTACGCGTCGCCTGCGCGTGGAAGGCTTCGTGATCTTCGATCATATCGAGCGCTACGACGAAACCGCCGCCAAGCTGGCGAAGATGCTCGCCGACGGCACGCTGCGCTATGCAGAAGACATCGGCACCGAAATCGCCGAAGCACCGCAGGCGCTGGTCGATATCTATTCGGGTCGCAACAAGGGCAAGAAGCTGATCAAGCTGCGTTAAAGAGCTTCCGCGCTACTCACCACCGGCCGGCTTTCGCGCGTACCGCGCATACGCTTGTCCGGCGTCGCAGGATCGTTCGGCGAAATCTCCACGTGGTCGGCATAAACCGCGAGCAGCGTGCCGACGAAGGGGAACGCGCGGCGGCGCGCCTATTTGGCGACGGTGGCCGCACGGTTGGCGTCGCGCGACTCGCCGGGGCAAGCGCCGATGAAACGCGACGCTGATCGATCGCCGGGTCGATAGCGTCACGAGCATCGGGTTGGCGCCGGATTGGCCGCAAGACACGAGAACGGAAAGGAGCTGAACGGGCCCGTTCGAACTCGTACCGAGACAAACCATCAGGCCGCTAGAAGCACCCGTATCGCCGCATCCGTCGACAGGTGAACTCTGCCCTTACCCAGGGACTCGACGAAATGAGTGCCGGCGAGTCGATCCATGACCGGCCCCTTGATCTCGGCCAGGTGCAGGCAGATGCCCTTCTCGGCCAGCGCACGCTCGAACGACTCCAGCATTTCCAGGCTGCTGGTATCGATGTGCCCGACACCGGAAAGAATCAGGATCACGTCGCGCAGACCCTCGCGTTCGAGGACGAGATTCATGAGCTGGGTTTCGACGCGCGGCGTGTTGGCGAAGTAGAGGTTCTCATCCACCCTCAGCAACAGGATATGCGGCCAGGTCTCGACAACGCGACGATGGATATTGCGGAAGTGCTCGGTGCCGGCGACGCGGCCGACAACGGCGATATGCGGGCGGCTGGTCTTGTAGAGAAAGAACACGGCAGCGAGCGCAGCGCCCACCGTCAGGCCCTCTTCCACGCCCAGCAGCAACACCCCGGCGATGGTCGCGCCTTGCGCCAGGCCGTCGCCGCGGTCGTAAGTCCAGGCGCGGCGCAGGCTGGAGAAGTCAATCAACTGGATCACCGCCACCATGATGATCGCGGCCAGCACCGTCTTGGGCAGATCGCGCAGCAGACCGGTGAAGAACAAGGCGGCCAGTGCCACCCAGATCGCGGTGACGATGGCCGCGGCCTGCGTTTTCGCTCCGGCCTCAAAGTTGACCATCGAACGCGCGAAACCGCCGGCCACGGGCATTGCGCCCACGCAGGCGCACCCCATATTGGTCAGCCCTAGCGCCAGCAGTTCGCGGTCTGGGTCGATCTTTTCATAGCGACGGAATGCCAGAGCCTTGGCTACCGAGATGCTTTCGACATAGCCGATCAGGGCAATCATCAGCGCCGCAGGGAGCAGAGCCATCCAGCCCGGCTCCTTGAGAAAACCGAAATTGATCGCCGGCAGACCACGAGGAATTTCTCCCACCACTGCCACGCCGGCCGTTTCGTTCAAATGCAACAGGGCGGACATCAGCGTCGCCAGCACCACCAGTACCAGGGGCGTGGTGCGACCGACGATGCCGGCCGTTTCCTGCTTCACGCCGAGCCGCTGCAAAGCGTTTGCCAGCGGCTTGCGCGCCAGTACCAGGACCATCACCGTGACCGCGCCGAACAGAAAGGTCGGCACTTTCAGCGAACCGAAGCCGACCGCCAGATGCCCCAGCGTCTGCACAAAACCCGCCTCGCGCGGCACCGCGATTCCGGTCAGCGGCGCGAGCTGCGTACCGATGATGTAGATCGCCGCGCCGGTCGTGAAGCCGGACAGCACGGGGTGACTGATGAAGTGCGTGAGCCAGCCCAGACGCAGTACGGCCAGTACCAGCAGGATCGCGCCGGTCGAGGCGGACAGAATCAGTGCACCGCTCAGATAGCGCGCGGGATCGTCGCCCGCAAATCCCACCAGGGCCGAAGACACCATCACCGCGGCCACGGCCACCGGCCCCACCGCGAGCGTGCGACTGCTGCCGAACAAGGCGTAGACGATGGGTGGCAGTACGCTCGCATAAAGCCCAACCTGCGGCGGCAAACCTGCCAGCAAGGCGTATGCGAGCGCTTGTGGAATCAGCAAGGTCGCGGTGATGGTGCCGGCCAGCGCATCCTGCGGCAGCGTCTGCCCGCGCGAGCGCAGCACATCTCCCAGCAGCGGCAGCCACCGCTGCAAACCGTCCGGCATCAGACTTTTCCGCAGGCCAGATTCGCCGAAACGGCCACGTCCATGAGCTTGGGATTGGGCAACTTGAGGCCGTTCATGATCGCCACGTACTCGGCCTCGGACTTGCCGGCCAGACGCGGATTGGCTCGCTTCTCCTCGCCGATGCTCGACGCCGTCCAGCCCTTGTAGTCGTGCGCGGGATACAGCGTGGTTTCGTCCGGCAGCCTGAACAGCTTGTTGACGATGGAGTCCCAGGACTTGTGCGGATCGCCGCCCTGAAAATCCGTGCGGCCGCTGCCGCGGATCAGCAGCACGTCGCCGGTGAAGACGGCTTCTGGCTTCGCCGGATTGAGCAGAAAGCTGAAGGATTCGTCTGTATGGCCGGGCGTGTAGATAGCTTCAAGCCGGATGCCGTCCACATCGATCGTTTCGCCCTCACGCACGCTCTGCGACACGCACTGCGCCTTGGTGAACTCGCCCATGATCGTCACGCAACCGGTGTGTTCGCGCAGATCGCCGAGCGCCGTGATGTGGTCGGCGTGCGTGTGGGTGTCGATGGCGCGCACCAGCTTCAGGTCCAGGTCGCGGATCAGGCGCAGGTAGTCGTCCAGCTTCTCCTTGACCGGATCGACGATCACGGCCTCGCGCCCGCGTCCGGACGCCAGCACGTAGGTATAGGTGCTGGAGACGGGCTCGAACAACTGGCGAAAGATCATGGCGGATACCTTGAGTGGGACCCGGCTGAAATCGGGAACCCACACATTATGTACCCTATGGGGTATGCATTCAAAACAATTCCGGCGATGCCGGCGGCAGCCTTTTTCAGGCTGCGACCTTCACCACCGTCTTGCCAACGTTCTGCGGTCGGTGCACAGATGGAAACAGAGCTGAGGTGCGCATGAGCATCAGCATCAGGTTGCCGCAGCGTCGTCCAGCTTCACGAAATCGATCTTGTCGCGCACCGCGCACATCGGACAGGCCCAGGTCTCGGGCACGAGCTGCCAGGGCGTGCCCGGCTTGAAGCCTTCGTGCTCGTCACCCGTGTGTTCGTCGTATACGTAGTCACAGCCGGGACATCGATAGCGAGCCATTCTCAACCTCCCGGCTGCACGGTTTCACGGACGCCGTATCGGGCAAGAATCTTCTCGCGCTTGGACGGATCGATGTTGACCCGGGTGATGTCGCCACCGTAGACCTCGAGCACGCGCGGGTCCATCACCGCGCGCCACAGCGGCGGGAAGTAGGCCAGGATGAAGCAGGTCGGGTAACCACCCGGCAACTCCGGCGCCTTGTCGCTGCGCAGCACCTGGTAGCGCCGCGTCGGCCGGGCGTGATGGTCCGAGTGGCGCTGCAAGTGGTAGACCATGAGGTTGGAAATCATGTGGTCGGCATTCCAGGAATGCTCCGGCCGGCAGCGCTCGTAACGACCGTCCGGCATCTTCTGGCGCAGCAGGCCGTAGTGCTCCAGGTAGTTGGAGGTGGAGAGAAACTGCCAGCCCCAGATCGTGGAAATCAGCAGGAACGGAATCAGCACAACGCCGAAATACGCCAGCGCGCCGCCGTACAGCACCGCCGTGATGGCGAAGGATTGCAGCAGTTCGTTCTGCGTGCTCCACACGCCCACGCCCTTGCGTTCCAGCCGCACTTTCTCGTCGTGCCAGGCGCGGCCGATGGCGCCGGGAATTTCGCGCTGCACGAAGGCGTACAGCGTTTCTCCGAAGCGCGCCGACGCGGGATCCGGCGGCGTGGCCACATCCTTGTGGTGACCGCGGTTGTGCTCCGCAGAGAAATGGCCGTAAGCCGGAACCGCCAGGACGATCTGGGCCAGGCGCTTCTCGAAGGTATTGGTCTTGTGGCCGATCTCGTGGCCGACCACGAGCGCGAGGCCATTGGTGAGCGCCACGCCGAGCGACACGCCCAGATAGCCAACCCAGCCGTATCCCTGCGTCGAAACGGCCCAGGCGCCGACCAGCCAGGTCACGTAGAACAGCGGGATGGAGGCGTACACCACTAACTTGTAGTAGCCATCGGATTCCAGCCTCGCGATCGCCTCGTCCGGCGGATTTTTCGAATCCCGCCCGACGAGATAATCCGCGACCGGCAGGAACACGTACCAGAGAAAGGCCGTGAGCCAGAGGTAGGCCGAGTGCCCGGTGGTCTGCGTCAGCGCAATGCCGACGATGGGAGAAACAGCGACGAACAACGGAAGCCACCACCAGAATCGCTTGTGGTCGCGGTACGCCGTGGCGGGTGGTGTGTTGCCGGCAGTCTCGAATGCTGTACCCATCGCTTTTCTCCTTCGATCTGTGTCTCGTTTCGGGCACACGCCCGAGTCGCGCCATCGCCTCGAAAACGGAATCGACAGCTACGCGCCACAAGTATGCGAGCGCGGTGCCGGGGTAAATTGATTGCGCGTGCACTTCATAGGACGAACCGTGCACACGGACCCAATCCCGGCGATAGGGTCGATCACGCGGCAGCGTGGCGACTTCCGTACAAATACCGCACGCCGGACGCTCCCACTTCCTCCCGATGCACCTGTCCCAAATGCATCACGAAGACATCGCCCGGCCCGCAGTGCTGCGCCCCGCCATCGCCCGTGATCGTCATCTCGCCCGACAAGACCAATCCTCTTACCTCGAAGGGGTGCGTGTGGTCGTGATTGACGAGTCCCGGCGTGTATTGGCCGGCGATGGCCGATCCGAACCCGTCCCGAATCAGTTCGTCCTGAAATAGCTGCGTGTCCATCGCTCCTCCATTGTTCGCATGCACCAAGAAGGATAATCGAACGAAATCGAAACGGAGTCTCGTCATAGGCATCGCCCTACATGGACGATTTCTAAAATCGGGTAGACGAACCGGATAGACGCCGTGCGACCGCGCGACCAAGATGCCGATAGCGTCCGCTTTCGGGCAGGCGCCGAGCCGAAAAAGCCAACGAGGAAATCAGGATGACGGAATCCGCGACGAACGCCGCACCCCCGCGCACCGTGGAAGCTCTGCTGGCGGCGGCCACCGCCGAGACGGGCCTGGAAGATTTTGGCGACCGCCACTTCATGACCGGTCTGAGCGCCTTCGTACACGCGCTGCCAGGAGAGGCTGCGCTCAACGCGGTGGGCGATCAGATGGTGTACGGCGGCATTCATCGTCTGCTTTGCAATCGCTTGCGGTACGCGCGCGACGTCAAGCTCCACCCGAAAATTCTCGATGAGAAGATCGTCAAGCCGATCGTCATCCTTGGCCTGCCGCGCACCGGCACCTCGAAGCTTCAGCGCGTGATGTCGGCCGATCCCGAGGTGCAGCGCCTCGACTTCTGGCGCACGATCAATCCGGCCCCGTTCCCTGGCGAGGAGCCGGGAAATCCATCGGGGCGCATCGCCGCGGCACTGGTTGTGGAGCAGACGCTCGCGACGATGTTCCCTGGCTGGATGGCGCGTCATCCGATGGAGGCGCTGGAGCCGGACGAAGAGTTGCACATCATGGATGGTTCGTTCGAGTGCGTGATCGCCTGGCTGTTCTCGCGCACGCCCTCGTACTACGCATACATCTCGAAGTGCGATCCGAAGCCGATGTACCGGCACCTGCACCAGCAGTTGCAGTACCTGCAGTGGCAGGATGGCGGCGCACGCGGCCGACCCTGGATCATGAAGTCGCCGGTGCACATCGGTGCGTTGCCGACCTTGCTGGAAACTTTTCCGGACGCGATCCTCGTGCACTGCCACCGCGACTTGCAGAAGGTGATTCCATCCTTCGCCTCGCTGATAGAGGAAGGCCGCAAGATCGGCAGCGACAACGTCGATCCGGTCGAAGTCGGCCGCGACATGTGCGAGTACTGGGCGACCTCGCTGGACCGCTACATGGCGGATCGCGAGAAGCTGCCGGCGGGCCGCATCCTGGATATCGCCTTTACGGACATCTGCGCCGACGTGGTGGCTGTCATCCGCCGCATCTACGCGGCCGCCGGTCGACCCGTCACGGCAGCAGCCGTGGCCGCGTTCGAGGACTACGACGCACGCCGACCCGAGCATCATTTCGGCAAGTACGAATACTCGGCCGCACATTACGGCTACACCGCCGAAATGATCGACCGGCGTTTCGCCGCCTACCGCAAGCGCTTCATCGATTCCGGCCGTATGGCCTTCAAGGAGACTGCCCGTGGCTGATTTGATGACCGGCAAACTCAGCAGTCTGGGTTTTGCCACGCCCGCCATCTGGCGCGAGATCGCTCGCGTGATGGGCGAGATGGAAACCCTGGTCTGGAACGACCCGCTGGTCAAGGACGATCTGACCCGCGCCGAGGGCGTGCGGTATCTCACGCGCCTGATCGCCAGCGCCTTGCCGATGTCGGTGGAACTCTGGACGCCGGACTATCCGCAATTCCTCACTTTTCTGAACACGCGCATCCACTGGGGTCTGCCCGCGACCGACTGCCACTACCAGTGGGCGCCGGTGCATGGCGACAACGTCTATCGCATCAGCGGCGATCGCGGCACTGCGCGCATCTTCGACGTGGAGACCCGCAAGAACCACTTCGCGCACATCGCGGACTGGACCCTGCACGACCGTCTGCCGACCTGCGAAGTCGGCCCCAACAACCATGTCGACATCGTGCTCAGCCGCCAGCGGCCGATGGATGCGCGCAACTGGGTCCAGCTCGCCGAAGGCCCGGGCAACATCATCTACCGCCAGTACTACTACGACTGGAATACCGAGCAGCCCGCGCGCCTCGTCATCGTCAACGAGAACGCAAAATACCCGCCGCCGGCACTGACCGCCGCCGCCATCGCGGAGCGCATGGAGCTGTTCTGCGACTGGCTGCGCGATGTGCCCAAGCGCTTCCAGCAGGTCGTCAACACCTACTACGCCGCGCCGGCCAACTCCATGGTGTTCGACACCATCGAGTTCGGCTGGAAGTCGCTCAAGTACGGCAAGGGCCTCTACCAGTGCGCGCCGGACGAGGCGCTGATTCTCGAAGTGAAACTGCCCAGGACGCATTACTGGAGCATCCAGTTGTGCAGCCACTTCTGGGAGGCGCGCGACTACCACCTGCGCCAGACCTCGCTCAACGGCCATCAGGCGCAGATCGACGACGACGGCATGTTTCGAGCCGTCATTTCTCACAGCGATCCGGGTATCGCGAACTGGCTGGACGCGGGCGGCCACGAGCAGGGTCTGCTCGCAATCCGCTACTACGAGCCGGATTCGACGCCGATTCCCAGCATGCGCCGCGTCAAGCTGTCGCAGGTCCGCGAGTTGTTGCCGCCGACGCCAGCGATCTCCAACGAGGCGCGGCAGAAAACCCTGCGTGACCGCGCCTGGTCCACCGCGCGTCTAGGCCGCGAATAAATCATCCATCACGAGGAGTACATCCAGATGTCGAACATCGAAAAGATTTTTTCCCTCAAGGGCAAGACCGCCATCGTCACCGGCGCCGGCTCGGGCATGGGCCGCCGCTTTGCCGCAACGCTCGCCGACGCGGGCGCCACCGTGATCTGCGCCGCGCGCCAGAAGGGGCGTATCGAGGAAGTCGCGGCCGGCATCAAGCAGGCCGGCGGCAAGGCCTTTGCCGTGGCGGTGGACGTGAGCAACACCGACAGCGTCGAGCACCTGTTCGACCAAGCGCAGACGCTGAGCGGCGGCCTCGTCAACGTGCTGGTCAACAGCGCCGCGCAGATCGACTTCGGGCCTTTTCCAGCGGTCACCGACGAGGGCTGGCAGAACCTGGTCAACACCAATCTACTGGGCACCATGCGTACCTGCCGCACCTTCTCCACGCGCCTGATCGCGGCGGGCAAGCCGGGCAGCATCGTCAACATCACTTCGGTCACCGGCGAGCAGGTGATGATGGGCATCCCCATCTACGGTTCGCTAAAGGCCGCGGTGAACCATCTGACGCGCTCGATGGCGCGCGACATGTTCGACCACAAGATCCGCTGCAACGCAATTGCGCCGGGCTATTTCCAGACCGAGATGGTCTCTGGCTACTTCGAGACGGACGCCGGCAAGGCCGACATCCAGCGCCTGCCGCTGAAGCGTGTGGGCGATGTGAGCGAACTCGACGGCCCGCTGCTGTTGCTGGCCAGCGACGCCGGCTCCTACATCAACGGCGCGATCCTGTCGGTCGATGCCGGCCAGGTGATCCAGTTGTTGTAGGTCAGGCTTCAGCGCGACCTGCTTCCCGGGACGCCTGAAGCCACATTGCCCATCTTTACGACTCAGGAATATCAGACGCGCTTCAGAATCAGTGCGATGCCTTGTCCCACGCCGATGCACATCGTGCACAGCGCGTAACTGCCCTGGATGCGTTCGAGCTGATTGAGCGCCGTCGTCACCAGGCGCGCGCCAGAAGCACCCAGCGGGTGGCCGATGGCGATGGCGCCGCCGTTGGGATTCACATGCTCGGCGTCGTCGGGCAGTCCGAGGTCGCGCGTCACTGCCAGGCCCTGCGCGGCGAAGGCCTCGTTGAGTTCGATCACGTCCATCTGGCTGAGCTTGAGCCCGGCCAGTTCCAGCACCTTGCGTGTTGCGGGTGCAGGGCCGAAGCCCATGATGCGCGGCTCCAGTCCCACCGTTGCCATCGCGATCACTCGGGCACGCGGCTTCAGACCGTAGCGCGTCGCCGCAACCTCGGAGGCCAGCAGCACGGCGCAGGCGCCGTCGTTGACACCGGAGGCGTTGCCGGCGGTCACCGTGCCGCCTTCCTTCACGATGCCCTTGAGCTTGGCCAGCATTTCCAAGGTGGTGTCGGGTCGCGAATGTTCGTCGGTGCGGAAGAACTTGGTCTCTCCCTTTTTTTGAAGAAGTGCGACCGGCACGATCTCGCGCTCGAAGAAACCGGCCGCGTTGGACCTGGCCCAGCGCTGCTGGCTGCGCAGCGCAAACAAGTCCTGGTCGGCGCGCGCGATGCCGAACTGCTCGGCCACGTTCTCCGCGGTCTCGGGCATGGAGTCGATGCCGTAGCGGCTCTTGAGTAGCGGGTTAACGAAGCGCCAGCCGATGGTGGTGTCCTCGATCTTGGCCGTGCGCGAAAACGCCGAGTCGGCCTTGCCCATCACGAAGGGCGCGCGCGTCATGCTCTCCACGCCGCCCGCGATCATCAGCTCGACCTCACCGGACTTGATGGCACGCGCGGCGATGCCGACCGCGTCGAGACTCGATCCGCACAACCGGTTGAGTGTCACGCCGGGCACGTCCTGCGGCAGGCCTGCCAGCAGCGCGGCCATCCTCGCGACGTTACGATTGTCCTCGCCCGCCTGGTTGGCGCAGCCGTAGATCACGTCGTCCACCGCGGCCCAGTCCACACCGGGGTTGCGCTTGACGAGTTCGGCGATGGGCAGCGCCGCGAGATCGTCGGTGCGCACACCGGCGAGCGAGCCGCCGTAACGGCCGAAGGGGGTGCGAATGGCATCGCAGATGTAGGCGTGTTTCATCGGGTGGGCTTTTCTTGGATAGCGTTCAAGTTGGCGGAACGATTCGGTTACGGCCGCCAGTCGGAAAATTGGAAACCGTCATGCCCGCGAAGGCGGGCATCCAGTTTTTCTCGCAGATCAACGGCTGCTTGTACGGTGAGACTGGATTCCCGCCTTCGCGGGAATGACGGATGGGTGGTCATCTATTTCTCGCGCGGCCAGATTGCAAAAAGACAATTTCAAGTCAGCTTCGGTCGCTTGTCGATCACATGCCGCGCCTTGCCGGCCGAGCGCTCCATCGAGCCGGGCTCGTTCACGCACACGGCGACGGTGATGCCGACGTAGGTCTTCACGGCCTGTTTCAATGCCTGCGCGTAGCCCTGCCGTTCCTCCGCACAGGCCGTGCTCCAGGCCGGGTTCACTTCCACCGACACCGCCACCGTATCCAGATTGCCGTCGCGCGCGACCTCGATGAGGTAATGCGGCGCGAGCTGCGGAATCTTCAGAATCAGCTCCTCGATCTGCGTCGGAAACACGTTGACGCCACGGACGATGAGCATGTCGTCGGAGCGGCCGGTGATCTTGCCGATGCGACGCATGGAGCGTGAGGTCGGCGGTAGCAGCCGGGTCAGATCGCGCGTGCGGTAGCGGATTACCGGCAGCGCCTCTTTCGTGAGCGAGGTGAACACCAGCTCGCCTTCTTCGCCGTCCGGCAATACCTCGCCGGTAACGGGGTTGATGATCTCGGGATAGAAATGGTCTTCCCAGATCACCGGCCCGTCCTTGCTCTCCACGCATTCGCTCGCGACACCCGGTCCCATGACCTCCGACAGGCCGTAGATATCGACCGCATCGATATCCGCGCGCGTCTCGATCTCCTGGCGCATGGCGTTGGTCCAGGGCTCGGCGCCGAAGATGCCGGTACGCAGGCTGGACTTCGCCGGATCGAGACCCTGACGCTGGAACTCTTCGATGATGTTGAGCATGTACGAGGGCGTGACCATGATGATGTCCGGCCGGAAATCCTGGATGAGCTGGACCTGCTTTTCGGTCTGCCCGCCCGACATGGGAATCACTGTGCAACCCAGGCGCTCCGCGCCGTAATGCGCACCCAGCCCGCCAGTGAACAGGCCGTAGCCGTACGCCACATGCAGGATGTCGCCCGGCCCGCCGCCCGCGGCGCGGATGCTGCGCGCGACGACATCGGCCCAGGTGTCGATGTCCTTCCGGGTGTATCCGACCACGGTCGGCTTGCCGGTGGTTCCGCTGGATGCGTGCACGCGCACGACCTGCTCGCGCGGCACGGCAAACAGGTCGAACGGATAATTGTCGCGAAGATCCTTCTTGGTCATCAAGGGAAACTTCGCGAGATCGGACAGGCACTTCAGATCATCCGGATGCGCGCCCGCTTCATCGAATGCCTTCTTGAAATGCGGCACGTTGTCGTAGGCATGGCGTACCGACCATTTCATCCGTTCGAGTTGCAGCGACTTCAACTCGTCCTGGCTCGCGCGTTCGATCGGGTCCAGCGCTGCCGCTCGTGAGGCGTGTCGCATGGCCATAGGTTCTCCTTTCGTTTTCGGGCCGATACCGTCCGTGTGTGAATTGTTCCGACTACCGCGCTGTCCGCATGACGCCGGGTGCAGGCTGCACGCCTGCGCGTGCATTTGCGCGCTTCAGTGCGGCGGCAAGACCTCGCCCTTGATGCGCGCCGACTTGCCGCGGAACAGCGCGACCGGCTGACCGGCCGAATCCGTCAGCGTGATGTCGTAGATGCCGGTGCGCCCGGACAGCACGCGCTCCTGCGCAGTCGCGGTGAGCGTCTCTCCGATCTGCACAGGCCGCAGGAATTCGATACTGCAACCCGCAGCCACCGTGGCCTCGTTGCGGCTGTTGCAGGCGAAGGCGAAGGCGCTGTCCGCGAGCGTGAACATGAAGCCGCCGTGGCAGATGTGATGACCGTTGAGCATGTCGGCGCGCACCACCATGCTCAGGCGCGCGGAGCCGGGGCCGATGTCTTCGATGCGCATGCCCAGGCCTTGGCTGGCTGTATCGCGCTCGAACATCGACTGCCCGACTCGACGGGCCAGATCAACAGCCGGATCGGCCGCAAGGCCTTTGGTTTCGCTCATGTGGATTTCTCCTGGCTCGTCTTGCTGCGCAGCGCGTTGGCCTTGCGCTGATCGCGCCGATGCTCGGCCGCGTTGTGGCGCTCTCGCTCCTCGTCCGTCTCCAGTTCCAGCAGCGGCACCTCGGTCGGGTTACGCTCGTCGTCAAGCGCCACCATCGTGAAGTAGCAGGTGTTGGTGTGCCGACGCCGGCCGGTGCGGATGTGTTCGGCCTCGACGCGGATGCCGACTTCCATGGAGGTCTTGCCGGTGTAATTGATGCAGGCCTTGAACGTCACGAGGTCGCCGACGTGAATCGGCTCCTTGAAGAACATCTGGTCCACCGACAGTGTCACGACGTAGCGCTTGCAGTAGCGCGAGGCGCAGGCATAGGCCACGTTGTCGAGCAGCGAAAGAATCTTGCCGCCATGCACGTTGCCGCCGAAGTTGGCCATGTCCGAGGTCATGAGCACGCTCATGGTCAGTGTCTTGTCCGGCTTGGTCACGGTGTGCGCCTCATCGCCCGCTGAACTTCGCCGCACGTTTCCCTGTGAACGCGGCGACGCCTTCCTTGTAGTCGTCGCTGAAACCCAGTTCGCGCATGGCCTCGGCTTCACGCTTCAAGGCTTCTTCGAGAGTCAGCGAACCGCTGCCGAGAATCAGTTCCTTGGTGCGCGCGAGGCCGCGCGTCGGCGCTTGCGACAGGTGCACCAACAGCGCCTCCACCTCGTCCTTGAACTTGGCGTCCTCGACCGACTTCCAGATCAGTCCCCATTCCTGTGCCTGGTCGGCCGTGAGCTTGTCGCCGAGCATGGCGAGGCCCATCGCACGCGCGGTGCCGAGCAATCGCGGAAGAATCCAGGTGCCGCCGGTATCGGGAATCAGGCCCAGCTTGCAGAACGACTGGATGAAACTGGCGGACTTCGTTGCGATCACGATGTCGCCCGCGAGCGCGACGTTGGCGCCCGCACCCGCGGCAACGCCGTTGACTGCGGACACCACCGGCATCGGCAGGGTGCGCAGACTCACTACCAGCGGCGCCCACCAGTTCATGACGGTCTCGCCGAGATCCACCGGTTTGTCGCCGGTTGCGACCGCGCCGCGATCCGACAGATCCTGGCCGGCACAGAAGCCGCGGCCTGCGCCGGTGAGCAGCAGCACGCGCGCGGACGGGTCGACTTTCACCTTGCCGATGGCCTCACGCAATTCCTCATGCATCGCCAGGGTGAAGCTGTTCAGCCGATCCGGGCGATTGAGCGTGATCCGGGCGATGCCGTTATCGATTTGAAACAGGATGTTTTCGTCGCTCATAGTCTCTCTCCGTTCAAACGTCGTCATTCCCGCGAAGCCGGGCATCCAGTTTTCGTCCGTCCGTGGAGTGGCTAAAACTGGATGCCCGCCTTCGCGGGCATGACGGCCTTGAGATTTTGCGGGGTCTCTACTTCGCCGCCTTCTCCACCATCGTCAGCACGTCGTACTGCGCCACCACCTTGCCGTCCTGATTCGTCACCACCGTATCCCAGCGCACCTCGCCGTAGTTCTCGGTAATGCGCGGGTTCTTGTTCTTGCAGGTGAGCGTGACGCTGAGCTGATCGCCGGGTTTGGCCGGGGTCACGAAGCGCAGGTTATCGAGACCGTAGTTCGCGAGCACCGGACCCGGATCGGGCTGCACGAACAATCCGGCTGCGACCGAGAGGATGTAATAGCCGTGCGCCACCCGCCCACCGAAGAACGGGTTGGCCGCAGCCGCGACCTCGTCCATGTGCGCGTAAAACGTGTCGCCGGTGAAGTGCGCGAAGTGTTCGATGTCTTCGAGCGTGATGAGCTTCGGACCGGCCTCGATGGTGTCGCCGAGTTGCAGTTCGTCGAGATTCTTGCGGAAGGGATGCACACCTTCTTGGCGCGGCGAACCCGCGATCCATTGACCGGTGATCGCGCTGAGCGTGGCAGGCGAGCCCTGCAGTGCGGTGCGTTGCAGGTAATGCATCACGCCGCGCACGCCGCCCATTTCTTCGCCGCCACCCGCACGACCCGGGCCGCCATGAATCAGCACAGGCATGGGCGAGCCGTGGCCGGTGGATTCCTTGGCGCAGTCGCGGTTCACGATCAGCATGCGGCCGTGATAGCTGCCCGCGCCCATGACCATCTCGCGGGCGAAGTCGTTGTCGTAGGTGAAGATGGAGCCGACGAGACTGCCTTCGCCACGCGCCGCAAGGTCAATGACATCGGCCACGTCGTCGTACGGCATCACAGTGGACACGGGCCCGAAGGCCTCGATCTCGTGAACCAGGTTCGTTGCCTTGGGATTCGCACAGTGCAGGAGCAGTGGCGGCAGGAACGCACCCTGCTGCGCATCGGCGCCGATCACGGTGAAATCCTGCGTGCTGCCGAACACCAGTTCCGCCACGTCGCGCAGCTTGCCCACCGCGAGGCGAACTTCGTCGCGCTGGCCGGTGCTCGCGAGCGCGCCCATCGTGACGCCTTCCTTCGAGGGGTCGCCGACCACCACTTTCGACAGTCGCGCCTTGAGCGCGTCGATCACCGCGGCGACCTGCGCACGAGGCACGAAAGCGCGGCGGATGGCAGTGCACTTCTGCCCGGCCTTAGTCGTCATTTCCTTGACGACTTCTTTCACGTAGAGATCGAACTCCGGCGTTCCCAGCACTGCATCAGGGCCGAGGATGGAGCAATTGAGCGAGTCGGCTTCCATCGTGAAGCGCACCGAGTTGCGCACGATGGCGGGGTGCGAGCGCAGCTTGTGGCCGGTGCTGGCCGAGCCGGTGAAGGTCACTAGGTCCTGGCCGGTGAGGTGATCGAACAGATCGCCGACACTACCGCAGATCAACTGGAACGAGCCTTCCGGGAAGATCTTCGATTCCACCATGCGCTTGAACACGCACTCGGTGAGATACGAGGTCTGGCTGGCGGGTTTGACGATGGCCGGCACGCCCGCAAGCAGATTCACCGCCAGCTTTTCCAGCATTCCCCAGACCGGAAAGTTGAAGGCGTTGATATGCAGCACCACGCCCTTGAGCGGCGTCATGATGTGCTGGCCGACGAAGCTGCCGGTCTTGCTCATGATCTCCGGCGCACCGTCGACGATGAAGCTGGAATTCGGCAACTCGCGACGGCCCTTGCTGGCGTACGAGAACAGCGTGCCGAAGCCGCCGTCGATGTCGATCATCGAGTCGATCTTGCTCGCACCGGTGGCCGCCGACAGCGCGTAGAACTCGTTCTTGTGCTCGGACAGATATTGCCCGAGCGCCTTGAGCTTCATCGCGCGCTCGTGGAACGTAAGCTTGCGCAGCGCCGGGCTGCCGAGCTTGCGGCCGTGTTCGAGCATCGCCTTGAAATCGACGCCCTTGCTCGACACCTGCGCCACCGGCTTGCCGTTGATGGCGTTGAGCATCGTGTCGCCGCCTTCGCCGGCCTGCCAGCTTCCGCTGGCGTAGCTTTCGAGTTGTCTCATGTCTCTCTCCGTATTGCGTGTCAGTTCAGAACTTCGAAGTCGTCATTCCCGCGGAGGCGGGCATCCAGTTTTTCTCACCGAGCCAAACGCTGCCCGTACTCAGAGGCTGGATTCCCGCCTTCGCGGGAGTCATTCCGATTAAAGGAATGACGGTTTTGTTTTGATGGATACGTCTTTCACGTCTCCTGATCGAAATCGATCAGCAGTTCATCCGTCACCGGGAAGCTCTGGCAAGTCAAGATGAACCCGCGCGCCAGTTCGTAGTCTTCTAGCGAGTAATTCGCATCCATGTCCACCTCGCCCTTGATGAGCTTGCAGCGGCAGGTGGAGCAGACTCCACCCTTGCAGGAGTACGGCAGTTCGATGCCGTGCTCCAAGGCCGCGTCGAGCACCGAGTCCTTGTTCTTGGCCATGGCGAACTCGCGCGTGAGGCCGTTCTGGATGACCGTGATCTTGCAGCCCTCGTGTCCCTTGACCGGACCCAGTCGCGCCGGACGCGGGGTCTTGTTCATCGCGGTCGCGAACAGCTCCATCTTGATCTGCGACTTGGCCAGGCCATTGGCCATGAGCCGCTCGGAGACCTGTTCCATCATCGACTGCGGGCCGCAGATATAGGCCACGTCGATGTCGGCGGGATTCACCCAGCGACTCAGCAGTTGATCGCACTTGGCGGCGTCGATGCGGCCGTTGAACAAGTCCACGTCCTGCTGCTCGCGGCTGAGAATGAAGACCAGGTTCAGGCGCGTGAGATAGCGGTCCTTCAGGTCTTCGAGTTCTTCCTTGAAGATCACGCTGCTCGATGCGCGGTTGCCGTAGATCAGGGTGAAGCGGCTGTGCGGTTCTGCGGCCAGCGTGGTCTTGATCAGCGACAGCACCGGCGTGATGCCGCTACCGGAAGCGAAGGCAAAGTGGTGCCGGGCGGACTCCGGTTCCAGCGGCACGTTGAAGTGGCCGGAAGGTTCCATGACCTCGATGCGGTGACCCGGCTTGAGATGCTCGGCCGCCCAGTTGGAGAACAGGCCATCGTCCATGCGCTTGATCGCGACTCTAAGTTTCTGCTCCTGCGCGCCCGCGCAGATCGAGTACGAGCGGCGCACTTCCTCGCCCTCGATGTGCGCTTTCAAGGTCAGGTGCTGGCCCGCGAGGTAACGGAACGATTCGGCGTCACCACTCGGAGCATCGAACGTCACCACCATGGCGTCGCGCGTCTCCGACTTCACATCGGCGACCCGCAGTTCGTGGAATCTGGTCATATCAGGGTCGTCAGTGCGACTTGAAATAGTCGAAGGGTTCCCGGCAGGCCTTGCAGCGGTACAGCGCTTTGCAGGGAGTGGAACCGAACTGGCTGGTCAGTTCGGTGTCGTGCGATCCGCAGCGCGGACAGGTGACCTTCGGTGCCGACATCGCGCGTCGCGTGATGCGGCTGATATCGATGACCTGCTCGCTGGCCTGCTCGGCAGGCGGCGTGATGCCATAGACGCGTAGTTTTTTCCTGGCGGCCGGCGCGAGCCAGTCCGTGGTCCAGGCGGGCGAAAGCCGCGTTTGCAGAACGGGCTGTTCGATGCCGTGCTGCTCCAGCATTTCGCGGATCGAGCTCGCAATGACTTCCGTCGCCGGGCAGCCGGAGTAGGTCGGCGTAACCGTCACGACCAAGCGAACCGGATCACGGGTTTGGTCCCAGCACAGCTCGCGCACGATGCCGAGATCGACGATCGAGATCGCTGGAATCTCCGGATCAGGCACATCGGCCAGCCAGCTCCAGATTTCCTCGATCGATGCCCGGATCGCGACTTCGCTCATGCTCGGATGGCCTACCAGCTCGCGCCCGGATGGGCGCGCTGCAAGACCTGCATTTCGGCGAGCAGCCGGCTCAGGTGTTCGGTGTGGCGTCCCTGCTTGCCGCCCGTGTGCATCCACGCCTCGGCGGCCGGCATGCGCAGCGTCGCTTCTTCGAACACCTCGCGCACGTAGGCGAGCCACTCGGCGCGCAGCGCGGCAGGATCGAAGCCGATGCCCGCTGCAAGCATTTCCGCGTCCACCGAGTCGCCGATGAACATCTCGCCGGTGTAAGCCCACAGCGCATCGATGGCCGCTTGCATCATGGACCGGCTGCGCTCGGTGCCGTCGCCCAGACGCACCACCAGGTCGCTGCTGCGGCGCAGGTGATACGTGACTTCCTTGAGCGCCTTCTCGGCGATTTCCGCGATCCGTGTTTCGCTCAACCCGCGAAGCTCGCGCAAGGCCAGCGCATGCCAGGCATCGAAGAAGAACTGCCGCATCAGCGTGTCGGCGTAGGAGCCGTTGGGCTGCTCGACAAGAAGAAGATTTCGGAACTGCGGGGCGTCGCGCAGGAAGGCCAGCGCATCTTCGTCTGCACCTTCGCCCGCCAGTTCGGCCGCATAGCTCAACCACAAACGCGCCTGACCCAGCAGGTCCAGCGCGACATTGGTCAGCGCCATATCCTCTTCGAGCGCCGGGCCCTTGCCGCACCACTCGGAGATGCGCTGGCTCAGAACCAGCGACGAGTCCGCGATGCGCAGCAGGTATTGGTATTTCTCGACCGGCATGACCGTGCTCACAAACCCTTCACTTCTTCCGGCATCGGGAAGAAGGTCGGGTGTCGATACACCTTGCTGTTGGCGGGATCGAACAGCGGCGATTTGTCGTCCGGGCTGCTGGCCGCGATGTCGGCCGACTTCACCGCCCAGATGCTCACGCCTTCATTGCGCCGCGTGTACACGTCGCGCGCGTTGTTGATCGCCATCGCCGCATCCGGCGCGTGCAGGCTGCCGACGTGCCGATGCGCCAGGCCATGCTGGCTGCGGATGAAGATTTCCCAGAGGGGCCATTCGTTTTTCATCGTGTTCAAGCGGGGCCTGTCGGCCTCGTCCTCCAATGTTGGTTAGCGTGATCTGCTACTCGCCCGGCGCATGAATGCGCCCTACGCCGCTTCGCGCAGTTCGCGTTGCGCCTGCTTGTCCGCATGCGTGACCAACGCCTCGCGGAACCACTCGCCGTCGTCCCAGGCTTTTTTGCGGGTGGCGAGCCGCTCGCGATTGCAGGGGCCGTTGCCCTTCACCACGTTGTAGAACTCGTCCCAGTCGAGCGCGCCGAAGTCGTAGTGGCCGGTCGCCTCGTTCCACTTCAACTCAGGATCGGGAATGGTGAGCCCGAGGTACTCGGCCTGCGGCACGGTCTGATCGACCATCTTCTGCCGCAGTTCGTCGTTGGTGAGCAGCTTGATCTTCCAGCGCCTGGACTGGTCGGTGTTGGGCGAGTCCGCGTCCGGCGGCCCGAACATCATCAGGCTGGGCCACCACCAGCGATTCAGCGCGTCCTGCGCCATCGCCTTCTGCTCTGGCGTGCCTTTGCACAGCGACATCATGATGTCGTAGCCCTGGCGCATGTGGAACGCCTCTTCCTTGCACACGCGGATCATCGCGCGCGAGTACGGGCCGTAGGAGCATCGGCACAGCGGAATCTGGTTCATGATCGCCGAGCCGTCCACCAGCCAGCCAATGGCGCCGATGTCGGCCCAGGTCAAGGTCGGGTAGTTGAAGATCGACGAGTACTTGGCCTTGCCGGAGTGCAGGCCCTCGATCAGTTCGTCGCGCGACACGCCGAGCGTTTCGGCGGCGCTGTAGAGATACAGGCCATGTCCCGCTTCGTCCTGCACCTTGGCCAGCAGGATCGCCTTGCGCTTGAGGGTAGGCGCGCGGGTGATCCAGTTGCCTTCCGGCAACTGCCCGACGATCTCGGAATGTGCGTGCTGGCTGATCTGGCGAATGAGCGTCTTGCGATAACGCTCGGGCATCCAGTCCTGCGGCTCGATGCGAATGCCGGATTCGATCCGCTCCTCGAAGCGGGCTTCTTCCGGGCTGAGCTGCGAAGCGGCCAGCTTGCCGCCGGTATCGACCATTTGCGCGTACATGCGGTTTCTCCTTGTCTCGATGTGCTTATCATTCGATACTATATTAAAACTGTCAACAGATTTTATGTATCGCGTCATGATCCTGTAACGCATGGGCAAGCGGCTCGCTAAAATCCCGCCGCCGATCGCTTCCATCTCTCACCCATGCCTACAAAAGCCTCGACCATCGCCGAGTGGATCAAGCGCTACCTCAAGGAAGAGGACACCCGGTCGAAATCGCTCATCGTCTCGGTGTTCGGCGATTCCATCGCACCCCGCTCCGCAGGCATCTGGCTGGGCGATCTCATCAGCCTGCTGGCGCCCTTCGGGGTCAGCGAGCGCCTGGTGCGGACCAGCTCGTTCCGCCTCATCGAAGAAGACTGGCTGGAGGCGCGTCGCGACGGGCGCGAGAGCTACTACTCGCTGACCGCGTCCGGAACCCGCCGGTTCGAACTGGCTTACGGACGCATCTACACCCCGCCCCAGGAACAATGGGACGGAAGCTGGACGATGGTGATTCTGCCTCGCAACGGAGAAACCACTCCGGATCGGATGGAACTGCGCCGCGAACTGGAATGGGAGGGCTTCGCCTCGCCGACGCCAGGCGTCATGCTGCATCCGGCGGCCAATCACCCGGTGCTCAAGCAGATTCTGGCCGACCTGGGCCTCACCGATCGCGCGGTCGTGCTGCAAGCGCATTCGCTTCCGGAATTTTCATCCGAGCCGATCAGCACGCTGATCGAGCGTTCCTGGGACTTGAGCGATGTGCGGGATCGCTACGAAAAATTCGTCGCCCGGTTTCAGCCCTTGCAAGCGAAACTGGAGCAAACCAGCATCACGCCGCAGCAGGCTTTCGTGGTGCAGACCCTGCTGATCCACTCGTTCCGCCGCGTGACCCTGCACGACCCGCGGCTGCCCATTTCCATGCTGCCCGCCGAATGGCCCGGCCTGAGCGCGTACAAGCTATGCCGGCAGATTTACCAGCTCACGTACCGTCTGGCGCAGTCGCATCTGGAGTCGGTTTCCGAGGCAGAGGAAACCTCGCAGTCGCCGTCGAAGCTGAGCATGCGGGTGCAGCAGAGGTTTGGCGGACTTCGGTAACGACTACGGTCGCGGGCATGGCCCGCTCCTACGGAATCCGAATGTAGGAGCGGGCCATGCCCGCGACAGAATTGCGCAGACGTCTTAGAAACTACCCAAGCCCATCAAGCTCAGATAACGACTCGCACTTAGATCGGCGCGATATTCCGCGACCGCCTCGCGCAAGCGGTCCGCGGGCAGTGGCGCGCGCAAGGCGTGCAGCATGGCGCCGGCCATCGCACGGTCGTCACCCACAGCAACCAGCGGCCCGAACTTTCCATCGGCCAGAATTTCCGAAGGACCGCTGGGGCATTCGGTGGACACGCTGGGGATGCCCAGCGCGAGCGCTTCGGTAAGGGCGTTGGGCGAACCCTCCCAGGCGGAGGACAGCACGAACAGATCGGCGCGGATCAGCCAGGCATAAGGATTCTTCTGGAAGCCGGGCAGCAGCACGCGCTCATGTACGCCGAGCGTCTGCGCAAGACTTTCCAGCCGCTCGCGATCGCCCGGCTGGGGTCCATCGCCAAGCAGGATCAGTCGCGACGGCAGTTCCGACTGAATCGCCGCGAACGCACGCAGCAGGGTCGGAAAATCCTTCTGCTTCGTGAGGCGTCCCATGCCCATGACCACGGGCAGGCTTTTGTCCACCAGCCAGGAATGTGGAGCGGGCTCGGCGGCCTGTTCCGCGAGCCGCGGCGTAATCACCGGATTGCGAATCACGTGAACTTTGTCCGGCGCGATGCCGGTGACCTTGATGGTGTCCTGGCGCACGCCTTCGGACACCGCAATCACACCGTCGGCCTTCAGATAGTGCTTGCGCATCGGCCGCACGCGCAGCCAGCGACTGAACGCATCCTTGCGTTCCAGCGCAGCGGACAGATTGGTGCCCAGGCGGATGAAGACCGGACTCTGCACGCCAGATTTATCGCGTGCGTGCAAAGCCGCCCTGCCGGCGCGGTCCTTCGCCGCGAGCAGCGCGTCGGGCCGATGCGTGCGCAGATAGTCCGCGACCTCGTTCACGCTGCTCCAGGAGTGCCGTGCCTTGAGCGGAATCAGATTCACGCTCGACGGAATGCGGCTGGCGTGGCCGCCCGAGAGCTTGAGCGCGAGCAGATCTACGTGGACGTGCTTCGCAAACTCCGCGCACAGGTTGGTGACCATGCGCTCCACGCCGCCGTCCCCGGAAAACGAGATAAGGACGGCGAGGCGTTTCATCGAGCCATCGCGGCGAAGGCGGGCAGACCCATCGCGGCGAGATAGGCGGTGGTCGCCGACTCGATTTCGTAGGGTGCAGCCGCTGCGCGACAAGCCGCAGCATCACCGGGTCCGGACAGAAGTTGTTCCAGTGCCGCAGCGAGCGCAGCGTCGTCTCCGATCGGAACCAGGGGTCCGAGCCGGCCGTCTTGCAGCAACTCGCGCGAACCGCCGGGACAATCGGTCGCGACTACCGGCGTGCCACAGCCGAGTGCCTCGATCAGCACCACCGGCATGCCCTCCCAGCGCGAGCACAGGGCGAACACAGCGGCGTGGGTCATGAAGGACAAAGGGTCGGTACGAAAGCCGGGAAAGTCCACGTCCGATCCGACTCCGAGCTGCTTGGCAAGCTCGCGAAGCGGTTCGAGTTGCCCGCCTCGCCCGACGATTACGAGCCGGCATTCGCGCTGAGCGCGTCCACGCGCGAATGCGCGGATCAGGGTCGCGAAATCCTTGCGTGGCGATAGCTCGCCCACGCCAAGAATCACCGGCGACGCGCCGGGTGCGAACCAGGGGTGATCGGGACGCGGCGCGGCGTGTTCGAGAATGGCCGAAGGCAGCACCGGGCTCGGCACGGTGTGCACCAGCGATGCGGGCAGGCCGGTATACGCCGACAAGTCTTCTGCGGCTGCAAGGCTGGGCACCACGACCGCATGCGCGCCGCGGTACAGGCGCGCCATCGAGGTGCGCTGCATCCATCGGTCGAACGCGCCGCGATGCGAAAGGTCCACCGAAATCGTCGTGCCGGAACGCAACACGAGTCGCGCGTCGCTGCCGGCCAGCCAGCGCGCGATGACGGCGCTGCGGTTGACCTTGTCCTTGTCGCACAGCATCACTGCCGGCCGCTCGCGGCGCAGATAGTGCACCACGGCGGGGATGCTCGAATAAACATGACGGCTGCCGAGATCGATCACGCGCACGCCGGGCGCATCGCCGAGATCGGGGCCGTGGCGCTGCACCTTGAGCTGGTCCACGGCGTAGCCGCGGCGCGCGACCGCCGGGATGAGATTCCGCATCAGGCGATCCACGCCGCTGTGGCCGGAGGTGGCCAGAAAAAACGCGACGCGCGGCGGCTCCACGCTTACAGCCATTCCTGCGGATCCTCTTCAGAGCCGGGCGTGCCGGTCGAACCTTCGACGAACAGCCGATGCCATATCGCGAACTGCATCAGGCTCCAAACCTCGCGCGTGACGTCGTGCTTCGACGCCTGACGTGCAAGCAGGGCCTGCACGGCAGCCGGTTCGCACCACTCGCGAATCGCAGCGCTCTGCGGCAGCTTGCCCGCAAGCGCAGCGAGAAAATCTCCACGCAACCACTCACCCACCGGCACATGGAAACCGGCCTTGTGACGCCACAGATGATCAGCCGGTAGAAAGCCCTCAGCCCAGCGCTTGAGAAACACCTTGCCGGCGTCCTTACGCACCTTCAGCGCATCGGGCAAGGACAGGCCGAACTCGACGACGCGGTGATCGAGGAAGGGCACGCGGCCCTCGACGCTGAAGGACATGAGCATGCGGTCCGCCTTGACCAACAGGTCATCGGGAAGGTTGGTGCTGAGATCCACGTACTGGCGGCGTTGCAGATCGCTCCAGTTCGCGGGGGTCTCGCTCCAGGCCGCGACAAATGGATCACGGTGATGCGCCAGCGCTGCCTGTAATGCGGGATTGAACAGGCGTTTCACCCAGCCCGCATCGAGTTCGCCACGCGCTCGAAACCCACCGCTGCCGGGATAGCGCAGGGACTTGAAAGTGCGCTCGACCCAGGCCGGCCGATAGCGCCCGTAACCCGCGAAAGCCTCGTCGCCGCCCTCACCGCTGAACACCACTTTCAGCTCGCGTCCCGCCGCCTCGGCCAGCGCCAAGGTCGGCAGGCAGGCGTAGTCGCGCATCAAGTCGTCGGCCGCCCACACGCAACGCGGCAATCGTCGAAACACTTGCTGCGAAGACAGCCGGATGGGTTGGTGATCGGAGCCCAAGAGCTGCGCAATACGTTGCGCGCCGTCCAGCTCATCCTTCTGCTGCGCGTCGGACCAGCCGATGGAAAAAGTGCGGATCGGCTGCGAGTGCAGGCGCTTGAGTTGCGCGAGGAGCACGGCGGAGTCCACACCGCCGGACAGGAACACGCCGTAGGGCACATCGGCACGCATGTGCTCGCGCATGACCTGATCGAACAGCGGATTCCATTCCTCGATTGCCTGTTCGTGTGTGAGCTGGCGCGGCTGCACATTGGTGGCGCGCCAGTAGCGGACATGCTCGGTCTCAAGATCGGAGGAGATGCGCAGCGCCTCGCCCGGCAGCACGCGATGAATGCCCTGGACGATCGTCTCGCGCCCGCTGGAATTCTGGTTCTGGAAAAACTGCGCCAGCGCCGCCGGGTTGATCGCCGGCGTAGACGGCATGGCTGGCAGCAGCGCCTTGAGCTCGGATGCAAACAGCAGGCGATCCGGCAACTTCGCGTAGTACAGCGGCTTGATGCCTAGCCGGTCGCGCACCAGCCACAGCTCGCGGCTTTCGTGATCGAACAGGGCGAAGGCATACATGCCGTTGAGGCGCTTGAGCGACTCGCGCCCCCAGTGCGCCCAGCCGTGGAGCGCGACCTCGCTGTCGGAGTGCGTCAGCGGGCGAGCGCCGAGCGATTCGAGTTCTGAGCGCAGCTCGATGTAGTTGTAGATCTCGCCGTTGCAGACCAGCGCGTATCGCTGTTGCGCATCGAACAAGGGCTGGTGTCCGCCCGCCAGATCGATGATGGCCAGCCGCGTGTGCGCAATGCCGAAGCCGTCCGATACGTAGTGCCCGGTGTCCTCGGGACCGCGGTGCGTGAGCGTGGCGGCCATGCGCGCCAGATCGCTTTCGGCCGCTCGCGCGCCGCGCACCACCATGCCTGCGATGCCGCACATGGCTCAGCCCACTGGCCGGACCAGCCCTCCCGGCTGGTCATCCACATCGAACTCCACGTCCTGGTAAATCTCCGCCAGCGGAATCTCCACGCCGAGTGGGCCGATGCGCATGCGTGCCGACATTCCGCGGTAATCCGAATAAAGCCAATGGTCCGTTGCGCGCTCGTACACCTCGATCAGCGGCTCATGGGGCGATACCAAAGCGTAGGTTTGCAAGGAGGCGACACCACGGTAGTGCTGAAACTTGCCTCCGCGATCCCAAGACTCGATGCTTGGGGAAAGCACCTCGGCGATGAATCCGGGATTGAGCACCGTATCCTTGCGCGCATCCAGGGTCTGAAGTCCGCCGCAAACCACGAGTACGTCGGGGTAGGTATACAGCCCGGTCTCATCGATCTGCACACGCAGGTCCTGCCCGTAAACCTTGCACGGCTTGCCGCGCAGCCGGCTCATCAGGGCATACGAGAATTTCAGGGTGACTTCGTTGTGAACGGGGCTGCCGCCCGTCATCAGGAAAATTTCGCCGCCGAAGAACTCGTGCCGTTCAGACGAGGCGCGGTCGAAAGCCAGGTACTCCTCCTCCGACATACGTTGCAGGCGGACAGCAGTCATACGGACCTCTCGGGCGAATTCCGTCGAAACGCTAGCACGGGCGCGCTCACTCCGGATCGAACCGATAGCCCAGCATCTCGACATCGCGCTTGAAATACTCGCCCACCAGCGCCGCAAGATCGTCCGTGTAGTAGCTGCGGTAGTCCTTCTTGCGATCGGTCGCCTTGCGCTCGTGCGGCAACGCTGGGGTCGCGATGCCGATGTGTTTGCAGATGTGGTCCCAGTCCTCGTGCAGGCGCTCGAAACGGCCGATGAAATCGGTCAGCAGATTGCCACGCAGGTCGATCAGGTAATCGGTGAGCGGCGTGATCGCGGTGTCGAGGTGGTACTGGTAGGGCCGCGCCGGGTCGAGCTTCCAGCGCGTGAAGTCTTCGAAGGACTCATGCCCTTCGAGCAGGAACGGCCGCTCGCGCTTGAGGTGGTGGTAGCTCGATACCTGCAAGTCCCAGGGATTGCGCACGAAGGCAAATTTATAGAGCCCCTGGAAGAATTCCTGCGGTAGCATCTCCGCCGCGCAAATGATCTTGGAGTGCCGCGGCAGCTTGGCCGCGATGCGGTGGCCGGTCACACCCGACAACCGCGAGCAGACCCATTGCGCCAGGTAGTACGGATCGCGCCACTGCAAACTCTTGAGCGCGGCGCGCACGCTGGTGCCGCCGGTCTTGGCGATGTGCACGTAGAGGAAGTTGTAGCGGTTGGAAAGGATCACGATTGCGTTCCCAACAACAATTGTTCGCAGCGCGCTGCCACCCGATCGGCCGAGAAGGGTTCCATCAGGCGTCGGCGATGAGCATAGTCGCCGGGGGTTCGCGCCATCTCCGCGGCGCGGCGAAATCCTTCTGCAACTTCGGCTGGATCGGTGGAGGTCACACACACCACCGTGTCCAGGCACTGCGCCGCGAGCTTCGCGCCAGGGCTTCCGGCCTGTGTAAGCAGCAGCAAGGGGCGGTCGACCACAAACGATTCGACGATCTTGGTCAGCAGGTAAACCGGCTCGCCGGCGAGCCAGTCCACAGCCAGCAGAACCGAAGCCTGCGCCTGCCAGTTCGAGATATCGCGCGCGTAGGGCTCGACCTTTACGCGGTCGGTCACGCCGCAGCGTCCGGCTGCCGGCAGTACTTTTTCCGGACGCGTGCCCACGCAGTGGATGCGCGCTTCCGGCGCGGTCCTGGAGTAAAGGGCGAATCCCCGCAGCAGCGCGTCCGGAGGCCGCGAGTCGCTGAAGGAGCCGATGTAAACGAATCGGGTCGAGGCTGGCGGAGGTCCGAAGGTCTTCGGCACCGGTGCAATGTGGTTGAGGACCTGTGCCCAGCCGTCCGCGAGCGGCGGCAGGTGCAGCAACTGATACGCAGCCTCCTGCGCGTTGGTGAACGTAGCCCCGCGCGCCTGCCGGGCAATGCGCGCGAGTCCGCGCATCACGTGCGGGTACTCGGCAAGCTTGGGCGGCGCCGGAAAAGGATCGCTGAAGTGCAGCCATAACGGGCGGCGCAGGGAAGTAGCCAGGGCCGACGCTGCGACCAGGCTGCTGTACGGCCACGCCCGCCCGTACACCACGTCAGGCTCGCGCGACGGTTCGAACGCGGAGACGCGGCGTGTCCAGAGATAGTGGTTGCAAGGCAGGTGGCCGCGCGCCGCGGCGACGAGCCGCCATAACCATTGGGGGTGACGCGGCTCGACGCTCAATCGTTCGATGGAAAGCCGGGGATGATCGATCGACGGCGCGGATTTCTGGCGTGCGCATACCACCGTGATGTCGAGCCCACGATCGAGGAGCGACCGCACCAGCTTTCCCGTGTTGATGCCCTGCGGCTTTGCGTCGAAGTTGACGCCGCAAAACAGGATGTGCTTGCCCATGATCTTCGAAAGATTCTGTCAGGAGATTGAATGCGCGCGCGGAAGATTAGAGCAGTCTCGCGGCAACAGCCCCGAGAAAGAAGGACAGCACCAGCATGATCGCCGTCGCCACACGCTGCCGGGTCCGCCTGCGCGACTTCTTGCTCGCTTCGACCGGACGGGGGACATGCCTGCCCCAGCCGGTATGCAGCACCGCGTCGGATTCCAGAATCAGCGCGTGATATCCGAGCCCGCCGTAGTGCCGCGACAGTTTCTTTTCCGTTTCGTAGGGCGTGTACGGCGCCGCGCGGTTGTAATCGGACAAGCGGCGCAGGCCCGGGTTGAAGGTGAAGCCGGACCAGTCGGGCTTGTCGGACTGGAGACGGTGGTGACGAACGCCGTCGTGGCTCGCAGGCGCGCCCAGCTCCTGGTGCGGCGCATGGACGCGAAGGTCGTGCGCAAAGCTGCGCAGCCACACGGTAAACGCCAGCGGTTCGTGCGCCAGAAGCTTTTCGGAATCTTCGATGAAACCGGGCCGGTAGAACTCCCAGTCGTCTTCCAGATGAAACACCAGCGGCGTAGATACTCTCGAATAGGCGAGGTCGATGGATGCGAGCTGCCCTCTTGCCGGCCGATTGACGAAGACCTGTGTCCTCGCCGTCCAGTGCGTCGGGATGGCTGCACGCACCGCTTCGTCGCCAGAGTCTTCGGTAACGAAAACGCTGTGGATCGGTGCCGTGTTGAAGCGATCAAAACTTTCCAGCGTGAGCTTCAGCAGGTCGAAACGCCCGCAACTGGTGACGACCACCGAGACTTTGCTTTCGTCACTGAATTCCACGCGGCAATCTCGGCACGTAGGGTGTTGGCAGGCTGGCAGGCATGATCGGTGCGGACAGTTTCGGGCGTCGGAGTTTAAGGATCGCACGTGTCGTGGCAAGCCGGACCCGGGCCGGCTCACCGGCCGTTAAGGGTCGGGCAGCGTAAAATGGTGGACTCGGAGCAGGATGCGATGACGATCCTTCGATCGTCGATGCAAGGGGCCAAGGCTTACCTGGCTTAACTCAAGCGCAGGGCAGGACTGCCGACGCGCCACCGCCCAAGCTTCTCCGCAAATTTTCGGACAACTCGCGGCGCCCGGAAGCGGCTGTTGATTTATTCGTGACGGAATCATCTGAGGAATCGTGATGCAACAAAGCAGTCAGACGCGGATCGGAGTTCTTGCAATGGGCGTGCTGCTGGCACTAAGCGCCTGCGGCGGTGGCGGCGGGAGCCGCTCGGGTAGCGACCCGGAGCTGGATTTCTCGGGCGTCGACGCGGTGCTGGACGCACGGGCCTTGCAGCGTTACGCGTTTCAGATTTCGCTCGATGGCGACGTGGTGTACGAGCGCAGAAGCGCCGGAGACGAGCTTCGACCCACGTTCCTGATTGCATCGGCCAGCAAGGCGCTGGCGGCCGCGGCCCTGCTAACGCTGGTTCGGGACGACGGAACCGGGCTGAACCTGGACGCGCCGGTTTCGACCTACATCGGCAATGTGATCGACTGGCCGCAGGGCAAGGCTGCGATAACCACCCGCATGCTGCTCAACCACACTTCGGGACTGGAAACCGAAAACGATTGCCTGGCCGACAACATGGGCGATTTCCGCGCCTGCGTTCAGGCCATTGCGGACTCGCGGCTGGAAGCCGTACCCGGAACCGAATTTTCCTACGGCGGCGCCAGCTATCAGGTTGCCGGTCTGGTGGCCGAGGTCATCTCCGGAATGCCCTTCGATGCGTTCTTTCAGGCCAGCATCGCCAGCCCGGTCGGCATGTCCTCGACCCAATTCATAGGCAGCAATCCGCGCATCGCGGGCGGCGCCGTCTCCACGGCATCCGACTACCTGGCATTCATGCAGATGGTGATGGACGCGGGCCTCGTGGGCGACACCGAAATCATCGCGCCTGAGCTTGCGATGCTGCTGCGCAGCAGCCAGACCGGGCAGCTCCGGCAGCGCGAATTGCCGCCCGGCGCCGGCGACACGACTTCCTTTGCGGGCTACAGCTTCGGCTGGTGGACCTCCACGCGCGAGGTCCTGATCGGGCTGAGCCGCGGCCCCGAAATCAGCGACCCCGGCGTGCTCGGCACGGTGCCGTGGATGGACTTCGACCGGCGTTACTCCGCCATTCTCCTGACCGAAGACGGCGTCAAGACCGGCATCGAGATCTGGGACGAATTGCGCCCCCAGATTCTGGTGCAACTGGTCGATCGGCCGTCGCCGCCGGCTAGTCCGTGACCGCTCCGCGCGCCGCGCTCGACACCACGCGCGCGTACTTGGCGAGCACACCGCGCGTGTAGCGCGGCGCGGGCTGCTTCCACGCGGCGCGACGCGTGGCGAGCACGGCGTCGTCCACATTGAGCTGGATCATCTGGCGCTTGGCGTCGATGGTGATGGAGTCGCCCTCCTCCACAAGCGCGATGGTGCCGCCCAGAAAAGCCTCGGGCGACACGTGCCCGACGACCATGCCCCAGGTGCCGCCGGAAAAGCGTCCGTCGGTGATGAAGCCCACGCTTTCGCCCAGACCCTTGCCGATGATCGCGCTGGTCGGCGCCAGCATCTCGCGCATGCCGGGTCCGCCCCTCGGGCCTTCGTAGCGGATCACCAGCACGTCGCCGGGCTTGATCTGGTCGCCCAGAATCGCGTCCATGCTTTCTTCTTCGGAATTGAACACGCGCGCCGGCCCGGTGATGACCGGGTTCTTCAGCCCGGTGATCTTGGCCACGCAACCCTCGGGCGAAAGATTGCCCTTGAGAATGGCCAGATGCCCCTGCGCGTACATGGGCTTGTCCCAGGGCCGGATCACGTCCTGATCGGTGCGCGGCGTTGCGGGCACGCGCTCAAGCGCTTCGGCCATCGTCTCGCCGGTCACGGTCAGCGCATCGCCGTGCAGCAGACCGTGGGCGAGCAACATCTTCAAGACCTGCGGCACGCCGCCGGCCTTGTGGAAATCGGTTGCCACGTACTTGCCCGAGGGCTTGAGATCGCAAAGCACCGGTGTGCGCACGCGAATGGTCTCGATATCGTCAAGACCGAACTCCACACCCGCCGCATGCGCGATCGCCAGGAAATGCAGCACCGCGTTGGTCGATCCGCCGGTGGCCATGACCAGGGCGATCGCGTTCTCGATGCTCTTGCGCGTCACCACGTCACGCGGCTTGATCTGCTGGACCACCGCGTTGAACAGCACGCGCGCCGAATCGGCCACCGAGTCGGCCTTCTCACCATCCGGGCAGGCCATCTGCGAAGAACCGAGCAGGCTCATGCCGAGGGCCTCGAACGACGAGGACATGGTGTTGGCCGTGTACATGCCGCCGCAGGCGCCAGTCGAAGGACAGGCGTTGCGCTCGATGCCGTCCAAGTCTTCCTTCGACATGGTGCCGCCGTTGAACGCGCCCACCGCCTCAAAAGACGAGACCACCGTCAGCGCCACGCCCTTCCAGCTACCCGGCTTGATGGTGCCGGCGTAGCAGAACACCGAGGGGACGTTGAGACGCAGCATGCCGATCATCGCGCCCGGCATGTTCTTGTCGCAGCCACCCACCGCGAGCACGCCGTCCATGCACTGCGAGGACACCGCGGTTTCGATGGCGTCCGCAATCACCTCGCGCGACACCAGCGAATACTTCATGCCCTCCGTGCCCATCGAAATGCCGTCGGTGACGGTCGGAAAACCGAAGGTCTGCGGCATGGCCCCGATGGTTCGCAATGCTTCCTCGGCGCGCGACACCAGCGGCGCGATGCCGGCATTGCAGGGGTTCATGGTCGAATGCCCGCTGGCGATGCCGACGATGGGTTTCTCGAAATCGCCATCGCCGAATCCGACCGCGCGCAGCATCGCGCGATTGGGCGAGCGGGCCACACCGGCGGTGATGGTTTTCGAGCGGCGGTTCAGGGCTTCAGTCATGGCTTGGCGTTCGGCTGGGCTGCGAAAATGCGGCCGGAAGGATACACCAGGGTTGGTCGGCGTCCGTTCGCGTCCTTATCTTCTTGCCGACACGCAGCGGCGGCAACGGCGCCGGACCATTAGGCTGCGCGCACCGAGTGCAGGAGGAATCAGAAGTGACCGATGACCCGCCACGCCCGAGGCGTACGCTTCTGAGCCGGCTGCCGAAGATTCCGAAGATCCCCAAGATCCTGTGGCGCGACCTGGCGCAGTCGGTCGCGCCGGTGCTGCTGATCGGTGTGGTCGCGATAGCCCTGGCCATGCACTACGTGCGGCCGGCGCCGCCGAGCACGCTGGTCATCACCACCGGGCCCGAGGGGAGCACATTTCACCGCAATGCGGAGCGCTACAAGAAAATCATCGAGAGCAACGGCATCACGCTGGAGATCAGGACATCCGGCGGGTCCCTGGAAAATCTCGATCGGCTGACCGATCCGGATTCCGGCGTGGACATTGGCTTTGTGCAGGGCGGCGTCAAGGCAGCCGGCGATACCGTCGACCTGGTCTCGCTGGGCAGCGTGTTCTACCAGCCGATCTCGATCTTCTACCGCAGTCCGAAGCCGCTGGGCCTGCTGTCCGAACTGAAGGGCAAACGCATCGTCGTCGGCGCCATGGGCAGCGGCACGGGCGTGCTCGCCCTGGACTTGCTCAAGGCCAACGGCATCGAACCGGGCGGCCCGACGGAGTTGCTCAACCTGAAGGCCGAGGGCGCCCGGCAGGCGCTGCTGGATCGGGAAGTCGATGCCATCTTTCTCAGCGGCGATTCGGCGGCGCCCGCCATCGTCCGCGAAATGATGCACTCCGAGGGCATCCGCCTGTACGACTTCAAGCAGGCCGACGGGTACGTGCGCCGCCTGCGATACCTGAAGAAGCTGCAAATACCCGCAGGCTCTTTCGACCTGGGAGAGAACCTGCCGGCCGAGCCGCTGAACATGCTCGCGCCCACGGTGGAATTGCTCGCGCGTCCCGGTCTGCATCCGGCGCTGTCCGATCTGCTGATCGAGGCCGCACGCGAAGTCAACAGCCGCGCCGGCATGTTCCAGGCCGCGGGCGAATTCCCCGCGCCCTTGCAACTCGACTATCCCATCAGCGACGACGCCGATCGCTTCTACAAGTCCGGCAAGACCATCTCGTACCGTTACCTGCCGTTCTGGCTCGCCAGCCTGCTGGATCGCACGCTGGTGGTGCTGGTGCCGCTGATCGTGGTGCTGATTCCGGCGCTGCGGCTGGTGCCCGTGCTGTACGGCTGGCGGATCACCAACCGCATCAACCACCGCTACGGCGAGGTGATGGCGCTGGAACGGGCGGCGCTCAGTCCGCTGACGCCGGACCAGAAAGCCGCGCTGATCGAGCGGCTGGGGGAGATCGAGAGATCGATCATCGGCGCCAAGATGCCGGAGGCCTATGCCGACCAGATCTACATCCTGCGCCGTCACATCAAGTTCGTGCGCGAGCGCCTGGCATAAGCTGCGGCCTGCTCGTGCCGGTTCGTCGGGCATCGAGCTGTTGATGTCGCTTGTCACCGGCGCCGCAGAGCGGCCGATTGCCACTGCGCCGCGGCGTGTAGCAGCCTACCGCTTAGGGATTCTCCGACTGTGAGCCCGCCCAAACCCTACCTAGGCTTCGGCTCAAGCGGAACTTTCGATCAGAAGAAACGAGGAGAGAAAAGCGTGGCGCTTGAAAAGAACAATGAAGCGGTTCGCCCTCGCGAAATCCGGCGAAGACTATGGTCTTCAACAGCGAGTTTGTTGTGCATCACACTGTTGTCGCCGAGCGCCTCCGCGGGCGAAGGTGGGTTATCCAACTTCCCCTACGGTGCGCAGACCACCTACGCGGCCTTTCTGCCGCCGCCCGGCACGACCAATTTTTTCGGCTATTCGCTGTTCTATACCGCCGACAGCGTGCGCGACGACAAGGGCGATCGCATTCCCGGCATCGAGGTGGACGTGATCGCGGTGGCGCCGCGCCTGGTTCACACCTGGAAGCCCTTGTTTGCCGGCTTCAAGCTCAGCAGCGGCATCCTGATCGAAGGCCTGACCGCCAAGGTGAAGGTGCCGGGTGCTGAGGACAGGGCAGAGGGGCCGACACTGTGGGGTATCGAGCCCTTGTACCTCACCCGGTCGTTCGGCGCCTGGCACTTCCTCACCGGCGGAATCATCTATTTTCCCATCGGTTCGTACGAACGCAACGACATCGCCAACCACACGTTGAACTACCACTCTTACGCATACCAGGCGTCCACCACATGGACGCCATCGCCGAAGTGGGACGTCTCGCTCAACGCGGCGGTGGAGTTCAAGGATCGCAACAAGGACAACCGCTACCGTTCGGGTACGCAGGCGGGGCTGACCTTTGGCGTAGGCCATCGGCCGTTCGAAAACCAGAAGTGGGATCTGGGCGTCAGCGGCTTCTACACGCAACAGTTGACCGACGACGAGATCGGGCGCCAGGAAACACCTAACGGCACACGCACGCGCAAGTTCGCCATCGGACCGAAGGCGGCGTACTTCTTCACGCCTGCCGTCGCGGTCGTCGCGCAGTGGCATCGCGAGACCAATGTACGCAATGCGCCCCAGGGCGATCTGTTCTGGCTGGAGTGCGCGATTCCGTTTTGAGGGCAGGCCTGTGGCCGGCATGGCCCGCTTTCGTCAAACAAGGATCACGCGACGCCTTGGCCTGGGATGCTGGATGCGCTTCGCTTATCCACGCTACCGGCCGGCGCAGCGTAGGTTGGATAAGCGCCAGCGCATCCACCGGGGACGGCTGCCCGCTCCTACGGAAGGAGCGGGCCATACCCGCGACCGTATTCTCAGGCTGCCTTGGCGAAATCTCCGCGCTGGTAGTCCTGGATGGCCTGCTCGATTTCCTCTCGCGTGTTCATCACGAACGGACCGTATTGCACGATGGGTTCCCGCAGCGGCTTGCCGGCCAGCAGCAGCACGCGCGCACCCTCTGAGCCCACGGCGAGAACAACGCGGTCGCCAGCAGACAGCACACCCGCAGCCTGCCGCGGCAAGGCGCGAGCCTCGTCACCCACTCGGACATCACCCTCGTACGCGTAGACGAAGGCCGTATGACCCGCCGGAATCGGGTGCTCGAAGCTCGCGCCGGCCGGCAGCTCGATGTCGAAGTAGATCGGATCGGTGCTCAGCGACTTGCCGGGCGCGTTGATCGGCCCGCTCAAGCTCTGCTCGCCGAGCTTTGCCGTGCCGGCAATCACTTTCACGCGCCCGCCACCTGCCAAGGCCACGACCGGAATGTTGCTCGCTGGAATGTCGCTGTAAGACGCAGGCCGCATCTTTTCGCTCGAAGGCAGGTTGATCCACAACTGGAAGCCGCGCATGCGACCGCTTTCCTGCAGCGGCATCTCGGAGTGGATCACGCCGCGACCCGCATTCATCCACTGCACGCTGCCAGGGCCGAGGTCGCCGACATTGCCCAGGTGATCGCGGTGCTGCATGCGGCCGTCGAGCATGTAGGTCACGGTCTCGAAGCCGCGATGCGGATGCGAGGGGAAACCGGCGATGTAGTCGCCCGGATTGTCCGTGCCGAATTCGTCGAGCATCAGGAAGGGATCTAGATAAAGCCCTCGCTGGCTGCCGATGCTACGGCGCAGTTTCACGCCCGCTCCGTCGGACGTGGGCACGGAGTTGATGATCTGCGCAAGCTGACGAGTCGTGGTGTTCATGGAACTTGCTCCTTGAATCGGAAATTGCATGAGCGAAATTTACGCGACCAGCCTTTCGATGGAATCGTTGGCCTGCTCCAGCGAACGCAGCTTGCTTTCCGGGCTGATGGCCAGGCCCTCGGCATAGACGAATTCCACGTCCTCGATACCGATGAAGCGCAGGAAGTCGCGCACGTAGTTCGTCTGCGTATCCAGCGGCGTGCCGACGTACAGACCACCGCGCGCTGCGAAGACATAGGCCTTCTTGTTCTTGAGCAAACCTTCCGGACCGTTCGCGGTGTAGCGGAACGTTTCGCCCGAACGCGCGACGTGATCGAAGTAACTCTTGAGTTGCGAAGGCACGCCGAAGTTGTACATCGGCAGGCCGAACACGATCACGTCGGCGCGGCGCAGCTCGTCGATCAGCGTATCGGAGTAAGCGATCACGTCCTGCTGTTCGGCCGAGCGCGATTCGGCGGGCGTGGTGAAGGCGCTGAAGCGCCGCGCATCGAGATGCGGCACCGGGTCGCCGGCCACATCGCGCGTGACGATCTGAGCATCGGCGTGGCGTTCGCGGAACGCCGTCACGAAATGTTCGGCCAACTGGCTGGATTGGCCTTGTCCCGAGAACAGGCTGGTGTTGATCTGGAGCAGAGTGGTCATGGCACATCTCCTATGGAGTGAAGGTGTGCGTATTAAAGGATTGGACGATCCGATAAAAAAGAACAATATTCAGCTCATACCTATCTAGCCATTCGATCATGAGCGCGCCAAAAATCAGCCTCGAACAGTGGCGGGCCCTGATGGAGGTGGTCGATGCGGGCGGCTACGCCCAGGCGGCCGAGGCCCTGCACAAAAGCCAGTCGGCCGTGACCTACGCGGTCCAGAAGATCGAATCGATGCTCGGCGTGAAAGTGTTCGAGGTGCAGGGCCGCAAGGCGGTGCTCACGACGACGGGCAGCCTGCTCTATCGCCGCGCCAAGGCACTGCTCGACGAGGCCGCCAGCCTGGAGCGCGCAGCCGGTTCGTTGTCGGCCGGTTGGGAGGCCGAGATCCGGCTGGCGGTCGAAATCATTTTTCCGACCGGCCTGCTGCTGCGCACGCTCTCGCGTTTTGGCGCAGAGAGCCCGCACACGCGCATCGAGCTGATCGAGTCCGTGCTCGGCGGCACGGCCGAATCCTTGCTCAAGGGCGAAGCCGACATCGCCATCGCGCCACAGGTGCCGCAGGGATTCTTCGGCGAACCGCTGATGCAGATGCGCATGCTGCTGGTCGCTGCGCCCGATCACCCGCTACATCAACTCGGCAGGCCGCTGAGTCAATCCGACCTGCGCGCGCATCGACACCTGGTGGTACGCGATTCCGGCACCCAGCGCGGCAAGACGCCGCTGAGCGTGGAAGCCAAGCAGCGCTGGACCGTGAGCCACATGGCTACTTCCATCCAGGCCCTGCGCATGGGGTACGGCTTCGCCTGGATGCCCGAGGACAAGATTCGCGAAGAATTGTTCGCCGGCACGCTCAAGCCGCTACCGATGAGCGGCGCGCAGGAACGCTTCGGCACGCTGTACCTGATCTATGCGGATCGCGACTATGCGGGTCCGGGAATTCTCAGGCTGGTGGAGTTGCTGCGAGAAAACGTCGCGCAGGAATGCGCGAACAGGAAGCCTTTGAAGTAACGCGCCCAAACGGCGCTACCGTTTTGGCAGCGGCAGCACACGCAAGCCCGGCACTCGGCGAAACTCATCGAGATTGCCAGTCATCAGAGGCAAATCTAGGGTCAAGGCATGAGCTGCGATCAGGAGATCGTTGGGACCGATCAGCTTTCCCGTCCGCCGTAACTGCGCTCGCAGACCGCCGTAGACTTGCGCGGCCTCTATGGGCCAGGGCAACACCGACAGTACGTCCAACAAAGCGGAGAGCGCTTCTCTGCCCGCCGCAGCCCGCTCCGAAAGGGCAATACAGAGCTCCAGTTCGGCGAGCACGATAGAGCAGATGCCGGCGTGCCCTTCCGACCAGCTTGCGAGAATCCGTCGAACACCCCGCGGCTGATCCCGAATGAACCCGATGCAGGCGCTGGTATCCAGCAGCAAGCGCATCAAAGCTCGACCACCCGGTCATCCGGCGGGTCTTTCGGCACCTCGAAATCTGCGGTCAGACGAGGAGCGTTCCTGGCGTAATCCGCCCAATCCCTGTACTTGCGCGCACGCTTCGGTGTAAGGATCACGCGCTCTCCGTCGCGCTCAATGGTCACTTCATCGCAATCGAAGCGAAGCGAAAATCCTTGGGAATGCGCACGGCCTGGCTGCGCCCGGTGGTGAAGACTTTTGCGACGGCGGACATGGCAGTCTCGAAGTGATATACGGCAATGCCGATATCGTACCCCCAGCCATCGCTTGATTCGTCTACGCCGACCGCTCCATCAGAGCCAGCTGCACCGCGACGCGCTTTGTCGCGGGTCATGCGGATACTCGACGCCACGCAAGAAGGACGATCTCCACCGCCAGCCATGTTGGCTCTCGACTGTCGCGGGCATGGCCCGCTGCTATGGAATCCGCTTGTAGGAGCGTGCCATGCCCGCGACCGAACCTTCAGGGTGCCAGCGGCGCCGGTGTCGTCGAAACATTGTTCAGGCGAGCCCCGTTTTCCTGCGCCGCTAGCGCCCGCCGATAAGCTTCACGCGTCTGCAGGCGCGTCCAGTATTCCGCCACGCCTTCCGGGAAGTGTTGCGCAAGGCCGATGCTGTCGGCGAGCTGGAGCGCGTATCCCACCGAGATGTCCGCCACGGTAAAACGTTCGCCGCAGAGATAGGGGCGCGTACGCAGAATCTCCTCGACACGGCGCAAACGCGCCAGGAACCAGCGCGTGTAGTCCTCGACGATCTGGGGTTGCCTTCGCTCTGCGGGCTCGAAGCGGCCGTAGCGCAGCACCAGGGTCTGGGGAAAGGTCAGTGTGGCTTCGCCGAAATGCAGCCCGTTCAGATAATCGCCATATTCGGGAGCCGTGCTGGCCACGGACAGGCCGCCCTCCGGATGGCGATCCGCCAAGTACTGACAGATGGCGGCGGACTCGGTCATGAACACCTCGCCGTCGCGAAACGCTGGAATCGTTCCGAGTGAATTCACGGCGAGGTATTCGCGCGAAAGCACCCGCGGCGGAAACGGCAGGACGATCAGCTCGTAGCCGAGCCCCAACTCCTCCAGCGTCCACAAGGGTCGGAAGGAACGTGCGCTGGTGCAGTGGTGCAGGGTCATCATGAGCGGCATTGCCTTGCTGTGCGATGCGCCATCTTGGAAGACTTTGCGCGGTCGTGCGAATACGCCATCGCGACGCTGCCAAAAAAACTCTGCCTAGAGCGGGCGGCGCCTAGTGGCTGGTCGCAGCAGCCTGACACAGACTACGCGTTCCCTTCTTTTCCTTGCATCCACGATGAAAGTGTTTCGTCTTGCGCCCGTTGCTGCGCTGCTTGCTCTGGTTCCCTGTCTTCCGGCACAGGCCACGCTCGGCGTCTTCGAGCACGGCAATGGCATCAAGTCCATGGGCATGGGCGGCGTCGGCTACAGCTTCGCCGAAGAAACCACCGTGCTGGGGGCCAATCCGGCGCACGCGCTGGCGCTGGGCAATCGCTACGACATTGGCGTGGATCTTTTCACCGCGGAAGCCGAAGCGAAAATCGAAGGCAATACGCTAGGCCCCGACGAACGATTCTTTTCCGACGGCAAGCACCACTACTACATCCCGCAGGGCGGATTTTCCCGTGCGCTGTCGGACAAGCTCGGCCTCGGGGTCACCGTGCTGAGCGCCGGACTTGGACCGGATTACGATGGCAGCCCCTACCAGCGTTTCGGCGGCGCGCGCCGGGCGCTTCTCTCGCTCGCTTCGTCGGGGGTCGTGACGGCGCTGGCGTATCGTGTTTCGCCCGATCACGTGCTGGGGTTCAGCCTCAACACCGGCTACCAGGTGCTGCAGATCAAGGGGCTGGAATTCGTGGCGACGCCTGCGACTTCCGTGGCGCCGGACAAGGTCACCAACCAGGGCAAGGACGGCGCGTTCACGGCGGGCTTCACCGTGGGCTGGCACGGCAAGCTGGCGCCCTGGCTGCACGCCGGCGTGTCCTACCGCAGCAAGAACTGGACGCAGAAGCACGAGGACTACGCGGGCCTCGTCGCCGAGGGCGGCAAGCTGGAATTGCCGGCCATCGTCGGTGGTGGCTTTGCGATCACGCCGGCTGCCAACTGGACCGTCGTCATCGAGGGTCAGCATTACGCTTACCGGGACCGTCGCGCGTTCAAGCACGGGCTCAGCAAGTTCAACGACGGCCAACTACTGGGCGCGGACAACGGCCCCGGCTTCGGCTTCGACAACCAGAACGCCTACAAGCTGGGCGTGGCCTGGCAGGCCACGCCCAAGCTCATGCTGCGCGGCGGCTATCTCTACGCCACCGAAGTCCTCGACGCGGACGACACCTTGTTCGGCTTTCTCGGCTGTCTGACCACGACCAATCAGTACGGCCTGGGTGCGACCTACCAGTTCAGTACCTGGGAGCTCTCCGGCTACGCCTACAACGACCCGAGGAAGAAACAACACGGCCGCAACTCCATCCCCGCGAGCTTCGGTGGCGGCGAGGCGAGCGTTTCGGACGAGGTGTACGGAGTGGGGTTTTCGGTGGGGCGACGGTTCGGGAGTTAGGGAAAACGGCGGAATCGATGGGCAGGCAATTCTGCAATTCGCAAGCTCACTACAGGCCCACACCCGCCGAAAGTTCCCCAGCTATCGCGGGACGTGAACGCGCTCCTTGATGTGTTTCAAGTTGGCCACGATGGTGAACGTCATGATGACCAGCAAGGACCACGAACTCCATTTTCCGACGTGGACAACCGACCACGCTCCCAACTGATTCGGATAACTCCAGATGGCGAAAAAAGTGCTGATGTTTTCGGCGAGCCAGATAAAGAACCCGATCAGTACGAACGACAGCAGCAGCGGCATCTTCCGCTCGCGGTCGAACGGACGAAACACTACCGTCGCTCTCGCATAAAGGCCCAAGGCGCAAGCGGCGATGTACCAGCGGTAATCGCCGATATAGTGGTGCGTGAAGAAGTTTGCGTAGATCAGCACGGCGACCGAACCTGCCATCCAGTGAGGCGGGTGGTGAACGACCCGCAATGCCAGCAAACGCCAGGCCTGGATCATGTAGCTGCCGACAGCGGCGTACATGAAGCCGGAGAACAACGGAACACCCCAGAGTTTCGTGTAGCCGAAGTCGGGGTAGGCCCAGGATCTGATTCCGCTGGAGGTCTTGAACACCTCGAGGGCGAAGCCGATGAGATGGAAAAGCGTTATGGCCTTCAGCTCGTCCCAGGTTTCGAGCTTCGACCACACCATCCACGCCTGGATACTCAAGGCAACGATCAAGAGAATGTCGTACCGCGGAATCCCGAACACGCCCATGCGTGGCACCGCAAAAACCGCGACGAAGAACAAGCCGGCGAACAGGCAGGCGCGCGCTTCCTTGATCCCGAAATAAAGGAACTCGATGACGAAGCGGGAAAAGCCGACGAGGTCGGGCCGGTCGCTGTGCAGGGTCAGGTGAGCATCGAGCCTGGCCAGACGCGAGCGCGGTGCGGGCGGTGCGGTTTCCGGTGCTTGCTTTGTCGAGTCTGGTCTCACGCGATCACGCCGACGCAGCAACCGCCTTGAGCACCGCCGCGAGCGCACTCGCGTCCTCCAGCCCGGTCGTATCACCGCGAATGCTGCCGGTCTCTGCGGCCTCGCGGAGCAGGCGGCGCATGGTTTTGCCGGCGCGGGTCTTGGGTAGCGCGGTGCAGACGTAGACGCGGCTGAGCCGCGCGATGGAGCCGATGGATTTGACCACCGCGGCGTCCACTTGCGACTTCACCTTCGCGGCGTCTGCGTCTGCACGCAGCGTGACGAAAGCCACGGGCACCATGCCCTTCAACGCATCGTTGACGCCGACTACGGCGCCGTCGGCGATGCCGGGCTGCGCGCAGACGATGGATTCGATTTCCATGGTGCTGATGCGGTGCGCGGCGACGTTGATGACGGCGTCCGCGCGGCCCAGCACCCACAGGTGTCCGTCGTGATCGACGATGGCTTCGTCGGACGTGTGGTAGCGATTCGGGAAGCGCGTGAAGTACGAGGCGACGTAGCGATCCGGATCGTCCCAGATGGTTCGCGCCAAGGTTGGGAACGGTTCGGTCAGAACGAGATTTCCCTTGACGCCGGGCGCGACCTTGCATCCCTTGTCGTCGAGCACTTCGTAGTCATGCCCCGGCACCGGCGTGCCGCAGGAACCGGCCTTGAGCGGCTCCGCGCCGTAGACCGGATAGGTCCAGGTCGAGCCCGTCTCGGTCTGCCCATAGGCGTTGATGACGGGCACGTCGAAGCTCTGCACGGCCCAGTTGAAAGTCTCCGGATCGAGCGGCTCGCCCTGCACGGTGATGAGCTTCAGCGCGCTCAGGTCGTGCGCTTTTGCGGCCTTGTCACCCAGAGCCCGGAGCATGCGCAGCGCGGTCGGTGCGCTGAGGATTTTGGTGACCTTGTGACGCGCGACGATCTGGTAGAAGCGATCCTTGGTCGGTGCGTCGAACGCGCCCTCGTAGCACAGCAAGGTGGCGCCGTGCGCGAGACCTCCGACGACGACCTGGATGGGAAACGTGAGCCAGCCGATATCGGCGGCGCACCAGTAGGTATCCGCGTCGTCGATGCCGATCTGCCAGAGGACATTGGCCCAGGCACCGAGCATGAAACCGGCGACGCTGTGAACCAGGCCCTTGGGCCTGGCCTCGGTGCCGCTGGTGAAAATCAGGAAGGCCGGGTCGTTGGCTTCGAGCGGCTCGCAGGGACAATCGGCGGACTGGGCGCGTAGCAGCTCTTCGAAGCTCGACTCGCCCTCACGTAGCGATGGCTTCGAGCCGCAGCGATCAACAACGACCAAGTGCTGCAAGCCCGGCGCGGAAGGTCGCGCGGCGCGCGCGTTTTCCAGCAGCGTGACTGGTTTGCCGCGGCGCCAGCAGCCGTCCGCCGTGACCAGCACCTTGGCGCGCGATGCCTGCAAACGCAGCGCCACGGCCTCCGGCGAGAATCCCGAGAACAGCACGGTGTAGATCGCACCGATGCGGTTGCAGGCGTGGATGGCGACGAAGGCCGCGGGCAGGTTGGGCAGGTACACGGCCACCACGTCACCGCGTTGCACGCCGAGCGACTTGAGCGCGTTGGCAAAGCGTGCGACGCGATCACGCAGCTCGGCGTAGGTGAGCGTCACGACTTCACCCGGTTCGCCTTCCCAGACGATGGCTGCCTTGTCCTTCCGCGCGGGATCTTCCGCGTGCCGGTCCACGCAGTTGTCGCAGACGTTGATCCTGCCGTCGACGAAATAGCGGAAGCCCGGAAACTCGCCGACGCGTAACGCAGACCACGGCTGCATCCAGCGCAACTGGCTGGCCGCCCACTCCCAGTAAGCGTCCTTGCCGCCTCTGGCCTGGATGTCGCGCGCATGCGCGAGCCGCTCGATCTGCCGCGGCGAGCGCCAGTGCTCGCGCAGCGGCATCAGGGGCTGGGACAACAGCTTGTTCAGCGGGTCGCTCGCATCCATCCGGCTCTCCTTTTTCCGCATGTTCGATCTTGCTCGTACGCTACCGCCACGGCATCGACCCGTGCCAGCGCAAGTCTTCATCCAACAGACGCAGTCGAGCCATGCAGCCATCCTCGCCTGAACCGCTCGCGCCGCGCGAAATCGTCGTGCCGGGACTTCTTCGTTCCGACTTGCCCAACAAGCAGATTGCACGCTCGATCTTCGTCTCCGAACAGACGGTCAATTACCACCTCAAAAATATTTACGGCGAGCTGGGTGCCTCATGTCGCACCCATGCGGTGGCCATTGCCAACCAGATTCCACCTGTATCGGAGACACAACGTCGCAGAGCCGGAGAACGCCGCGCGCTGGAATTCTTCGAGGCGGATTTTCCGGAGCGGCTCGAAACAACCCCGCTAAGGGGCGTCAGCGCGGCGCGGCCTCCAGCGCCTCTACCAGCATCGCCAGCGTGGCTTCCGCAAACGCCCACATGTTGGCGACGCGATCGTCGCCGCCGGTGCGCAGGGTTCGGGTCAGGCTCACCGGCCCGACCACCGCCATGCAGGTGTGCCCCGGCGGGTCGCCGTACCGATTGCCATCGGGGCCTGCGGCGCCGGTTTCGGACAGACCCCAGATCACGCCGTCGTGCTTCGCGCGTACCGCATTGGCCAGCAGTTCGGCGTAGGGCTCCGAGCTGGAGCGGATGCCCCTGGCGCGCAACTCCTGCATGTCGATGCCGACCAGGCCGCGAATCGACAGGAAGGAATAGGTGATGGCGCCGCCGGCGAAATAGACCGAGGCGCCGGGCACCGCCAGAAGACTGGCCGAAATCAGTCCGCCTGCCGAAGTCTCACCCACCGCGATCTTCTCGCCGCGTTGCTTGAGCAGCGCGCCTGCGCGAGCGCCCATGGCCAGAATGTCGTGCATGTCGGCTCTCCTGCGGAAGTGATTTTCGAGTGGGGCCGAAGCCTGTTCATGCGGGAAAGAGCGCGAAGTACGGCTGCGCTTCCCTGAGCACCCTGGCAAAAGACGGCCGTTCCATCAAGCGTGCGAGATAAGCGGATACATGCGGATACCCGGTCCCCAACGGAAGAACCTTGTTCGCATAAAGCAGGGCCGGTGCGGCGGCGCAATCGGCCATGCCGAAGACCTCGCCCATCGCCCAGGTCTTGGTCTGCATGTCCTGATCGATCATCGCGTAGGCGGTCAGTATCGATGCCTTCGCCTGCTCGACGCCGTAAGCATCCTTCTGTCCCGGTGGGCGCAGCCTGTCGCCCACGATCTTCTGCATGTGCACGTGGACGTGCAGGTCGTAGAAGCGGTCGCGCATGCGCATCTGTCGCGCGAGATCCGCGTCGGCCGGCACCAACGACGTTTTGCCCGTGCAGTACTGCGCGAGGTACTCGATGATGATGCTCGACTCGGGGATGGTGCGGTCCTTGGCCTCGTCGCGCAGCACCGGAAACTTGCCGATGGGCCAGACCTTCAGGAACTCCGCGCGCGAGACCGGATCGCCCAGGTTCACCAGATACGGCGTGAATGGCGTTTCGTTCTCGTACAGCGCAATCAGCGCCTTCATGCAGAAGGACGACAGCGGATGGAAATGCAAGGTGAGCGACATGAGCTTCGAAGCCTCCGCGTTGGCCTACGCCGTGGCGCTCAGCATGCCCTGCTTCTCGATGAATGCAATCACGGTGTCGAGCCCGACACCTGTCTTGAGATTGGTCATCACGAACGGCCGTTCGCCGCGCATCCGCCGCGCATCGCGCTCCATCACCTCCAGCGAGGCTCCGACGTAAGGCGCGAGGTCGATCTTGTTGATGACCAGCAGGTCGGCCTTGGTGATGCCCGGCCCGCCCTTGCGCGGAATCTTTTCGCCGCCGGCGACGTCGATCACGTAGATCGTGAGGTCCGACAGTTCCGGGCTGAACGTGGCCGCAAGATTGTCGCCGCCGGACTCGATGAAGATCAGGTCCAGGTCGGGGAAGCGCTTCTGCATGCGATCCACCGCTTCGAGATTGATCGATGCGTCCTCGCGAATCGCGGTGTGCGGGCAGCCGCCGGTTTCCACGCCCATGATGCGTTCCGCCGGCAGTGCCTGTGCTGCGACCAGCAAGCGCTCGTCCTCCCGGGTGTAGATGTCGTTGGTCACGACCGCGAGCTGGTGATGCGCGCGCATGCGCTTGCAAAGCACTTCCACCAGGGTGGTCTTGCCCGAACCCACCGGACCGCCGACGCCGACTCGCAACGGTGTCTTTTCGCTCATCGTTTCAACTCCGGAACAATCGTGAGTACTGGGTTTCGTGCCGGCTGCTCAGGATGGCGAGCATCGGCGTCTGCGTGCCGAGTTCTTCGTCTTCGAGCAAGCACGCGATCCGCGCAGCCTCTGCGACCGCAGGCCGCAAGCCGAGCAACAGACGCTGACCCGCGGACTGTCCCAGCGGCACGGTCTTGAGCGCGGCCATCACCTGGTTTTCGGCCCAGCCGTAAAGGTAGGCGACCAGGCCTTCGTCTTCGCCGATGCTCCAGCACGTGCAGGCCCAGGCATGGGCTGCGGGATAAGAGACTTCGCCCACATCGAAAATGGATTCGTGGTCGAGCGTGCGCATCAACTGCACCAGCGAGTAACCCATCTGCACGGTCTCGGCTCGCAGCTCGGCGGTTTCGCGAGTGGCGAGGAAATCTTCGTTCCAGCGGCGCAGCATGTCGCGGTCATCGGCGAGGCAGGTACGGTACAGGCGTAGCCAGACCGGCGCCTCGTAGCGCGCGAGCACGAGGTGCAAGCCGTCGCCGATCCAGCGCAGTGCGCTCGCCTCGTCGCTCACGAGCCCGGTGTCGATGGCGCTCTCCAGTCCCTGCGAGTAGCTGTACGCGCCCACCGGCAAGGTCGGGCTTGCAAGCTGGAGCAGAGCGGTGAGCGCCCGACTCACGAAATCGCCTGGAAACTGGCCCGCGCGAAATCGGGTGGCGTTGCCGCGTGCGCTTCGCGCGAGAGCAACTCTCCGAGCACGCCGCCAACGGCATCGTGATCGTGCCGATGGCCGCCGCCGTAAGCTCCGGCTTCAGGCTCGAACGGCGCCACGATCTCCTCCACGACCAGCCCTAGGCGTAGCAGCAGATCGCGCAGCACGGCGTCGCGTTCCAGTCGAAGCAGGCCGGGAGCCAGTTGCACCGGCACGTGACGGTTGCCGAGATGATAGGTCGCGCGCAGCAGGTCGAAGTGCGGATTCGTGGAAGTATCCGACGCTGTGACTTCGTACAAATCTTCTACCGCGGCGGCGACCGCGACCAGGATTCCATCGATGGACTTGAGGATATCGCCGCTGCGAAGAATCGTGCCGCGCGGCAGGAACAGACCCGCTTCGGCGCCGTCTTCCAGGCACACCAGCAGGCGGCTCTTGCAGCGGTCGGCATAGCTTAGGCGCAGCTTGCGCAGCGCGCCGCGAGGTGCCTCTGCCGCATACAGCTTCTGTTCGATGCGCAGCATCAGCGTAGCCATGCGTAGAGCCGTAGGCTGGGTTGGCGTTTGGCCAGGGCGGAGAGTGACATTGGTCGCTCTCCGTTGAGCCAAATGCAAGCGAAACCCAGCAGCGCCGGGCAGACCACAACGCTGGGTTGATGAAGCCAACCCAGCCTACAGGTCGCTTCCATCAGAACAGAAAATATCGCTGCGCCATCGGCAGCACGCTGGCAGGCTCGCAGACGAGCGATTCGCCGTCGGCGATGACCTCGTAGGTTTCGGGATCGACGCTGATCTTCGGCAGCAGGTTGTTGTGCACCATGTCGCGCTTGCCGATCTTGCGGCAGTTCTTCACTGCGACCAGCGGCTTGTTCAGACCATAGCGTTCGCCGATCTTCGCTTTCAGTGCGGCCTGGCTGACGAAGCTCAGCGAACTGCGCGTGAGCGAACCGCCAGCCGAGGCGAACATCGGCCGGTAATGAACCGGCTGTGGCGTCGGGATCGAGGCATTGGGATCGCCCATCGCGGCCGCGGCGATGCTGCCGCCCTTCACGACGAGCGAGGGTTTCACGCCGAAGAAAGCAGGTTTCCACAGCACCAGGTCGGCCCACTTGCCGACTTCGACCGAGCCGACGATGTGCGAGATGCCGTGGGCGATGGCGGGGTTGATGGTGTACTTGGCGATGTAGCGCTTGATGCGGAAGTTGTCGTGCGCGCTGCGCGCGCTCCCCCTCTCCCCCGGCCCCTCTCCCGCGAGGGGAGAGGGGAGCAAGCCGCGTTGGGTTTTCATCTTGTGGGCGGTCTGCCAGGTTCTCGTGATGACTTCGCCGACGCGGCCCATCGCTTGGCTGTCGGATGAGATCATCGAGAACGCGCCAATGTCGTGCAGGATGTCTTCCGCAGCAATCGTCTCCTTGCGGATGCGCGACTCGGCGAAGGCCACGTCCTCGGCGATGCTCGCGTCAAGGTGATGGCAGACCATGAGCATGTCGAGATGCTCGTCCAGCGTGTTGACCGTGTAGGGCCGAGTCGGATTGGTTGACGACGGCAGCACATTGGCTTCACCGCAGACCTTGATGATGTCGGGCGCGTGGCCGCCACCCGCGCCTTCCGTGTGGTAGGTGTGAATCGTGCGCCCCTTGAAAGCTTTCACCGAGTGCTCGACAAAGCCGGATTCGTTGAGCGTGTCGGTGTGAATCGCGACCTGCGTGTCGGTGTCCTCGGCGACCGAGAGGCAGCAGTCGATGGACGCGGGCGTGGTGCCCCAGTCCTCGTGCAATTTGAGGCCGATGGCGCCTGCCTTGATCTGCTCCAGCAGCGGCGCGGCCTGGCTGGCGTTGCCCTTGCCGAGGAAGCCGAGGTTAATCGGATAAGCGTCGGCAGCTTGCAGCATGCGTTCGAGATGCCACGGTCCCGGTGTGCAAGTGGTTGCGAACGTGCCGGTCGCAGGGCCAGTGCCGCCGCCGATCATCGTGGTGACACCCGACATCAGCGCCTCCTCGATCTGCTGCGGGCAGATGAAATGGATGTGCGTGTCGATACCGCCGGCGGTCACGATCATGCCCTCGCCCGCAATCACTTCCGTGCCCGCGCCGATGACGATGTTCACGCCGGGCTGGATGTCCGGATTGCCGGCCTTGCCGATGGCGGCGATGCGCGAATTCTTGATGCCGATGTCGGCCTTGACGATGCCCCAGTGGTCGATGATGAGCGCGTTGGTGATGACCGTGTCCACGCAGTCTTTCGACATGCGCTGCGACTGGCCCTGGCCGTCGCGGATCACCTTGCCGCCGCCGAATTTCACCTCCTCGCCGTAGATCGTGAAGTCTTTCTCGACTTGCGCGAACAGTTCGGTGTCGGCGAGGCGTACGCGGTCGCCGACGGTGGGGCCGAACATTTCGGCGTAGGCACGACGTGAGATTTTGGCGCTCATCGTCTGGCCCTCTTCGCGGGTGATTTTTTCTCTGCCGGTTTCTTCTTCGAGTCGAGCGGCCCGGAAATCAGCGCATTGAATCCATAGACGACGCGATCGCCTGCAAGCGCGACCAGTTCTATCGTGCGTTCCTGCCCCGGCTCGAAGCGCACCGCGGTGCCCGCCGCGATGTTCAGACGAAAACCCCGCGCCGATTTGCGATCAAACCTCAGCGCCGGATTGGTCTCGAAAAAATGGTAATGCGAACCGACCTGGATCGGCCGATCTCCCGTATTGGCCACCACCAGACTCAACGTCTTGCGCCCGACGTTGAGTTCGATCTCGCCGTCCTCCACCAGCAGTTCTCCGGGAATCATGCGGGCCTCTCAGACAATCGGATTGTGAACGGTGACCAGCTTCGTTCCGTCGGGAAACGTCGCCTCCACCTGGATGTCCGGAATCATTTCCGGCACGCCTTCCATCACGTCTTCTCGCTTGAGCAAGGTCGTGCCGTAGCTCATCAACTCGGCCACGCTGCGACCGTCGCGTGCGCCTTCGAGAATCGCGGCGCTGATGAAGGCGACCGACTCGGGATAGTTGAGCTTGAGGCCGCGCGCCTTGCGCCGCTCGGCCAGCAGGCCGGCAGTGAAGATCAGGAGCTTGTCTTTCTCTCTGGGGGTTAGTTCCATCTTCTCTCTCAGGTGGCCCAGATGCGGGGCGGAACGCCTGCCGTGCCACATAGCGCAGCTCGCAGCAAGCTCCAGATGCGGGTCAGCGCGGCGCGCACGCGCTCGGACGATAGCCCAAGCGCACGCGCCAGCCACAGCCCATGCTCGAAACGGGTAATGCCGAGTTGCACGCCGGGCTCGTTCACCGCGCGGCATTGCTCCAGCAAACTCTCGTCCAGGGGCAGGCCCAGCGCCCAGAAGCTGCCCATCACGCTGCACCCGTTCCATCCCAGCTTCGAGGCGCGCAGCGGACCGTCGGCCGCGAGGCGTACGCGCTCGCTCCACAGCAGGCGACCGTCCCGACTCAAGCGCGTGTGTTGATGCACATGGCCGCGGCTGAACGTCTCACCCGAAAGCCCACGTCCGAGCATCCAGATATCCCAGCCGCAGGCGCGGGATTTTTCCGTGCAGACGATGTCCGTCTCGGTGCCGACGCGCGCGCCGTCGAACACGATGGCCTCCTGCGGCAGCCACTCCAGCACCGCGTCGTCGGCGACGGCCAAGCGCAGGTGCTGCCGCGCCTCGGCGCCGTTCGAGCGATACCACTTGGCCGCGCCGGGCGTGGTGATGCGCGCCTGCGCGCCGGCTTCCAGGATGATGTCCAGATGCAGGTGATCGCCGCCGGCAATGCCGGCCGGCGGGTGCAGGATCAGCAGGTCTGCGCGGGCCGGCGTCTCCGGATACAGCAGCTTCTGCACCCGCAGCGGTCCCCGGTGCTGCGAGTGGGCAAGAACGGTACGTGAGTCGCGACGTTCCATTCGCAGCGACAGCTCGGCCTTCCAGGAAGCGACCATCGGACGCGAGCGGACGGGCTCGCTCGATGGCGGTGCCGATGGCAGGGCGACTACGGCAGATTCGAGCATCGATCGGGTCGGTGTCGGCGGAACGCGCCCTCGGCTGTGAGGGATGCTGATCGTGCGCAAAGACTAGGCCATCGGCGCTTGGTCAGGGACGTCGATCTGCGGTGGCTACGTCGATTGACGTAGGCCGGATTCAATCGGGTGCCGGCGCCTGTTTCTCTCCGACGGGCTCGGGGTCGGGTCGGGAACAGCGTGTGACGAGATCGCCGGGGTTGCCGTCCTTGAGGTGACGAAACAGGTTGCCCTCGACCATGCCCTTGGTCCACCACTCCAGCGTCTTGCCGACGTAGCGGGAACCGCTCGCCGAGATCGCTGGCTTCATGGTCTGCCACTGGTTCTTGTAGCGGACGCGGATCTGTTCGCGATCCTCGCCCATCGCCACCACTTCCACGGTGCTGCCGTTCTCACAGTCGTAGTGTTCCGGGTCGGGCGCGGGCGTCACGACTGCCGGCTTCGTGGGGGTCGAGGGCGTGGGAGCTGCAACGGGCTCGATACGCCAGGCGGTCTCGCGCTCGCCGTCGGGGCAGGGTTCCAGTTGCGGGACCTGTGTGGCGGCGTTCGGGACCAGGCACTCCAGACGACCGGCCCCGTCGCTGCCCAGTTCGAAGCCGCCCTTGACCGGCGCCGTGATGAACTGCACCGACCACCAGGCCGCGGTGCCCATGGCCTCGTACTCGCAGATGTCGAGCACGACGCGGTCGCCGGATTCGGCGCTCCGTTCGAGCACCAGACAACGCGGCTGCCCCTGCACGCAGGTCGCGACCTGGTACAGGGCGATGCCGACCTCGCTAATCAGCCAGGCGCGTGCCGCCGCAGCCGGCGAGGGTCGCAGCAGCGCGGTTCTTCCCGTGGGATCTTTGGGGTCCTCCACATCGAGAAATCCCGCGCTCGCGTCCGGCATGCGGCTGATGCGGTAAAAGCCGGTTGGAAAGTCGCTGCGCCCCTTTCCCTTGATCAGAGATTGGTGAGTTGCAAAGCGGTGCGGCTCGCAGACCTGCGCCGCTTTGCCCCAGCCGGGGGGTATGCCGCGCCTGGAGGCGGGTTGCTCCGCGGTGTCTGCAGCGAAGGTGGACGTCGCTGCCAGCAGGGCAGCGCAGAGTGCCAGCGTCCTGCGGCGAGCGCGCTTCGGCATGTCAGAACTTCTCACCGCGGACTCACGAGCACCTGCTCGCTCGCGGCCAGCGCGTTCGCCACGCCGCGCAGCAACCCCGCTGCTTGCCGCGCCGGCCCGGCTCGGGCATCGCGCTGCTGCAAGCCGCCGCCAGGGGCCTGATCGGCAACCGCCGGAAGCTGGTCGTAGACCACTCGCTGGCCAGGATTGGCCCCGGCCACCGCCCGGCCGCGCGGGGCAGCCCTCGGCGGTAGCGCCGGAGTTGGCCGCTGCGCCGCACGCTGCGCAGCCTGGCGGGCGATAGCGCTCAGGTCGGGTTGCGCCGCTGCCGATTGTGCGGCCACGGCGGCCACCGCCGGGTTGAAGGGCGGCGGCGGATCGTCCGGGTCTGCGGCATCCGCCGCAGCCCCCACGGGCGCAGCAACCGTCGCATCCGGACCGTCGGTTTCGGGCTCCGGTCCGGCCGCAATCGGTTCGAAGCGCGGTCGCGGCGCCGCAGCGCCGGACGCCACGGCCTGCGCCTGACGGCGGACCGCCACCGGCGGTGGCCCGCCCGGACTCACGGCCCGCGGAAACGCGGCGGGGTTGGGCGTGATGCCCCTGGGCGCGGGGGTGGCTTGGGGCGCGTCCGGCGCATCGGGACGCGGATTGTTCGCGGTCCACTTGTTGTGGCTGAACACGTAGTCGTTGGCGGCCTCGTTGAACTGGGCCTGTCGGCGCTGTCCTTCGCGGTTCCACTTGTTCAACTGGTCGCGGGCTTCGCGGTTCTTCGCGAACATCGCGTTCTTGGCCGGGCCCGCGGGCAGCGCGTCCGCCTGCTGCTTGGTGTAGTCGCGCATCTGCTGGTAGGCGCTGACCGCGCGCTTGGCTTCGGCGAGCCGATCACCCGCGGTCTTGAGGTCGGCCATTCGCTGCGGCGAAGCACCCGTGCGTCCGCGCTGCAAGGGCTTGGAGGGGGCGCTGATCTGGAGATTCTTCGGCGCCTTGGGCAGGGGCTTCTTCTTCGCCACCTTGTCCTGCGCGAACGCCGACGTCCATGCCACGAGCAGGGCGAGCATGAGGGACAGCGCGATCCAGTGCCGCCGGGTGTTCGCCAGCACAGGGTTCTGAAATTTCATGGTCTTCAAGCTCCTTGTCATTCGTGCCGATCCGCGATCAGGGCGTCGCAGCCGGCGCACTTTCGGTCGATGGCCGCAGCGCGCGTCTGGCCGTCGGCTGGGCCGGCGCTACCGCCGGTTCGACCGCACCGTCGTCCGGCGCAGCCGGCAGCGAATCCGCCAGTGGCACATACACCGCCAGGGCCAGACTCTCCTGCGAGAACAATGTCTGCGCTCGCAGCTGGTCCGCGGAGGTGCTGTCGTCGAGCACCGCGTCCCAGACCCGCAGCCGCGCCAGCGCACCCACGAAGGGCGCCTGCTCGCCATCGAGCGAGCCGATGTGGAACGCGGCGCTGGGGCTGCCGTCGCCCAGGCCCAGCGCGAGCAGGCCAATGGTGTCGCCGTCGATCTCCACTTCGGTGACTTCCGGCGCCACCGCCATCAGCACCACACGGTGCATCAGGCCATCAGTGAAATCGAAGGGCAGGGTCACGAAGGACCTGCCGTCGAAAACCCCGATGCGCTTGCGATCCGCCGTGATGTGAACGGAAAAGATCAGCCCCGCCTCGCCGACCGACGCGAGCACGCAGGGGTCGTATGCGGGCGCCTCGTTCCAGGCCGGTGCGACCCAGAACTCGACCGTCGCCGGGCTGCTCAAGTCCAGCGCCGGGCTGCCGGGATAGTCGAGCCGCGACTCGCCGTCGAAGACTGCGATTTCATCGGCGTCCAGATCCTGCGCCATCAGCGGCGTGGCGCACCACCCGGCGGCCAGAACAAGGGCTGCGGACCAGCGGAAACAGCGATGTGTGGCGACAGGCATGACGGGTTCTCCTGTAACGAGGTGCCGCGCCCTCAGGGCTTCGGCGGCGTCTTATCGGGCGATGGGGTCGACTTGAGACCGGCGCGCACGTCCCGGAGCAATTGGGCTCCGGTCGGAGCGGCGACCACGCGCTGGTTGGCTCCGGGCGGCGCGGCGGCGGTCTGGGCCAATTGCAAGGCCTGGCCGGGCGCGACTGCCGCACTCGCGACGGAGGGTGCGGACGCGAGCCGGGGCTGGACGCGAGTCGCCACAGCAGGGGGCGATGCTGTCGTCGCCGCGACCGCGACCCGACGCTTGGCGTCTTGCGACGGAACCGGTGGTGCAGTTCCCGGCCCCGTTGAAACCGCGGTGGAGGCCGTCGAAGTGGAAGCCGTGTTGTCCGGAGTAGTCGCCGCCTGCGCGCGGGTGGCGGCCGTGACGGCGGGCCGCGGGCTGATGGGTGGCGGGCGGCGGGCCGGATCGAGAACCGCCAAGGTGTCCTCGTACTCGTTGCCCGCATTGGCGGCAGGCGCCGGCAGGCCGGGCGCGGAACGCCGCACGACCGCCCCGTACTGCGGCGTCGACGCACTGGAAGTCTGGGCCTGCGCAGCTGGAGTCGGCGTCTCGGGAAGCAGGACGACGTTGGCCAGGCTGTCGTACTGCCGCGGGGTTTTGACGCCCACCGGCGTGGGCACGACGGCGAAGATGTTGCCTAGCGCCGTCTGGAAATTCTGCTCGGCGCCAGCGAGCTGGATTCTCGCGGCGGCCAGACCGGCGTTTGCAGCGGCCAGGCGCCCTAGTGCCTCGTTTTCCAGCGCGTCGGCGGTCTGGGTCGTGCTCGCCGCCGCGCGTCTCTGCCGGATCAACTGGAGGTTGCCTTCGGCGTTTCCCACCTCGGCGACGGCTTGTCGGTGCCTCTCGGTGGCCAGGCGGAACTGATCGGCTTCGGGCAGCGCCCTGCGCATGACCGCGGCGGGCGCGCTGACCGCGGCTCCACGAGTGGACGGGGTCGGCGGGCTATGCGCAGGCCGCTTCGCGGCTTTTTCGGCGGCCTTCTGCTTGTCGTCCTTGCCGGCCGTTGCGGGCGCGGACCCGAGCGCCAGCAGCAGGGAAAGCGCGATGGCCACGGCAGCGCGCGTCATCGACGGTAGCGCCCAATCGGCAAGGGAGGTGTTCATGCGCGAGTCTCCGGGATCAGGGGGCTTGATCGGCGTTTTGCTCGAGGTCCGGGTTTGCGACCGGCGATGGCGCCGCTTGCAGCTTGCGCCGCGTACCGGCGGCCGGCGGATAGACGGCCAGACTTAACTCCGCAGGCGAGATCATCGATTGCGCAGCCAGGTCCTCGGGCCGGGTGTTGGCGTCCAGCGCGGCGTGCCACAGCCGGACGCGCGCCAGCGCGCCCACGAACGGCGCCTGTTCGCCGTCCAGCGATCCCAGGTGGAAGCTCAGGCTGGGACCGTCGCCAAACCCCAGCGGCAGATGCCCGATGCTGGCGCCGTCGATCTGCACCTCGCTCAGCCCGTCGGCGATGGAGATCACCGCCACGTGGTGCATCAGTCCGTCCCGGAAATCGAACGGCAGCGCGGCGAAGGCGCCCTTGGCGAACAGGCCGATCGCTTGTCGATCCGCCGCGATGTGGACGGCAAAATTCAGCGCTGCCTCGCCCAGGGAGGCAAGCACGCAGGGATCGTAGTCCGGCGCCTGGGTCCAGCCCGCGGACACCCAGAACTCCACCGTCGCCGGGCTGCGCAGGTTGAGCGCCGGGTTGCCGGGATAGTCCAGCCGCGACTGGCCATCGAACACGGCGATCTCGCCCGGGTCCAGGGTCTGCGCCCGCCCAACGCCGCCGAGCAACGCGAGCCCGAGCGCCGCGGCGGACAGCAGGGCCGCTCGCATTGGGGTTCTCATCGCCCCTTCGCCGGCTTGCGGCCGGGTGGCGGGCGGCGGTCCGGGGTTGCGCCCTCAGTCTCGGATTCCGACGGCTGACGGCGCGCCTGGCCCTGCTGATTTAGGCCACGCACCCGTTGCAGGCTGGCTCGGGCACGGTCGAAGGCTTCGCGCGAACGCGTGCTCGCGGCTTTAGGCGGGGGCGCGTCGGCCAGATCCTGCACCGGCTCGATCCGGCGCGCCTGCGCCGCGAGCGGGTCCGCCTGTACGAACAGCAACAGGGCCAGGACCGCAGCCATTCGGCGGGCGGCCGTGAGGGTGAGTATCGAACTTGGGCGCATGGCGTCGTCCTCAGGGCGGGCAGTGGGCGGGGCGCCCCGGTACTCCGGGGGGCAGCACCTCGCAGAGGTCCGTGGCCCAGGAGGGATTGCCTCGGCCCTTGAGCATGCCGGTGGCTTCCTGTTCGGTATTGCCGGTGCTGTGACACAGGCGGTCGTCAGTGAACTCGCCGCTTTTCTTTTCCCAGGTGCCGTCGTTGCAAAGGAACACCGCACTGCTCCAGCACACCCTGTTGCACTCGACCACGAAGCCCAGTTCGTAATGGTCCCGGGCCCAGCAGCCCGCCTCCCAGGTCTGGCTGTCGCCGTGCTGTTTGGCCGGCAACCCGAACTGCACCCAGACGCCGCCGCCGTTGTCGTTGCCGTCATCGCTGTTGAGCCAGCCGCGGTACTGGCGCGGGTTGGCGGCGCAGTCCTTCTTGGGCGTGGGCGGCACGTACCGCGCAACGCTCTTGGGCACGAACTTCTGGTCGAGTTCGATGCGCCCCGCGGTCTGCTGAACGTGCTCGCGCATGGCGTCGCGCACCAGCGGCCGCAGGCGGTCGAACACCGCGGGGTCGAGGAAGAAGGGAGGGGCCAGCAGCTCGCTGATGGGACGCAGGTCCAGGTAGATCGGCGCCATGGTTTCGTCCGATACCTGCCAGCTGCCGGCGCTGCCGCCGGCCTGTCCGCCGCTGTAGTACCAGTTCTCCTTGGAGTTCTGAACGGTGGATCTGAAGGATTCCTCCTTGGCCTTGTCCATCGACGCGGCGAAGTTGAACGAGGCGTTGGCTTGCTGCAGTCCGATGCGGGCTTCGACCGCCGCACCCACGCCGAATCCAGTGCTGGCTACCACGCCCCAGGTTTCGGAATCCATCTCCACGATCTCGACGATGCGTCCGCCCAGCACCAGCGCATTGGCGTAATGCGTGCCGAACTGCTGCACCAGCGCCCGCGCGCTGGCGACGCTGGGGCCGCCGCGCGTGGCGTTCATCACCGCCTGCCGGAAGGGCTCGGTGAGACGGATGTTGGCCTTGTCCAGGACCAGGGCCACACGCTGGTTGACGGTCTGGCCCAGGGTGAACGCGTAGGTGCCGGAATTGAGCTTCTCCGAGCGGGTGTTGAACGAGGCATTGGCCGAGAAACTGCCCGCGGCCTTCACCGCTTCAATGCCACCGCCGACGCTGACCATGGCGCCCAGTTCCTCCTGCAGCTTGAGCTCGGTCATGACTTCCTTGTGCTCGCGCCGCCCCTCGCCGGACTGAAGGTCGATCAACTCGAAACCCTTGGGTACGACCATGCGGGCGTTCTCGGTGTAGCCGTAGGGCGAGTAGTCGAACAGGTCCGCCTTCCTGCCGCCCTCGGGCCGCGAGAAGTCGAAAGGGTTGAGCTGGATCGGGTCCCAGCCGTGCAGACCGGAGCGGCGGTTGCGCACCTGGTTGCCGACGATGAACACATCGTCGATGCGAGGCTGCCCGGCCCTCGGCGGGCGGTCCGGAATGTCGAAGCGTTGCAGCGTCTCGCCGGCAGCCGTGAGGTACACCGGCGAGCTGAGTTGCAGGGCGGAGCCGTCACCGGCGCGGTACTCGTTGCGCCCCACCGGCCGGAACAGCTTGGCGCTCAGGGTTTCGGGCTGTGTTGCGGACTTGAACGGTCTGAACTCCAGCCAGACCAGCACCGGCACCTCGGCGCCGGCCGCGCTGTCGCCGGGCCGCGCGGGAGTCAGGCTGGACAGCGCCGCCGCGGGCACGGCACCAGCGCCGGCCGGCTGGGCCGCCCCGGTGGGCAGAAAGCTGTAACTGCCGCTGACGCCCTGGCGCAGGGGTTCGGTGCCGGCGTTGAGCTCGCAGCGTTTCACCGCCGGCACGTAGTCGAAGGACGCGCAGACGAAGGCGCTCGCGCTGCGGCACTGCTGGGCGCAGGATTCGAGATCGATACCGTTCAGAAGCTGCGTGGGCTGTCCGCCGACGCCGGCGCTGGCCAGCATGCGAAAGCCGCTCGGCGCCGTCACCACGGTGGGCGCGGGCGCCGCCGCGGGAGCGGCCGCCGATACCCGCACGGCCGGCGCGCTGCCGCCACCGCCGGCAAAGCGCGCGAGTTCCGAATCCGGCGCAGCCACCACCAGCTGCACGTAGCGCTGCGGCACGAAACTCCAGTCGATGTCCTGCAGCGAGCCGCCCGGCTTGGCCTGGCGACGCTGCGCTTCGGCTGGCACCATCCAGACGCCTGCGGGCAAGTGCAGGGGCGGCAGGAAACGCAGTGCGGGCTGGGTGCTGCGGCCTGCCAGATTTTCCAGCTGGGCGATCAGGAAGGCCGTGGCCCAAGGCACGCTGCCCAGTTCGTTGTCACGCAGGAACGCGGCGCGGAACAGCGCCGGCCCCGGCAGCGGCGCGCCCCAAACGCGCACGCCGCCAATTCGACCCTGGAAGGCGCGGCGACGCCCGTCGAGCGAGCCGATCGAAAGCTGCAAATTGGTCTTGGGCCCGGCGGCGTCCTCGGCCAGCGCATAGCCGACGGAGGCCACGCCGCGCGAGCGGCCGTCGACGAAGACCTCGGTCGCATCGCCCTCGGTGATAAGCGCCACGTGGTGGATGCGGCCGTCGTTAAGGTCGGCCGAGACGATGTTGGACTGCTCCGAGGGCTGGTTGTAGTCGTCGCGCCGGCCGTTGGCCATCACGATGCCGTCGCCGCTGGCGGTTACACCGACTTCAAACACCGTCTCGTAGCCGTTGGAATAGGCGACCAGGGTGCCGTGCCCTTCTTCGGCGACCCAAGCCGAGTCGAACTGCACCCAGAAATCGATCGCGCCCTGGCGGAATCCGGCAAAGGCCTGCGGCGTGCCCGCCGGCTGGCGCCAGCGATCCGCGGCTGTTTTGATCGACCACAGGTGAATGCCCGGATCGACCGGTGGCGGTGGCGGAGTGGTCGCCGTCAGGGCGGGCGTCGCGGGTGATGCGGCGGCGAGCGGCAGGGTGGCGGGCGCCGCCGCGGCCACGGCCGGTGGATCGAGCAGCACCAGTTCCTGGGCGGTATCGGTGAAGTCGGACACCACGCGCAGCAGCGGCGCGAGCGCTGAGCCGGCCGGCGGTTCACCGGCCAGCGCGCCGATCTCGACGATCTGTGCGTCGCTCAGCGCTGCCGACCACAGGCGCAGGCTCTGCAGCGCGCCGATGAATCCCTCCGCGCCGCCGTCGGACGTGCCGACGTGGAACGGCAGCCCACGCGCCGTGCCGTAGCCGATCGGCTTGGTGCCGAGCAGTGCACCATCGACGAAGAAGCGCGTCTCGCGGCCGCGCGTGACCAGCGCCACGTGGTGCGCCTCGCCGTCGAGAAAATTGAAGTCGACGCCGGCCGAGGCCTGGCCGTCCCAGAGCACCACGCCCTGGCCGTCGCCGGAGATGTAAGCGGCGTAGCGCGACCTGTTCTTGTCCCCGCTGGCGACGATGCAGGCGTCCTGTTCCAGCGCTTCAGTCCAGCCGGCCTTCAGCCAGAAGTCGATGGTACCGTCCGGGCCGATCTCGAAGATCGGGTCCTTGGGATAGCTCAGGCTGGCGTTGCCGTCGAACTCCAGGGGAACCTGTTTGGGGGTCTGCGCGCTGACGTTCGCCAGACTCAGTGTGGCGACCAGCATCCAGGCCGTCAGGTGTCGCAGGCGATTGCGGTTCATGGCTTCGCTTCTATTCGTCGAGCTTGTTCTTGGCACCTGCGTTGCGCAGGGCCCAAGGCACGCGGATGCCGCTGGACAGGGCTCTCGGCAGCTTGCCGTTACCGTCCGGAGCATTGACATCGACCCCGGCCTGGATGAGGCGCTCCACGATGTCCAATTCACCCTTCTTGCGCAGCACCGCGACGTGGATCGCGCGATTGCCGCTGGTATCCGCCGCTTCCTTGTCGGCCCCCGCGAGCAGCAATGCACTGACGGTTGCGACGTCGGCGGAAGCGGCGGCAATGACGATCAGCGGACGGCCACTGTTGTCGCGAGTGTTGACGTCGCCACCCGCCGCCAGCAAGGCGGAGAGAGCACCGGACTTCGAAGCGCCGGTGGCATCGACCAGCAAGGCCGGATCGCTGCCGTCCGCGCCCGCCTTGAGCACCTGCGTCATGACGCCCGCCGATCCGCCGTTAAGTGCGGCGCGCACCGCGCCGGCAGCCGGTGCGCCAGCTGCGAGCAGAATCGCGACCGAGGCATCGTCGCCATTGCTCGCCGCGGTTTGCAGTAATAGCGGATCGGCGCCATCCGCACCCGATTCCACCAATAGCTTCACCACCGCGCCGCGGCGCGCCGCGACGGCCGGCCCCAGCGCCGCTTGTGCCGGCGCGCCCGCGGTGAGAAGCAAGCGAACCATGTCTGCATTGCCGGCCCGGGCGGCCTTGTCGAGGAACTGCGGATCGGTGGCCGGCGCACCCTTCTGAATCAGCGCCTCGGCAATCGGCGCGTGGTTGGCCTCGATAGCCGCAGACAGGCCGTTGCCCGCATTCGCCCCGTTCTGCAACAACAGCAGCACGATGGGCAGCTGACCGGCCTTGATCGCCGGAACCAGCGGCGTGTCGGCATTGGCGCCATAGGTTTCCACCAGCTCGGTCATCAATTGCAGGTCGGACTTCGAGACGGCGTACAGCAGCGCCGCGTCCGGCTTGGCACCCTTCTGCAGCAGGTCCGACATCAGCGCGCGCTGATCGCGCTGGATCGTGTACTGCATCGCGGTATCGAAGTTGAAGCTGCTGCCCTTCTGCGCGTACGACAAAACGCTGCGGGCTATTTCGCGGTCGACGAGCGCCGCCTGGTAGAGCGTGAGCGTGACGACTTCCGGCTTGGTCACCAGAACCTCGTCGAGCACCGCGGGCTTGCGGTGTTCGATGGCCTTGGCGGCGAGCGTTGCGGCCATGCCCGGCATCGCGAGCAGCGAGCGCACCGCTGTCATGTCGCCGATCTTCACCGTCTGGTCCACCATCGGGTCCAGGCTTGCACCGCCGGCCATCATCGCGGCCAGCATTTGCGGGTTGTTCTGCGCCACCGCGAGTTGCATCGCGGTCTTGCCGTTGACGTCGACCTTGGTGGTGAACGCACCCGCGCGAATCAGGGCCTGCACGATGTCCGGCTTGCCCGCTTCAACCGCCACGTGCAGCGCGGTCTGCGTTTTGGCGTCGATCGCATTGATGTCCACCTTGGCGCTCAGCGCGCGGTTGAGCGCCGTCAGGTCGCCGTCGCGGGCGGCGAGGTGCAGCACGGTTTCGCCCTGTGCGGTGCGCCGCGCGATGCCTACCCGCTGGTCGGCATTGGCCAGCGCGGGTGAGCGGACATCCCGATTGAAGGTTTTTACCGAAGGGCCGTTCCGAAGCAGCACCTGGGTGGACGAGACCGCTTCGAGCACGAAGCCGGCCGGCCCCGCGAATGACTGTCCCTGACCCGTCAGCGAGAATGTCTCCAGTGGCGAGGGTTCCAGCATCGGGCTGGCCTGGGATCGGAACACGGTCAGGGCCTCGCCCGCGGCGAAGATTTCCATCACATCGTTCCCGGCCATCCAGCGCCCGGCGAGGTCCTGGCCCAGGCTTGGCTTCGTGAGCGCGGCAGCCCCCGTCAGCTTGACGGCCTTGCGGAACACCGAGCCCCCCGTATTCATGGTGTCGGGGTATTGCACCCAGGTGGCGAGCAAGCCGGAGCCGGATTCGTCCGGTTGCAGGTAAAGATAAAACTCGGCACCCGCCCCCTGCCCGGAGGGCGTGAACACGCGTTCGAACTTGCCGGGGTTGTCGCTGCTCGCGGCGAATCGACCGTTGAAGTAGCGTCCGCTGTGAACCTGCACGTCGGACAGCCTGGGATTGCGCGGCACGGACTGGGTTCCCGCACTCTCGGCCGTCAGCAGCAGGGCGCCGTCGCTGCCCGTGACCAAGCGCACCACGGCGCCGTCGTCCAGGGTATAGCGTCCATCCTTGGGTCCAGTCGCGAGCGCGGGCAGCCAAAACACTCCTAGCAGAATCGCGAGCCAGCGACCCGGAAGTGCACCCAGGCTCCACGGAATCCGCCGAAAGAGGCGTTCTCGAACCGCCCTTCGAGTCAATGAAATCACTCTGACGTCCCCCATCCCCTGAGCGCCGAATGCTAGGCGTTCGATGTGACAGCTCGACACGACCGCTCACGCGTGGTCGCGGTGATCCACGATGGTGCACGCGTGCAGAAACGGTGCGGTGATCCTGCTTCCCGCAACCGGAACCTCCCGGCCCGCCTGTGCAAACGTGCGAAACAACGCGACCTGAGTTTTTCAGTAGCCCGCAGGCGCGACAACCGTACTGAAGTACGGGTCCGGCTCCGGAACAGGCTCTCTCACCCGGGCGATTCCGTTGCACACATCGCGCCGCAAGGACCTGCGGTCTGCATACGTCGATTGACGTATTCGAGGCAGGGGACGACGGCCCGCAAATTGCGCTCCCGTCGTGTCGCCGGGCATCTCGCCCGGAATAGCCACGGGGATTCATGGCTCTTTCGTCGGTCCCAGCCAAAGCGCACATCAGCGAACCGCCGATTCAGCGGATCGTGAAGGTGCGCCGCGACTACAACACCTGGGTGGCCAACGAATCGATCGAAGACTACGCGCTGCGCTTCACGGCGCGGAGCTTCCGCAAGTGGTCGCCGCTGCGCGTGGCCAACACCGCGTTCGGGTCGATTGCCTTTCTTCTCCTGGAAGCGGTTGGCGCCGCGATTCTCCTGAGCTACGGCTTCACCAACGCGTTCTGGGCGATCGTCTTCGCCAGCGTGGTGATCTTCCTGGTGAGCCTGCCGATCTCCTGGTACGGCGCGAAGTACGGCCTGGACATGGACCTGCTCACGCGCGGCGCGGGCTTCGGCTACATCGGCTCGACGATCACCTCGCTGATCTACGCGTCCTTCACCTTCATCTTCTTTGCGCTCGAAGCCTCGATCATGGCGCTGGCGCTGAAGCTTTGTTTCGAGATGCCGCTCACCGTGGCCTACCTCGTCAGCGCGCTCGTCGTGATTCCGCTGGTGACGCACGGCATCACGCTCATCAATCGCTTTCAGGCCTGGACGCAGCCGCTGTGGCTGATTCTGCTGGCCACGCCTTATGTATTCGTGTTCGCGAAGTCGCCCGAGCTGGTGCGCGAGCTTCCGAGCTTCGTCGGCAACGGAACGTCGGGATTCGACGTGCTGATGTTCGGCGCCGCCGCGAGCCTAGTGCTGTCGATGGTCTTGCAGGTGGGCGAGCAGATCGACTTCCTGCGCTTCCTGCCGGACAAGACGCGCGAGAACCGGCGTAGCTGGATGGCGAGCATGCTGATTGCCGGGCCGGGCTGGATCGGCTTCGGCGCGCTGCGCATGCTCGGTGGCGCGCTGCTGGCGTTCGTCGCGATCAGAATGATGGTGCCGTCCGAGCACGCGATGGAACCGGCGCAGATGTATCTCACCGCCTTCGGCCTGGGCCTGGAGTCGCCGCAGATTGCGTTGATCGCGATGACCTTGCTGGTGGTGCTGTCGCAGCTCAAGATCAACACCACCAATGCCTACGCCGGTTCGCTGGCCTGGTCGAATTTTTTTGCGCGGGTCACGCACAGCCACCCGGGCCGCGTGGTGTGGGTGGTGTTCAACGTGGGCATCGCGCTGCTGCTGATGCAGCTCGGCGTGTTCGCCGCGCTTCAGAAAGTGCTGGGCCTGTATTCGAACATCGCGATTGCCTGGGTCGGCGCGCTGGTGGCGGACCTGGTCATCAACAAGCCGCTGGGCCTCTCGCCCAAGGGCATCGAGTTCAAGCGCGCGCACCTGTACGACATCAACCCGGTCGGCGTCGGCAGCATGCTGATCGCCTCGCTGATTTCGGTGGCGGCTTACGCGGGAATGTTCGGTGCGCTTGCGCAGGCTTTCTCTGCGTTCATTGCGCTGGTCACCGCGTTCGTCTGCGCACCGCTGATCGCGTGGGCGACCCAGGGCCGCTATTACATTGCGCGTGAATCGGATGCCGCGCTGTTCGAAAAAAAGGAAGCACGCCGCTGCTCGATCTGCGAAAAGACCTACGAGACCGAGGAGATGGCGCTGTGCCCCGCATACCGCGGTCCGATCTGCTCGCTGTGCTGTTCGCTCGACGCGCGCTGCCACGACGCCTGCAAGCCGGGTGCGGGTCTTAACGATCAAATTGCGGCGACGGCGCGCAAGCTTTTTCCCGCCTTCGTCGGCGCGCGACTGGACTCGCGCCTCGGCCAGTTTCTGATGCTGTTCACGGCGACCGCCGTGGTGCTCGGCCTGGTGCTCGGCTTCATCTACGTGTTCCAGGTCGCCGATGCGCCGCACCTGTCCGCGACGCTTCAGTCGAGCTTGTTCGCGCTCTACGGCGTGCTGCTGCTCGGCAGCGGTGTCGGTTCGTGGTGGGTCGTGCTGACCGCGGAAAGCCGCAGAGTCGCGCAGCAGGAAACCGATCGCCAGACCGCCTTGCTGATGCGTGAAATCGAGGCGCACCAGAAGACCGACGCGGAGTTGCAGCTCGCCAAGCAGCTCGCCGAAAAAGCCAACCAGGCCAAGAGTCGCTACGTCACCGGCATCAGTCACGAACTGCGCACGCCGCTCAACAGCATCCTCGGCTACGCGCAGATTCTGGAATACGACCCGGCGATTCCCGCGCACCGGCGCGATGCGCTCGCAGTGATCCGCCGCAGCGGCGAGCACCTCGCGTCTCTGGTCGATGGCCTGCTCGATCTGGCCAAGATCGAGAGCGGCAAACTCAAGCTCGATACCGAGGAATTGCGCTTCCCCGAATTCCTCACGCAGCTCGTCGGCATGTTCCGTTTGCAGACGCAGAACAAGGGCATCGGTTTCGAATACGAGGTGCAGGGTCGTCTGCCTGCGGTGGTGCGCGCCGACAAGAAGCGGCTTGGCCAGATTCTCATCAACATTTTGGGCAACGCCGTGAAGTTCACTGAGCGCGGCGCGGTCAAGTTTCAAGTGCGGTCCCGGCGAGACACGGTGAGTTTCGAGGTGTGGGATTCCGGCGCGGGTATTGCCGCGGAAGAACTGGAACGCATCTTTCTGCCCTTCGAGCGTGGCGCCAGTGCCGCCGCCATCTCGGAGAGCGGAACCGGGTTGGGGCTGACCATCGCGCGCATGCTGACCAACCTGATGGGCGGCGAGCTGACAGCTACCAGCGAGCCGGGCAAGGGCAGCCTGTTTTCGGTGCGGCTCTTTCTGCCCGAGGTGCGTAACCCGCGACCCCATGCCGAGCCGCAGCGTCTCGATATCGCAGGCTATGCAGGTCCGCGTCGCCGCGTGATGGTGGTGGACGACTCCGCAGTGGATCGGCGCTTTCTCGTCAGCGTGCTTCAGCCGATAGGCTTTGAAGTGACCGAAGCGGGTTCGGGCATAGATGCGTTGCGTCTGGTTGCGCACGCGCAACCCGAACTGGTGTTGCTCGACATCGGCATGCCCGGCATGAGCGGCTGGGAGACGGCGCGCTTGCTGCGCGCGAATCATCTTCGTCATCTGCCGATTCTCGTGATCTCGGCCGACGCATTCGAGAAGAATCACGGCGAGAGCGCGGGCATCGCGTCCACCGATTTTCTGGTCAAGCCGGTGCACGTGGCGACCTTGATGGATCGCATCCGGCAGAAGCTGGACCTGATCTGGATTGCGCGCGGTGAAGGGTCGGCTACCGAAGCATCGGCTGCCGAATCCCTGCCCGCGCTGGCGCGGCCAGCGGAATCCGATTTGCAGACCTTGCGTGAACTCGGCGACCTGGGCCACGTACGCGGCATTCTGGAAAAGCTCGACGAGATCGACCGGCTCGACGTGCTCAGCACGCCGTTCACCGCGCAACTGCGCGCGCACGTCAAAGCTTTCGAACTGCCGGAGTTCATGAACCTGGTGGGGCGTCTGCTGCGGGAGGTGTCGCATGACACTGCCCAGTGAGAGCCTGTTTTCAAATCCGTCGCGTCCGCGACGGAGGTAGTTTTAGCGCAGCGCAAGGAAGGAGCGACGCGGTGTAGTCGACGTACATAAGGAGCGACTGACGCAGTCGATGCGCGAAAACGGCCCCGTCCCTTCGGGTGGCGCCCCATTTTTCGCCAAGCTGCGTTGCTCCCTCCTCATTTGGAATCACCAAACTTCGTCGGTCGCGCCTTGCCTGACGAAAAATGGGACTACCACGCGGGCGCGCCGGATATGAAAACAGGCTCTCAAGACGCGGTGGTCATGATCGTGGACGACGTGCCGGCGAATCTCGCGGTGCTGCACGACGCGCTCGAACAGGCTGGCTACACCGTGCGCGTCGCGACCAGCGGCGTGCGCGCGCTGGAGAGTGCGCAACTCGAACCGCCCGACCTGATTCTGCTCGACGCGCTGATGCCCGGACTCGATGGTTTCGAGACCTGCCTGCGCCTGAAGAGCGATCTGGTCACGCGCCACATCCCGGTGGTGTTCATGACCGGGCTTACCGAGAGCGATCACGTGGTGCGCGGCTTCCAGTGCGGCGGCGTGGATTACGTGACCAAACCGATCCGCCCGATGGAAGTGCTGGCGCGCATCGCCGCGCATCTCGCGAATGCGCGCGTGATGGTGGAGACGCAGCAGGCAGCCGATGCGGCCGGCGACGCGATCGTGGCGGTAGACGCCGAGCGTCGCGTGCGCTGGGCCACGCCACTCGCAAGACGCTGGCTCAAGGACGTTCTGGAATCCGATGGACGCCTGCCCGTCGCGCTGAGGCAGTGGGTCGGAAAAAACGCAGACCCGAGTTTCACCTTGCCGGCCACCGACCGGCGCATGGTCTTCAGCCGGCTGGGCGCTGCGCGCAGCGGCGACGAGCGCCTGCTGATCCAGTCGCGCACGCACGTGCCCGAACCCGACGCGCTGATGCGCGCCTTGAAACTCACGCAACGCGAGGCCGAAGTGCTGCACTGGGTTGCGCTCGGCAAGACCAATACCGAGGTAGGCAGCGTGCTGGCGATGAGCCCGCGCACCGTCAACAAGCATCTCGAACACATATTCCAGAAGCTCAACGTCGAGACGCGCACCGCCGCGACGACGGTGGCCTTGAACAAGGGACGAGCCGGCACCACGCCGGTCGACGCCTGATGCGCGCGAAGACTTCCAATGCTCGCGCGCAGCCGCATCCGACGGCCGCTGTTTCGGAAGGAACGGAGCGCTCTTGCTCCGCTTACTCAATCGATCGCAGGGAGATATACCTCATGAGCCGCAGGACCGCATCAACCGTTGCAACCGTCATTCCGGGCCTTGGCGCCCTGGCCCTGGGCCTCGTGCCCTTCATCTGCGGCCCTGTGCAGGCCGCCACCGTGACCCTGCCTCCGATCACCCTTGGCGGCGAGGCGCGCAGCAGTTTCAGGAGCACCGATATCGACGATGACGCCGCGGAGGACGTCAACGATTTCTCGCTCGACAGCGCACGCCTCAACATCAACGGCGCCGTCACCGAGACGATCAAGTTCACGATCAACACGGATTACAAGGGCGACGGCGACAACTCCGTGCAGATCATCGACGCCATCGCGCGGTTCGAGTTCTCGCCCACGATGAACATCTGGGCCGGCCGTTTCCTGCCGCCTTCGGATCGCGCCAATCTTTACGGGCCGTACTTCGCCAACAACTTCGGCGTGTACGTGGACGGCGTGCAGGACGGCTATCCCTTCGTCGCAGCAGGCCGCGATAACGGTCTCGCGTTCTGGGGCGATTTCAACCGCCTGAAAGTCTCGGTCGGCCTGTTCGACGCCGGCAGCACCCTGGGCGACCAAGACACGGTGGTTGCAGGCCGCCTGCACTACAGCTTCTGGGACATCGAGACCGGCTACTACCTCAACGGCACCTACTACGGCGGGAAGGACATCCTCTCCATCGGCGTGGCCGGTCACGCTGAAACCAGCGGCACCAAGGCCTACACGGCCGACATCCTGATGGAGAAGAAAGTCGGGAACGGCGGCGCGTTCACGTTCGAAGGCGAGTACGCCAAGTACGACGAGTTCGGCGGCTACACCACGGCGGCGATCAACTCTCCGCTTCCAGGCCCCGCGTTCACGGAAAGCGACGGCTTCTTCGGCCTGGTCTCCTACCTGTTCCCGCAGCCGGTGGGCATCGGCAAGTTCCAGGTGCTGGCCAAGTTCGCGGAGACCGACTACGAGAACGGCGTAGTAGGCGACTTCAGCCAGGAAACCACCGAGTTCAATCTCAACTACGTCATCAAGGCGTTCGACGCGCGCCTGAGCCTGTTCTTCATCGACTCCTCGTACGACGACGTAGCGCCCGACGTTTCGCAGATCGGGCTCGGCGTGCAGGTGCGCATCTGATTTCCCGCTCCACTCTCAACCATAAGGTGAACTCATGAAACTCAACATAATTTCCGGCGCCGCAGCGCTGGGTCTGATGGCGGTCAGCGGCCTGGTTCAGGCCGCCGACACCATCAAGGTCGGCGTGCTGCACTCGCTGTCCGGTACGATGGCCATCTCGGAGACCACGCTGAAGGACACCGTCCTGATGATGATCGACGAGCAGAACAAGAAGGGCGGCGTGCTCGGCAAGAAGCTCGAAGCCGTGGTCGTCGATCCCGCGTCCAACTGGCCGCTGTTCGCCGAGAAGGCCGAGCAGTTGCTTGTGAAGGACAAGGTCGCTGTGACCTTCGGCTGCTGGACCAGCGTGTCGCGCAAATCGGTGCTGCCGGTGTTCGAGAAGAACAACGGCCTGCTGTTCTACCCGGTGCAGTACGAGGGTGAGGAGTCGTCCAAGAACGTGTTCTACACCGGCGCCTCGCCCAACCAGCAGGCGATTCCGGCGGTGGATTACCTGATGAAGGACATCGGCGTGAAGCGCTGGGTGCTGGCCGGCACGGACTATGTTTATCCGCGCACAACCAACAAGATTCTCGAGGCCTACCTGAAGGCCAAGGGCGTGGCGGCGGACGACATCATGATCAACTACACGCCTTTCGGTCACTCCGACTGGCAGTCGATCGTGTCGGACATCAAGAAGTTTGGTTCGACGGGCAAGAAGACCGCAGTGGTCTCCACCATCAACGGCGACGCCAACGTGCCGTTCTACAAGGAGCTGGGCAACCAGAAGATTTCGGCGGAAGACATTCCCGTCGTCGCCTTCTCGGTCGGCGAGGAAGAACTCGCCGGTCTGGACGCCAAGCCCCTGGTCGGCCATCTGGCCGCGTGGAACTACTTCCAGACCTACAGCACGCCGGCGAACTCGGCGGCGATCAAGACCTGGCGCGCGTTCACGAAGAATCCCAAGCGCACGTTCAACGATCCGATGGAAGCCACGGTCATCGGCTTCAAGCTCTGGGTGGCGGCGGCGGAGAAAGCCAAGAGCGTGGATGTGGACAAGGTCAGCAGCGCGATCATCGGCCTGTCGGTGCCCAACCTAACCGGCGGCACCGCGACCATGCTGCCCAATCATCACCTGACCAAGCCGGTGTACATCGGCGAGATCCGCGAGGACGGCCAGCTCGACATCGTCTGGAAGACCGATGCCGAAGTGCCGGGCGATGCGTGGAGCGATTTCCTGGACGGCAGCAAGGACATCGAGGCCGATTGGGTCACGCTCAAGTGCGGCAACTACAACACCAAGACCAAGGTGTGTTCGGGACAGAATTTCTGAGGACAACTCCTTCCCCCGTTTACGGGGGAAGGCTGGGATGGGGGCCTCGTCGAGACAGGACACAAGGCCGGGCTGACTCGCCCCCACCCCAGCCCTCCCCCGCGATCGCGGGGGAGGGAGTTCGCATAACGATCCTGAGGTCCCCTGGGAACCGGCTCCGGGCTTCACTGCCCGGAGTCCGGCTTGGCTCGATACTCGCTAGACCGAACTCATGACGTTCCCAACCCGATTCTTGAGCTGCCTGTGCGTGCTGTTGTGCGCTGCCTTGTGCAGCCCGACGACACGCGCCGCCGAAGCCAATCTCGCCGGTCTGCTCGCGCCCTTGGCCAGCGCCGGCTACACAGAAAAAGAGGCGATTGCCAATCAAGTGGCGCAATCGGGTCATCCGAGTGCTCGCGCCGTGCTAGCCGCGTTTCTCGACGGAAAACTTTACGCACGTTCGGCGGACGGCGTGGTGCTGATCGGCGAATCGATAGACGAGACGCTGGCACTCACCGATCCGGTCACGCTTAAAACCGCCGACACCAAACCCGCCGATGGATACGCCAAAATCGGCACCAACAATTCGCTGCGCAAATTCCTGCGTGGCCTGCTTGCGCAGATTTCGCTGTCCGATCCGGACGAGGATGTGCGGCTCGCCGCAGTCAAGGAATCGCGACGCTCGCTGGACGAAGCCACCATCGCCGCGTTCCGCGCGCGGCTCGCGGTGGAAGAGACTTCTGCGGTCAAGCGAGCACTAGAAGTGGGCCTGGCCCTGGCCGACCTCGAAACTTCCGATCCCGTTGTCCGGCTTGCTGCGGTGCGCACGCTCGAAGGCGAGCTTTCTCCCGACGTGCACAACCGGCTTTCCGCGATCACGGCGATGAAAGACGACGGCAGTCCGGTGGAAGCGAACGAACAGATTCGCCTCGCGGCGGCCAACGCCATCGACAACATCAACTTCTGGCGCTCCGTGTATGGCGTTGCTGAGACGTTGTTCTTCGGACTCTCGCTGGGCTCGGTGCTGGTGCTGGCGGCCATTGGCCTGGCCATCACCTTCGGCGTCATGGGCGTGATCAACATGGCGCACGGCGAACTCATCATGCTCGGTGCCTACACCGCATACGTGATGCAGTTGATTCTGCCCGAGAACACGGCACTGGCGCTGGCGCTGTCCGTGCCCGCGGCGTTCCTCGTGTCCGGCCTGTTCGGAGTGGCCATCGAGCGCGGCATCGTTCGCTTCCTCTACGGCCGTCCGCTGGAGACCTTGCTCGCAACCTTCGGGCTTTCGCTGATCTTGCAGCAGCTCGTGCGCTCGGTGTTCTCGCCCAACAACCGGCCCGTGTCGATTCCGGAATTCATGAGCGGCGTGTGGCAGATCAACGATGTGTTCGCGCTGACCTACAACCGGCTCTACATCGTGATCTTCTCCCTGATCGTGTTCGCCGGCCTGCTGATGGTGTTGAAGCGCACGCCGCTGGGCTTGCAGGTGCGCGCGGTATCGCAGAACCGCGCGATGGCGCGCGCCATGGGCGTGCGCAGCGACTGGGTGGATGCCGCGACCTTCGGGCTCGGTTCCGGCATCGCGGGCATAGCCGGCGTGGCGCTGTCGCAACTCACCAACGTGGGCCCCAACCTGGGGCAGGCCTACATCATCGATTCGTTCATGGTGGTGGTGTTCGGTGGCGTCGGAAATCTCTGGGGCACCTTGATTGGCGGCATGTCGCTGGGTGTCATCAACAAGCTGCTTGAGCCCTACGCCGGTGCAGTGCTAGCAAAAATCCTGGTGCTGGTAGCGCTGATCCTGTTCATTCAGCGCAAGCCCAAGGGCCTGTTCCCGCAGAAAGGCCGTGCGGCGGAGGGGCACTGATGGATACGTCAGCGAATACGGTTCCCGCAGCGCTGCGCAAGTTTCCATCGCCGCCCAGCCCGTACCAGATGCTGCTGCGCGAGGACCGCCCCGCCGGTGTGTTCCTCACCGTGCTCGCCATCGTCACGGTGCTGGTGCCCATCCTAAACCTGGTGGTGCCGGAATCCTCGCCGCTGCACCTCGACACCTACACCGTCACCTTGATCGGCAAGTACCTATGCTTTGCCATCCTGGCGCTGGCAGTAGACCTGATCTGGGGCTATTGCGGCATCCTCAGCCTGGGCCATACCGCGTTCTTCGCGCTCGGCGGCTACGCGATGGGCATGTACCTGATGCGCCAGATCGGCACGCGCGGCGTGTACGGCGACCCGGTGCTGCCGGACTTCATGGTGTTCCTCAACTGGAAGGAGTTGCCCTGGTTCTGGCAGGGCATGGATCACTTCTGGTTCGCCATGCTGATGGTGCTGGTGGCGCCCGGAATCCTCGCTTACGTGTTCGGCTGGTTCGCGTTCCGTTCGCGCGTGACCGGCGTGTACCTGTCCATCATCACGCAGGCGCTGACCTACGCCTTGCTGCTCGCCTTCTTCCGCAACGAGATGGGCTTCGGCGGCAACAACGGCCTGACCGATTTCAAGGAGCTGCTGGGTTTCGATCTCAAGCAGTCCTCGACACGCGTAGCGTTGTTCGTGGTCACCGCCATCAGCCTGGGCCTGGTGTATTTCGCCTGCCGTTACATCGTGCGCTCGCGCTTCGGCCGCATCATCGAAGCGATCCGCGACGCCGAGGGCCGTGCGCGTTTCATCGGCTACCGGGTGGAGAACTACAAGGTCTGGCTGTTCACGTTCTCGGCCTTGTTGGCCGGCATCGCTGGAGCGCTATACGTGCCGCAGGTCGGCATCATCAATCCCGGTGAGTTCGCGCCGATCAACGCCATCGAGATCGTGATCTGGGTGGCGGTGGGCGGGCGCGGCGTGCTGTATGGCGCGGTGGTCGGCGCCATCCTCGTCAACTATGCCAAGACCGTGCTGACCGGCGCCTTCCCGGAAATCTGGTTGTATGGACTCGGCGCGTTGTTCGTGGTGGTGACCCTGTTTCTGCCGCGCGGCGTGGTGGGGCTGATCCCCAAGCTCAAGGTCAAGAAATCATGAGTCCGGCATCCGGCGGCATGAGCCGTTTCAGCCACACTTTCGGCCGCGTGCTTCAGCGCGGCGGCAGCGAACGAGCGCCCAACCTGGACCTGAGTCACAACATCGTCCTGTACCTGGAGAGCATCACGGTCAGCTTCGACGGGTTTCGCGCGCTCAACAATCTGTCGCTGTACGTCGAGGCCGGCGAATTGCGTTGCATCATCGGCCCGAACGGCGCCGGCAAAACCACGATGATGGACGTCATCACCGGCAAGACCCGGCCGGACCAGGGATCCGCCTGGTTCGGCCAGACCGTCGACCTGCTCAAGATGAGCGAGCCCGAGATTGCCGAGGCCGGCATCGGCCGCAAGTTCCAGAAGCCCACCGTGTTCGGCGAGCACAGCGTGTTCGAGAACCTGGAACTCGCCATGGCCGGCAACAAGTCGGTCTGGAAGATGCTGTTTGCCAAGCTGAGTGCCGAGCAGCGCATGCGTATCGAGCAGGTGCTGGAAACCATCGGTCTCAAGGATCACTCCGCGGCGCGCGCGGGCAGCCTGTCGCACGGCCAGAAGCAGTGGCTGGAGATCGGCATGCTGCTGATGCAGGACCCGGCGCTGCTGCTGGTCGACGAACCCGTCGCCGGCATGACGCCGCAGGAAACCGAGCGCACCGCCGAACTCCTGGTGTCGCTGGCCGGCAAGCATTCGGTGGTGGTGGTGGAGCACGACATGAATTTCGTGCGCTCCATTGCCCGCACCGTCACCGTGCTGCACCAGGGCTCGGTGCTCGCCGAGGGCACGATGTCCCAGGTGCAGAGCGATCCGAAAGTCATCGAGGTTTATCTCGGAGACGCCGAATGATCGAGGTCAAGAATCTGAACCAGTTCTACGGCGGCAGTCACACGCTGTGGGACGTGAACATGTCCATCCCCACCGGCTCGCGCACTTGCCTGATGGGCCGCAACGGCATGGGCAAGACCACCCTGCTCAAGTGCGTGATGGGCCTGATCCCGGCTGCGTCCGGCGAGATCGCATATGCAGGAGCCGACATCCGAAAGCGCGCTGCTGAAGAGCGCGCGAACATGGGCATCGGCTACGTGCCTCAGGGCCGCGAGATTTTCTCGCAGCTCACGGTCGAGGAAAATCTGCGCATGGGCTTGTTCGCCAAACGCGAACGCCCGGCCGATGCGCTGGAGCGCGTCTACACCACCTTCCCTGTGCTCAAGCAGATGCTGCGCCGTCGCGGCGGCGATCTATCCGGCGGCCAGCAGCAGCAACTCGCCATCGGCCGCGCACTCTTGCTGCAACCGAAACTCTTGATACTCGACGAACCCTGTGAAGGCATTCAGCCCAACATCGTCCACGAGATCGGCGATCTGATTCTGCGGCTCAATAGCGAAACCGGCCTCACCGTGCTGATCGTGGAACAGAAGCTGCCATTCACACGCCGCATCGCCAGCGACTTCCGCATTCTCGACAAGGGTCGTTACGTGGCTGGCGGCGCCATCGGCGAACTGACGGACGAGATGGTGCGGCATCACCTGACGGTTTGAGGTTCAGCTTCCTGCCCGGAAAGCCAGTCTGTGAACGCGCGCAATCTGCTTGCGCTGGGCATCGGGTACGCCGGCCTGCTTCGCAAACTCCGGCCAGCGCTGAACGGCATCGACCACCTCTCCCAGAATGATCTTGTCGCGCCCGCGTTTCAGCATTGCTGATGTCGCACAGGCTTTGAAATCCGCAAGGGTGAAGCCGTCGCGCCTGCCGTTGATTGTCGTCTGGTGCTGCGCGGTCCAGTCGCCGGACGGGTTGTAGCTGTAGGTCGCGTCGAATGCGGGCGCAAGCGACCACCGGCCCTCGCGGTCCATCAGGAAGGCGATGTTCTTCACATGGTCGTCCTGGTTGCGCGCCACGACGTTGAACAGCATGCGGCGGAACTGCTCCTCCACTGCCGCCATCGGCAAGCCCAGTTGGCGAATCACCTGCAGCGCCTGTTCGTACGAATACGCACCCGCGAGGTTGTAGTCGTAATGCGCCAGCGCTCCGAGCGACTGCATATGCAGCTTGCCGCCGTCGATGAGTCGGTCGAAGCGGCGCGTCATGAAGTGACGCCGGCCGTTTTCTTCCAACAACCGGCACTCGCTCATCGTGATGCCGGCCGCCTGCGCCATCAGCGCGTAGGCGTATTCGATGGCGCCGTAGCCCTTGGGGTCTTCCAGTTCCTTGTCCTTGTTGCCGGACACGCCATCGAACTTCAGTAACCAGTACCCAAAACCGTCGCCGGCTTCCACTTGGCCGGAGCGCACCTCGTTGCTCTTCGGGTTCCAGGCAATCACCGCCTTGGCACGCGCACCGCCGGCGGAGGTCCCCACGCGCAGGATGTCTTCCAGCGCCCGGCGGCGCGCGGCGCTGCGCAGGCTGGTCTTCAAACCCTTGCGCTGCGTCAGCACCTCGGAGGCCAGTGCGACCAGCGCCGCCACATCCACCGGGCTGGATTTGCGCAGCTTCGGCCCCTGCACCGGCTTGAATTCCAGCGCTCCCATGCCGCGCGCGCCGATGTAGCACAGCCGCTCCACCGAACTGAAACTCGCAGGGGCACGACCCTGCATCGCCAGCCATTGGTCGATCAGTGCGTCGCCGAAACGGTCGGGCAATGAATCCGCGAGCAGACCCGGCAAGCCGTGAAAAGTTTTTCGCGGCAACTCGGGAAACGTGTAGACGCGCCGGGCCAAGGGCATGCGCAACGGCGACAGCTCGATGCCGCTGCCGACGAACGCCGGCAGGTACTCGAACGTTGCCGTCTCGCGATCGTCCTCCAGCGACACCGCGCCGATGGTGCGTCCCCAAAGCTGCACCTCGGCCGTGGTCATGGCCCCCAGACCCAGCGCTTCGGCGCTTTCTCCCTCAACTCCAGCGGCCGTGAAGCACGCTGCCGGGTGCGGCCTTTCAGCTTGAGTTGCGCGATCGGGCTGGGCGCCGGTTCCGGCACCAACTGTTCCAGCCGTTCTTGCAGACCCAACACCCTACACACCCGCAGAAAGGCCGAAAGCTGTGTTGCCACCGCGCCAGATTCCAGCCGCTCTACCGTGCGCTTTGACACGCCGGCCTGCTCTGCCAGTTGCGCCTGGGTAAGATTGAGCGTCAGCCGCTGCGCTGCGAGCCGCGCTCCCAGTTCATGCAGCACCGCTGAATCCGATACGATTTTATCGAATTTCATAGCTCGCCTAATATGGCGAATAAAGCCGTTTAAGTCAATCTACTCGTCACTACTGGCGATTAAAATAAATGCATTTAATCGCCACAAATGGCAGCACGTTCTGACGCCACTCCGGCGCCCGTCGGATACGGAAGACGTGCGTGGCCGGCTGGGCAACAACCTGCTTTCAGGCTGCTGCGCGTTCCAGCAGCGCGCTAGTTTCGAGAATATGGCCGAGCACGTACTCGGCATCCTTGCCCACATCGGCAAAGCGGCCGGAGCCCCAGGTGTTCTGCCAGGCCAGGCCCATGAAGTAGACGCCCGGCACGGGCGTGACGCCGCGCCGATGGGCCGGATGTCCGCGCCCGTTGAAGATCGGAAGATCGACCCAGCCATAGTCCGCGGAAAACCCGATCGCCCACACCACGCTGGTGATACCGGCAGCGACGTAATCCAATTCGACCGGATCGAACGGCGGCGCCCAAGGCGCCTGGTACGGAGGCTCGACCGGCGCATCGATGCCCCGCTCCTCGATGTATCGGTCCACCAGCACGCGGATGTTGTTGTAGGACTTATCGGCCTCGTCGAGGCTTTTCGTGAGGTTGGGCTTGAAGGTAAAGCAAGAGCCTTCGACACTCTTGAATAAGCCGTACAACTTCATGCCTTCCAGCGCTCGACGGCGCAGATCTATTTCGCGACCGCCATCGCGACCCGTCAGGTAGTGATTGGTCTTCTCGCGCACCGTCGCTTTCTGCGGGTGCGTCTCGTAAGGGATGTCGTAGTAGCCCGACTCGGTGAGCCAGTCGGTGACTTCGCGCCCGCGATACACCCGCGGCGAACGCGGTGCGCTGCCGACGCACAGATGCACTTCGCGTCCGGCGATGTGCAGATCCTCCGCAATCTGACAGCCCGATTGGCCGCTACCAAGGACCAGCGTCGCGCCCGCCGGCATGGACTGCGGGTTGCGGTAGTTGGACGAGTGGAGTTGGAGAATGTCCGGCGGTAAGCGATCCGCGCTGCGCGGAATGATGGGCTGCTGGTACACACCGTTGGCCAGCACCACTTGATCGGCAATGAACTCACCAACGGTGGTGAACAGCTTGAAGCCACCGCTGCCGCATCGTTCGAGACGGTTCACGTTGACGCCTTCGAGCACCGGCGGGTCGAAGCTGGCGATGTAGGCATCGAGGTACTGAATGATTTCCTCGCGAAGCATGAAGCCGTGAGGATCGCTGCCGGCGTAGTGAAAGCCGGGCAGCCGGCACTGCCAGTTGGGCGTGACCAGGCAGAACGAATCCCAGCGCGCCGTGCGCCATTCGTTGAACGTGCGCTTGCGCTCGAAAACCACATGCTCAATGCCGGCATTCTTCAGATGCCAGCTCATCGACAAGCCGGCTTGGCCGCCCCCGATGACGACGACCGGGACGTACCGCGGAGAGTCAAAGCTATTCATGGAACGACTCCACAGTGACCCGCGCACCCGGCGTTTGCGCAAAGCCTGAGGCGATACGCTCGATCTGCTCCAACTGCATGGCCGCGCTGCTGCACGCGTAGCCGTAGCGCTCGCGCACACGCTCGCTGGCGTGCGCAAGACCGCGACGACTGCGATCGAGAAACTCCGCCAGCGGATACGCCTGCCCGGCCGCAAAAAATTCCTTGATGTGGGACGAAGGTGAGTAGCAGCTTTGCCGGCTCTCATCGGGCCAGCGCACCTGGAAGTGGATTTCAGGCATCGACGAGTTCCGCGTTGATGGGCTCTGGCCTTGCAACCGGCCCGCAGCCAATAAGCGATGAGCGCTCGAAATCCCAGGCCAGCACTTCGTCTGCGCCATGGCGCAGCTTCAACTGACGCTGCGACTCGCAACGCCCGATGGCGCCACAGCTCAGTCCACGCGCCGCAAAGCGAGCGGTAACTTCGGCCACGTGGGTCGGCAGCACGGCGAGCAGAAATCCGTAACTCGGAAAGGTATGCAGCAGCCAGCGCTCGACAGGCACACCGGCGGGCCGAGGGACTGCATCGGGCTCAACCACTGCACCAATGCCGGAACACTCCAGCAGCATGAGCAAGGTGCCGAGTACGCCGGCTTGCGAGATGTCCTTGGCAGCGCGGCACAGACCGGCCTCCGCGATCTGCGGCAGCAGTTCGAGATCCGCACGCAGGCGCTTCGCGTCCACGCCGGAACTCGCATCCCAGTTCGAGAATTGCGCGCGATACTGTCCACGTAGATCGACCACCGAGAGCAGCACATCGCCGGGACGTGCATCGAAGCTGGTCAGCAGCTTGTTGGCACGCCCGAGTATCGCGACCGACAGTTGCTCGCGGTCGCAGCGCGCGTTGGTGTGTCCGCCCACCACGGGCACGCCATAGGTGCGCGCGGCCGCGGCCATGCCGTCCAGCAGCATGCGTGCGCGCTCCTCGCCCGGACTCCACAGCGCATCGACCACGGCGATGGGCCTTCCGCCCATCGCGTAGATGTCGGAGACGTTGACCATCACGCCGCACCAGCCGGCAAACCAGGGTTCGGCCGCGACGAACTCGTTACGGAAACCTTCGATGGCCAGCAGCAGCCAACCTTCTCCGTCGGGGATCGCGGCGCAGTCGTCGCCCACGAGAATTGATGCGCTCGCGTCCGCGATGCCCAGCGCGGCGACCGCGCCTGCGATGTCACGCTTATGCGCAACGCCGCTGCTGTTGCGGAGACGCTGGGATAGCGCTTGCAGATTCATTTCAGGCCGCGCGCTTCAAACCGGCAACGAACGACTGCTCGCCCGGTTCGCAGCAGGGGTAGTGCTGCAATTGCGCTTCCATTTCCAGATGCGGCCGGCCGCACAGCACCACGGTTGCGCGCGTAGTCCAGTGCAGGCGCTGGAACAACGCTTCGTTCTGCGCCTGCACGTGCGCGGTGAAGTGCGTTGCGCCCGCAGCGCAGGCCGTGCCTACGGCCATGCGGATCAGCTCGCTGCCGAGCCAAGCGATTCGGCGCGACCCTGCTTCCACCGCCAGACGTGAACCATGCCAGTGACCCGGACTCAGCTCGTGTATGCGCACCGTGCCGACCACGTGATCGGGCATGCCCTGCCAGCAGGACATGGCGACGAGATGCGTCGCACTGTCGTCGATAGCATCGCGATCATCCAGCTCGAACAACTTCTGCTCAGCGCAGAAAACACTGCGCCGCAGAAGCGCCGCCTCGCGAAACTCCCAGGCTTCCGTCGCGCACTTCACGCGAAATTCGTCCGGCACGAATCGATGCGCGCTGGCCACGCTGGTGGCCGGCACCCAGTCGAGCAAGTGAATATCAGCCGGCATGCGCGCGCACCGTGGCCGCACCGGTTTCGTAAGAGGCGAGCGAAGAGCAGGCGCCGCATTTTCCGCAGCCGGCCTTGATGTCGGCGGACTTCAAACCGCCTTCGACGAGCATGCGACCGAGCGGCGCGAGCAGCCCGCGCATGCGCTGAGCTGACGGTGTCGGGTGATTGGCCAGCGGCGTGCCGCCGACCGCAACGAAGGGCACCACGAAGGGATAGACGCCGAGGCCGATCAGCGTTTCGCTCATCGCCAGAATCGCTTGGTCGGTGTCGCCGAGACCAGCCAGGATGTATGTGCTGACCTGTCCGCGGCCAAACACCGTGACCGCATCTTCGAAGGCGCGCAGGTATTCGGGAATCGTCACGCTGGCCTTGCCCGGCATTATGCGCGTGCGCACTTCTTGTGTGACGGCTTCGAGGTGCATGCCCAGCGAGTCGATGCCCGCGTCGCGCATACGCTGGAACCAGGCCGGATCGTCAGGCGGTTCACACTGGCCTTGTATGGGCAGGCTGAAGTGGTTGCTGAGCGCAGCCTTCACGCCGAACGCGCTCTCGCAGAGAATCTCCGCGCCGTGATCGGTGAAGTTGGGCGTGCCCGTGGTCATGACCATGTGCTTGACGCCGTCGAGCAGCACGGCGGCGCGGGCGACTTCGCCGAGTTGTTCGGGCGTCTTGCGGTTGATGGTGCGGCCTTCTTTCAGAGACTCGCCGATGGCGCAAAACTGGCAGGAAGTGCTGCGACGGCCGTAACGGATGCAGGTTTGCAGGATGGTCGTGGCGAGCACGTCCGAGCCGTGCAACTGCGCGATCATCGAATACGGCACGCCATCGAAGGTCTGCAACTTGTAGAAGCGCGGTGAGCGAGGAAATTCGATGCGGCCGATGGCCAATCCGTTGCGCTCCAGGATGCTGACGCCCTTGGCGTCGGGTGATCGTGCGACAAACGCCGAAGTCTTTGCGGCATCGCTGTGCACCGGAACCATCACGGTGCGGCCATCGACCGTGACGGCCTTGTGATCAGTAGGTCCGGCGCCGCCCTTGCGCGCGGGCGCGCCGGCGTTCACGTCTTCAAGGCGCAGACCTTGCGCCTGAATCTCGGTAATGAGATGACGCGCCAGCTCAGTGGAAGACGGCTCGCGAGCGGTCATGCGGATTTCTCGATGAGGTCGGCGATGGCCTTCAGGTAAGAACCCTGAGTGGCGTCCAGGGCCTGCGGCCTGCTCAGCAATTGCGAGACCTGCGCGAAATCTTCGAGATCGCGCGGATCGGCGCGATGCCGGATCGGATCGGCAACCGGCGACGGCGTGGTCCCATGCCGATAGGGCTGCACGCGATCATCGAGGTTGAGGCTTAGCAACTCCGGTCGCGCGTAATGCCCGACCGAATCCATCATGCGTTTGCGCTTGGTGATGAGCGCGAAATCGAGATCGGCAATGACCATGCCCTCGCCTTCGCGCAGCGGTTCCGCCAGATGTTTTCCCTCGGGCGAAATGATGGCGGTGTAACAACCGCCGGAAAATGCCTTCTCCAGTTCCGGACTCGGTGCCTGCGATTTCACCTGCTCAGGCGTGAGCCAAGCGGTGGCATTGACCACGAAACAGCCGGACTCCAGTGCGTGATGACGCATGGTGATTTCCATCTGCTCGGCGAAGATCGGCCCGACCAGCGAACCCGGAAACTGGCTGCAATGAATCTGCTCGTGCTGCGTCATCAATGCGTAGCGCGCCAGCGGGTTGTAGTGCTCCCAGCAAGCCAGCGCACCCACCGTGCCGACCGCGGTCTCCACAGTCTTCAGACCGGAGCCATCGCCCATACCCCAGACCATGCGCTCGTGGTAAGTCGGCGTGATCTTGCGACGCTTGAGCACGAGCGTGCCGTCGGCATCGAAGATCAGTTGTGTGTTGTACAGCGTGCCGTGATCGCGCTCGTTGACGCCCAGCACCACGACCATGCCGTGACGCCTGGCCGCGGCAGAAACCGCGTCAGTCATCGGGCCGGGCACTGTCGGCGCGTGCTCGTACAGCTGCAGGTGCAGCGGCCCCATCGACACGGCGGGCGTGACGAACGAGAAGTACGGGTAGTAGGGCACGACGGTCTCCGGAAAGACCATCAGTTGCACGCCCTGCGCCGCGCCCGATGCAATGGCATCGAGCACCTTGGCAATCGTGCCGTCGGCGCTGTCCAGCACGGGATTGAGCTGGACAGCGGCGGCGCGAATTTTCCGGTGAGCGCTCACTCGATCAATCCGGATGGCCTTCGATCGGACCTTTGATCACACGGTCCACGTATGAATCATGAATGCGTTGTCGTTGCGGTGAAGCAGAATCAGATCGAGCACATCGAGCGGGTTGATCGGCACGATGCCGGGCAGCAGCGAGTGCTCGCCGTGGCCGTACAGCATCTGCAGCGCAAAGCGGCAGCAGTAGACCTTGCCGCCCTCGCCCATGAACGCGCCGAGCTGGCCGCTGAAGTTCTGCGCGCCGGGGAAGGCTTCGTCGCCGATGGTCGGAAAGCCGCGCTGGATGCCCAGGGTCACGCCGGGCCCGTAGAGCAGGATCGAGGTCTCGAAGCCTTTGCGCTTGAGGCGCTTGGCCTGGAGGATGTTGACCAGGCCGATGGAGCCTTCGAAGGCCACGGTGTGGAACGTCACCAGGGCTTTTTCGCCCGGCTTGGCTTTTACGTCTTCGAAGACCTTCTCTTCGTAGTCCACGAAGAAATCGCCTTTCTTGGTTTTGGGGGTCGTCACTGCGGGCATCGGTTCTCTCCGGAAATGGGAAAAGCTGGCTAGGGACCACGCGCCTAACAGGCGCAACCGCTGTGCCGCTTGGACGCGTCGCGATGCGATCAACTTCCGATCAAGCTGGCTAGCGAATGGATTTGCTCAGTTTTTTGTCCCGCGCGACACGCCATCACACACATGATCGGATGGCACGTCGATCATTCCGCACCTCTATGCAGGCGCCTCTGCTGCCCGCAAAGGTGCAGGGGCGCGGGCGATGCACCACCTCGGAGCGGCACTGCGCTTGCGTGGTGATCGCCAGGACTCATCGCGCTTGATCGTGTCGCTTGCGATCAAGCCTTTCGCTGGAGGCGCATGCCCGAAAACGCAAGACGCTGGAAGCTCGGTCTGGCCGCGAGCGACAAGCCGGCCTACCTGGCCCTGGCGGACGCTATTGCCGAGGACATTCGTGACGGTCGCCTGAGCGCGCAGGATCGTCTGCCGCCCTTGCGTCGACTGGCTCAGGAGTTGTCGCTCAACTACACCACCGCGGCGCGCGGTTACAAGGAGGCGCGTGCGCGTGGCCTGATCGAGAGCAACTTCGGCAAGGGCTGCTTCGTGTGCACCAGCGCAGCGTCGGTGTCCAACCGCAGCGCGCGCTCGGTGAGCCTCGTCGAGATGACGATGAACCTGCCGCCCGAACCGCAGGACGTGGTGTTGCTGGCGCGGATGCGGCGCGGCATGGCGCAGGTGCTGGAGCAGTCCGACCTGCCCGGCCTGCTGCGTTACCAGGAGTTCGGCGGCAGCGAAGAGGAACGCGACGCCGGACGACGCTGGCTCGCGCCCTTGCTGCCCGGTATTTCGGTCGAACGCGTGCTGATCTGCCCCGGGATCCAGAGCGCGCTGGTGGCGCTGTTCAGCACGCTGGTTCGCCCTGGCGAAGTGATGTGTTGCGAGGACATCACCTATCCCGGCGTCAAAGCCCTGAGCGCACAGTTCGGCATTCGTCTGCACGGCCTGCCGATGGACGCCGAAGGCATTCTGCCGAAGGACTTCGAGACCGCCTGCAGGCTACACCGACCCAAGGCGCTGTACTGCAATCCGACCTTGCAGAATCCGACCACCACGATCTTCTCCGCAGAGCGTCGCAGCACGCTGGTTGCCATCGCACGACAGTACGGCGTGGCGATCGTCGAGGACGACGCCTACGGCCTGCTGCCGCTGAGCGCGCCGCCCCCGATAGCGCAGCTCGCACCCGAACTCACCTGGTATATCAGCGGGCTGGCCAAGCACCTCGGCGCCGGCCTGCGCATCGCTTATCTGGTGGCGCCGGACGCGCGCGCCGCCAAGCGCCTGCTCTCGACCCTGCGCGCCACCACCATCATGGCCGCCCCCATGACCATGCTGCTCGCGACGCGCTGGATCAACGACGGCAGTGCGGACGTGATGCTCCACGCCATCCGTCGCGAATCGCAGCTACGGCAACAGATGGCGGCTGACATTCTTCCGCGCGGAAGCTTCGTCGGGAAACCCGAGGCGTTTCATCTGTGGCTGCGACTGCCCCCACCGTGGAACCGCATCGGCTTCACCACGCACCTGCGCCTGCGCGGCGTAGGCGTGGTGGGCAGCGATGCCTTCGCCGCAACCTCAACGCCGCCCGAGGCAGTGCGAGTCTGCCTGGGCGGCGCCGGGACGCGCCTGGATTGCCGGCACGCGCTCGAACTCATCGCCGATGCTTTGGCGCAGCATCCGGAGGTGGCCTCTGCCGCGCTATGAGCTGACGCGGTGTGCAAGCGTCTGAAATCCCCTATCGCAGGGCGGAAGGCGGGTTACGCGAGCTTTGCTCGCTGATGGACGTTACGACAAGAATGCCCAGTAGAAAGTAGGCCGGGTCGAAGCGATAGCGAACCCCGGCATCGACGGTCCATGCGGAATCTGCTGGGATTCGCTAACGCTTCATCCCAGCCTTACTGGACTATCGCCTCGTAGGGTGCCGATGGAGCCGCGTTGTTTGCGGCGTAATCGCACCAGGCGTCGGTACGTTGAGCCGGGATTGGTGCGATTCGGCTATCGCCTCATCAGCACCCTACGCTTACGCGCCCTACGCTCGCTGGAAAGCGGGTCGTACATCGAGAGAATCCTCCACCACGCGGAGAAATCCTGGGGCGGGTTAGACGCGTCGTTTGCGGCGTACCCGCCGGCATCGCGAGTCAGGGTGGCGTTGCGCCGAAAGTGGGTTACGCGACGAAGCTGCTAACCCGCCGTACACGAGCTGGCTCAGACTTTGTTGAGTGCATACCGCAAGGCCCACAAGAACGTGACCGACGAGGCTACAAAGAGGGCAAAGGCTTTTAAGAACCGAAGGTCCATTGCCGTGATGGCCGGTAAAGGCGGACGACCGCCGCTAATGCCGACGGCAGTGAGAATGGGCGCAACGCACGCGTACATGATTGGGTAAAGCGCCACCAGAGCAACGCCAACAAAGATGTACGGGTGCTTTTGGGACCGCCAGATGGCGCCAAACAGAACCACCTCCATTAGTGGCAGCAGCGCCACGATGTAAGGCGCGTTACTCGCGATTACTTGGCTTCCCATGCTTTAAGCCCGGACGCCTGATTAAGGCGCCACCAGCGGCGCCAACTGAATGATCCAAATAAACGGCTGCGGATAAAGCCCAAGCACGAAGCTGGCGAAGGTCACGGCCACCACCATCGCTCCACCGGTCTGTACGCCCCAGTTGAGCGGCGCGTCGAAGCGCTGCTGGCGGTCGCGGTCCATGAACATGATGATCATGAGGCGCAGGTAGTAGAACAGGCCAATCGCGCTGCCGAGCACCACGGCGCCGAGCAGCCACCATTCCTTGGCGTCGACACCGGCGGCGATCACGTAGAACTTGCCGATGAAGCCGGCCGTGACCGGAATGCCGGCGAGCGAGAGCAGCATCGCGGTGAGAATCGAGGAGATGTACGGCCGGCGCCAGAACAGGCCTCGGTAGTCTTCCAGTTCGTCGGCGTCGCCTTCGTTGTTGTACGGGCTGGATATCAGGGTGACGACGCCGAGCACGCCGAGCGTGGTGACGACGTAGGTGATGAGGTACATGCCCACGGCTTCCACCGCCAGCGGACCCGATGCGATGAGCGCCACCATGCAGTAGCCGAAGTGTGCGATCGACGAGTACGCAAGCATGCGCTTGACGTTGTTCTGCAGGAGCGCGAGCACGTTGCCGATAATCATCGACAGGATGGCGAGCACCGTCAGCACCGTCATCGTCGAGGTGTTGTTGTAGGCCTGGGCCTCGACGAAGTAACGCAGCAGCACCGCGAACACCGCGGTCTTGGACGCGGTGGCCAGAAAACTGGTCACGGGCGCGGGCGCGCCTTCGTACACGTCGGGCGTCCACAGATGGAACGGCACGAGCGAGAGCTTGAAGCCCATGGCGACGACGATCATCGCGCCGCCGAGGCTGACGAGCAGATCGATACCCTCCGGTCTCGCCATGTACTGGCCGATTTCGGCGAAGCCCAGATGCCCGACTTCGGCATAAATCAGCGCCATGCCGAACAGCAGGAAGGCGGACGCAGCGGCCGACAGCACCAGGTATTTGAGTCCGCCTTCCAGCGAGTGCCGCGACTGCTGCGGGTACGCGATCATGGCGTACAACGGAATTGACAGCAGTTCCAGGCCGATGAAGAGCGAGGCAAAGTGGCGGCTGGCCACCAGCACCATTCCTCCTAGCGAGGCCAGCGCCAGCAACAGGTACATCTCCTCCTTGTTGCCGTGGTAGCCCTCCATGTAGCCCTGACAGAGCGTGGCGCAGGCCAGGGTGCAGACGATGATGATGCCGAAGTAGAACAGCGCGTAGTTGTCGATGACCAGCAGCGGCGTGACTTCCAGCGGCAGCATCGCGGGCACGATCTCGGGCGCTACCAGCGGGCCGAAGAACAGCACCGCTACCGCAACCCACGCGAAGTTCCCGAACGCGATGCCGGCCGTGATGTTCCAGAAATGGTCGCGCTTGATGGCAATGGCGACCATCAACGCGATGATCGCCGCGCTCACGAACAGGATGGGGGAGAGCGCCGCCCAATGCTGCCAGGTGAAACTCATGGCACCACTCCGGCGACCGCTGCGACGGGCACGGCCTTGGCGGCCTCGTAGATCGCTGCGACGTGCTGCATGGCGACGGCGGAGGTATCGAGAATCGGCTGCGGGTACAGGCCCAGCCACAGCATGATGATCATCAGCGAACCCAGCATCGCGAGTTCGCGCTTCGAGAGATCCTGCAAGTGTTCGCCGTGCTCGTCGTTCTGTATCGGACCATGGAAGGCGCGCTGAATCAGGATCAGCGAGTACACCGCGGCGAGCACCAACCCGGTCGAAGCCGCGATGGTGACAATGGGGTCCACCGGCCAGGTGCCCAGCAGCACCAGGAACTCGCCGATGAAATTGCCGAGGCCCGGCAAGCCCAGGCTGGCCGCGACGAAGAACAGCATGATCGGCGGCAGGTAGGGGAAGCGCGCCCATAGCCCGCCCATCTTCCTTAGATCACGCGTGTGCAGGCGCTCGTAGATTTCGCCGCAGAGAATGAACAGCGCGCCTGCGGAAATGCCGTGCGCGAGCATCTGCATGATGACGCCCTGCAAGGCGATCTCGGTGCCGGCGTAAATGCCCACCAGCACGAAGCCCATGTGCGATACCGAGGAGTTCGCCACCAGTCGTTTCACGTCGTACTGCGCGAACACCATGATGCCGGCGTAGACGATGCCGGCCACGCCCAGCCACATCGCGACCGGTGCGAAGTCGGCCGAGGCATTGGGGAATAGCGGAATGCTGAAGCGCATCATGCCGTAGGCGGCAGTCTTCAGGAGAATCCCCGCGAGGTCCACCGAGCCCGCGGTGGGCGCCTGGCTGTGCGCATCCGGCAACCAGGTGTGCAGCGGCACCGCCGGCGTCTTGACCGCAAACGCGATGAAGAAGCCGAGCATGAGGATGTACTCGACGTTCGCGCTCATCTCCGTCTTTAGCAGGTCTTCGTAGTCGAAGCTGATGACGCCGGTGGTCTGGAAATTCACGAACACCAGACCCAGGATGGCGACCAGCAGCAGCAGGCCCGAGGCCTGCGTGAACATGAAGAACTTGGTCGCCGCGTACACCGTGCTCTTGCCGCCCGGCGTCTGGTGCCCCCAGAGCGCGATGAGAAAATACATCGGCACCAGCATCATTTCCCACAGGAAGAAGAACAGGAACAGGTCGAGGGTAAGGAACACGCCGACCACGCCGCCCAGGTTCCACAAGAGGTTCAGATGGAAGAAGCCGACGTTGCGATCGATTTCCTTCCACGAGCAGATGATCGCCATCACGCCCAGCAGGTTGGTCAGCGCCACCAGCAGGATGGACAGGCCGTCGAGACCGAAGTGGAACGAGATGCCGAAGCGCGGAATCCACGGTGCCTGGTATTCGATGACCCAGGCCGGCTCCTTGCCAGGCAGGGTGATGCTGTAGTCGAGGGTCACCCACAACCAGATCGAAATGCCCAGCGCCAGCACCATGCCGGCGAGTGCAATCCAGCGCGGGTACTTGGGACCGAAGCGCAGTTCCGCCTGCCAGCTCAGCAAGCCGGCGATGAAGGGAATCAGGATGAGCCAGACAAGAATCATGGATAGGCTCTAGATGAAGACAACGGCGGCAACGACGAGGACCGCACCGCCGCCCACGGCGGCGGCATACCAGCGCAGCATTCCGTTCTGCGAAGCTGCGAACCAGCCGTTGAGGATGCGGAAGCCGTCCGGAATCAGGGTAATGATCTGGTCGAAGATGTCCTTGGAGTTGATCCGCACGAAGGTCATGTACGGCCACACGAACAGCTTGTCGTAAAGCCAGTCGAAACCGAAGGCTGCACCCCAGAGCCGCAGCATCGGATTGCGCGAATCCCGCAGCGCTTTCGCGCGCTCACGCGAGCGGCCGAAAATCAGCCACGCAAGCGCAACGCCGCTGAGCGACACGGCCACGGAAATCGCTTCGAGGAAATGCTTCTTGTGCTCCATCGCTTCGGACACCTCAGCTCTCGGCAGCACGCTGTCCAGCGGCAGGTGAATGAATCCACCGAGCAGGGCGAGCACGGCGAGCGCCGCCAGCGGCAGGTCGTGCGAGAACTTCGCGTGCGGCTTGTGCACGCCGTGGTGATGCGCTTTGCCGAAGAACGCGATGAAGATCAGGCGGAAGGTGTAGAGCCCGGTCATGAACGCGCCGAGCAAGCCGGCGTAGTACAGGCCCAGGTGCCCGTTGGCGTAGGCCTCGAACAGGATTTCGTCTTTCGAGAAGAATCCCGAGGTGCCAGGGAAGGCGATCAAACCCAGGCTGCCAATCAGGAACACCCAGAAGGTGAACGGCAGGTCCTTCCTGAGATTGCCCATCTTGAAGATGTCCTGCTCGTGGTGCAGCGCCAGAATCACTGACCCGGCCGAGAGGAACAGCAGCGCCTTGAAGAAGGCGTGCGTCATCAGATGGAAGATCGCAGGCTGATATGCGCCTGCGCCCAGCGCAAGGAACATGTAGCCGATCTGCGACATGGTCGAGTACGCCAGGATGCGCTTGATGTCGGTCTGCATCAGCGCGATGAAGCCGGCCATCAGCGCGGTGATGGCGCCGACCCAGCCCACGGCTTCCAGCCCGTAAGGCGCCACCTCGAACAGCACGTGCGTGCGTGCAATCAGGTACACGCCCGCGGTGACCATCGTGGCCGCGTGAATCAGTGCGGACACTGGCGTGGGGCCGGCCATGGCGTCCGGCAGCCAGGTCTGTAGCGGGAGCTGTGCAGACTTGCCCACCGCGCCGCCGAGTATCAGCATCGCGGCGAGCGTCGAGATGCCCGGTCCGTCCTTCCACTCGACGGCGATCCGGGTCATCAGTTCCTGGATATCGAGCGTGCCGAATTCCTTGAACAGAATGAAGATGCCCAGCGCCATGAAGGTATCGCCCACACGCGTGACGACAAAGGCCTTGCGCGCGGCCGCACCGTTGGCCGCATCCTTGTACCAGAAGCCGATCAGCAGGTAGGACGCCAAGCCCACGCCCTCCCAGCCGAAGTACAGGAACAGCAGGCTGTCGCCCTGCACCAGGAACAGCATCGAGGCGACGAACAGATTCATGTACGACAGGAAACGGTCGTACGAATCGTCGCCGCGCATGTACCACGAGGCGAACAGGTGGATGAAGAAACCCACGCCCGTGATCACGCCGGTCATCACCAGAGACAGTGCGTCGAGCCGCAGCCCGAGGTGCACCTTCAATTGCCCCACGCTCATCCAGTTCCACAGCACCTGCGTGAAGGCGCCGCCTTCAGGCGGGTGCGTGAGGAACTCGATGCCGCACAGAATCGTGATGAGGAAGGCACCGCCGACCGAACCGACACCGACGATGGCAGCCGGCGTTTCGGACAGACGCCCGCGCGCGAACGCCAGAATCACGAAGCCGGCGAGCGGAAGGGCGAAGACGAGGAACAGCAGGTCGAGCATCGCTTAGCCCTTCATCTCGGACGCGGAGTCCACGTCCATGGTGTTGAAACGCCGGTAGAGCTGGAGCAGCAACGCGAGCCCGACGCTGGCCTCGCAAGCCGCGAGCGTCAGAATCAGCATGAACATGATCTGGCCATCCGGCTGCACCCAGCGCGAACCCGCAACGATGAACGCCAGTCCCGCCGCGTTCATCATGATTTCCAGCGACATCAGCATGAACAGGATGTTGCGGCGCACGAGCAGGCCCAGCAGGCCCAGCGTGAACAGCACGCCGGCCAGCGCAAGGCCATGCTCCATCGGTATTCCGCTGACTTCCGTCATCCTCTTCCCTTCGTCTCGCGTAGCGTGCGCATTGCGCACGATTGATCTGCCACGCCGTCGTGCGCAATGCGCGCGATACGTCCTAAACGCTAACGGCTACCCGCTGCGTCATCGTGCTTGCCCAGGTGATACGCCGCGACCAGCCCCGCCGTCAGCATCATCGACGCCAGTTCCACCGCCAGCAGGTAGGGCCCGTAAAGCATGATTCCCACTTCCTTCGGACTCACCACCTTCAAACCCGCCGGCGTCATCTCGCCGTTGAGCGTCAGGCGCAGAATCGGATACAGCAACAGCGCGCAGAGAATTCCCGGGCCTATCCACGTGCCCGGTCTCAACCAGGCCTGTTCCTGCAAGACCACGGCCTTGCCGAGGTTCAGCATCATGACCACGAACACGAACAGCACCATGATCGCGCCCGCGTAGACGATCACTTCCAACGCCGCCGCGAACGGCGCGCCGAGCGTGAAGAACACGCTGGCGATGGCGAGCAGAGACGTCACCAGGTACATCAGCGCGTGCACCGGGCTGGGATTGACGATCACCAGGATGGTCGCCAGCACCGCGACGAAGCCCGAAATGTAGAAGGCGATTTCCATGGCTCAGGGCAGTAGAGATTTCACATCGACCGGCTGCGCTTCGTGCAGCGCTGCGCCCTTGGGCTTGTTCTTGATCGCCAGACCCGCGACCCGGTAGAAATTGTAGTCCGGGTACTTGCCTGGTCCACTGATAGTCAGGTGCTCTTTTTCGTACACCAGGTTCTGGCGGTCGTACTCGCACATCTCGTAATCCGGCGTGAGCTGGATCGCGGTGGTCGGGCAGGCTTCTTCGCACAGGCCGCAGAAGATGCAGCGCGAGAAATTGATGCGGAAGAATTCCGGGTACCAGCGGCCGTCTTCCTTCTCCGCTTTCTGCAGGCTGATGCATCCGACCGGACAGGCGACCGCGCACAAGTTGCACGCGACGCAACGCTCTTCGCCATCGGGATCGCGCGTCAGGATGATGCGACCGCGATAGCGCGGCGGCACGTAGGGCTTCACCTCGGGATACGAAATCGTGTCGCGCTTGGCAAACGTGTGCATGAAGATCATGCCCAGGCTGCGGAACTGCGTACCGATGCCCTTGACCACCGTCCACACGCTCACGAGGCACCTCCCGAGGAATTCGCGACCAGCACCAGGCCCGTCACCATCATGTTGACCAAGGCCAGCGGCAGGCAGACTTTCCAGCCCGCACTCATCATGTGGTCGTAGCGCGGACGCGGCAGCGCGGCGCGAATCAGGATGAAGCCGAACATGAAGAACAGGCACTTGAGGCTGAACCAGAGCAGGCCCAGGATCGGGAACTGATCCACGAAGGGTCCATCCCAGCCGCCGAAGAACAGGACGACGACGATCATCGAGACCATCGTGATGCCGACGTACTCGGAGATCATGAACAAGGCGAACTTCATGCTCGAATATTCAGTGTGATAACCGGCGGCCAGTTCCTGCTCGGCCTCTGGCAGATCGAAGGGCGTGCGGTGCGTGGTGGCGATGGCCGCGAGCGAAAACACGGCGAAGCCGAGGATCTGCGGAATGACATTCCACACGCCGTCGCGCTGCGCCTCGACGATGTCGCGCAGGTTGAAGCTGCCCGCCTGCATCACCACGCCCATGATGGAGATGCCCATGAACACTTCGTAGGTGATGGTCTGCGCGGTGGAGCGCAGTCCGCCGAGCAGCGAGTACTTGCTGTTGGACGCCCAGCCACCCAGCATCACCGCGTACACCGCGAGGCCCGCGATGGCGAGGAAAATCAGGATGCCGAGCTGGTAGTCGCCATCGGCAACGCCGATGTTCGGCGTGATCGGCACGATCATGGCGCCGAGCATCATCATCGCCATCGAGATCGCCGGCGCCAGCCAGTACATGGTCTTGTCGGCGAAGGGTGGCGTCCAGTCTTCCTTGAAGAAGCTCTTGACCATGTCGGCGACGACGATGCCGACGCCGAGAAACCACACTCGATTGGGACCCAGGCGGTCCTGCCACAGGCCGAGCAGGCGGCGCTCGGCCCAGGTCATCAGCGCGCCGGCAATCGTCACCACCAGCAGGATGGCGATGGCCTCGAACACCTGGATGCCGATGTTGAGCAGCTCGGGCGTGATCCACGCGAACATCAGGGGGCTCCCACCGTGATCGCGCTGCCCGGCGTCGCGTAAGGCACACCCGGCAGACCCACGGGCAGACCGACCGAGCCAGCGGTGAGCGTCGCGCTGATTCGCGCTGGCAGATTCACGTTCACACCGCCGACGGAAACTTTCGCCACGTCCTTGACGCCCAGGCGCTGCGCATCCGCAGCACTCAACGCCACATAAGCTTTCGGCGACCGGCCTTGAATAACTTCGGCGCGCGAGCTTTGCTCGTCCGACCCGAAGATGTGGTGCAGCACCACGACGCGCAGCTCATCGCCGCCCGGCGCAGTGGCAGGCGCGAAGTACGATCGGCTGGCCTTCTCGTCGGTCACCAGCACGGGCTCGCCGGAATCGCCACCCTTCATCTCGCCGCCGACTTCCGCCTGGAACTTGTTCCAGGCCTGCGGTGAGTTCCAGCCCGGCGCCCAGGCAAAGGGCAGCAACTCGGACGGGCGATCCATCGCCATCGCGCCGTTGGCGCCTTCCATGGAGAAGGCCAGCGGAGAGTCCGCGTCCTGGGTCGCGCGCGGCTCGTGCACGGAGAGATTGGCGCGCATCGCGGTACGGCCGGAGTAGCGATGCGGCGCACGCGCTAGCTTCAGGCCCTTGAGCCGGAACTTCGAGTTGGGCGCGGTCTCGGTAATCATCGCGAACTGCGGCAGTGCCGCGGCGCAGGCGGCGGTCACGTCGTCGAGTCCGTTCCAGTGCTCAGTGCTGTCCATAGCATCGCACCAGCGCCAGGATTCCTGGATAGCCACGCTGCGGTCGTAGTAAGTCGGATCGAACACCTGGAAGTAGCGCTGCGCACGGCCTTCGAAATTCACGAAGGTGCCGTCGGTTTCGAACACGGTGCCGGCGGGCAACAGCAGGTCCGCGCGCTGCGCCGTCTCGGTGAGCTGGTGATCGATCACGATCAGTCGCACCTTGGCCAGCGCGGCATCTACCAGCGGCTTCGGCGCGCGGCGATAGAGATCGTTTTCAAGCACGACCAGCACGTCGACTTCGCCCTTCGTCGCGGCTTCCAGCGCGGCTTCGAGCGCAGGTGCGTCGAACAACGCCATGCCCATGCTGTTGGATTCGGGCAGACCCAGCGACAAGCCGACAGGCTTGTCGAGCGCCGCCTTCTTCAAGGCCCAGGCGATGTTGGCCGCGGCCTGCATCACGGCAGCAGAACCCGCGCCGGTGCCGGACACAATCAGCGGCTTGGTCGCTGAAGAAAGAGCCTTCGCAATTTCATCAGCGAGCTTGGATGTTGCTTCGTCCAATCCGGTCGCGACCGGTGCGCTGGCATCGAGCCGGTGCGCGATCGCGTACCCGAGCTTCGCAATCTGATCCGGCGTCGCGCGATGCAAACCAGCCGCAATATCGTCCAGCCGCGAGACTTCCGGCGTCGCAACGAACACCGGGTTCTTGCCCTGTTGCACGAGATCGGCGAGCGCAATGACCTGCCACTCTGCGATGTTCTTCTTCGCGCCTTCGATGATCATCCTGCCGCGCGCTGCCTGGCGGATCGCGAGCGCAACACGCGGCACGGTTTGCGTGACGTCCTCGCCCAGCACGAGCACGACGTCGGCTTCTTCCATGCTGCGAATATTGGCGGCGCCGACCGGCCCACGCAGGATCGAGGCCGCAAGCGTGACCAGTTCGTGCTCGTGCGCCGCGATGCCGCTGTTGAAGCGCTCCGCACCTACCACGCTGCGCAGCGCGAAATTCGCTTCCAGCGAAGCGCGCGGCGAACCGATGCCGAGAATGCGCTTGGCGCCGGAGACGATGGCGAGTACCTGGTCCGCACCGACCTCGGCGCTGATCGTCCGGTTCTTGCCCTCGATCTTCAGCACCGGAAGTTTCGGCCGGTCCTTGCGGTTGGTGTAGCCGTAGCCGAAGCGGCCACGGTCGCAGAGGAAATACCCGTTGAGTGCGCCGTGGTAGCGGTTCTCGATGCGCCGCACTTCGCCGTAACGCTCGCCCGGCGAGACGTTGCAGCCGACCGAACAACCCGAGCAGATGCTGGGCGCGAACTGCATGTCCCACTTGCGCACGTAGTTTTCGGAGTGCGTCTTGTCGGTGAACACGCCGGTGGGGCAGACCTCGGAGAGATTGCCGCTGAATTCATTCTCCAGCACGCCGTCTTCGGCGCGGCCGAAGTAGACGTTGGACGCCGCGCCGTACACACCCAGATCCGTGCCACCCGCGTAATCACGGTAGTAGCGCACGCAGCGATAACACGCGATGCAGCGGTTCATCTCGTGGCCGATGAAGGGCCCGAGGTCCTGGTTGAGATGCGTGCGCTTGTCGAAACGGTAGGTGCGCGCGTGATGCCGCGTCATCACCGTCATGTCCTGCAGGTGACAATGGCCACCCTCTTCGCAGACCGGGCAGTCGTGCGGGTGGTTGGTCATCAGGAATTCGATGATGGCCTCTCGGAACTCGGAGGCTTCCTTGTCCGCAATCGAGATGTACATATCGTCCTGCGCCTGCGTCATGCAGGACATCACGATGCGCCCGTTCTTGTCGTTCTCGTCGCGATACTGCTTGACCGCGCACTGGCGGCAGGCGCCGACGCTGCCCAGCGCGGGATGCCAACAGAAGTAGGGAATATCGAGCCCGAGCGACAGGCAGGCCTGCAGCAGGTTGTCGCTGCCGCTGACTTCGTAGTCCTTGCCGTCGACGTGGATCTTGGCCATGTGTGCCTTAAGCCTGAACTGCGGTCTTTGTTACGCCCGCGCGAATGCCGCGCTCGAACTCACCACGGAAATACTTGATTGCCGATTGCAGCGGCTCCATCGCGCCCGGCGCGTGCGCGCAGAAAGTGCGGCCGGGACCGAGCAGACGGGTGAGCGTCATCAGCTTCTCGATGTCACCGGGTTGGCCTTCGCCGTTTTCGATCGCCTTGAGAAGGCGCACCGACCAGGGCAATCCGTCGCGGCAGGGCGTGCACCAGCCGCAGGACTCGCGCGAGAAAAATTCTTCGAGGTTGCGCACCGCGGAAACCATGCTTTGGTCTTCCGCCACCACCGTGATCAGACCCGTACCCATGCGCGAGCCCGCCTTGGAGATCGTATCGAAATCCATCGGCAGGTCGACATGTTCGGGCAGCAGGAAGTCGGTTGAAGCTCCGCCCGGCAACCAGGCCTTCAGCTTCTTGCCGCCTTTCATGCCGCCGGCGTGAACTTCGAGAATCTCTCGCGTGGTCGTGCCGAACGGCAGTTCCCAGCAGCCCGGTTTGTTGGCGCGGCCGGAGCAGCCGTAAAGCTTGGTGCCGCCGTCCTTGGTCTTGCCCTGGCTCAGGCCTTTGAACCAGTCGCCGCCGTGGACCACGATGCTTGGGATGTTGCACAGCGTCTCGACGTTGTTGACCACGGTCGGCCGACCCCACAAACCACTGATCTGCGGGAACGGCGGCTTGGCGCGCGGGTTGGCGCGACGGCCTTCGAGCGAATTGATCAGCGCGGTTTCTTCACCGCAGATGTAACGGCCGGCGCCGGTGTGCACGAAGCAGTCGTAATCCCAGCCCGAGCCGAGAATGTTCTTGCCGAGCAGACCGGCAGCGCGTGCTTCCGCGAGCGCCTTGTTCAGATTATTTGCAGCGAGAACGTACTCGCCGCGCAGGAAGATGTAGCCGGTGCACGCTCCGATGGCGTAGGCCGCGGTAATCATCGACTCCACCATCAGGTGCGGCGCGTCCTCCATCAGGATGCGGTCCTTGAAGGTGCCGGGCTCCATCTCGTCCGCGTTACAAACGAGATACTTCGCGCCGGAGTCGGGGCCCATCGGCACCAGGCTCCACTTGATGCCGGTGGGGAAGCCTGCACCACCGCGGCCGCGCAGGTTGGCGTCCTTGACCTTCTGCTGCACGTCCTTCGGCGCCAGTTCCTTGATCGCATTGTGCAGGCTGGCGTAGCCGCCGACCTTCTCGTACGCCTTGAGATCGAGCGGGCCGCGAGCCTTGTCGATGGTAAAGGTCAGCGGATGGGTTTCGGCGCTGATCTTCATGCGTATGCCGCCAGAATTTTGTCCAGGCCTTCGGGCGCCACGTCACCGTGCAGGTCTTCGTCGATCATCATCGTCGGGCCGCGGTCGCAATTGCCGAGGCAGCAGATCGGCAGCAGGGTGAAGCGCTGGTCCTTCGTCGTCTGTCCCAGGCTAATGCCGAGTTTTTTCTCCAGCGCGACTTTCAATTCGTCGTAGCCGGTGAGGTGGCAGGAAATGCTGTCGCAGACCAGCACCACATGGCGACCGACCGGCTGGCGGAAAATCAGGTTGTAGAACGTGGCCACGCCTTCGAGGTCGGCCGCGTCGGTGCCAATCAGCTTGGCAACCGGGGCAATCGCCGCATCCGGCACCCAGCCGCGATGCTTCTGCACGATCTTGAGCGCACCGATGCTCGCCGCGCGCGTGTCGGGGTAGTGATGCATTTCCTCTTCGATCTCGTGACGCTCGGCTTCGCTCAGCGCAAAGGACGCCTTCTTTCCGAGATCGGCCAGCTTGATGACGGTTTCGGTCTGCATGGGCTCAGCGATCCACATCCGCCATGACGAAATCGATGGACGCGATGTACGCGATCAGGTCGGGAATCATGTGGCCGTTGATGGCCGCCGGGATCTGCTGCAAGTGCGCGAAGCTCGGCGTGCGGATGCGCGTGCGGTAGCTCATGGTGCTGCCGTCGGAGACGCTGTAATAGCTGTTGAGGCCCTTGGTCGCCTCGATCATCGTGCTCGACTCGCCGGGTGGAATCACCGGCCCCCAGCTCACGCCGAGAAAATGCGTGATGAGCGTTTCGATGTCGTGCAGCGCGCGATCTTTTGGCGGCGGGCAGGTCAGCGGGTGATCGGCCTTGAACGGGCCGGCCGGCATGTTGTTGAGGCACTGCTCGATGATGCGCAGCGACTGGCGGATTTCTTCGGCACGCAACACGGCGCGCGTGTAGACATCGCTCTTGTCTGCCAGCGGCACTTCGAAGTCGAAATTCTCGTAGCCCGAGTAGGGCCGCGCCTTGCGCAGATCGAAGTTGCAGCCGGCGGCACGCAGACCCGGGCCGGTCACGCCCCACTCCTGCGCGGCGGCCGCGTCATAAGCGGCGACGCCTTTCGAGCGCGAAACCAGAATCGAATTTTGCAGCGCAGCCTTCTCGTACTGGTCCATGCGCGGACGCAGCCAGTCGATGAACTCGCGCACCTTCTTTTCCCAGCCGATGGGCAGATCGTGCGCGACGCCGCCGATGCGGAACCAGGCCGGGTGCATGCGGAAACCGGTCACCGCCTCGATCACGTCGTAGGCCTTCGCGCGGTCTACGAACATGAAGAACACCGGACTCATCGCGCCGACGTCCTGGCAGTAGGTGCCATAGAACAGTAAGTGCGAGGTGATGCGGAAGAATTCCGACATCATCACGCGGATGGTCTTCACGCGATCCGGCACGGTGATGCCCGCGAGCTTCTCGACGTTCATCACGTACGGCAGGTTGTTCATCACCCCGCCGAGGTAGTCGATGCGATCGGTGTAGGGGATGAAGGTGTGCCAGGACTGGCGCTCCGCCATCTTCTCCGCGCCGCGATGGTGGTAGCCGATGTCGGGCACGCAATCGACGATCTCTTCGCCGTCGAGCTGCAACACGATGCGGAACGCGCCGTGCGCGCTCGGGTGGTTGGGCCCGAGGTTCAGGAACATGAAGTCCGACTCGGCGGTGCTGCGCTTCATGCCCCACTCTTCGGGCTTGAACAGCAGCGCTTCCTGGTCGAGATCCTGGCGCAACTGGTCGAGCATGAAGGGATCGAACTCGGTCGCGCGCGCCGGGTAATCCTTGCGGCCCGGATGACCTTCCCAGCGCGGCGGCAACAGGATGCGCCGCAGGTTGGGATGACCCGCGAACACCACGCCGAACAGGTCCCAGGCCTCGCGCTCGTACCAGTTGGCGTTGGCGTAGACCGAGACGCAGGACGGAATCTCCGGCTTCTCGCCGAGAAGCGCGACCTTCAGCCGGATATCTGCGTTGCGCTCGATCGACAGCAGTTGATACACGACCGTGAAATCGCTCGCCGGCTGGCCTTCGCGATGCTTGCGCACGCGCTCGTCGATCGCGGTGAGGTCGTAGAGCATCCGGTACGGCCGCTCGACGGCGGTCTTGAGGAACTTCAGCACCTCAACGATCTGACCCGCCTGCACCCACACCGTCGGCATCTGGTCGACCGTGGGCTGGAACACAAAGCCCTGCTCGCCGAAACGGCGATACAGCTCGCGCACGATGTCGTGCTGGAGCCCGGTGACAGGTGCGAGGTAGTCAGCCATGCTTCAGACGAAATCCGGCGAGCGCAGCACGGTCGCGGCCGCACGCTCGGCCTGCTTGAGATCGCGCTGCGCCGGCATATTGGGCCGGTAGATGCCCTGCTCGCCAACGGTCCACGACAGCGGGCGACGCTCCTTGCCGATGGAATCCTGCAGCAGAGTGAGCGCCTGCAAGAAGGCCTCGGGTCGCGGCGGGCAACCGGGGATGTACACGTCCACCGGCAGAAACTTGTCCACGCCCTGCACCACCGAGTAGATGTCGTACATGCCACCCGAGTTGGCGCAAGCGCCCATGCTGATGACCCACTTGGGCTCCAGCATCTGCTCGTACAGGCGCTGCACCACCGGCGCCATCTTGATGAAGCAGGTGCCGGCCACGACCATCAGGTCGGCCTGGCGCGGCGATGCACGAATCACCTCGGCGCCGAAACGCGCGAGATCGTGCGTGGGCGTAAACGCCGTCGCCATCTCCACGTAGCAGCAGGACAGGCCGAAGTTGTACGGCCAAATCGAATTCTTGCGACCCCAGTTCACCACCCCGTGCAGCATCGTTTCCAGGGTGCCGAGGAAGATGTTCTTGTGCACCTGCGTTTCCATCGGGTCCGGCCCGCTGGTGCGCGTGTGCATCGGGTATTGCTGCCGCTCTTTATCGATGCGAGTGAGGGTGTATTCCATGGCTTGCGTTGGGCTGGCCGTGCTTGCTCAGAGTCGGGAGGCTTTCTGTTGCTCGTCGCGTTTGCGCCGGCCGTCCGGAGCCCATTCGAGCGCACCGATTCTCCACAGATAAACCAGGCTGGCGAGGAGCACCAAGATGAAGATGAAGGCTTCGATCAGGCCCGGCCAGCCGGATTCACGCACGCTGATTGCCCAGGCGAACAGGAACACGGCCTCGACATCGAAGATCACGAAGAACATCGCGACCAGGTAGAACTTGGCCGATAGCCGCAGGTTGGTGGAACCCGCACCGACGACGCCGGATTCGAAAGGCTCGTTCTTGGCCCGGCCCCAGGCGCGACCGCCGAGCAGCCAAGACGCGCCCAGCATGACGCCGATGATGACGAACACGAGCACGATGTAGGCTGCAATGGCCCACGATTCTGCTGACATGGATGCCTCTCCCGTCATCGTCCGGTCCGTTTTTCGAGTAGGCCTGCGATAGAGCCGTGCCGCTCCCAGAAATCAGTCGGCCGGCCCTTGAATGACGAGATTGTAACGAAGAAGAAAGCGCGTGGGGCAATTGAACATCAGGCCTGTTACGGAGTTGCATCGCGACTTTTTTGAGATTGCGCCTGTTTGGGTCGATCCCGGCGGCGCCTACACGATGCGCGGCTCCTCGCCCATCCAGGTCTGCATCTCCGCTTCCATCTGGTTGACCGCCTGCGCGGCTTCTGCCGGCGCATCGAAGGTACCGACGTGAAACAGCGCGTCCCCCTCGTGCACCAGCGGAAGATTCAACCGGCCGATGACCACGCTCTCGGTTTCCGCGATGACCTGGGTTTCGCTCTCGCCGAAGGGATCGCCGATGATTCCGAGCACCTGGCCCTTGTGCACGTGATCGCCCAGCGCGACGCCGGTGCGCAGAATGCCGCTGGCTGGCGCACGCACCCAGCGGCTGGAATGCGCGAGCACCGTCTCCGGCATGCGCAGCGGGGAGAATTCCGGCCGCGGCAGCAGGCCCATTTCCCACATCACGTTCTGCACGCCCTGCACGCCCATGCGGATGGCGGTCTCGTCGAAGCGCAGCGCCTCGCCGGATTCGTACAGAATCACCGGGATGTTTTTCTTGGTCGTGTACTCGCGCAGGGTGCCGGCGGTGGGACGCGAGTCCAGGAACAGCGGGGCACCAAAAGCCTTGGCCAGGCGCTGGTTGGTCTCGTTGCGCAGGTCCGTACGGATCTGCGGCAGGTTGGGCCGGTGGATGGCACCGGTGTGCAAGTCGATGCCGAAGTCGCAACGCCCTACGACTTCCTGGATGAATCGCCAGGCCAGGCGCGCTGCCAACGAACCGGTTTCGCTGCCGGGAAAACTGCGATTGAGGTCACGCCGGTCCGGCAGGTAACGCGACTGGTGAATGAAGGCCAGGGTGTTGACGATGGGCACCGCGAGCAAGGTGCCACGCAGTTCCGACAAGGCCGCGAGCTTGAGCACGCGGCGGATGATTTCCACGCCGATGATTTCGTCGCCGTGCAGCGCAGCGCTGAGGAACATGGTCGGCCCCGGCTCGGCGCCGCGCTGAACGATCACAGGCAGGTCCACCGGTGCCGCGGTGTACAGCTTGGCCACCGGCAGATTCACCGTCTTGCGCTCGCCGGGCAGAATCACAACATCACCGATACGAAAGGCGTTCATTTTACGGCTCTCAATCCGGAGGCGAGGGAGGAGTAATCGAGCGTAGCTCAGCGAGGCGATGCTCGAAATGGCCCAGGTTCTTCAGCGCTGCCTCGAAGGATGAAACAAGATTCGGCTTGAGGAATGGCTTTACAGATGCCGGATCGGTCTCGGTGAGTCGGACGAAAATCGCCAGCGCGAACAATAGCGAGGGCTCCGAGAGGTAACCGCTCCGTCGACTCTGCCAGCCGCTTGAAACGGCGTCCCCGAACTGCCGGAACGCGAAAGCCGTGTTGACGCAGAAAAGGCCAAACCCGAGGAATACGGCGGTCAGATCGGTGGCGAGTTCGAGCGTTTCCACTCCACCCGGGGGCTCTTCCTTCGAAGCACAAATCAGGTAGTGACCCAGTTCATGAGCAAAGGTCGCCACAAGGTCGGCGGGCCGATCTTCAAGGCCAGGGTCGTAGGTGATGACCGCCTTCGTCCCTTCCTTTTCAGAAAATGAAAAAGTGCCGCCAGGCGAGTGTTCGAGATTCACCAGCGCAATACCTGGCTGAACTTCGAGTGGCAGTGGGTCCGGTTCCTGCGGCTCAGGCCGACAGGGCCAGTCCGACATGTCCGCGAGGCTGCGCACGCGGTCGAATACAAACCGTACGAAAGCTTCACCCTTGAGGTCTGTCGCAGGAAAGAATTCCATCGCGGGGGTGACCAGCCGAGTCTGCCTGAATCGTTCATAACCCTCGAAGTTGCGCAGCAGCCAAGCATAGGTCTGCAACTGCCACTCGACGTATTCCGGGGGCAAAAAGGTCTTCTTGCTGAACGGCCACATGAGAAGTAGCAGACCTACCCACTTCCCTTCGTCTTGGTATTGCCAGGGCGCGCATTTTTTTCCACGAACTCGACAATGCGCGCAGCAATATCCACGCCGCTGGTGGCTTCGATGCCTTCCAGCCCGGGCGAGGAATTCACCTCCATCACCACCGGTCCGTGGTTGGATCGCAGGATGTCTACACCCGCCACGTTGAGGCCCATGAGCTTGGCCGCGCGCACCGCTGTGGAACGCTCTTCCGGCGTGATCTTCACTTTCACTGCGGTGCCGCCGCGGTGCAGGTTGGAACGGAACTCGCCGGGTTTGGCCTGACGCATCATCGAGGCCACGACTTTTCCGCCGATGACGAAGCAGCGGATGTCCGAACCCTTGGCCTCCTCCACGAACTCCTGCACGAGGAAATAGGCGTCCAGATCGCGGAAGGCGTCGATCACCGATTCCGCCGCCTTGTCGGTTTCGCAAAGCACGATGCCGCGACCCTGCGTGCCCTGCGTGAGCTTGACCACGCAAGGCGCGCCACCGACCAGGCTGATGAGGTCCTGCGTGTCGTCCGGCGCGTGCGCAAACCCGGTGACGGGCATGCCGATGCCCTTGCGCGCCAGCAACTGGTGCGCGCGCAGCTTGTCGCGCGAGCGCGTGATCGCCACCGATTCGTTGAGCGAATACACACCCTGCATCTCGAACTGCCGCACCACCGCCGTGCCGTAGAACGTCACGCTGGCGCCGATGCGCGGAATCACCGCGTCGAAACCTTCGAGCTTATGCCCGCGGTAATGAATCTCCGGATGCAGCGGTGCGATGTTCATGTAGCAACGCAACACGTCGATCACGCGCACCTCGTGGCCGCGCGCGGTCGCCGCGTCGACCAGCCGCCGCGTCGAGTACAGGCGCCGGTTGCGCGACAGGATGGCGATCTTCATCGGGTGAATTTCCGCACGCGCGCTTTTTTCCCCACGAGGTAACTGCACGCCGGGTCCACGCGATACCGCCCGACCAGTGCGGTGCGCCCGATCAGCATGCGGAACAACAGGTTGTCGCGCGCCGTCAAGGTGATCTCGATGGGCCAGCGATCCGGTCCCAGGCTGATGTCGCTCAGAATAACCGGGCGAAATTCCTGATGTCCGCCCGAATCCGTGACCCAGCGCTCGTCCACTACTTCGGATTCATGCCAGATCTCCCGGTCGCTGTGTTGCAGCGGATGCATGCCGAAGCGCACACGGTCGATCGACAGGCGTTCGATGGCAAACGCGTGGATGGCCGAGGTACGCGCACCGGTATCGACCTTGGCCTTGATGTGCGCGATGCCGATGTCCGGCAGCCCGGCCCACTCGCGCCAGCCGATGGTCTTGAGAATCGGAGACGTTATGCGCGGTTTGTCCATTGCGGTGATGGGGCAGCGAGGCGAGGCATGCTAGGCGTCGCGCCCGCAAGTGTCACGCCTAGCTTGAGAGCCGCGTGTGACACGCCGATACTTCCGGCGTCCTGAGCAGGAGATTCCCATGAGCCAGACTGATCGAGTCGAATACGGCAGCTTCGCCGAGTTCTACCACTTCTATTTGGGCGAACACGCCAACCTCACTTGCCGCCGCCTGCACTTCATCGGCACCTCGCTGGCGCTGTTGCTCACGCTTTACGGGGTCTACACCGGCATGTGGTGGCTGCTCGCAGTGGCCTTCGTGCAGGGCTACGCCTGGGCATGGACCGGGCATTTCTTCTTCGAGCACAACCGGCCTGCCACCTTCAAGTATCCGATTAGGAGTTACATCGGCGACTGGAGGATGTGGTGGGACACGCTGACCGGGAAGATCCGGTTCTGACAATTTGCTTTGACGCCCGAGCAGCTTTGTAAGAGGGGCTCAGCCCCGACCGGAAGCTCGGAGTGCGCGGCGGGATCGATCTGCGAGCGTCTGTCGGGGCGGAGCCCCTCCTACCGATGACGGAGTTCAGTCCGGGTAGATTTCCGTCAGCGGAATCGAGGCATCGAGGCAATCGACCCGTAGCGAGTCGCCCGTCTCCAGTTCCTCGTGCACCCATCCGGCCGGGGTACGACGCCAGACTTCCACTGCGAGCTCGGCCGGATTCACCAGCACGTATTCCTTGAGCGTCGGCAGCGTGCGGTAGGCCGCCAGCTTTTCGCGGCGATCGACGCCTTCGGTGCTCGGCGAGAGCACTTCAGCGATCAGGCAGGGCGAGTCGATGACATAGGTCTGTGGGTCCTGCGGATGGCAAGTCAGAACCACGTCCGGGTAATAGTAGGCATTGAAGCTCTCGACCCGAACCTTGAGGTCGTTCATGACTGCTTCGCAGGCGCGCGTACCGCGCCTTCGATCCAGGGCTTTCCAGAGGTTCGCGACCGCGCGCGCGTGCCGAAGCATGGTCCCGGTCATGGCATAAACCTGACCGTCCACGTACTCGTGCTTGACGGGCGAAACCTTCTCGCCTTCCAGGTAATCCTCGACCGCAATCGGCAGTTTCAGTGCGGCGCGCATACCCGCATCATAGGCTCAGCCGCCGGATGTCGGCGAGCAGCTTGACCAGCGCCACGATGAAGCGAGCGGCGTAGGCGCCGTCGATCACGCGATGGTCGTAGGACAGCGAGAGCGGAACCATCAGGCGCGGCTGGAAAGCCTTGCCGTCCCAGACCGGTTTCATCACGCCGCGCGAGACGCCGAGAATGCCGACTTCCGGCGCATTCACGATCGGGCTGAAGTGGCTGCCGCCGATGCCGCCGAGACTGGAGATGGAGAAGCATCCTCCCTTCATCTCGTCGGGCTTGAGCTTGCCGTCGCGCGCCTTCTTGGCGAGTTCGCCGGTTTCCACCGCGAGCTGAGTGAGGCTCTTGCTCCACACGTCGCGCACCACGGGCACCATCAGGCCGTTGGGCGTGTCGGCCGCAAAGCCGAGGTGGCAGTACTTCTTGAGAATCAGACTGCCGCCGTCGGGCGACAGCGAACTGCCGAATTCGGGGTACTGTAGAATCGCCACACTCACCGCCTTCATGATGAAGGGCAGCAGGGTGAGCTTGACGCCACCCTCTTCGCTGCTCGATTTGCGGAAGGCTTCCAGCTCGGTGATGTCAGCGTCGTCCGTCTGCGTGACGTGCGGAATGTTGAGCCAGGCGCGGTGCAGGTGCGCCGCCGAGAGCTTGCGAATGCGCGACAACGGCTTGGCTTCGATTTCGCCGTAGAGCGAAAAATCCTGCGCAGGAATCGGCGGAATTCCGGAACCGCTTGCGGGCGTGGCAGCAGCGGCCTGCGGCGCAGCCATCTGCTGTTTGACGTGCTTCTGCACGTCCTCGATGACGACCCGGCCCTTGGGGCCCGAACCCTGAACCTTGGCCAGGTCCACGCCGAGTTCGCGGGCGAACTTGCGCGTGGCGGGACCGGCGTGGGCGTTGGCACCGGGCGAAGCGGTAACGACGGGTTCCTCCGATGACGGCGCAGCGGTCGCAGCCGGCGTGGCGGCCTGCGTAGGCTCCGTGGCTTTCGGTGCAGGCGCCTCAGTTTTCTGAGCAGGAGCTTCAGAGGATGCGGCAGCCACGGGTGCGTCCCCCACAGTCTCCAGTTCCAGCAGCGCGTCGCCCTTGGAAACCTTGTCGCCCACCTTCACCTTGAGCCCGCGTACCGTGCCCGCGTTCGGCGCGGGCACTTCCATGGTGGATTTCTCGGACTCCAGCACCACCAGCGCCTGGTCCTTGGACACGACGTCTCCGTCCTTGACCAGCAGTTCGATGATGGGCACACCCTGGTAGTCGCCGATATCGGGAACGGTCACCGAAACCGTCGTAGGGCGGCCCGTGGCCGCCGGCTCGGCGGGCGCGGCCCGCCCTACGTCTGCTGACGGCGCAGCAGTCTGCGTTGGTTCCGCCGGAGTAGATGTAAACAAATCAGGCGCCGCCGGCTTTTCCTTCTTCGCAGCAGCGGAAGCAGGAGCGGGTTCCGGTGCTGGCTTTGCCGCCGGAGCCGGAGCTGCCGCGGCGACCTCAGCTTCTAGCCGGCAAATCCGATCCCCCTTCGACAGCTTGTCCCCCACCTTCACCTTCAAACCGCGGACGATGCCAGCGCCGGGCGAGGGCACCTCCATCGTGGACTTGTCGGACTCCAGCACGATCAAGGCCTGGTCCTTGACCACGGCATCGCCGTCCTGAACCAGCAGCTCGATGACCGGCACGCCCTGGTAGTCGCCGATGTCCGGAACCTGCACTTCGATTAGCTTTCCCATATCCGTGTCCACTCTCAAACCGTCCACGGTGCCGAGCGATCCGGCCGAATGCCGTAGAGCTTGATCGCCTGGGAGACGCGCTCGACAGGAACCAGCTTTAGATCGGCCAGAGCGCGCAGCGCCTTCACCGTGATCCAGCGCCGATCCACCTCGAAGAAGTCGCGCAGTGCGGGCCGGTTGTCCGAGCGCCCGTAACCATCCGTGCCGAGCGTGTGGAACGGCGCCGTCATGTAAGGCCGCAACTGCTCGGTGTACGCGCGCACGTAGTCGGTGCTCGCAATGACCGGGCCGGTCATGCCGGTCATGCATTCCTGCAGATACGACCTCTTCGGCGGCGCTTCGGGATGCAGCAGGTTCCAGCGCTCGCATTCGCGCCCGTCGCGTGCAAGTTCGTTCACGCTGGGCACGCTCCACACATCGCTGCTCACGCCCCAGTCGGCTTTCAGGATTTCGCTCGCCGCAAGCACCTCGCGGAAAATCGATCCAGAACCCATCAACTGCACATGCGCCTTGGCCGGCTTGTCCTCCGACTTGAACAGGTACATGCCGCGCACGATGCCGCTCTCGCAACCCTTGGGCATCGCCGGGTGCGTGTGGTTCTCGTTGTAGATGGTGAGGTAGTAGTAGTTGTCCTTGTGCTCCTCGACCATCTCTTTCATGCCGTGCTGGATGATGACGGCCAGCTCGTACGCGAACGCCGGGTCGTAGGCCTTGCAGTTGGGAACCAGGGTTGCCATCACCTGGCTATGTCCGTCCTCGTGCTGCAAGCCCTCGCCGTTGATGGTCGTGCGGCCGGCGGTTGCGCCCATCAGAAATCCGCGCGTGCGCATGTCGCCCGCGGCCCAGCACAGGTCCATCACGCGCTGGAAGCCGAACATCGAATAGAAGGTGTAGAACGGAATCAGCGCGGTGCCGTGATTCGCGTAGCTCGTTCCGGCCGCAATCCAGCTCGACATCGCACCCGCTTCCGTGATGCCCTCTTCCAGAATCTGGCCCTTGATGTCCTCGCGGTAGAACGCGAGCTGGTCGGCGTCTTCCGGGTTGTACTTCTGGCCGACGATGGAATAAATGCCGAGGCTGCGGAACATGCTTTCCATGCCGAAGGTGCGACCCTCGTCCGGAATGATCGGCACCACTCGCGGGCCGCAGACCTTGTCACGCAGCAGGATCTGAAGGAACTGCACGAAGGCCATCGTCGTGCTGATCTCGCGCTCGCCGCTGGAATCGACGATGCGCTGGAAAGTCTTGAGCGGCGGCACTTCGAGACGTTCGTTTTTCACGACACGCGAAGGCAGGTACCCGCCCAGGGCCTTGCGCCGCTCCTTCATGTACTGGATTTCGGGCGAGTCCTCAGCCGGCTTGTAGAACGGCAGCGCTTCGATCTGATCGTCCGGCACCGGAATCTTGAAGCGGTCGCGGAATTTCTTCAGCGCCTCCAGCCCCATCTTTTTCTGCTGGTGAGTGATGTTCTGGCCTTCACCGGCCTCGCCCATGCCGTAGCCCTTCACGGTCTTGGCCAGAATCACCGTCGGCGTGCCGGTGTGCTTGCTCGCCGCGGCGTACGCGGCGTAAACCTTGTGCGGATCGTGGCCGCCACGATTGAGCGCGAAGATGTCTTCGTCGCTCAGGGTCTCGACCATCTTCGCGGTCTCCGGACTTTTTCCGAAGAAATGCTCGCGCGTGAACTTGCCACCCTTGGCCTTGTAGCTCTGGTACTCGCCATCGACCGTGTCGTTCATCACGCGCTGCAAATGCCCGTCCTTGTCGCGCGCCAGCAGGCCATCCCAGGCGCCGCCCCAGATCACCTTGATGACGTTCCAGCCGGAGCCGCGGAACATGCCCTCCAGCTCCTGGATGATCTTGCCGTTGCCGCGTACGGGCCCGTCCAGCCTTTGCAGATTGCAGTTGACGACGAACACGAGGTTGTCGAGCTTCTCGCGATCCGCGATATCGATGGCACCCAGAGACTCCGGCTCGTCCATCTCGCCGTCGCCGCAGAAACACCAGACCTTGCGGCCGGTCATGTCCTTGATGCCGCGGTTGTGCAGGTACTTCATCAGCCGCGCCTGGTAGATCGCCATGATGGGGCCGAGGCCCATGCTCACGGTGGCGAACTGCCAGAAATCGGGCATCAGCCAGGGATGCGGATAGCTCGACAGTCCGGGCGCGAGCGCCTCCATGCGAAAGCGGTCGAGCTGCGCTTCCGTCAGCCGGCCTTCCAGAAATGCGCGCGCATAAATGCCCGGCGTGACATGACCCTGGATGTAGACCAGATCCTGTCCCTGCGGATGCTCCGGCCCTTTCCAGAAATGATTGAAGCCCACGTCGTACAGCGTGGCCGCGGACGCGAAGCTGGCGATATGCCCGCCGATACCGGCGTGCTCCTTGTTGGCGTTGAGAATCACCGCCATCGCGTTCCATCTGATGTAGGAACGCAGCTTCCACTCCAGTTCGTGGTTGCCGGGCGAGCGCTCCTCCAGGTGCGGCGGAATGGTGTTGACGTAAGCGGTGTTCGGCGAGAACGGGATGAAGGCGCCCGACAGCCGCGCCTTCTCGATCAAGGTCTCCAGCAGGTAATGCGCGCGCTCCGGCCCCTCGCGTTCGAGGACGGTCTGAAGCGATGCGATCCATTCGGCGGTCTCGACCGGGTCGAGGTCGTGCGGTGCGGCGGTCATCGTGCCTCCAGGTGAGGGCGAAGATGGTACGTGCGCGATGCAAGGCGCGTCACTACTTGCATCGCACATATCGCACATTAGGTTCAGCCCTTGCTACGAAGTACTTCGTGGTGAACCGCGGGCTGGGAACAGGGTCGGAACCGGACCCCTGCCCACCGCCGATATCCTGAATGAATACATGATGACTAAACACACTACCTACGCGATGTCTCTCTTGCTCCTGAGTTTCAACGCCAATGCCGCCGACGCCACGACCGACAAGGTCCTGAGCGACAAGACGGCCGAGGCCTCGGGCCCCGTGCTCACGCCGGGACCGGTGGTGACGCCGGCCGATCCCTGGGCTGAGGCCATCGCCGCATTCGCCAGCGCGGACGAAGCACAGCCGCGCACCGGCGGGGTGGTGTTCGTGGGCAGTTCCTCCATCCGTCTGTGGAGCGACCTGGAGAATCAGTTCAAGAATTATTCGGCCGTGAACCGTGGCTTCGGTGGTTCCACCATGGCCGCCTGCCTTCTGCACATGGATCGCCTGGTGCTGCCGCACAAGCCGCGCCTGGTCGTGATTTACGCCGGCGACAACGACCTTGCGGAAGGACGCACGCCGAAACAGGTGGTGGACGATTTCATTGCCTTGTCGGGCCGCATACACGAGCGCCTGCCGCGCTCGCAGATCGCCTTCGTTTCCATCAAGCCCAGCCCGGCGCGTGCGGATTTGCTGGGCCGTATCCGGGATACCAACACGCAGATCCGCGATTACATCGGCGCCCAGCCCTGGCTCAGCTATGTGGACGTGTTCACGCCGATGCTCGACGCCAAGGGCCAGCCGCGCAACGAGTTGTTTTTGGGCGACTCGCTGCATCTCAACGAACGCGGCTATGCCCTTTGGCAGTCGCTGATTTCGCCCTTGCTGCCGCTGGACGAGCAGCCGGTGCCGGTCAAGAACGAGACCAACACCGCCACCCTCCCACTCAGTCCCGGCGCAACGCCGGCAGAGGCAGAGGCGCCGAAACCGGCGATAGAGCCGGAGCCGAAACCAGAACCGGAGTCTGCCCCGAAGCCGGAACCGGATGCGCAGGAGCCGGTCGCGATTGACGCGACTCGTTCAGCACAGCCGTAAGCTGCAACACAGCGAAGGCGCACACGATCAGCGTCACGTCCAGCGCCACATCGGCCAGGGCCATGCCATCGTCGTTGCGCGACGCCGGCCCGAAGAAAGCCAGGGCCAGCAGGCAGCACACCAGGTGCGCGGTGAAAACCGGCAACGACGCACGACCCAGACGGCTCAGGTAAGGCAGCGAGACGCGCCGCGCGAGTGCCGGGCCGTAGCGCGCAACCAGCACGGTGAGCGCGAAAAAATTGAGCAGCCGTAGCGGACCCAGATCCCACTTGTCGATCAGGTTGTTCATCACCGCGCCCCAGGCAAGCTCGTCGCTGTAGGGCGACTGGCCGGCCGTATGCCGCCACAGCAGAAAGCTCAGCGCCAGCACCGCGAGCAGCGCAATCACTCGGGGCGCCGCCTTCGCGCGGCTGTCTACGCCCTGCAGGCGCGCGGTGCCCAGCCACAGGCCGACCATCCACAGCAACTGCCAGGCGAACGGGTTGAACGCACCGGTCGCCTGAATCGGCATCGACAGGCCGGTGAGCGCGACGATCCCTTCGTAAAACGAGACGCGCACGCCCATCTGCGCGGCCGCCCATATGGCCACGCTGAGTGCCATCGGCAAGGCCCAGCCGCGACGCATCGCGTGTCCGAGAACCAGCGGTGTCAGCAGCAGGAAGACGATGTACATCGGCAGAATGTCGAACAGTGAAGGCTGGTAGACCAGGGTCAGGGCCGCGATGCCCGTCGTCACCGGCTCGCTGAGATACTCGTTGAAGATGCTGGTGATGGCCTGCTGGTTGTTGACCAGTCCGATCACCAACACCACCGTGCCGCCGAACGCGAGCAGGCCGAGGTGATGGCGATAGACCTTGGCGGCGCGCTCCCACAGCGCCTTGCGCATTGCAGCGGGCCCTTTTTTCAGGCCGCGCCCGAGATAAACCTGCCCCGCGAGAAACGCCGATAGCATCACGAAGCCCTCGGCGGCCGAGACGTAGCCGAACGGCTGACCCATCCAGTTGCTGAGGAACGTGGGCATGTGGGTCAAGGTCATCAAGACCAGGAACAAGCCGCGCAGTGCATCGAGGCCGTCGTTGCGAGCCGTGGGTGGCGCCGTGAGAGTGCTCATCGAATCGGGTCCTTGGCGCCCTCGCGCCGCTGTGCGTTGGCCAGATTTAAGACCTGCCCGCGTGAAGTTCGGCTGAACTTGCACGCTGCCCGGAAGCCTCTAGAGAACAGGCTTTCCGCATGAGGGGCGCCCCCTCAGTGAGGACCCGGACTCATGCGGAATCATCGTCGATCGTGGCGACCCCTTAATTGTCGGCAACGTCGTCGCTGGCCGGATGAACGGAACGGTCGCATGATTCGCCGGTCGCAGGCCCTACGAGAACGTCCGATGAAATCACGCCAACTGAAAAACCTTGCGCTGGCCCTGACCGCGAGCCTGACGTGTGGCGCTGCACAGACCCAGGCCCCTGCGCTTTCCGCCGAGCAACTGGCGCGCTGTGCGGGACAGGTGCAAAGCCTGCGCGACGAGTCGGCCCGCATCCACACGCTGAACGCCCAACACGACCGGACGCGCGATGCAATCAATGCGCGCAGCGCGGCGCTGAAAGCGGAGCGCAACACGATCGATCCCGACGACCTGGACGCCGGCCTGAACCTGCGCGAGCGCCTGGCTCAGCACACCGCCAACACGCTGGCGTTCAACGCCGAGATCGCGAAGATCCGCGGCGAGATCAACGCCGTGAGCGCGCTCAAGGACGAGTACGACCGCAACTGCGCGCAGCGGCCGTATCGCCGCACCGATTTCGACAGCCTGCCGGAAGCTGCGCGCAACGCCATGCGCGCCGGTCTTTCCGGTGTGCAGGTGCCCTTTCTGGATCCCGCGTCGCCACCCATCCCGCAGTAATGGCGTTTCCTTTCGGATTCCCGGCCGCGTAGCCGCATCGGCCGATCCCACGAGGGTCACTCGCTTCAAGGCAGCCCGCGACGACGCCCGGCATCCATGAACAAGGTGCCGCCGGCCAGCGCATCGGCCTCGGGCGCGAGCAGGGTCGTCACCGCCCAGGCGATCTGCTCGACCGTGGTGAAAGCGCGAATTGCGGATTCCAGTTTCATCTCTTCAAGCACCTGCTCCGCGCTGGTGCCTTCGCGTTCGGCGCGGGTCGCCACGATGCGATGCAGGCGCTCCGTGTCCGCCGGACCCGGCGCAATCAGGTGCGCGGTGATGCCGCGCTCGCCATAGGCCCAGGAGTACTGGCGCATAAGGTTGGACAGCGCGGCGTTGGCGACGCCCGCGGTTGCGGCGTAAGCGGTGGGCTCGAAGCCGTAATGGCCGCCGATGGCGACTAGGCGCGATCCACGCACGAGGCGCGCATCGACGGCCCGCACCAGACGCATCATGCCGCCGACCTTGATGTTCACGGAGTCGACCACGGCCTGAGTCGGTGCCACCAGCACGCCGCCGGCAGTCGCAACGCCAGGTCCATGTACGACCATGCGTACCGGGCCATCGGCTGCGGCACGGAGGGTTTCGATGGAGGCGTCCGACGAAAGATCGGCTGCGCAAGCGACGCAACCGGGAGTGCTCGCAACCAGCGAGGCCACCGAGTCGGTAGAACGTGCTACCGCCACGACCTTGAGGCCAGCGGCGGCAAGACGCTGCACGATCACCTGCCCCATCGCGCCGGTGGCGCCGACGACGACGGCAATTTCGCTCTTATTCATCCCACCCCCCTCGTTGTAGGGTGCTGATGAGCGTTAGCGAATCGCACCGCTGCCCCCCGGCGGCTCATGGTGCGATTCGGCTTCGCCTCATCGCACCCTACGTCAGCACTTCCAGGAAGCTCTGCCGCGGCGTGTTGTCCTGCGAGAACGTGGCTGCGCCCAGTTCCGTTGTGTCCCACACCAGGGTGGGCGTATCCGGGTAGTGGATATAGCCTTCGGAGAACACCTCGTTGCGATTGCCGGAAGGATCGAAGAAATAAATCGTCGCGCCGCGGGTGATGCCGTGACGGTTGGGGCCCACGTCCACCGGAACCCGGTACTTGCCAAGACGGTCCGCGGCCTTGACCACATCATGCGCGGACTCCAGCAGGAACGAGGCGTGATGGAACTTGTTCTGCTCGGGCTGCAACACGAAGGCGATGTCGTGCGGCTTGGTCGAGCAACTCAGAAATACAGCAAGGGAGATTTTTGCCTCGTGGTGAATGAGTTTTTCGGACAGGTCAAACTCGAACACCTCGGTGAAAAGCTTGACGCACTCGTCGAGGTGGGTGCCGCCGAGCAGGATGTGGTCGAGCCGGTTGATCAGCAGGCCGCGGACCACACCGTCGTCCGGCACCACACCGGGGTTGGTCAGCGGCAACGTATTACCGATCTGCTCTTTGTAGGCATAGAGCTGCATGGTGTGTCCGCTCGGCAGCACGAACTCCAGGCGCCGGCCGCTCTTGGGATACACACCGGCCTCGATGTGCTTCACCGGAAGCCCGAAGGCCTCGATCTTCGGCGCGAGCGCGGTAAGCGTGGCGTCGTCGTAGACCTTGAACGCAAAGTAATCCATGCCCGGCCGGTCCGACGGGTTCAGCACGATAGTGTGGTGATCGTGCTCGTCCCAGCACTTGAAGTAGACCTTGCCGTCCTTGTCTTCCATGACCTCGTGCAGGCCCATGACCTCGTCGTAATGACGACGCGCCTTCTTCATGTCCATGACGCGGATGCAGACTTCGCCCGGTCTCAAAACGCCTCGTAGTGCCATGTTCGTATCTCCTTCGCTATGTGGTGACCGGTGCGGTCAGGTGGCTCGGTAAACCGTGGGGAACCGATGTTCGTCGTGCGCGGTCAGCTCGCCGGGCTGGATGCTCACATGTTCCTGCAACACGATGGGATCGGTGCCGGGACGCGGATCCCAGATGGCGTCGTCACCGAGCCAACGAGTGGAAATCGCGACGCGACGACGCGTCTTGTGCGCGTTGCCGCGCGAGGAATGCACGATACGCGTGTTGAAGATCAGCGCGTCGCCGGCTTTCATGTCGAAGCTCAGCATCTCGTGACGATCGCGCTCCGCGTCGAAGTCGGGAATGTCCGGCATCGGGCTGTTGCCCAGCCATTCCTTCAGATCGCCGTTCAGGGTGCCTTCCGGGAACACGGGCTTGTACAGGGTCTTGAGCTTATCGGTGCCCTTCACGAATTCCAGCCCGCTGGACTCCACGTCCACGTCGTAGAGCGTGACCCAGATCGAGCAGATCAGATTCCCGCCCATGGGCCAGTACGGCAGGTCTTGGTGCCAGAAAAATTTCTCGCTGGTCTGAGGTTCCTTGACGAAAATCTGGTCGAAGTAGAGCTGCGTCTTGCGTGAGCCCATGGCCTGCGCCGCGAGCCTAGCGATACCTGAATTGAACGAGAAATCGCGGAAGCCTTCGTCCTCCGGCCACATATAGCGGTCGTGCAGGAAGCGTCCCTCGGTTCCACCGGGGTTGGTGTCACCGCCCCACTGGCCAACGTGCTTCATGCGTGCGTCGATGCGCTTGAGCATAGTGTCGATCCAGCGCGGCGCGATGGCGCCGCGCACGTGCGCGACGCCGTCCCGCTGGTAAGCCGCAATCTCCTCGTTCGTGAGATTGCGTTCTGTCTGGGCTTGCATGGCTTCTCCTCCTCTGCTCGCCTCGATTTGCTGCCGCCGATCAGGCCGCGCGGATCGGCGTCACCTTGCTGCTGTTAGCCGCCGCAGGCAGCAGCCCGCGCTCCTTGGCCATGGTCAGCGCCGTGTCTTCGATCATGTCTTCCTGGCCGCCGATCATCTTCTTCCGGCCCAGCTCGACCAGGATGTCACGCGAAGGAATACCGTACTTCTTGCTCAGGCGTTCCGCGTGCAGCAGGAACGTCGAGTACACGCCGGCAAAACCCAGGGTCAGCGAGGAACGATCGACGCGCACGATGTGATCCATCATCGGGAAGATGATGTCCTGCGTCATGTCCATTAGCTTGAACAAGTCGCAGCCGGTCTCGATCCCCATGCGGTCGCAAACGGCCACGAAGACTTCCAGCGGCGTGTTGCCCGCACCCGCGCCGAGGCCGCCGACCGAGGCGTCGATACGGCTCGCGCCTTCCTCGATCGCCGCGATGGAATTCGCGATGCCCATGCCGAGGTTGTGGTGACCGTGGAAGCCTATCTCTGTTTCTGGCTTGAGCACTGCGCGCAGCTCACGCACGCGCTCGATCACGTCGTTCGGCAGCATGTAGCCGGCCGAGTCGGTGATGTAGATGGTCTGCGCGCCGTAGGACTCCATGAGCTTGCCCTGCTGGGCCAGGCTTTTCGGATCGTTGAGGTGGGCCATCATCAGGAAGCCCGTCGTGTCCATGCCGAGCTTGCGCGCGTAGTCGATGTGCTGCGGCGAGGTGTCGGCCTCGGTGCAGTGCGTGGCCACGTGCACGCTGCTGACACCGTGATCGAACGCGCTCTGCAATTCCTTCATGGTTCCAAGGCCGGGAATCAGCAGCACCGAGACCTTGGTCTTCTTCATCCTGGGAATGACCGCTTCCCAATACTGCTCGTTGCTGTGCAGGGCAAAGCCGTGCTGCAGGGAGTTGCCGCCCAGGCCACCGCCGTGTGTGACCTGGATCAGCGGCACGCCAGCGTCATCGAGCGCGGTCGCAACATTGATCATCTGCTCGGTGGAAATCTGCTCGCGCTTGGCGTGCATGCCGTCGCGCAGCGCCATGTCATGGACGAGAACCTTGCGGCCCTTCAAGTTCTTGAGATCGCTCATGTTATGCAGCCTCCTTGACCGGGCGCAGCTGATAGCGACCCGCGATGATTTCTTCCGCAAACATCTCTGCCGTGCGCGTGGCCGCGGCGGTCATGATGTCGAGATTGCCCGCGTACTTGGGGAGGTAATCGCCCAGACCTTCGACCTCCATCCACACGCCGACCTTCTTGCCGTCGAACACCGGGCCGTTCACCAGGCGATAACCCGGCACGTATTTCTGCACCTCGCCGATCATCTGCAGGATCGAGTCGGTGATGCGCTTCTGGTCCGGCACCTCGTCGGTGAGGCAGTAGATGGTGTTGCGCATGATCATCGGCGGCTCGGCCGGGTTGACTACGATCAGCGCCTTGCCCTTTCTTGCGCCGCCGATCTTCTCGATGGCGCCCGAGGTGGTGTAGGTGAACTCATCGAGATTTGCCCGCGTACCCGGACCGATGGACTTACTCGCAGTGCTCGCGATGATCTCCGCGTAACCCACACCCTGGATGCGCGACACCGCGTGCACGATGGGAATCGTCGCCTGGCCCGCGCAGGAAATCATATTGACGTTCATCGCCTGCGCCTCAGCGTGCTGCTTGAGGTTCACCGGCGGCACGCACAGACCGCCGATGGCGGCAGGCGTCAGATCCACCATCAGCACGCCGAGCGCGTTGAGCTTGTCCGAGTTGGACTTGTGCACGTAGGCGCTGGTGGCATCGAAGGCGATCTGCACACCGTCGGCCAGCACGTGCGGCACCAGGCCGTCAACGCCCTTGTCCGTGGTCTTGAGCCCCATTTCGCGGGCGCGTACCAGGCCTTCCGAAGTCGGGTCGATGCCCACCATCCACACCGGTTCCAGCACCGGGCTTCGCTTGAGCTTGTAGATCAGGTCGGTGCCGATGTTGCCGGGCCCGATGATCGCGCACTTGATCTTCTTCATTGCTTCACCATTTCAGTAATAGCTTGCGCAGCGGACGCCGCCGCGCCGTTGGATTGAACGCCATTGATGGCGGCGCGGTCTGCCGCGGTGACGCCACCGACGGAAAAATCGTACAGCCCCATCTCGTGAATGAGAATGCGGACAGACTCTCGCTTCACGCCGAGCACCTCGACCACGGTGTCCGTGACCTTCTCGGCGAGCCGTCGCTTCTGTTCGATGGTACGGCCTTCCATCAGATTGAATTGAATGATGGGCATCGATGCCTCCGCCTTATACCGACTTCAAACAAACTTGAACGACACGCTTCCCATATCCTGGAACCGCGCCACGATGTTGTCGCCACGCGCCACCGCAATGGCTTCAGTGATGCCGCCGGTCATGACGAAGCTGCCCGCGGGGAGCGACTCACCCCGCCCGGCGAGATACTTCACCAGCATGGCGATGGCGTTGGCAGGATGGTTGAGCACCGCAGCGCTCGCACCCAGGGCCTGGATTTCGCCGTTCTTTTCGATCACCACGCCAATCGTGCGCAGATCGAGTTCGCGTGGGTCGCGCGGCCGGCCACCGGTGACGTAGCGTGAGGAAGACGCGTTGTCGGCGATGACGCTGACCAAATCGAACTTGAATTTCTCGTAACGCGAGTCGATGACCTCGACCGCCGGAATCACGTAATCGGTCGCGGCCAGCACCTGTTCCACCGTGCAGTTCGCGCCCTTCAACTCCTCCTTCATGACGAAGGCGATCTCAGCCTCGACCCGCGGGTGCAGCAACTGATCCATCTCGATCACACTGTTCTCGGGCCGGGCGAAGCTCGCCATCAGGATGCCGAAGCTCGGCACGTTCACGCCCATCTGGATCATCTTGGCCTTGGACGTGAGGCCGCCCTTGAAGCCGACCAGACGATCGCCGCGCGCGATCCAGCGGCGGCGCAACTCGTCCTGCACGGCGTAGCCGTCCTCGATGCTCATCGAGGGATACTCGTCCGTGAGCTTGGTGATGGTGTGGACGTTGTCCTGCGCGGACATCACGCGGTCCGTCAGCAGGCCGATGGTCTTGGCGTCGAGCATCACTTCATCTCCCCGCTGAAGCGGACTTCGCAAGAACCCAATCCGCCCACTGTGCACTTGAGTACGTCGCCAACCTTGGCCGGAATCAGCGTGGACTGCGAACCGGACAGAATCACCTCGCCTGCCAAGAACGGAATGCCGAGTTCGCCGAGCGTGTTCGCAAGCCAAACGACCGCGTTCACCGGCCCGCCCTGCACCGCCGCACCGGCCGCGGTGCTGAACAGCTCGCCATTCATTTCCAGCACCATGCCGGCGAGGTTCAGATCCAGCTCGGTGGGTTTCTTCTTCGCGCGACCCAGCAAGTACACGCCGCAGGACGCGTTGTCCGCCACCGTGTCCTGAATCTTGATCTTCCAGTCGGTGATACGGGAATCCACAATCTCGAAACAGGGCACGACGTAGTCGGTCGCGCGAATCACGTCGGTCGCCGTGATGCCCGGTCCCTTGAGGTCGCGCTTGAGCACGAAGGCCACCTCGGCCTCGGCCTTGGGCTGGATCAGTCCGCCGATCGGTAGGTCGCGGCCTGCTTCGTAGGCCATGGCCGAGGTGAGCTGACCGAAGTCCGGTCGGTTCACGCCGATCATGTCCTGCACGGCCTTGGACGTGACGCCGATCTTCTTGCCGACAATCTTCTCGCCCGCCTTGAGCCGGTGATTCACCATCACCTGCTGGATGCGGTAGGCATCGTCGATGGTGATGCCCTCGGCGCGGCCGAGCAGCGGCGCCACCGTGGTGCGCGTGAGGAAGGCCTTGTAAAGCTCGTCGCCGTATTGCTGGATTTTTTCGGGGGTCATGGCGCGTTCACTTCAATTTCGATTCCGTCATTCCCGCGAGGGCGAGAATCCAGTTGTCGCTCTCAGCACGAAACGCCGTTCGGTCGGATGGGCTGGATTCCCGCCTGCGCGGGAATGACGACTTTGTTCCGATGGTGTACGGCGCGCATCAAAGTTTCACACAGATATTCCGCTGCTCGGTGTAGAACTCCAGCGAATGCACGCCGCCCTCGCGGCCGATGCCGGATTGCTTGCTGCCGCCGAAGGGCGTGCGCAGGTCGCGCAGGAACCAGCTATTGATCCAGGTGATGCCGACCTCGACCTGCGCCGCGACTCTATGCGCGCGCGAAAGATTCGTCGTCCAGATCGTCGTCGACAGGCCGTAGTCGGTGTCGTTGGCCTTGGCGATCACTTCGTCCTCGCTGTCGAAGGGCGCGACGTGGCAGCAGGGCCCGAAGATCTCTTCGCGGATCACGCTCGCGGTTTCCGGCAGGCCGGTCCAGATCGTCGGTTCCACCCAGAAGCCGTTCGCCAGCTCGCCCGGCATTTGTGGGACGCCGCCGCCGGTGACGATGGTCGCGCCCTCGGCCTTGGCCTTCTCGTAGTACGAGAGCACCTTGCGCCGGTGCTCGTCGGAGATCAGCGGCCCGATGCCCGTGGTCTTTTCGTCGGGCGCACCGGGCTTCATGGATTCGGCCTTGGTCTTCAGCGCGGCGACGAACCTGTCGAAGATCGGACGCTCGACGTACAGCCGCTCGGTGCCGAGACAAACCTGACCGCAGTTGAGGAAGGCCGCGCGGCCGATGCCGTCTATGGCGGCATTGAAATCGCAGTCGGCAAACACGATGCCCGCGTTCTTGCCGCCGAGCTCGAAACTCACGTCGCGAATACCGTCGGACGCCGCCTTCATGATCGCCGCGCCCGTGCGCGTCTCGCCGGTGAAGGTGATCGCGGCCACGCCCTTGTGCTTCGTCAGAAACTCGCCGGCCGAATTCGGCCCGAAGCCGTGCACCACGTTGTAGACACCCTTGGGCATGCCGACCGCATTCATGACCTCGCCGAGCAAGGTCGCGGTGCCCGGCGTTTCTTCCGAAGGCTTCACGACCACCGTGTTGCCGCAGGCCAGCGCGGGCCCGACCTTCCAGGTCATCAGCAGCAGCGGCATGTTCCAGGGGCAGACCACGCCGACCACGCCCTTTGGTACGCGGATTGCGTAATTCAGCGCGCCTGCGCCGTCCGGCGTCGGCGTCATGAAGGATTCGGCCGGCACGTTCTTCACCACGTCGGCAAAAATCTTGAAGTTCGCCGCGCCGCGCGGAATCGCCACGTGCTCGAGCATGGAGCGCGGCTGGCCGATGTCGTCGCGCTCCGCAATGACGAAATCCTCGAAGCGGCGGTTGATCTCATCCGCGACCTTGTAGAGCAAGTCCACTCTCTGCTCTACCGTCATCTTGCCCCAGGGTCCTTTCATCGCCGCACGCCCCGCGGCGACCGCCGCATCGACCTCGGCCTGACCGCCCTCGTGCACGTAACCGACCAGCGCGTTGTCGGTCGGCCGGCGCTTCTCGAACGTCTTCGCGCTGCCGACGAATTCGCCGTTGATGAAGTGCTTGAATTGCTTGGGTTCCATGTTTCGTTCCTTAACTTAACGCGGCAACCGCAGCCTGCGCGCACTGCACATCCTGCGCCTCGCTGCCGCCGGAAACACCGACCGCACCGATCAGGGCCTCGTTGAAACGGATCGGCAGGCCGCCCTGAATCATGCTGAAGCCGGTCAGCACGATGCCCTCGCGCACTCTCGGGGCTTCCTGCGCCAAGGCTTGTTCGACCATGTCCGCCGGGGCGCCGATGGCCGCGGTGGAATGCGCCTTCTTGATCGCGATGTCGCCCGAAATCAGGAAGGCCGCCGGCATGCGCGCGAACGCGGCGAGACGGCCGGCGCTATCGACCACCGCGACGCAGACATTGATGCCGAGCGACTCTGCCTCGGCCAGCGCCGCATCGACCGCGCGCATCGCAGCTTGATGATGGATGACGGACTGGGCGACGGCGATAGCTTGCTTGTTCATATGGCGCTCGATGGGTTGATCGAAATTCCTCGGCACAGCTTGCGAATCAAATCGGCCGACGGGTCTGCACCAGTGCCAGCAACGCGCCCGATAGCCAGCAGTTGCAAATCGCTGCGTGGAAACAATTGGCAGGCCAGCGCAATTCCCTCGTCGCGATCCTGTTCGCTGACCTGGGCTCTGCTCATCAGCCCGGCATCGAAACTGCCGGACAAGATTTTCACCCGGCACACACCACAGCCGCCACTGCGACATCCCACTTGCACGCAAGCCGCTCCCGCCTGGCTCATCGCCGCCAGCACGGACTGATCGCCCCGACAGGGGAACGTCTTGCTCGCCGCGGCAACCGAAACCTGGAACGACATCCCGCGCTTCCTCCATCCATGCAGTTCCGAACGAGGACTGCATTTTCAGTCTGCTCAAGCTAGAAGGCTTGGCCAGGATCGTCCAATACCTTTGCCGGGCGCATCCGATACCCTTGGCGTATCGATACGAATTATTTGTCGCCGTCCCGCAATGAATCTCGCAACCATCGAATTTCGCCACCTGCGCTACTTCGTCGCGGTAGTCGAACAGCGCAGCTTCCGCGGCGCCGCGCTACACCTGCACGTCAGTCAGCCGCCGCTCACGCGGCAGATCCAGCAACTCGAAGAAGCGCTCGGCGTGGCCCTGCTGGTGCGCAAGCCGCGCGGCGTGGAACCCACCGGCGCCGGGCAAGTGTTCTTCGAGGAAGCGCGCAACATCCTGACGCTGACCGTGCAGGCCGCGAATCGCGCCCAGCTTGCAGGGCAAGGCCAGATCGGACGGCTCGACGTGGGCATCTTCGGCTCGGCCGTGTTCGATGCGATTCCGCGCATCATCCAGGCCTTTCGCGACCGCTACCCCAAGGTCGAGGTGGTGCTGCACAACCTGGACCGCAGCGCCCAGATCAAGGCGCTGCGCGAGCGCCGGCTCACCGTGGGCTTCAACCGCTTCTTCGAGGAAGAACCGGACCTGAGCTGGGAGGTGATCCAGACCGAGCGGCTCAATGTGGCCCTGCATCACGCGCATCCGCTGGCCACGCACAAGAGTCTGGGTCTCAGCCAGATCGGCGACCAGCCGCTGATCCTCTATCCGCGCAGCCCGCGCCCGAGTTTCATCGAGCAGATGCTGCGCATCTTTCACAAGAAAGGCATCTCGCCGCAGATCATCCACGAGGTGGACGATGTGGTCACCGCGGTGGCGCTGGTGTCGAGCGGGTTCGGCCTGAGCCTGGTGACGGACTCGGCGTGCAATCTCAAGCTGCCCGGCATTCTCTACGTACCTCTGCGGCTGGAAGACCGCGCCACCTTCGACCTCTGCATGATCCACCGCGTTGATGACGACTCGCGCCTGCTGCATGAATTCCTGACGGTGGCGCGTTCTCTCAAGAGCAGCCTGTCGGAGCACTCCGACGATCCGAAAGTGCGATCACGCGCGCGCAAAACGGCGACCGGCCGCAAGTCGAAAACCTAGCCTGCCTTGGGTCGAGCGAGTCTTGCGACGCGCGAACGACCTCACAGGCTCGCGCCGCTCTCCCCGCAATAATCGAGAAACCGAAGAATCTTCTTGCCCTCGCCCAATCCCTCTGCCTCGACAGAGCCCGCGGCTTCGGCAAGCGGTAGCACCGCCGCAACCCATTCCACCTCATAGAACATCGGCAAATCATCGACCACGCCGTTGCTGCGCACGATACGCCACACCACCCGCCAGCGACCAGACTCCTCGGCCTCGACAAAGATGTGCGTCGTTGTGACCGCACCGATGGCCTGCCCCGTCAGCATCAGATAAGCCGGGCGCCGCGCCACCCAGTGCCGCCACAGGAAATCGCGGGCTTTCGTGTAGGTGTCCCGGTATTTGCCCCGGCCCCAGCCCTCGTAGGACATGGTCATCTGAGGATCGAGCATCTGCTCGGTCCGGTACTCGCGAAGGTTCCTGCCCTGTGCGATCGAGGCGGTGGTGAGCCATGCGCCGTCATGCAGGATTTCCAGTCTGGACTGCCACCATCCCTTGCGCGTCAACTGCACGCGCCGCGACTCTTTGGCCGGTGCAGGTGATTCGCACCTGACCTCAGGAGGTGGAGGTACGGCCGATCTCGCCTCCGAGGCAAGGACGCCACCAACAACGAGAACGAGGGCCACAGCAATGCTCGACAGCCGGCTCATCGGACTAAAGGCAACGATGGAATCGAAGGGCCTCAACCCTACACGACGCGCGTTACGTCGGACCAACGCTACGTCGCTGTCGAAACCAAGCCGCTGCCGCGGCTCGCGACTGGCAGGGTTGCGAAGCCGGCGCTGCGGGCGAGGTTTCGCAGGGCTTACAGGCTTCACCTGCCCATCGTTGGCCCAGCTTACCGGTACTGACCCGCCCGCCTCGTTGATCTGCCCTGAGCCACCAGTTGTCAGCGTCGTCGGCAGCCGCGCACCGCCCGTCAGGACGAACCGCCCGGTTGCATGCGCGAAGGCAGAGCATCCCAACACCCGCCAATGACCGCACCGGCAGACGGGCCCAATCCATCCACGGATCCATACCCGGCCATGCCGGGAGCACCCCCAGGAGTCCTCACCATGCGCAAACTTCCCCTTGTTCTGGCCGCCACGGCCCTGTTAGGAATGACCTCGGTTCACGCGGGCGGCTTCGGTGGCCGGCTCGCCGGTCTCTCCGACGGCAGTGCCCGCACCAATGCTGGCCGCCTGAGCAGCCTCTCCAGCCTGGGGGCCCTGTCCGGTGGCATCCCCGGCCGGGTCGCGAGCGGCCCGCTGGCCCGGATCATCAACCCCAGCCCCCGACCGGCCGGTCTCCAGGGCGGCGCCCTGGATGGACTGCCGCTGTTCGGTGACGGCGCACTGGCTGGCATTCTCGAAGGCTTAGGCGAGCAACCTATCCGCACCCTTGTGCGCGAACGCCTGACCGAACTCACGGGCGCTGAATTCGACCAGCACCCGGTTCTGCAGGCTCTGGCCACCAACAAGCTGGAAAGCATGGATCAGCGTGAAGCGGCCGCTGGCCGTCTGCGCGATGCCCTGGCCGGACTGCGCGATGACATCGAGATCCCGGTGGTCGAGCCGGTGCTGTAACCGCGACGGTCCACTGAAGCCGCGCGGCATCTGCCGCGTCGGCTTTCGCGGCGCAGTCCGCTGGAATGCGCCGGCGGCGCCGGAAGATGTGCTTGAGCCCACCCCTGCTAGCATCCGGGTGGCACGAACACTTCGACGATAGCGCATGAAGGTTCCCGGTTTCGAAACCTCCGAGTTCAGTTACGACGGTGTCAGCCGAGAGGTTTTTCGGGCAGGCGGCGGACCCGCCGTGATCGTAATGACCGAAGTCCCCGGCATCACGCCGCAGGTTGCGCGCTTCGCACAGTGGGTGGCGGATGCTGGATTCTCGGTGTTCATGCCGCAGTTCATGGGCACGCCGATGCGGCCGCTGACCCCGGGTCTGGTCGCGACGACCGTGGCGCGGTTGTGCATCAGTCGTGAATTCCGCTTGCTCGGTGCGAACCAGTCGAGCCCGATCGTGGACTGGATGCGCGCCCTGGCGCGTCATGCGCACGCGCAGTGCGGTGGACCCGGCGTCGGCGCGGTTGGTATGTGCCTCACCGGCAACTTCGCGCTGAGCATGATGCTGGATGCGCCGGTGCTCGCGTCGGTGCTGTCGCAGCCGTCCTTGCCGGCGCCGCTCACCGCCGGCCTGCGCTCGGCGCTGCATGCTTCACCCGCCGCGATTGCCGCCGCGCACGAGAAGATCGAGAAGCAGGGCGCGCGCATTCTCGGCCTGCGCTTCCACGGCGATCCGATGTGTCCGCCGGAGCGGTTCAAGCGTCTGCACGAGGAGTTTGGTGAAGCATTCGAGGGTATCGAAATCGATGCGGCGCATGCCAATCCGAACGCGATGAAGCCGGCACACAGCGTGCTCACCACGCACCTGATCGACGCGGCCGGCGAGCCCACCCTTGCAGCACTCGACCGCACGTTGAAATTCCTTGCGGAACAGCTCAAGCCGGGTTGAGAAACCAGGCTCTGCCTCCTCCGGCTAACGGCAAGGAGCCAGAAACTCCACCAGCAGGCAATTCACCTGCTGCGGCTGGTCGAGCATCATCCAGTGGCCGGCGTGACCGATCCTTTCGTAGCGCCAGGAGCCGGCGACGGCATGCGCCGATCCGGTCATTTGAGGTTCGAGCACCATCGGATCGTCTTCGCTCCAGATGCCGAGCACCGGTTGCGGCAAGGGGTTCCACTTCGGAAGCCTGGGCAGATTTTCAGCCGGCGTCGGAGGCGGTCCGAATGTTGCGCGGTACCAGTTGATTGCGGCGGTCAAAGCACCCGGTCGCGCAGGTAGCGCGCCTGGTCGCCTTGTCCTCGGGTCCACTCGCGAAACAGTTTCCAGTTGTCAGCCATCAGAGCGTCTTCAGCCACGCCGTGCTTCTGGAAAAAGTCGAAGTACCAGGAGCGCTCGCGCTGTGCGACCGTCTTCCAGCCCGGGCTGGTCTGGGCACCGACAGACATCACGACCACGCGATCGAAGCGCTCGGGATAGGCGCCGGCGAGATTCCACGTGAGCATCGCGCCGAAGTCGTGACCGACGAGGTGTACGCGATCAAGTTTCAGCGCATCGAGCAGGTCGATCACGTCGGCGATCAGGCACGGCCTGCGGTACGAGCGCACGTCCTGTGGGCGCGGCGCTTCGCCGAATCCGCGCAGGTCGGGCGCAATAACGCGCAGGCCAACGTCAAGCAGCGCGGGAATCTGATGCCGCCAGAGGTGGCGCGAATCGGGAAAGCCATGGAGTAGCAGCACCGGGGTGCCGGTTCCGTCGTCGACGACGGGGAATGTTTCCACGCGCACTTGAACTTCGCGTGTGATTGCCTCGATGTCCACGTGACAGATGCCCGGCCGTGAGCCGCGACCTACTTCTGCTGCACGATCCAGTGCCCGATCCGCGCCCACTGTTCCTTCAGGGTCCTGGAGCCCATGAACAGTCCGATGTGCCCGCCCGGCGCCAGCTCGCTCACGATTTTCTCTTTCGGAGTACCGAGCAGTTCGGCGGCACCGAAGACTTGTTCCTTGGTCGTGATGTCGTCGTCGTCGCCCGCGAGCAGGTACACGGGCACGGTGATGCTCTTGAGCGAGATCGGCTGACCCAGCGCGATGAACCGGCCGCGCGCCAGGCGGTTGAGCTTGAACAGGTGCTTCACCGCTTCCAGGTACAGCCGCCCTGGTAGATCGACGGTGTGCTCGTACCAGCTCGCGAAGTGACGCGCGCGCTTGAGGTATTCGTCGTTGGTGATGTTGTCGTACAGGTCGATGAACTTGCCCCAGTAGTGTTCGTCAGGGTGCATGTTCTTCCAGGCCGCGAGCATGAACTTGCCGCGCATGCGACCGCCGCCGAGCGCAACGAGGTAGCGGTAGTAGGACATGGGCGTGCGCTTGCCCATGCGCATCACAGGACCGTCGCCCGCGTGCGTGTCGATCGGCGCGCCGGCCAGCACCAGCGAGTGCACTTTTTCGGGAAAGCGCGCAGCGAGCATCGTCGCCAGCCAACCGCCCTGGCACAGGCCAACCAGGTGCGCGCGGCCGCCCACGGCGTCCACGGCTTCCGACAGGTCCAGCAGGTACTTGTCGATGCCGTAGTCGCGCATGTCGTGCGTCGCGGACTTCCAGTCGGTGACGTAGAGGCGCTTGATCCCCGCGGCCTTGAGCGTCTGCACCAGGCTCTGGCCATTGTCGTAGTCCGCGATCGTGGCCGGGTGCCCGGCATAAGGCGCGTCGATGATGACCGGGATGTCGCTGGCCGAAGCATCGTCGTCGGAAAAATCGCGCAACCACATCGTGTCGCTGTCGAGCTTGATGGTGTTGGGCGTAATCCAGTCGGGCTTGGGCGGAAAGCTGATGGCTGTCGCCTCGCGCACGTACTTGAGCCAGTCGGTCACCACTGCACCACGGCGCTTGCGCAACTGCTGCGCCCACTCGATCGGCCAATAAGCGGGAACGGCCAGCAGGGCTTTCTTCAGGCTGCTGCGTTCCACGATGGGCTGACTCGTCATGCAATCACTCCGGGAATGGTTTTACGAGACATCCGCATGCATCGCTGTGGACCAGGGCTTGGGCGACGACAGCTCCGAGGCGACGTGTTCCGCATCGAGAAATTCGCGCACAAGGCGCGCGCTGATCTCGGGCTGCGCGATCACGAACAGATGCCCTTCGTCGAGAATCTCCAGGCGCGAGTGCGGAATCAGCTTGGCCAGAAGATGCCCGTTGATGGGCGGACAGATCGGGTCGTCGGCACCCGCGAGCACCAGCGTCGGCTGACGCAGACGCCACAGCCACAACGCGCTGGTCCAGCCGGTGATGGCGTTGAGCTGCAACAGATAACCGGCGCGGCTCGGTTTCCTGATGCGCGAGGCGTAATCGCGCGCCAGTTCCTTGTCCCAGCGGAAACGTCCGCCGTAGAGCCGGCCGGCGATGCGTTCCATGTATCCGGGCTGTAGATAACGCGTCGGGCTCATCAGCTTCCACACCACACCCAGCGAGCCCGGCCAGGCGATGGGCGATCCGGCCATGGTCGCGCACAGCACCAGGCGCCGGCAGCGGCTGGGCGCGGTGTGCGCGAACTGCTGCGCCGGCGCGCCGCCCCAGGAAATGCCGATGACGTCGGCGCGCGCGTGGCCCATCTTCTTGAGCACGTGCACGGCCAGGCGCGCAGCCGTGCTCATGCGATACGGATACGGCGGCAGGCTCGATCCGCCGATACCGGGCATGTCGAAGGTGATGACCTCGACATCGCCCAGCGCATCGACGAAGGGCGTGAGCAGTTCGAAATTTCCGCCGATGCCGTTGAACAGCAGAATCGGCGTGCGCGTCTTGTCTCCCGGCCACACCGCGGCGCGCAGACTCAGGTTGCCGACGCGGAACTGGTGCAGCTTGAGTTCGCGCTTGCCGGGATGGGGCGGGGATCGAACGGCAACAGGAGCATTCATTCGCGCACGTAGGTTCCGGGTGCAGAGCCGAGCCCAGTGTACTTGGCGCTGCCGAGCGCCTTCGGCGCCGGCCGCTTGTCGCCCGAGCGCTCGGCGAGCCAGGGGCTCCAATGCTCCCACCAGCTACCCGTGATGGCTTTGGATGCGGCCAGCCAGTCCTGCGGATCTTCCGGCGTGATGCTCGCGGTCTGGTAAGTCGCCTTGCCCTTGCCAGGCGGGCACACCAGCGTCTGGATGTGCCCGCTGTTGACGAGCACGAATTCCGACTTGCCGCCGAGGATGTTGACCGAGTTGTAGCAAGCGTTCCAGGGCGTGATGTGATCGGTGCGGCCGGCCACCACGAACTGGTCCACGGTTACTTTCTTCAGGTCGATTTCCGCATCGGGCAAGGCCCAGGGCCTGTCATGGCCAAAGGGGTTATCGATCGCCAGGTCGATGAAGTCGCTGAGCAGCGCAGCGGGCAGACGCGTGGCGTCGGAGTTCCAGTACAGCACGTCGAACGCCGCCGGCTTCTGGCCCATCAGGCAATTGTTGACCCAGTAATTCCAGACCAGGTCGTTGGGCCTGATCCACGCGAACATCTTCGCCATCTTGTGGCCGTACAGCACGCCGTCTTTCTTCGCCTGCGCGCGTCCCATCTCCAGCATTTGCGGGTTCACGAAGAAGCCGAGGTTGGTTTGCTCGAGGCCGCCGACATCGAGCAGGGTGACGTTGAGCGTGAGGCTCTTGACCGTGTGCAGGCGCTTTTGCGCGGCGTAGCGGGCCAGCGCGATGGATGCGGTCAGGCCACCGGCACACAGGCCCTTGAAGTTGATGTCCGGGCTGCCGGTGATTTCCATCGCGGCGGTGTGCGCGCCTTCGAGCGCCTGCACGTAATCCGCCATGCTCCACTCGCGGTGCTCGGGATTGGGATTGCGCCAGCTCACCATGAACACCTGGAAGCCCTTGGCCACGAGGTAATTCGCGAGGCTGTTCTGCGGCGAGAGGTCGAGCACGTAGAACTTGTTGATCTGCGGCGGCACGATCATCAGCGGCCGCGCGTAGACCTCGGCGGTCTGCGGCTTGTACTGGATCAGCTCGAGAATATCGTTGCGATACACCACCTCGCCCGGTGTTGTCGCAACGTTGCGCCCGACTTCGAAGGCCGTGCGATCGACCATCGAGATCATGCCGTCGTTGTCGAGCTGGTCGCTGAGAAAATGCTGGAAGCCACGCAGCAAAGTTTTGCCGCGACTCTGGCGCGCCGCCTTCATCACCATCGGATTGGTGAAGGGCAGATTGCTCGGCGCCAGGGCCTCGACCAGGGTCGTCGCCAGGAAGCGCGCGCTCGATGCGTCGCGACCTTCCAGTTCCAGTTCGCGCACCACTGCATAGGCCTCGTTGCACGCAGCCAGGTAGGTCTGCATCAGGGTCTTGCTGACACGGCCATCGGTCCAGCCCGCATCGGCAAAGCGACGATCGCCGGGCGCGGCAGCGACCTCGGAGCGTCCACGCAGAATGCGCAGCCACTCCTTGGCGAACGCGATCAGGTGCCGCACCGGCATGCCCGGCTGCTTGCGCAAGCGCCCCAGCACCACACCCGCGAGACGAAGCATTTCGCCGCGTGAAGGCTTGGCGCGAACCGTCTCCGGCTTCACCGACTCTTTCTTCTTGGCTCTCTTGGTAGGGGCCATGGTTTCTCTCCTCCCTCTCTTTTTCGAAGCCTACGCCTTCGGCATCAGCATCAACAGCAGTTCGGCGATCACCGCCGGCTTGGCGGAGTTCTCGATTTCGACCGTGTGTTCCAGCGCCATCAGCACGCGACCCTTCTCCTTGGGCGTAACCGACAGCAGCTTGATGCGCGAGCGCACGCGCGCACCGGATTGCACCGGCGCGAGAAAGCGCACCTTGTCGAAACCGTAGTTCAGAATCGCACCTGCGTCACCCGGAACGGCGGGCATCGCGAAGGTCCAGTACGGCAGCATGGACAAGGTCAGCAGACCATGTGCGACCGGACCGCCGAAAGGACTTTCCTTCTTCGCGCGTTCGACGTCGACGTGAATCCACTGCCGGTCCTCGGTGCACTCGGCAAAGGCCTGGATTCGGTCCTGCCCTACCGTCAGCCAGTCCGTGGTCCCGATCTCGTGCCCGACCTGTTCGGTCAGGTTTTGCATGCTCAGCGACACGCTCATGTTTGTTCTCCTCTCCGTGATTGCCGTCGTTGCCAGTCCGTACTGCACCAGCGGACCTGTCAGTTACATCATCCACGTTAGCAAGCTGCGGTCGAATCACTACTCCCTGAAGGGGTAGTTTTTGCTCTTCGCCGCAGCAGGATTGTCGCGCGGCCAGAGCCTGCCGAGAGATACTTTTGGTGCATCGCAGGTGACGGGAACAGGTATTGGAGAACCCCTGCGAACATCGCGTAACGTGCCTGGACAAAGCGAGGAGTGATCGGAATGGCGGCAAGCGACCGGCTGGCACTGAAGGTATCCAACGTCCACTGCGAGGCGCGCGATGTGATGGTGTTGGAGCTGCGCAATCCAGACGGCGGCAGCTTGCCGGCGTTTACTCCGGGCGCACACTTGGAGGTGTACCTGGGGAACGGTCTGATCCGTCATTACTCGCTGTGCAACGACCCGGCCGAGCGCGATCGCTACTGCATCGGCGTGGGCCTGGCGCGCGATAGCCGTGGCGGCTCCAGGTTCGTGCACCAAACGGTAAGAGTCGGCGCCACGCTCAACGTCAGCACGCCGCGCAACAACTTTCCGCTGGAACTTGCCGCGGAGGAATACGTGTTCATTGCCGGCGGCATCGGCATCACGCCGATCATGGCGATGATCCGCGCCTGCGAATCGACGAATCGCAAATGGCGGCTGTACTACTGCACGCGCAACCGCCAGCGCACCGCGTTCTACGAAGACCTGCGCGCGCTCGCGCCGGACAAGTGCCACTTTCATTTTGATGACGAACAGGGCGGCCAGCTGTTCGATGCGGCGGCCACGCTGGACGGTACCGCCGACACCGCGCACCTCTACACCTGCGGCCCCGCGCCGCTGATGAAAGCGGTGGAATCCGCGACTGCGCACCGGCCACAGGATCGCGTGCACTTCGAGTGGTTCACCGCTGCCGCAGTGGATACCGCGACGGACAAACCCTTCACCATCGTGCTGCGCAACTCGGGCACGCGCTACGAGGTTCCCGCCGGTCGCAGCATTCTCGAAGTGCTGGAAGACAACGACGCCGGCGTGCCTTATTCGTGCCGCGAAGGTCTGTGCGCGACCTGCCGCACGACCGTGCTGGCTGGCGAACCGGATCACCGCGACAGTGTGCTGTCCGCTGCGGAGAAGGCTTCGAACAAGGAGATGATGATCTGCGTGTCGCGCGCGAAATCGGACGTGCTCGAACTCGAACTGTAAGCCGCCGTGGTAACTCCTTCCCCCGCTATCGCGGGGGAAGGAACCGTTCAGGCCGTAGCCGCAGCCTGCGCCTGCTTGGCCTCGTCCTTGAGCACCTTGTCGAGCAGCCACAGCATCTTGCCGGGACCGGCGTCGTGGATGATGTCCACCATCGGGTGGTTGGGCTTCTCCTTCCAGCGCTCGTACTGCGCCTCCAACACGTGGCGATCCTCGGTGAACGCATCGTTGAGGTTGTCGCGCAACAGATCGGACATGCCGGGGAAATCGCAGTGCTTGGCCGCGCCCCAGGAGTAGTAGTACTCCACCGAATGCTCGTCGCAGGGCGTCACGGCCTGGCAGGTCCAGGTGTCGGTGATGAACTGGCCGTTCGACGGACCTTCCGTGGCGGTGCCCGCCAGGCTCACCTTGAAATGCAGCACCCAGGTGCAGGGCAGTGTGTGCATGATGTCGAAGTCCAGATCGAACAGCGTGCCCGGCGGGAACAGGTGGGCGAGGAAGCTGCTGATCGGCGTCGAGCGCACCACGTACTGCGTGCGCATCGCGTTCGGGAACATCGTGAATTTCGGCTTGATGTGGGTGAACTGCTGGCGCGTGGTCAGATCGTGCGCACCCAGGGTGTCGCGATGAATCCAGGCCAGGTGCGTGAGGTCGGCAAGGTTCGCAATCTCCAGCCGGTAATTGGCTTCGACGTGCATCTGCGAAGTGCGAATGTTCCACTCCGGATCGCTGGGCCCGACCGCGAACGGGATCAGCTTCGGATCGGCCTTCGCCGCTTCGCCCATCCACACCCAGACCCAGTTGTCCTTCTCCACCACCGGGAACACGCGCACGCAGGCGCGCTCGGAAATCGTGTCCTGACCGGGAATTTCGTTGCACTTGCCGTCCGGCCCATAGCGCATGCCGTGGTACATGCAGCGAAGGTTGTCGCCCTCCTTCTGGCCCAGGGAGAGTGCCGCCTGACGATGCGGGCAGCGGTCTTCCATCGCCACCATCTCGCCGCCGGGCTTGCGATACAGCACCACTCTTTCGCCCGCGATCTTGCGCGTAACGATCGAACTCTTGCCCTGCGTGACCATGTGATCCCAGCCCGCGTTGTACCAGGCGTTTTTGACGAACATGCGGTTCTCCTTCGCGTACGTGCGTTTGATGATTTCCGACTCAATCCACGCTTCGGTCAGCCTGATCCAGCACACCGAACTTAGCGCCGGACCCGCCGTTTCTCCAATACCTTCCGCCGCAGGTCTCGATACGGAGAAAGTATCGCGAACCCTGTAGGAGCGGGCCATGCCCGCGACCGCCGAAGACGGACACCGCTGCAGCCGGCTGCGGAGAAGACTGTCGCGGGCATGGCCCCCTCCTACATTCCGATGTAAGCGGTTTTGCCCGCCGTGTAGAACTCGCGCGCTGCACTACCCTGCTCACGCGGCCCATAGCTGCTGGCTTTGCGACCGCCGAAGGGCACGTGGTAGTCGACCCCGGCGGTCGGCAGATTGATCATGACCAGGCCGGCTTGCGCGGCGCGACGAAAGTGGGTCGCATGCTTGAGGCTGGTGGTGCACAGGCCAGCGCAGAGTCCGAACTCCGTGTCGTTGGCCACGTGCAACGCCTCGTCGTAGTCGCGCACGCGGATCACGCCCGCCACCGGGCCGAAGACTTCTTCGCGGTTGATGCGCATATCCGATGCGGTCTCGAGCAGCAGCGCGGGCGCCATGTACCAGCCGGGGGTTTCACGCTCCAACCGCTCGCCGCCGCAGGCGAGCTTCGCGCCCTCGGCTTGAGCGATCTCGACGTAGCGCAGGTTCTTTTCGAACTGCGCTTCGTGGATTGCAGGGCCGATGTCCGTCCTGTCCTTGAGCGCGTGATCCACGCGCAGCACCCGCATGCGCTCGACCAGTCGTGCGACGAAACGGTCGTGAATATTCTCGGTGACGATGAGTCGCGAGGACGCCGTGCAACGTTGACCGGTGGAGAAGAATGCGCCGTTGAGCGCGCAGTTCACCGCCGTTTCGAGATCGGCGTCGTCGATCACCACCAGCGGATTCTTGCCGCCCATTTCGAGCTGAACTTTGGTGAGCCGCTGTACGCAGGCCGCCGCGATACCGCGACCGGTGGCGACCGAGCCGGTGAAGCTGATGCCGTCGATTCCAGGCGATTCGACCAGCGCGCGGCCGACCGCTCCCTCGCCGACCAACAGATTGACGACGCCGGCCGGAACGCCGGATCGCAGCATGATTTCGATCAACGCCCAGGCCGATGCGGGCGTGAACTCGGAAGGCTTGAACACCACGCAGTTGCCGAACGCGAGCGCCGGCGCAATCTTCCAGGCCGGAATCGCGATCGGAAAATTCCACGGCGTGATGAGACCGAACACGCCGACCGGTTCGCGCGTGACTTCCACCGTGATGCCGGGCCGGGTCGAAGCCCCCAGCTCTCCATTGAGGCGCATCGCCTCACCGGCGAAGAACTTGAAGAGTTGCCCAGCGCGCGTCACCTCGCCGACTCCTTCGGGCAAGGTCTTGCCCTCCTCGCGTGATAGCAATCGACCCAGCTCTTGGCCGCGCGCCAGAATTTCGCTGCCGATGCGGTCGAGGATTTCGGAGCGCTGTTGCGGCGGCATCACGCTCCACGCCGGAAACGCGGCGCGCGCTGCCGCGACGGCGGCGTCCACGTCGCCCGCGGTCGCAAGGCTGTAGTGACCGACCGTATCAAGCGTATCGGACGGGTTGATATTGGCGAGCGTCTGCGCGCTGCGAACCCACTCGCCGCCAATCAGATTGCCGAAGGTTTCCGTCGTCACGATTTCAGCTCGGGACCGCGCATCGGGTAGCCGCGGCTTTCGTAATCGAAACTACCCAGCGCGAGCACATCGAGCCCACGATCCTGCGGCGAGGCGTAGTACGCGCGAATCTCCGCAATCAATCCGGCGGCGCTGAACACGTACCACTCGTCTCCCCGAAGAATCTTGTTTTCGGCACGTTTGAAGTGCGTCCACTCGATCGCCGCGCGACGCGTTTCCGGTTCGCAGATCACCTGATCCACGGTCCAGTACGAGCCCAGGTTCTGCACCGCCGCCTGCCAGCGCCTACCGATTTCCAGCGCGCCGCGAAACGGTCCGCCGTACATGCCCGGTGGAAAATAATGAATGGCGTCGGGCTCGAAGTAGGCCGCAATGCGTTCGGGATTTCCGGAATTGCAGGCCTCGAAGTACGCGCGGATGTGCGCTTCTATCGAGGCCTTGGTCAGGGGTGCAGCGCTGCTCATCGTTGCCGTCTCCTCGGTTGGGTTCGATGCCGGTCGCGGTGTCGAACCGGGCTCAAGGTAATTCAGAAACAGGCGTCGGCAAAGCGGGGCTGCGCCTTACACGCCGATCCGCATCGCGCGCACAATCTGGTCTACGATGCGGTCGCTGTTACGGGGACTCGGCGATTAGTTAAGGACATGCGCTGTGGGAGACAGACCGATATGCGGATCGTCAGGGCCTGTGGGCATCTCCGCCCCTCGCAACCGGAAATGGATCGCCTGTTCGCCGTGATCGATGCGAAGCGCAACTACAATTTCACCGTCACGCAGGCCGCGCTGCGTGGCCCCGTGGTTCAGTCGCGCTGAATCGGCGCCATGTTCGAGGTAATTCGCCGGATACTCGGAAATCATGAATTGAAGTTCGCCATCGCAGGGGGCACCGACCCCGGCAAGCAGCGCGAACACAACGAGGACGCGTTCGCGATTTCCGCGAAGCATCGCTGCGCCGTGGTGGCCGACGGCATGGGCGGGCTGGCGCGGGGAGAGGTGGCGAGCCGCATGGCCGTCGATACGGTGATGGAGGCGATGGTCGCGGGCAAGTCCTCCGCAGAAGGCCTGTCGATCGCGCACCAGCGCATCCGCGACGCGAGCCTCGCCGCCGGACAGGAGCGCATGGGCTCGACCTGCGTCGTGCTCGGCATCGAGCGCGACAAGGCGACGATCCGCTGGGTCGGCGACAGTCGCGGCTATCTGTGGCGGGGCGGGGCCTTGAGCCTGCTGACCAAGGACCACTCCTTCGTCAACGAACTGATCGCCGCCGGCGCCATCACGGTCGAAGAAGCGGAATCGCATCCCAACCGGCACGTGCTGACGCGCGCGGTCGGCATCCGCGAGGCGATGGACTTGCGCGTCGATACGGTGGTCCAGCCGCTGCGGCCGCGTGACCGGCTGCTGCTGTGCAGCGACGGCTTGCACGGCTATCTGCCGCAATCGAGCCTGATCGAGTGCCTGCGCTCGGCCACGGACGCGTCCGCGGTCGTGCGCCAGTTGATCGAACGCACGCTGGACGAGACCGGCGCAGACGACAACATCACTGCGGTCTGCATCGCGGTGGAGGACTGATCGTGTGCTGGAGGTGGGCACCCAGCTCGGCAACTACAAGATCACCGGCAACCTCGGTTCCGGCGGCATGGCCGACGTGTACGCGGCCGTCGATCAGGTGCTGGGCCGCCGGGTTGCCCTCAAGGTGCTGCCGATCGAGTTCGCGCGCAACGTGCAACTCGTTCAGCGTTTCGAGAAAAAAGTGCGCGCCGCCGCCGCGCTCAACCACAGCGGCATCGTCACGATCTTCGAAGTCGGGCACGCCGACGAACTGCACTACTACTCGATGCGCCTGCTCACCGGCGGCGATCTGCGAATGCGCATCGAACAGGGCCTCACCGAGCTTCAGGCGCTGTCGATTCTGCGCGAAGCCGCCGATGCCTTCGGCCATGCCCACGCCAACGGCTTCGTCCATCGCGACGTTAAGCCCGAAAATATTCTGTTCGACGAACAGGGTCGCTCCGTCCTGACCGATTTCGGCATCGCCAAGGCGATGTCGTCTTCCACCAAGATGACCGCGACCGGCGTCTCCATCGGCACGCCGGCGCGCAACAGTCCGTCGCTGGACATCGCCAATTACGACATTACCTTCTTTGCCGGCTTCGACGAAGTGACCAGCGCCGCGCTCAAGACCGACGGCAAGTTCGAACAGCACAGCGCCACGATGTACGGCCTCGCCAGCTTCGTCGAGCGCAAGGGCGCGTATTACGAGTTCGATTACGGGTACCTGCAGGACGACAACGACGACGCGCCCTTCGACCGCAGCTATCACAACGTGTCGTTCGCGGCCTCGAAGCGCTTCGGCGCGTTCATGTCGCACAGCACCCGCGTGGTTCACAACTTCGGCCAAGACGCCGGCCCCGGAGGCGTGCGCACAGCCGACGGCACTGCGCTGATTCTGGAAAATTCGTTCATGACGCGGTTGCCCTACACCCTGCTGCCGTACCTGAACCTGTTCTACGGCGACGAAAGCCCGCAATCCCTGGCGCGCGACCCGGGGGGCTGGCGGCCTGCTGAAAAACGTGGGCCTCAACTTCGAGACCGACAACCTCACGGGTTTCCCGAAACTGGACGACACCGCCGGCAACGCCTGGGGCGGCGCCCTTGGCCTGCAATACCTGTTCAACCTCGATCGCCAGGTCGTGCTCGAAGTGGCCGGCCTGGACCGGCACGGCGAAGCCAAGGAACTCGTTGCCGAATGGGCGGTGGCCTGCGCTTCCAGCAACCGTTCGCAAGGCAATGGATTTTCCGAGTGGACGCCATTGCCGGCGATCGCGAAGAAGGTCGGAGACCTGTGGGGCGCGCGCGGAGTTGCGCTGCAAGTTCTGAGGAGTAGTGCCCGCAGGGTCAGACGGACTTCGGTTTCTCTGCCGCCGCCGACTCTCCGCCGAGATAACCGAACGTCATCGCCGGGCCGATGGTGCCGCCGCCGCCCCAGTAGGCCTGACCCGCGGGGCTCGCGACGCAATTGCCTGCACCGTACAGGCCTGGGATCGGCGCGCCTTCCGCGTTCAGCACCTGGCCTTTGGCATTTACCAGCGGTCCGCCCTTGGTGTCGAGCGTGCCCGCACCCAGGATGACCGCGTAGTACGGACCGGCCTTCGAGATCGGGTGCATGGTGAGATTCGGGTGGGGATTCTGCGCGGGCTTGAGCCCCACGAACTGCCAGGCACGCTCGTTGGGCGTCTCGCCGCGATGGAACTCCGGATCCTTGCCCTTCTTCGCGCCGTCGTTGAAGCGTGCGATGGATTTGTCGAGGTTGGCGGAGAACTCCCACGCCAGCTTCAGCCCGCCGGTGTGCGCACCGATGCCGGCGAGGCGTGATTCGATGTTCTTCGCCAGTTCCGCCAAGCTTGCGCCCTCGATGACATGCGCTAGCTTTGCGTTCTTCGCCGGAACCGGGTCGTACCCCGCGTAGGCTTCCGCCGTGCGCGCGTCCCAGATCATGAAGCCGAGCAGGTTGGGATATTCGAGCCGCACCGGGTCCCAGATGAAGTGCAGTTGTGCGCGCTCGTTGTAGGCGATTTTCTCGTTGCCGAAGCGCAGGCCGTAGCGGTTGACCTCGATCATGCTGTCGCCCGGCGGGCACCAGATATTCGAGGGCACGCTGCGCGTCTTGACCGCGACTTCCACCGGCACCTGCGCCCACCAGGCGTTGCTCATGTTGCCGAGCTTCGCGCCCAGACCGGTGGCAATGTCGATGAAGTCGCCGGTGCTGCCGGGCGCGGCGCAGCCGCCCCAGATGCGGCCCTTCAGAAAACTGTCCGCCATCGCCACGTTGTGCGTGAAGCCGCCGGTGGCGAAGATCACGGCCTTGTTCGCGCGCACGCGAATGGGTTCGGATTCGCCGGAATCGACGACCACTCCGTTGACCTCGCCCGATGCGTTCTGCGTGACGGCCTTGACCTGATGATCGAGGAGGAGCTTGATCGGCAACTTGTCGAAGCCCTGCTGCAATTGCCACAGCAAGGATTCGCCCGAACCGCCGCCGCCGGCCCAGAAGAAACGCTCGGGATGACCGTTAACGTCGCACACGATGGAGCGTCCGCGCTCGACCTTGTTCTCTGGAATATGGCCGTAATAGTCGGGCCAGATCGCGCCCTCGGCGTACAGCCAGGGCATGATTTTCAGAGCGCTGCCCGCCATCAGTTCTTCGACCACGCGGCTGGCGTTGTCGACGAAAACGCCCAGCAGTTCGAAATCCGCGGCCGCAATGCCGAGCGTGGGATGGTCGGGCTGGAACAGGCTGGGCTGCGCCAGCCGCACCATGTAGCGCAGCGTGTCGAGGCGCTCGTCCACCACACCCTTGGCGCGCAGGATCGGGTTGTTGGGAATCCAGAACACGCCGGCCGATTTCGCCGTGGTGCCGCCGCGAAACGGCAGCTTCTCCAGCAGGATGACGGACGCACCGCGCTTGGCAGACGCGATGGCAGCGCTGGTTGCGGCGATGCCGCTGCCGACGATCACGACATCGGCTTGCATGGCCCACTTCGTTGAAGCGTCGCTCCGACTTGCGGCGACGGCCGGCGCTGCAAGCGCTGCAACCGAACCGCCCGCGAGCACTTTCAGAACGTCGCGGCGTTTGGAGTCGTTTGGTTTGTCGAAGCTGGCAGATGCAGCATTTGCTTTGATTCTCACTGAGGCTCCTCCTAGTTCTTATTCATCTCTGTCATTCCCGCGAAGGCGGGAATCCAGTCCATCAGCCCCGACAGCGGCTGGATAGCAGGCGAAAACTGGATTCCCGCCTTCGCGGGAATGACGGCACTAATTTTCCTTACGAATGCTCGTAGTCCTGAGACTCGATCTGCCGCGTGCGCCGCCACAACTCCAGCGCCGTGAACGGCCAGTTCTGCGTCACCCTGCCCTTCGTATTCTTGTACCAGCTATTCACCTTCGAGAATCCCCAGGCGCGATTCGCGTTGGCCTGGTCGAGGCGCTCGTTGTAGGCGTCGTGTACCTCGGAGCGCACATCCAGCGACTCGTGTCCTCGCTCAAGCATCAACCGAATCGCGTCGACCACATAGTTGGTCGCGCACTCGGAGATGTAGACGATGCTGGCGCCATGCAGCACAAGATTCGTGTTGGGCCCGTACAGGCAGAACAGGTTGGGGAAGCCGGGAATGGTCGAACCCAGGTACGCACGCGCGTCCTCGCCCCAGATGTCGTGCAGGTCGCGCTTGTCGCGGCCCGTGACCTTCATCGGCATCAGGAATTGCGAGGCGTGAAAGCCGGTGCCGTAAATCAGCACGTCGAAGTCGTGTTCGAAGCCATCCGCGGTCCTGATGCCCCTCGACGTGATGCGCTCGATGTCGGTCGTGACGGCGTGCAGATTCTCGCGCTTGAGTGTTGCAATCCAGGTGCCGTTGTCGCGCGGCAGTCGCTTGGAGCCTGGCGGCGCATCGGGAATCAGCAGCGGCCGCAGATCGGGTCGATCCTGAATCTGCGCCTCGACCCATCCGGTGAGCGCCTGGCGCACCATCTCGTTGGACGCAGAGATCGCACGCTCGGTCGGCGGGAACGATGGATCGACGATGGCAGTGTCGAGGAACCCGACGAGCTGCGGCGTGAACGTGAATAGGCGGTGCCACTGAGCATAGTTGGGGATGTTTCCCAGCAACCATTGCAGCTCACCCTCCACCGCCTGGTGCAGTTGCGCCGTCGGCAACAGCCAGGGAATCGTGCGCACGAACACTGATACCTGCGCTGCCTCGCGCGCCACGTGCGGAATGAACTGCAAGGCGCTTGCGCCGGTGCCGATGATGCCGATGCGCTTTCCTTTCAGCTTCACGCCGTAATCCCAGCGCGCGGAGTGGAAGGCTTTGCCCGCAAAGGAATCGCGGCCCTCGATGTTCGGGAGGCTCGGCCGGTTGAGCTGGCCGACCGCGCTCACCACCACGTTGCTGCTCGCGCGCTCTTCACCGGTCGGCGTGCGCAGACTCAGCTCCCAACACTTGCGTCGCTCGTCCCACTTTGAGGCCAGCACCTCGGTGTTGAAGCGGATGTGTTCGTACAGACCCAGCTCGCGCGCGCAGTCCTTCAGATAAGCGAGCACATCGTCGCGCGCGCTGAAATAGTCCGGCCAGATTTTCTGCGCGAAGGTGTAGCTGTAAATGAAGCTGTTGATGTCGACGCGACAGCCGGGGTATGTGTTTTCCCACCAGGTGCCGCCGACCTCGGAATTCTTTTCGTAGATGGTGAACGGCACACCGGCCTGCTTCAGGCGCCACGCGGTGAGCAGGCCGCTCTCACCCGCACCGATTATGCTGACGTGAAACTCGCGATTCGGTGCGAGCTTCTGCTTGGACCACTTCGGTGCCTGCGGATCGTCGGTGCCGAAAACGATCTGCTCGTTGAGCAGACGCTGCAGCGGCTCGGCGTCCTTGCCGCAGATCCATTCGAGCACGGTAGACATGAAGTCGTAAGCAGGCCGGCCGGGCACCGCCGAGCCCGAATCGCGAAACGCGATCAGCTTTTGCAGGCACAAAGCGCGACCTTCGGCTTCCTGCTCGGGCGGAAGGCCCCCGGCGTAGACGCAGAGTGCGTAGGTGGGTCGCCACTCCGGCCGCAATAGCGACAGGTCGCCGCTCAGATGCGCTGCAGTAATCAGCAGCACCGGAAACTCGCCGGCCTTGCAATAACGGCGCAAGGTGTCGTCGTCGGCCCTCAGGGCCTCGACGCTGGTGTGCAGGCTCACGGCCTTCTCCTCGTTCTTTAGCGACCCGATGATTGCAGCCGCGTTCCGACTCGGTCCAGCAAGTAGAAGCACCTACCCGGCGGGAGGAGCCTTTAGCGCGGTGTCGCGCCGTTATCGCGCCGCAAACTCTGGGGGGTGCGCTCATTCCGAAAGCCAGATTGGATGGGCGACCAACGGTCGGGGCTTGCGCCCCTCCATTCAGGCACCGCCGCTCCAGCAGCCTTCGGTCGCGCCGCGCTGTGAAATGGATTTCAGGTCGAGCTGAAATTCCTTGGCCTGCGCGGCGGTGTGCGGCTTGGCCATGCCTTCCTGCACGCGGGCGCGCGCGGATCGCAGCGAACGGCAGACATCGTTGTCCGCCACGTGCGTGACCGGCGCGGCAAACCGATCCTGGCCGACGGCCTTGGCCTTCTCCAGGGGCTTCTCGACGACCTCGCGCCGAGTCTCCTCGAGTGCGGAACGCAGCGGCTTCGGACCCGTGCCTGCATCGGCAGCCTCAGCAATCTCTTCCACGGCTGCGGGACCGGTCGCGGGCGCTTCGGAATTCTTGCTCCACTGCATATACACAATGCCGCCCAAAAGGCACACGGCCAGAAGCGCGACCGCGCCCATTCCGTTGTCCTCGCCTCGCTGCCGACGTTTTTGCGCGGACGAAGGGCTGTCCTGCCCTGGGCTTCGTAGGGGTTCCATTTTGTTGCGTTCCTCCGGGGTTGCGAGGGCGCAACGGTAGCACCAGCCCCGACCAAACGGGGACCCCGCTTCTCTCCCGGGTACCGCCCTTAGTCGCAGAGCGTTCGCGCGTGATGCGCGAGGTGGTCGGCCATGAAGGTCTGGATGAACCAGTAGCTATGGTCGTAGCCCTCATGAAGACGCACGGTGAGCGCCTGGCCGGATTTCGCCGCCGCTGCTTCCAGCGCTTCTGGATGCAGTTCGCGCGCGAGAAATTGATCGGCCAGGCCTTGATCGACCAAGACCGGGCCGGCGAACCGGGCTCGTGCCATCAGCACGCTGGCGTCGTACTCGTCCCAGCTCTTTCGATCAGCGCCGAGATAATGAGTAAACGCCTTCTGGCCCCAGGGCACGTTCACCGGATTGCTGATCGGTGCAAACGCCGACAGTGAGTGCCAGCGATCCGGATTCCGCAGCGCCGTGACCAGTGCGCCGTGCCCACCCATCGAGTGACCGAAGATGCCGCGCTTATCCTTGCGCGCGGGGAAGTTCGCTTCGATCAGCGCCGGCAGTTCCGTGTTGACGTAGCTGCCCATGCGGAATCCCTTGGACCAGGGCTCCTGCGTGGCATCGAGATAGAAGCCCGCGCCGACGCCAAAGTCCCAGCTATCGGTTTCGCCGGGATAGCCGAGTCCGCGTGGGCTGGTGTCGGGCGCAATCAGCATCAGGCCCAGTTCCGCGGCCAGGCGCGCTGCGCCGGATTTGATGAGAAAGGTTTCCTCGTTGCAGGTCAGGCCGGCGAGGTAATACAGCGCAGGTACCGGTCCGTGCTGCGCCTGCGGCGGCGTGAATACGCCGAAATTCATCTTGGTCTCGGTCTCGCCGGACAGGTGCGAGTAGAACGCCATGCGTCCGCCGAAACAACCATGCTCGGAGCGTTTTTCTGGAGTCATCGGGAGCCGTCAGTCGACACAAACGAAGGGCAATAAAAAGCCGGAGCCGGCGAGTGCCGGCTCCGGCTTTTCGGTCAGGCTGGCAGGAAGCAGTAGGTGCAGATCTTGTTGCCGTCCGGATCGCGCACATAAGCCGCGTACGCGGTCGGGGTAAAGGCACGCGGACCGGGCTCGCCTTCGTCCTTGGCGCCGTTGGCCAGCGCCACCTTGTGGAACTCGTGCACGGCCGCACGGCTGGGCGCTGCGAAGCTGATGGTGCCGCCGTTGGCGTGCGTCGCGGGTTGGCCGTTGCCCGGCTTGGTCACCATGAACTCCGGACCTTCGGTGCCCCACAGCGAGGCGGCATCGAAGTTCATCACGCGCTTGATGCCCAAGGTGCCGAGCGTTGCGTCGTAGAACTTGCGGGCGCGCTCGACGTCATTGGTACCGACTACGACATGGGTAAAAATAGCCACGGTTTGTTTCCTCCTTGGTAGGTGTGTTGTAGCGACACTGCTTCACGTGATCTAAAAGACCACGACACTGCGGATGGACTTGCCCTCGTGCATCAGGTGAAAGCCCTCGTTGATGTCTTCCAGCTTCAGCGTATGGGTAATCATGGGGTCGATCTGGATCTTGCCGCCCATGTACCAGTCCACGATCTTGGGTACGTCGGTGCGGCCGCGCGCGCCGCCGAACGCCGTGCCTTTCCAGACGCGGCCGGTGACCAACTGAAACGGGCGCGTCGAAATTTCCTTGCCCGCTTCGGCCACGCCGATGATGATCGACTCGCCCCAGCCGCGATGGCAGGCCTCCAGGGCCTGGCGCATGACGGTCGTGTTGCCGGTGCAATCGAAGGTGTAGTCGGCGCCGCCGTTGGTGAGGGCAACCAAATGTGCCACGACGTCGCCGGAAATCTTCTTTGGGTTCACAAAGTGGGTCATGCCGAACTTGCGACCCCACTCTTCCTTCGAGTCATTGATATCCACGCCGATGATCATGTCGGCGCCGACCATCTTGGCGCCCTGGATCACATTCAGCCCAATGCCGCCGAGGCCGAATACCACGACGTTTGCGCCCGGTTCCACCTTGGCCGTGTACATCACCGCGCCAACGCCCGTGGTCACGCCGCAACCGATGTAGCAGGCCTTGTCGAAAGGCGCGTCGTCACGGATCTTGGCCACCGCAATCTCGGGCAGCACGGTGAAATTCGAGAAGGTGCTGCAGCCCATGTAGTGGTAGATCGGCTTACCCTTGTAGGAGAAGCGCGAGGTGCCGTCGGGCATCACGCCCTTGCCCTGCGTGGCGCGGATGGACGTGCACAGATTGGACTTGTGGCTTGTGCAGGTTTTGCACTGCCGGCATTCGGGCGTGTACAGCGGAATGACGTGATCGCCGGGTTTTACGCTGGTTACGCCCGCGCCGATCTCGCGCACGATACCCGCGCCTTCGTGGCCGAGAATCGAGGGGAAGATACCTTCGGAATCCAGGCCGTCGAGCGTGTAGGCGTCGGTGTGGCAGATGCCGGTGGCCATGATCTCCACCAGCACCTCGCCGGCCTTGGGACCGTCCAGGTCCACCTCCACGATTTCGAGGGGCTTTTTGGCTTCGAACGCGACGGCAGCTCGTGTTTTCATCGATGGGTTCTCGGTGGTTTTGGCGTCGATTTGCAAGAAGCCGGCCAGGGTTTTCAGCCGGCCCCGCGCCGGCCTAGATTTTCTTGAACAGCGGGCTGCGAACCTGCTGGGCATCGGCTGCCGACAGGAATTTTTCGGTGTAGATGTCCTTCTCGAATAGCCGCCCCTGCATGAGCGTGGTGATGCAGGCATCGATCATCAGCGGCGGGCCGCAGAGATAGGCCTTGTGGCCGCGGAAGTCGTTGTCGAAATGCGCCTTGGCGGCGTCGTGCACGAAGCCGCGGAAGCCGGTCCAATCGCTGCCTTCGGGTTCGGTCGAGAGCGCGGGGACGTAAGTGAAGTTGGCGTGTTGTTCGGCCAGCGCGAGGAACTCGTCGTGGTAGTACAACTCGGCCCGCGTGCGCTGGCCGTAGACCAGGGTCATCGGCAAGTCGCTGCCCGACTCCAGTAATTCGAGAATCATGCTGCGTGGGCTGGACAGCCCCGATCCACCAGCCATGAAAATCGTCGGCAGGTTCGCGGACTTGCGCACGAAGAAGCGGCCGTAGGGACCAGACAGTTTGATCGCGTCACCGACCTTGAGCTGTTGATGCAGATAGGCCGTGCCGGTGCCGCCCGCGACGATACGCACGTTGAGCTCGACTTCCTCGCCGCTCGAAGGTGCGTTCGCCAGCGAGAACGGACGGCTGATTCCCAGGGTCGGGACATCGAGATTGATGTACTGCCCCGCCTGGAAACGAATGGGCTCGTCGAGCTTGACCCAGATGCCCTTGATGGTCGGCGTCAGGCTCTCGACTCTGGACACCGTGCCGGGAAAATCGCGGACGGGAATGGTTTCAGCGTCGGGTTCTTCGTCGATATCGGCTTCGATGGTGACGTCCGACTGGAGCTTGGCGCAGCACGCGAGCGTCTTGCGCTCGTCTCGCTCGAAATCCATCAGCGCGAAAGGCGAGGCCTCGCCGTGTTCGACCTCGCCGTCAACGATCTGCACCTTGCAGGTCGCGCACAGACCGTGGCAACAGGCGTGCGGCAGGTAGATACCCGCGCGTAGTGCGGCGTCGAGCATCGTCTGGTCGTCTTCGACGTCGATGGTCGCACCGAGGGGTTCAATCGTGAGTTGGTAGGTCATGTGGACAGGGGCTTCTTGTTGATCGGCCCGACTATGAGATTCGCACCGTCATCCTGAGCGAAGCGGTCGCCCCGCTCAGGATGACAACCCATCGAGCCGCATTCAGCCCGCCCCGTTGTACCCGTCCAGCCCCGGCGTGCGGAACCGGATCTGCTGCTTGTGCCGGATGCCGTGGTCCTTGAGCGACTTTGCCGGGTCTGGCGTGAACGGTCCGGCGGAGGTGCTCCACTGCACCTTGTCCCACTCGATCTTCGCGAAGTCGGGATGATCGGAGTAGATCATCGGCAGCACGTTCTGAAGCAGGCCGGCGAAGGGCATGTCGGGCGGCACCGGCAGGCACATGGGCCAGCCAAACATGGTGTGCTTCTCCCAGCAGACGCTGATGAGCTGCTGGCCGTGGTACTTGTCCTGAGTGTCCTGGAAATCGCCGTGGTAGTCCGGCGTGATGGCCTTGACGGGCATTGTGATTCTCCTGAAATTTTTACTTGGCTTGTGCGGCACGGGCCGCGACTTCCGCCGCGCGCTTGATGCTGGCCGGCACACCGCCGATACCCCAGCGGTCCGGATGCACCTCGTCGATCTGCAGCCGGATGCGGTCCGGTTTCATCTCCAGCGCACGAGCCACCGCGTCGGTGATGTCGCGGATCAACTGGTGATGCTGTTCCGCCGGCCGGCCCTGCAGCAGCACCATGCGGATGAAGGGCATCTCCACGTCGGCGCGCACCGCGGTGGGCAGCACTTCATCGGCCGGCACGCCGCGCAGGCCCCATAGCGCCGGCTCGACCTCGGTGACCCACACCTCGAGCCGGTCCAGCGGCGCGTCGATCACGCGCGCCAGGGTTTCGGAGCAATCGCGCACGAGCCGCTTGAGCTTCTCTTGCGGGTGCCCCTTGAGGACGATGACGTTACACGCGGGCATGAGCGTTCTCTCAACCGGCTTTGCGTGAACCGGCGTCCGAGTCGGTGCTGCGCACCGCATCGGTGTACGCACCCTCGTGAATGTTCGCCGGCCGCGACGTCCACTGCTCCCAGCGCTTGGCGTCGAGGTGGTCCTTGAACAGGCCGCCGTCGATGCCGGGCTTGAGCCCCATGTACTTGAGCGCCTCGGCCATCGGGTTGAAGTCCGGCGCCGTCGGATCCACGCCCGGGAGGAAGCAGTTGCCCTGGTAGATCTGGTTCACCGGCATCCACGCGTGCACGAACTTCTCCGGCTCGTCGTCGAAGATGTCCTTGCAGCCGTCCGAGCAGAAATGAAAGATCTCGCCCTTGTAGTCGGACTCGCGGTGCACGAACTCGGTGGCGTCGTCGGCCTCGGTGTACAGGCAGGGCCACTGGCAGGTCTGGCACAACTGCGGCAGTACCTTGCAGGTGAACGGCGTGCCGGCCTTCTCGAGCTCGCGCCAGTACTCGTAGCGCGGGCGGTAGTACTTGTCGAAAGTGTCCGGGTACTTCTCGGAGAACCAGTCCATCTCCTCTTCGGACGGCAGCCAGATGCCGAAGCCCAGCGCGTTGCGGTTGGCGTAGAACACGCTCCACATTTCGTGCGAGACGCGGCCCTTCTCCTTGATCGTGACGTCCGCGTACTTCGGCGGCTTGATGCCGTAACGCGCGAGGTCCGCGAACAGCGCGCCGCCGTTCTCCTCGTAGTAGATCGTCCAGGCCTCGGACCAGCTCATGACGCGCTTGGGCAGGATGTAATCCATCATCGTGGCCAGCAGCGCGAGCAGGCGGTAACCGCGCCAGAACCACTTGTCGATCCACTTCTGCACCAGCGGCACGTTGGCCGGGTCCTGCTCCAGCAGGAACTTGATGCACTCGATGCCCCGGGTCATGTGGCGCGCTTCGTCGGACTGCGCCGAGAAGCCGAAGCTCACCGTGCTCATGTCGCCGTTGAACGCCGCGCCGGACATCCACGGCATGAACGCGAGATTCGTCAGCACGTACTCGAACGCGAACGAGATAGCCACGATGAACTCGAACGGCCCCGAGGTGCACGCGTCCTCGAAGAAGCTCTTCGGGATCGACAGGTACCACACGCGGTCGAACTGGTAGGGGAAGTTCTCCATCCCCTCGAAGTACTTGTTGTAGTGGCTGATCGCGTGGATCTGCGTGGTGGCGTGGCGCAGCTCGTCGATGCTCTGCATCTGCGCGGCGATGCGCGGACCGGCGCCGGGGAATTCACGACCCAGCATGCAGAAGCCGCGGTGCGAGGCGTACTCCAGTTCCACGATGCCGTTCAGAAAGATCTTCAGCGCCTGCACGTAGCGCGCGTCGGTCACGTTGAACTGGCCGTTGCCCTGCTGGAACGCGTCGATGATCGCGTAGAGCTTGCGCTCCTTCTCGCCCTGGTATTTCCAGTAGGCGTCCATGGTGAGACGAAAGGGGTCTTCCCACTTGTCCCAGTCGTGGATCTTGATGCCTTCGAAATCGATCGTGCGGAAGATGTCTTCCTTCTTCTGGTACGTCGGCTCCCAGTCCAGGCCACGCGTGAGCATCGCGTAGTTTTCCTTGAGGGAAAGCTTCTTGGCGGGTTTCATGTTGCCGTCGGCTGCCATGTTCGTGTCTCCTTTGCTTACATTGTCAATCGATCTGGATTGCTTCTCGCGCCACAGCCCGCTGCACCGCAGGCCGTTCGCGTACTGCGTCCATCACCCGCGCGTACTCCGGGAAATCGCGGCGCATGTCGAGACCGCAGCGATTACCCCAGCGGTAGAACACCAGCAGATAGGCATCCACGAAGCTGTAGCGCTCGCCCATCGCCCAAGCACCGCCGCGTAGGCGCTGCTCGATGTCCTCGTAGCCCGCACGGATCGTAATGCGCCCCTGCGCCGCGATGCCGGGCGCCGCGGTCGTATCGGTCGTGAAACGATCCGGCCGGAACACGGTGCGCACGCCGGTCTGATGCATGTTGGAGCCTAACCAGCTCGTCCACTCCAGCGCACGCGGCAGGTTCTCCGGCAGCAGCGCGGCCTCTGGATGCCGCTGGACGAGAAACAGCATGATCGCGACTGCCTCGGTGAGGATCTGTGCCTTTCCATCCTCGTCGTAGGCCAGTGCCGGCACGCGACCGCGAGGATTGATGGCGAGATATTCCGGCTTGCGATTGTCGCCGTCCGCGATGGTCACGCGTATCGGCTCGTAAGGAACGCCGAGTTCCTCCAGCACGATATGCGGTGCCAGCGAGCAGGCGCCGGGGGAATGGAATAAGCGGTAGCTCGACATCACACCGACTTCCATTCGAGAACAAATTCCTCTTCCGACTCATCCACCTCACCCGCGAGCGAGATCAGGTTGATGTAGATCTCGCGCAGATCGAACTCGCGTCCTGCGAGTTCGGAAATGGTGTCGCGCTTTACGACCAGACGTCCCGGGCAATCGATCTTCACCAGTGCCGGCATCTCGTTGAGCTTGGCGTTCGGGTTGTCGGCCATGATCGCTTCGATGATCGGGCGCGTGTCGTTGTTGTCCTGGAACGCGATGAAGACGGGCTGCCTGCTGTTGGTGACCATATTTCGCGGTGTCCGTCAGAGCTTCAGGCCGAGCTTGCCGGCCTTGGTGTTGAACGCCGCGGTCACCGCTTCGAGCGCAGCATCGGCTTTGTCGCCGAGCGCCGCCGTGGCCGCAGGCTTCAGCGCCGCGATCCAGAGATCACGCCATTTGATCGTCCAGCCCGAGATGAGCGCTGCATTCTCCGCGCTCTCTGCCGCCGCAGTCTTGACAGTGGCATCCACCCAGCGCGCAGTCTCCTCGTACCAGCGCATCAGGTAATCGGTGAGTGAAGACAGCGCCGATCCATTCTTGGCCGCAAATGTGGAATCGAACTGCTGATAGAACAGCGGGTAGATGAGGCCGTCCGCCACCAGATTCTGCGCCACGTGCAGCTCGAACCAGTCGCGCGTCACGAACAGGTGTTCCATCTCGCGACGCACGCCCTGCCAGGAAGTGTCTTCCATCCACTGGCGCTTGCCTTCGGTCAGCGATTCGCCGGTATTGCCGTCCACCAGCAGGCCGATGCGCGACAGGTGCTGCGCCATCCCCAGGCGATCCATGCAGTTCATCATGGCGGCCTGCGTGTACGCGGTGCCAAAGCCGTAGCCGGCCATGTGCGAATTGTTCATGTTGGCGCCGAACTCGTAGTGCCGCAGCGGCACCAGCGCAGCCACCAGTTGCTGGCGCGTTTCCAGCGGCAGCATGCGCAGCAGATCGCGCTTCTCGACGAACTCCAACTGCCGGTCCAACGCATCCTGTTGCTTGGCGCGCGTGATGGTGTAGGCGCCGTAGTAGTACTGGCGCGGATCCTTCAGCGCGTACCAGTCCTTCATCACCACCGCCGTGCGGCGCACGTCATACAGGTCCCGGCCCGGGTCCCACAGCGGCTTGTAGTGGAAGTTGACCAGCGGCTGGACGTCGTACGCGATCTCCTGATAGCGCGTGGCGTTCTTGTCGCCGAAGCGCTTGGCCAGGTGCGCGAAGGTGTTGCGGATCGGCTTGACGCCGGTGGTGCGGATTTCAACCGTCATGGGTCTGCTCCTCGCTGTCTCTAATAGTTGGTTGTGTTGTCTCTCTACTCGGTCACGCCCGGCGTGCCATAACGCCACTTGGCCTGATCGATATCCATCGCCGCTTCCTGCTCGCGCGTGAGGTACACCACCTGGTTGACCTTGCAGAACTCGCGATAGGCCTCCAGCGGCATGATCAGCTCCGTCATCAGCTCCGGGCTGCCCACGCCGAACGCGAACTCCACGAAGCCGTGGTCGGTGATGCGATGAAAGCGGACATAGCGCGCCCGCTCATCGGTCGATGACAGCAGCGGCGTGGCCGCGTATTTCTGACGTGCTGCCGGCTTGGGCACTGGAAATCTCCTCCGGTGGCGGGGCCGCTGCTGGGTCTGGCGGCGCCTCTGATGTGCGCTAGTAGAGCACCCACCGTGCCATCCGGCTCCAATGTGGAGCGCGCCACTTCAAGTCACTGTTTTATATGAACACTGGCGAGAGTGAGCCGTGGAACCCGGCCGCGCAGACCAGCCGCAAGCCTCTCTGAATGAATCATTTCATTCACTCAGAACCAGGCTTTCTTAACCAGAATGAATCAAATGAGTTGCTGCACTGCGGCAAGCTTTCGCCGAAAACCGCGCCTATGCTCGCCGCTCACCCGCTGACCGAGCCGCCTCCCATGGCCTCGCCACCCCCATCCAGAACCTCGCGAACCCTGCTCGCCCCGAAGCCCTCATCGGGCGCCAGCGCCGGCCTTGTCAGGCCCTCCAGTACGGGCCTTCCACTCCCCGACAACACCGACCTCGTCTCGCGCATCCACTTCTCGCCCGAGGACGGCCACATCTGGCTGGACGACCAGCGCATGTTGCTCATGCACGCCTCCGGCTTCGGCGTGCTGCGGCGCGAGCTGATCGAGAGCCTCGGCGTGGAACGCGCGCGCGGCCTGCTCACGCGCATCGGCTACAACTCCGGCGCCAACGACGCCCAGCTCGCGCGCAAGCTGCGTCGCGACAGCGGCGCGGTGGACATGATCCACGTCGGCCCTCAGCTGCACATGCTCGAAGGCGTGGGCACCGTCATCCCCGTGCGCACCGACGTGGACGAGGAAACCGGCCAGTACCACGGCGAATACATCTGGCAGGGATCGAGCGAAGCCGAGGAACACATCCGCATCTACGGCCTCGGCGCCGAGCCCGCGTGCTGGATGCAGATCGGCTACGCCTCCGGCTTCATCAGCCGCTTCATGGGCAAGCCCATCCTGTTCCGCGAAGTGGAGTGCAAGGCTCAGGGCCACGACCGCTGCCGCATCGTCGGCAAGCCCGCCGAAGAATGGGTGGACGCCGAGGGCGACCTGCGCTTCCTGCGTGCCGACCCGCTCACCGGCGGCGTCGCGGCCGCGAAGTCGGCCACGTCGAAGAAATCCAAAACCTCGTCAGCCTCAACGCCACGCAATCTAGAACCGCTCGCCGACTCCGCCGTGCTGCCCTTCGGCAGCGAGGACGTGGTCGGCGTCTCCGCCGGCTTCAACGCCGTGTGCCACAAGATCAGGCGCGTGGCGGACACACGCGCCACCGTGCTGTTCCTCGGCGAAAGCGGCGTCGGCAAGGAAGTGCTCGCGCGCGGCCTGCACCGCATCAGCCCGCGCGGTGAACAAGCCTTCATCGCCATCAACTGCGCCGCCATTCCCGAGAACCTCGTCGAGTCCGAACTGTTCGGCGTGGAGCGCGGCGCGTTCACCGGCGCCACCCACTCGCGCGCCGGCCGCTTCGAGCGCGCCGAGGGCGGCACCCTGTTCCTCGACGAGATCGGCATCCTCAGCAACACCGCCCAGGGCAAGCTGTTGCGCGTGCTGCAGGAGCGCGAAGTAGAGCGGGTCGGCGGCACCAAGGTCATCAAGGTGGACGTGCGCGTGATCGCCGCCACCAACCTCGACCTGATCGAAGCAGTGAAGCAGGGCCGCTTCCGCGAAGACCTGTTCTTTCGTCTGAATGTCTTCCCCATCAAGGTGCCCGCGCTGCGCGACCGGCTCGAAGACATCCCAGTCTTCATGAACCATTTCCTGCGCAAGTTCTGCCGCATGCACGACCGCAGCGCCGCCGGCTTCACCGGCCGCGCCATCGACGCCATGCTCAGCTACCACTGGCCGGGCAACATCCGCGAACTGGAAAACGTGGTCGAACGCGGCGTGATCCTCGCGCCGGACGCGGGCGCCATCGACTCCGTGCACCTGTTCGCGGGCGGCGAGCAGGTCATGGAGTCGAGTCACCTGAGCGTGGGTGCGGGAGGGATGTTGAGGCGGGAGTCGGCGGCATCGTCTGCTTCAATGAATTCGAAAGAAGGCACCGCGATGACGCCCGAGGTCGATCCGGATCGTTTGAGTCGCGTGCGGAGCAAGATCACGCATCTGCTCGCGGGCGTTGGTGGCGACGAGAACGGCGCCACTTCGCTCGAGCAGATCGAGGATGCGTTGGTGCAGAGCGCGGTGAGGAGTGCGAAGGGGAATCTTGCTGCTGCTGCCCGGATGTTGGGAATGTCGAGGGCGCAGTTGGTTTATCGAAAGAAACTGAAGCGGCCCAAGCTTTGAAAAGTGCGTCAGCGATCAAAGACCCCACAGTCAATCTGCGCGGTGCGTGTCTGCCAGCTTCGCTACGACACCCGGGCTCAGGCAAGACTCGACATCGTCGACTGGATCGAAGGCTTCTACAATCGAGAGCGCATGCACTCGGCCATCCACTACCAAACCCCGGTAGCCGTAGAAGCCAGCCTCATCGCTGTATAACGAGGTCTACGTCAAAACGAGGCAGGGTCACGCGTTGGTGGAGAGCGCAGTGCGCAGTGCGAAGGGTAATCTCGCGGCGGCGGCAAGGGCGTTAGGCGTGACTCGGGCGCAGTTGCTGTATCGCCAGACGGCCCCAAAAAAGCGAGCCAGGCTCGTTTAGCCCTCTGTGTGAAGCAGCTTTACGCCACCGCCGTCACCTCAACCTCGATCATTGCATTGGGTTCGAAGAGGCTCTTTACACCCAGCAGCGTGCACACCGGCATCGCGCCCGCCTCCGACCACATCTTCGATAGCTCGGCCGCGTTCGCCATGAAGGCGCCCGTGTCGGTTGTGTAGACGTTCATTCGCACGATGTTGACCGGCTTCATGTTGGCGGCGGCAAGCAGTTCGAGGACATTGCGCCAAGCGAGCCCGAACTGAGCGACGAGATCTCCGGGATGCATGGGGCTTCCATCGGAAGCGTTAGATGTTTGCCCTGAGCAATAAAGCACACGCTGACCCTGCGTCACTTCGATGGCGTGATTGATGTGGAAGCCATTGAGCCAAGTCTGGGGATTGATGGGCTTCATTTGCATAGCGGATAGCTCTCCTCGCCGAAAAATTTAAGCCAGCGTATGCCCGGATGAAATCCAGGGGCTTTCGCTTTTAAGGACTAACTGCCCCGGATTGTATTCGGGCAACGACTGTAGATAGGGCGCCCTGAGCTTGTGGGCAAACGAGAGTGGGTCGGGTTAGTGGCTTCATTGCGTAACCCGACTTCCGCGATTGGCGGGTTACGGCGAGACAGGCCGCACCTGATCCGCCCTACGGTTCTGCGTAGAAATTCAGGTTAGCGCTTGCGGACGCATTGACGCAGTTCCTCGCCTGCCCTCAGGCCATCTTTCCAGGCCATGCGGAAGACTTCCTTGCCATCGATATCAATGGCGAACTCCAGTTCGTCGGTCATGCCCGCCAGAGCCGCTTTCATGGTGGGCACCGCGAACACCAGGGTGCCGAACTTGCCCATCCTGGGGTCACGCGCATAGTTGTAGACCTGCACTTTCGCTGGCGCATCGCCGGTCTGGGTGAGCGTGGCGGTGATCTCGCGGAATTTGCGCGGCTGCGGGATTTTCTCGCCGGTGAACATCAGCAGGGCGCCGTCCCAGCTCTTGTCGAAGCCGCTTAGCGCGATGAGGCCATCGGGGTTTTGATACATGGCGGTGCAGTACTCGCCGGGCCCGGCCGGCTCACGGCTCTGGAAGAATTGCCAGCTTCCGTTGAGCCAGCGTTGGTAGCGCGCTTCCTCCTCGATCGCCTTCTCTCGCGAATAGTCCTCCAGCTTCTTCAATTCCTCCGGCGTCAGCGTGCGCGGTGGCGGGCTGCGGCTGGAGCCTCGGTCGTCATCGTCATAACGGCTGCTGTACCGGGCGTGCGCGTCCGCTGCGTACTGCGCCTGCGCGCTCATGGCCGCATGGGCTTCCAACATGCCGAATACATCCTGTGCCTGCGCAGAGCCGATGCCGAGTCCGCTCATCAGAAACAAGGTCGCGCCTAATGATGGAAGAAAGGTTCGAATGGAAAATGGACGCATGAGGGTCTCGATCATAGTGAGCGCTTTGAGTCTGGATGACCGCCCGTCAAATCGAAGGAACAGGGTCCTACCCGATGATGTTCGCCAGCACGTCGCGAAGTGCCTGATGATCGGGCGCCTTGAGCGTGCCGAGCGTTTTCCGGATCAGCGATTTCTCTCCGGTGAAGATCACCGGCTTGAGAACGGAAGGTTTCAACAGGCCGGCGCCCTGCCAGTCCTGAACCAGCGCCTCGCCGAAACCGAGCGCGGGCCGCACCTGGCTGGTAATGGCCAGCAGGATCACATCCGGTCTGCTGCGTTGGTAGGCGGCGCTGCTGACGATCACCGGTGGCCTTTGCTTGATACCCGTCTGGTTGGTGAACGGAAAGCTCACCAGCACGACGTCACCGAAGCTATAGCCGGTCGTAGTCGGCATCGTCTGCGTTATCCCAGACCGCCTTCAGGTTCGGCTCGCTGACGGCCTGCGCTGCGCGCACCAGCGAGCGGTCGCCGTCGCGGCTGGACAGGAAGTCGATGAAATCCTCGACCTCCGCGACCCGGGTCGGCGGCAGCGCGGCGAGTTTCTTCACCATCTGCTGAAGGTGTTGCGGGGCGCGCATCGGGCTTTCCTTCGCGTTGAACGGTCTTCGGATTGGAACATTCTACCTATCCCATCCGCCCCACCCACACCCCTGCGACCGAGACGCAGAATTTCGCCTACGACGGAATCAAAGGGGACAGCGTGAATATTCGGCGCGCGTCGATAGCCAAGCGCCCCAAACAGACGCCCTCTCGCCGTAAGGCGAAGCGCAGTTGAGTTGGCTAAGCTGCCTACCGAAGATCGCCGACGTATAGACACTAACGCCATGACTGAATCCGTTTACGACGCCTTGCGCGAGAGCCACGCCCGCCAGCGTTCCCTGTGCCGCAAGCTCCTGCTGTCGAAGGCGCACACCGAGAATCGGATCGCGACGTTCACCGCGCTGCGGATCGAACTGGCGGCCCATGCCGCAGCCGAGGAACGCTATCTGTACATGCCGATCCTGATGGACGACATGGGGCTTTCGTCGTCGCGGCACGCCTTGCATGAACACCACGAGATCGACGAGCTGATCGAAGACATGCAGGTCCTCGATCACTCCGGCCGGTCGTGGATGACGACCGCGCACAAGCTCTCCGACAAGGTCCACCATCATCTCCGGGAGGAAGAGAAGAAGTTCTTCCAGGTGTCCGGGAAAATCCTCAGTGACGCGCAGAAAGGGCGGCTGGCGAAGCAATATAGAAAGGACTATGCGCGGATGGTGAAGGTGCTCGGAAAAGAGTGAAGCGCTGCGAGCACCCGTACTGTCGTCCATGAGCAACACCCGCATCCTGGCAGGGGCGAGCGGCTACTCGTTCAAGGAGTGGAAGGGCGCGTTCTACCCGGACAAGATCAAGCCTGAGGCCATGCTCGCGTACTACGCCGAGCGCCTGCCCACGGTGGAGATCAACAGCACGTTCTACGCGATGCCGAAGGCGGCGGTGCTGGAGAACTGGGTGCAGCGCACGCCAGCCAAGTTCTGCTTCTCCATCAAAGCGCCGAAGCTCATCACGCACCAGGCGAAGCTGAAGGCAGAGGCTGCGGCGGATTCGGTGGCGTATCTCTACAAGACGCTCGCGACGCTCGGCGACAAGCTGGGGCCGGTGCTGTTCCAGTTGCCGCCCTTCCTCAAGAAGGATCTGCCGCTGCTGTCCGAGTTCCTGAGCCTGCTGCCCAAGGGACATCGCGCGGCGTTCGAGTTCCGCCACGAGAGCTGGTTTGTCGACGAGGTGTATGAGGCGCTACGCGCGGCCGGTGCATCGCTATGCCTGTCCGAACGCGAGGACAACGCGCCGCCACCGCTGGTGGAAACCGCGCGATGGGGCTATGTGCGGTTGCGGCTCGAAGAGTATTCGGAGCGCGATCTTTCGACGTGGGCTGAGAGGCTGTCGGATACGCAGTGGAAGAGAATCCATGTGTACTTCATGCACGAGCCGACGGCGCCGGCCTATGCGCAGACATTGATGCGACTCGCGACTACGCGCTGATCCCGGCCAAGTTGTCGGCGCGAGGAATCGGCGCTGCGGCGTCCTTAACGTACAGGTTCGGATACCGTCGGCGACGCAAGACACGTGTTCAGTCATCCTTCTTCGGCATCTCCACCATCATCGCCTGACCCGGGGCGCAGCCCGTGGCGCAACATTTTCCTGGCTGTTTGTTACGCGTAATGGCTCGCCGCGGATCGTCCACCACGCCGCGTTCCATAAGGCGTTCGACCAGTTCGACCTTGCTGCCGATCGGGTAGTGCCGGTAGATCTCCTGCTTCATCGCGGCCGGCGAGCCGCCGCCGTGCAGGCTGATGACGGAGTACCAGCCACCCTGGTAGGACGCGGTAAGGTCTTCGATGAAACGCGCGGTCTGGATGCGCTTGTCGTACGGGATTTCCGGGTTGGCCTGCAAGACCTTCGCGAGTTCCGCGGCGGTCGCCGGATTGTGATCTTCGTCGGGGCCCGGCAAGGCCACGATCAATCCGCCCGAGACGGTGTGCGCGATGCGGTGCATGTCGTAAATCTGCGTGGCCAGCAGCAGCTTGCCGATGTTGGCGTACACCGGGTCGGGCATGAAGCTGTGCGAGTGCTTGTCTTCAGTACCGTAGACCGAGGCGGCGACGCCGCAGGCGTAGAAGCCTTCGGTGATCTTGATGAGCTCCACCATCTGCTCGCGCAATTGGCTGTCCTTGTCCGGATCGAAGCCGTTGGCCTCGCACATCAAGGCGCCGGCGCCGATCAGCAGGTCGCCGAAGCCGGCGCGTGCGGCTATGCAGGTGTGGCGATGATGCGTCGCGTACGAGTAGGTGAGCATGCCGGAATGCTCCCAGTCGCCGGCGTAGAACACGCGCTCCCAGGGCACGAACACCTTGTCGAACATGACTACGCCGGTGGACTGGCCGTACTTGTTGGAGAACAACGCGGATTTCTCGCCGGGCCGGCCCGCGGGGCGCGCGACGATGGTGATGCCTTCGGCGTCCACCGGCACGGCGCAGCACACGGCGAAGTCGGCATCGGCCTCGGTCATGTTGCGGCAGGGCATGACCAGGAATTCGTGCATGTACGGCGCGCCAGTGACGATGGCCTTGGTGCCGGAGATCACGATGCCTTTCGCATTCTTCTCGACGACGTGCACGTACGAGTCGGGATTGTTCTGCTGGTGTGGACGCTTGCTGCGATCGCCCTTGGCGTCGGTCATCGCGATACCGAGCGTGAGGTCGCGATCCTGCACCTCGTGCAGATAGGCCAGCAGGCGCGACGAGCTTGCGGTGTTGCCGCGCGCGTCGTCGATCTGCGCCGTGACCTGGTACAGCGCGTTGAGCGCGTCGTGCGACAGGTAACGCTGGGCGCAGCCGGTTTCCTGGCAGACCAGGCGCACGGCCTCCAGCTTGTTGAGCAGATCACCCGCGCTGGTGTTGACGTGCAGCAAGCGGTTCACGCGCTTGCCGCTGGTGTGCTGCACCGCGGTCATGATCGGCGCGACTTCAGATCGCAGCGCGTAATCGTAGGTCAGGCCGATGGCGTTGACGCCGGGCGCGAAGGCTGGCTCATCTGCCACGCTTTCGACGGCGCGGCCGTCGACGTAAACCCGTGGCCGATACTGACGCAGGGATTCACGGTAGTCAGCGGAGGTCATCAGCATGGGAACACCTCGATCCTGAAACTAGGCACCCGCAGTAGAGTCGTGTTGACGACGGGAGGTCAACGAAGGGTGAGCCCGGGTGCAGGTCCCAAAACAAAAAAGCCCCCTGCCCGGCGCGCGGGCGCCGGGCAGGGGGCTAATGAATCCAACCCTATTTCTTTGCTGTCTGGATCAACCGCCCACGCCCAGCGAACCCAGCAAGCCCGGCAGACCCGTTACCAAACCACCAAGACTCGGCAGCGTCGGCGGCACCGGAATGGCGTACCCCGGGCGGGCAACTCTCCAGTCAACCTTGTACACCGCTCCAGCGGCGTCAAGGCGAGCGGGAGTGAGCACGTATTCGCCGGCCGGCACGTCGTAGTAGATCGAAGCCGGCTGCGAAGGCAGAAGCAGCGGGGGAAGGCTCGGGAGGCCGAGTTGCGCCAGCACGCCGTTGAGCGTCTCGCTCACGGTACTCGTGCCGATGTTGTGCCAGCGCACGACCATGGTGCTGAGCTGCCCGGTCCGGACCTCGGCGGCCTGGTAGCCTGCGGTCACGCCCAGCGCCAGGTCCGAAAGGGGAATGCCCGGCAGCGCGCCGGCACCATCGAGATCCAGAATCTGCATGCTCGGTGCGTGCTCGCGGATGCGAATCTGCCCCTGGTTGATGGCCGTGAGCAGAGGGCTTACCAGGCCTTGCGCCAAGGTCTGAGCGATCGATCCCGCCTGCGTGCTCAGACCGAAGTAGTTCACCGGCGGAGCTTGCGTGGACAAATCAGCAACCCCGGTCCAGGGGACCAGCGGAGACAGCGCCGGAATACCCGTGAACGGGCTGCGGAACAGGGGATCGCGCGCCTTCTGGGTGTACAAGGATCCCAGCGCGTCATACGCAATCTGGAATGCATCCTGCGCCGTGGGCCGCGTCGGGAACTCGCCGGCATTCAGGGGATAGGCGAACGTGAACGTCGGATTGGTCGCCAGAACCTTGCTGTTCGTGGTCGTCGCAGTGGATGTACTGATATTGATGCAGCGCCTTCCCAACAGCGCGCTGGTGACCTGAGTACAGGTCACCGTAACGGCCACCGTTGTCGACAGCGGCGAGTGCACAGTAACCAGGTCCGTCACCACGTTCTGATCGAGTGCGATCGCCACCATCGCATCGATATCCAGAGTAAGCGCCGTGGTGAAAGCGCGTCCAACCGTGACGTTGGTCGTGACCACCGGCGTGAACGGCGATCCCGTCGTGACCGTGGAAGTAGCAGTCTTCGTGTATGTGCCGACCGTCCGCACATTGCTGGGCAGGACGATGGGCTGAAGATCCGGCACCACCAGCGATGCGACGAGAAACGCTGCCGTCTTCGAGACGCCGTAGATATCCCAAACCTGCTTGATGGTCGGCATCTGTCCCGCGGGCAGCCCCGGAATGCTGATGCCCAGAGACGCGAGGCCCGGCAGAAGCTGCCCGTTCAGCGCCGTGTTGAGCACTGCCTGGACCAGCGCCTCGCTGAACGCTTCCAGATGCGCGGGACCATTCGGACCGTTCGGATTCTCCAGCGTGTCGCGCAGAAACTGGACCAGTTGAAGCTGCAGGCCCGGCGGCAACTGCTCGCCCAGAATCTGTGCGGCCAGGGTGGCGCCGGCCTGCACTGGGGTTAGTTCGGAAACCGCCTGGACGATTTCTTCAGCCGGCGTAGCCGCACGTGCAGGCTCTGAAACGGACACGCAAGCAACCGCTATTCCTACTCCCAAGAGCAGGCTTCTATAGATAGACATGGACTCCTCCCAAACGCTGTTGTTTATGGATTCAACTTGGTTTGACCCCGCCCGACCCACTCAAATGGGTGGAGCCGACACCGAGCGTAGCGCACAAAGTCGAGTTTGTTCCACTTGGCGCTGTTCCCTACTGAATGGTCCCACGCCAAGCACACCTTTCCGAACACGCCTTTCCAAATCGATCCATGCCCAGGCAGCGCCAAAAAATCAGGGCGCCCGAAGGCGCCCTGATAGAAGTACTTTGCAGCCGCGCGCAGTGCGCACGACACGGATTGGAACGACTTAGAAGTCGCCCATTCCACCCATGCCGCCCATGCCACCCATACCGCCGCCCATGCCACCGCCGCCACCGCCGGGCATGCCGCCGCCGGCTTCCTTGCTCGGTGCTTCGGCAATCATGGCTTCGGTGGTCAGCAACAGGCCGGCCACGGAGGCCGCGTTCTGCAGCGCCAGACGGGTCACCTTGGTCGGGTCGATGATGCCGAGCTCGATCATGTCGCCGTAGCTGCCGTTGGCGGCGTTGTAGCCGAAGCTACCCGTGCCTTCTGCAACCTTGGCCAGTACCACGCTGGGCTCGTCGCCGGAGTTCTTGACGATCTGGCGCAGCGGCTCCTGGATGGCGCGCTTCAGGATGTTGATGCCGATCTGCTGATCCGGGTTGGAAGCCTTGAGCGTATCGAGCACCTTGCAGGCGCGAACCAGCGCAACGCCGCCGCCGGCCACGATGCCTTCCTCGACCGCCGCACGCGTGGCGTGCAGGGCGTCTTCGACGCGCGCCTTCTTTTCCTTCATCTCGACTTCGGTAGCAGCGCCGACCTTGATCACCGCCACGCCGCCGGCCAGCTTGGCCAGACGCTCGTGCAGCTTTTCCTTGTCGTAGTCGCTGGTCGCGGCTTCGATCTGGATGCGGATCTCGGCGATGCGCGCGTCGATCTTGGCCTTGTCGCCAGCGCCGTCGACGATGGTGGTGTTTTCCTTGTCGATCTGGACTTTCTTGGCGTTGCCGAGCTCGTTCTGGGTGGCCTTCTCGAGGCTCAGGCCGATGTCATCGGCGATGACAGTGCCGCCGGTGAGAATGGCGATGTCCTTGAGCTGCTCCTTGCGACGATCACCGAAGCCGGGGGCCTTGACGGCGGCGACCTTGAGGATGCCGCGCAGATTGTTGACGACCAGCGTGGCCAGGGCCTCGCCTTCGACGTCTTCGGAAATGATCAGCAGCGGACGACCTTGCTTGGCCACCGCTTCCAGCACCGGGAGCAGATCGCGGATGTTGGCGATCTTCTTTTCGGTGATGAGGATCAACGGGTTTTCCAGCTCGACCGACTGGCTCTGCGCGTTGTTGATGAAGTAGGGCGAGAGGTAGCCACGGTCGAACTGCATGCCTTCGACCACGTCCAGCTCGTTGTCCAGGCCCTTGCCTTCTTCAACCGTGATGACGCCTTCCTTGCCGACCTTGTCCATCGCGTCGGCGATGATCTTGCCGATGGCCTCGTCCGCGTTGGCGGAAACGGTGCCGACCTGCGCCACAGCCTTGCGATCCTTGCAGGGCGTGCTGATGCGCTTCAGCTCGGCGGACACGGCCTCGGCGGCCTTGTCGATGCCGCGCTTGATGTCCATGGGGTCCACACCCGCGGTGACGGCCTTGAGGCCCTCATTCACGATGGCCTGGGCCAGCACGGTGGCAGTGGTGGTGCCGTCGCCGGCGGCGTCGGAAGTCTTGGAAGCGACTTCCTTCACGAGCTGCGCGCCCATGTTCTCGAACTTGTCCTTCAGCTCGATTTCCTTGGCAACCGACACGCCGTCCTTGGTGACGGTGGGGGCGCCGAAGCTCTTGTCGAGAATGACGTTACGGCCCTTGGGACCGAGGGTGACCTTAACCGCGTTGGCCAGGATGTTGACGCCGTGGACCATGCGCGAACGCGCGTCGTCACCAAACTTCACTTCTTTTGCAGCCATGTTGATTTCCTCTTATGAGTTGTTGTCAGGGACGATCAGGCGACCACAGCCATGATGTCGTCTTCGCGTAGCACGACGAGGTCATCACCATCGACCTTCACTTCGGTGCCGGAATACTTGCCGATCAGGACGGTGTCGCCGGCCTTCACATCGAGCGCGTGGATCTTGCCGTCGTCCGAGCGCTTGCCCGGGCCAACCGACACGACGAGCGCCTTGAGAGGCTTCTCGGCGGCGCTGTCGGGGATGAGGATGCCGCCAGCACTGGTTTTTGCTTCTTCGAGACGCTTAACGATAACGCGGTCATGCAGGGGACGCAGAGCCATATCTTTACTCCTGTTTTCAAACACTTTGGGTTGATTCACAAGAAGTCGAACTAACGGGATGGGGTCCGCTTGCTGCTGCCGATCCCCGTCCTGTTAGCACTCTCCCGCGAAGGCTGCTAATTCTTGGACGCAGCCGCCCGGCTTTCAAGGGGTTTGCGAAACTATTTTTGGCCGTCCGTCGGCCGAGGGCTCAGGTCCGCTTGAAAAATTCGACGACCCGGTCCGCAAACCAAGCCGGGTTTTCGCACTGCATGAAGTGCCCCATGCCGGTGGCCTCGCACAGGTCGAACTCGCCGGAGAAGTATTTCTTCTGCGTACGGAACATCTCGGGGCCGATGCAGCCGTCGTTGCTGCCGAAGATCAGGCGCGCGGGCACCGTGACCTTGCGGTAGCCGATGCGAGAGGCCGGGATGTTCGCCATGAAGCCTGGAACGGCACGGTAGTAGGCCAGCGCCGCTTTCAGCCGCGCCGGGTCTGCGAAGCCCTGTTTGACCGGGGCAAGGTCCGCCTCGGTGTATTGCCAGTCCGGTGACCAGGTGCGGACTAGCCGTTGTTCCAGCCACGCGAAGTTGTCTCGGACCAGGGTGCGCTCGGGCCAGAACGGCGCCTGGAATTTGAAGATGTAGTGCGAGCGCTTGAGCTGCGCCCCTGTAGGCGCGAGCAGGAACTTGCGCAGGTGCGGCACGGCGCTCAACACGATGCGCTCGAAGCGGTCCGGCCGCAGGTTGGCCGCGTACTGGGTGATAACCGAGCCCCAGTCGTGACCCACCACGCGCGCTTTTTCGCCGCCACCGAAGTGCTCCAGCAGCGCAATGAGGTCGCGCGCCAGCGCGGGGAGGGAGTAATCGCGATCAGGTGCCAGGCTGGTCGGGGCATAACCGCGCAGGAATGGCGCCACCGCGTGAAAGCCGGCGTCGGCGAGTCGCGGCAGCACGCCGCTCCAACCGTAGGCCGTGTCCGGAAAGCCGTGTAGCAACAGGATCAGCGGTCCTTCGCCCGCTTCGAGGTAGCCGAAGTCGAGGCCGTTGGCGCGGATGGTCTTGATCGGGAACTGCGCGTTCGAATCGTTCATGTGCGTGACAACAGAGCTATGGCTGATCGCGCTTGGCGCCGGTGCGCAGGCGCAAGCCGTTCAGGCGGATGAAACCTTCGGCGCCCTTCTGGTTGTGCGACGCGAGCCACCCGGCGAGGGCCCCGCGCGCTGTTTGCGCGGGATTGACGGCAAGGCGATCGGTTGCCACGTACAACCTATCGCTGGTCACGTTTGGCTCCGGTGCGCAGGCGCAGCCCATTGAGGCGGATGAAGCCTTCTGCATCCTTCTGGTTGTACGCGCCGCGATCGTCCTCGAACGTGGCGATAGTGGCGTCGAACAAGCTGTCCTGCGAACGGCGACCCGCGTTGTAAACGCTGCCCTTGTAGAGCTTGAGGCGCACTTCGCCATTCACTCTTTCTTGCGAGGCGTCGATCATCGCCTGGAGCATCTTGCGTTCCGGACTCCACCAGTAACCGTTGTAGATCAGGCTGGCGTAGCGCGGCATTAACTCGTCCTTGATGTGCGCGACCTCGCGGTCGAGGCACAGGCTCTCGATGGCGCGGTGCGCTTTCAGCATGATGGCGCCGCCCGGCGTCTCGTAACAGCCGCGGCTCTTCATGCCGACGTAACGGTTCTCGACGATGTCGAGCCGGCCGATGCCGTGCCGGCCGCCGATCTCGTTGAGCTTCGCCAGCAGGACGTATGGCGACATCGGCTCGCCGTTGAGCGCAACCGGATCGCCCTTCTCGTAAGCGAGCGTGATGACTTCCGCCTCGTTCGGCGCATCTTCGGGGCTCTTCGTCCAGCGCCAGATGTCGTCAGGCGGGCACCACCACGGATCTTCCAGCCCGCCACCCTCATAGGAAATATGCAGGGCATTCGCGTCCATCGAGTAGGGCGAGCCGCCGCCTTTCTTCTTCGCGATGGGAATGTTGTGATCGGCCGCGTAGGCCAGCAGCTTCTCTCGTGAATTCAGATCCCACTCGCGCCAGGGCGCGATGACCTTGATCTCCGGCCACAGCGCGTAAGCGCCCAACTCGAATCGCACCTGGTCGTTGCCCTTGCCGGTGGCGCCGTGCGAAATCGTGTCCGCGCCCGTCATGCGCGCAATCTCGACCAGGCGCTTGGCAATCAGCGGCCGCGCGATGCTGGTGCCCAGCAGGTACTCGCCCTCGTAGATCGCGTTGGCCCGGAACATCGGGAACACGAAGTCGCGCGCAAACTCCTCGCGCAGGTCGTCGATGAAGATTTCCTTCACCCCGAACTGCTCTGCTTTCGGGCGTACATGGTCCAGTTCCTCGCCCTGGCCGACGTCGGCTGTGAAGGTCACCACCTCGCATTGGTAGGTGTCCTGTAACCACTTGAGGATGACGGAAGTATCCAGCCCGCCCGAGTAGGCGAGAACGACTTTGCGGGTCTTGCTCATGGCGTGAAAGGCGGGAGAACGGCCGCAGATTATAAAGACCGTTCCGCTATAGTGCCCCGTCGATGAACATCACTCCCCCTACCCCGCAGCCCCGAATCGGGCATCGATTCCGCGGCTTTCTCCCCGTCGTGGTCGATGTCGAAACCGGCGGCTTCAACAACCGCACCGATGCCCTGCTGGAAATCGCGGCCGTGATTCTCGGCGTGGACGAGGCGGGCAATCTGGTTCGTCGCCACACCGTGTTCAGTCACGTCGAACCCTTCCCGGGCGCCAACATGGAAAAGGCCTCGATGGAGGTCAACGGCATCAAGGTCGATAATCCGCTGCGCCTTGCGCGGAAAGAACCCGAAGCCCTTGGCCATATCTTCAAGCCGATCCGCCAAGCCATTTCGGACAACGGCTGCACCCGGGCCGTGCTAGTGGGTCACAACGCCCATTTCGACCTCGGATTTCTCAACGCTGCGGTCGGGCGTACCGGAATCAAGCGCAATCCGTTTCACCCCTTTTCATGCTTCGACACGGTGACGCTTGGCGGCAGCCTGCTCGGCCAGACCGTGCTGGCGCGTGCGGTGGAAGCCGCGGGCCTGGGCTACGACGCACGAGAAGCGCATTCGGCGATCTACGACGCCGAGAAAACCGCTGACTTGTTCTGCCTGCTCATCAATCGCGTGCGTCCCTTGTTCGATTCCCTTGCGCGTGGACTGTCCGAATCGGCGCTGGAGACCGATGCAGAACTGGGATCGCAGGACGCAACATCCGCATAAATCGTTTTCGACGATGCCACGCAACGACATCAAGTCCCTGCCGCCCAAGGCCCGCGCCGCGGCGATGCACAAGCCTTATCGCTCCGGCCGTCTCACTCAGGTGATCGCAATTGCGGTGGTTGCGCTGTTCCTGGCGGGGTTCGCGATCAAGGTGCGAATGGGGCAGCCGGCGCCACCCAAGCCACCGGCGCCCGTCGCGAAGACGCCGGCGGTGCTGTACCTGAATCTGCCCCCGCCGGCTGCGGCCCCCGGCGAACAGCCTGCGGCACCCGCACCCGCGCTGCCGCCATAATTTGCGGCAAGGTCTTTACCCTGGAAACAGCGGTTGGACGCGGATTGCGCGGATGAACGCGAATAACCACAAACGCCTTGATCGAATCCGCGTTCATCTGCGTGATCCGCGTCTGAAATGCTTTTTTTGGTTTACTCGTTCACCGCATCTACCGCAGTGATATTCGCCGTCTCCGGACTCAGCGCCGCTCCGGTCTGCCGCGGCGTGGTCAGCGGTAGCGGCTTCATGCGGTTGCTGTGCAGCAAGTCCACACCGGCGCGGATGCCGCTGGTGGACTGCAAGGCCATGCGCTCGCGGTCACGGGCGCGCAGGTCGGCGGCAATTTCGCTGGCCTCCTCATCGGGTACGCCGAGCAGGCGCAACGCATTCTCGCCGAACAGGCTGGCGGACTCGTAGGTCTCGCGAATCTGGTAGTCCACGTCGGCTGCGATGAGCTTCAGCGCGTGCTGCCGGTCGGTAGCCCGGACCAGCAGTCGTGCATGCGAAAACTCGTGCCGGGCCAGTTCGACGATCTTCAACGCCACGTCCGCATCGTTCACGCACACGGCGATGGCTTTGGCCTTGTGCGCGCCGGAGGCATGCAGCACGTCGAGCCGCGTACCGTCACCGTAATAGACCTTGAACCCGAAACTGCTGGCGCTGCGAATCATCTCCACGTCCAGGTCGATGATGGACACATCGATGCCGCGTGCCAGCAGCGCCTGGCTCGCCACCTGGCCGAAGCGGCCGAAGCCGATCATCAGCACGCTGCCGCTCAGGCCCTCGGCCTTGTCGATGCCCTCGAACGAATCCTGTTCCTTCGGGATTGCCCAGCGTGATGCAAACACCACCAGCGGCGTCAGCGCCATCGACAGAATCACGATGGCGCTGAGCACCGCGTGGGTCTGGTTGTCGAACAGCCCCGCCGCAAGACCAGCGGCGTACAGCACGAACGCGAACTCGCCGCCCTGCGCCATCAGCGCGGTGCGATGCAGGGCGTCGCCATGTCGCGTATTGAAAACGCGACCCGTGGCGTAAATACCGACCCCTTTTGCAAGCATGAAGACTGCAACGCCCAGCGCGATCTGCCGCCAGTGCGTCGCGAACACCGACAGGTCCAGCGACATGCCGACGCTCAGGAAAAACAGCCCGAGCAGGATGCCGCGGAAGGGTTCGATGTCGGCCTCCAACTGATGCCGGAACGTGGATTCGGACAGCAGTACGCCGGCCAGGAAAGCGCCCATGGCCATCGACAGTCCGCCGAGTTGCATGAGCAGCGCCGCGCCCAGCACCACCAGCAGCGCCGCGGCGGTCATGACTTCGCGTGCGCGCGCCGCTGCGAGCAGACGGAACATCGGATTGAGCACCCAGCGCCCTACGATCACCAGGCCCGAGATCGCCGCGACCCCGAATGCAATGCTGGTCCAGCGCGATGTACCGCTCGAATGTTCCGGGGCGAGGAACGCGACCAGCGCCAGCAACGGCACGATCGCCAGATCTTCCAGCAACAGGATCGAGATCACGCGCTGCCCGCGCGGCGTGGACGTTTCGCCCTGCTCGTCGAGCAAGAGCATCACGGTCGCGGTGGAGGTCATCACGAAGCCCATCGCCGCGACGAAGGCGACCGCAGGGTCGAGACCCGCAAGCATGCCCACGCCGCTCAGCAGCGCACCGCAGAACAACACCTGCGCCAGGCCCAGTCCGAAAATTTCGCGGCGCAAACCCCAGAGCCGCGAGGGCTGCATCTCCAGGCCGATGATGAACAGGAACAACACCACGCCGAGTTCGGCGACGTGCAGGATCGCCTGCGGATCGGAGAACAGGCGGAGCCCGAAAGGACCGATGGCGAGCCCCGCCGCGAGATAGCCGAGGACCGAGCCCAGACCCAGACGCTTGAACAGCGGCACGGCGATGACACCCGCCGCCAGCAGCGCCACTACCTGGACCAGATCGTTGCCGTTTGCTTCCGCCGCCATGCCAATGCCACTCCCCGGGTAATGCCGCGTCGTCGGGCAGAAGGTTACCGGTCATGGACCCGCTGGAGCGATGCCAGCCGATCGAGTCCGTTCAAGAGACACTCCATACCCCATAAATTCTTTAGATAACTTAAGGGCTTGCCCGATCATCTTGCAAAGATTTCTAGCATGTGCTGAAGTATTTGCACTTCTTGGGATCTCTCCATGCTCTTGCACACACTCGTTGACGAGCCCAGCAAATCCCAGCGGATAGTGGATCTGGCGGGTCGCCTGGGCGTGTTGCGTCCCAAGGATCTGGCCTCGCAAGGCATCCAGGCCGAGTATTTACGCCGCGCATGCGACAAGGGTGTGATCAAGAAGGTCAGCCGCGGCAGCTATGTGCTGCCGCAGAAGGAAATCAATCCCGATCTTGCGTTAGCGGTGGTGGGCCGCGCGGTGCCCAACGGCGTGGTGTGCCTGCGCTCGGCGCTGGCCTTTCATGGACTGGGCGAAATTCCGCGCGACATTGTGGACGTGGCCATCGAGCGACGTGCGGCCAAGCCGCGTTTCCACTACCCGGAACTGCGGATCGCGCGCCTGGGCGGCCTGGCCTTCATGGAAGGGGTGGAGCGGCACTCCATTGAAGGCGTCAGGGTGCGCATCTACTCGCTGGAAAAAACCCTGGCCGACCTGTTCAAGTTCCGCAACAAGATCGGGCCCCACGTTGCGGTCGATGCCTTGCGCGCTGCCTTGAACGAGCGCCGCGTGAAAAAGGATCGGCTCTGGCATTTCGCCCGGCTGTGCAGAGTGGAAAGAGTGATCAAGCCGTATTTCGACGCACTCAGTTGACGAGTCGATGAAGAGCCCTTGCCTGGCGCTGTGCCTGTTTCTGATCGCGGGCGCAACGCAGGCCGAGACCTCGCTGCCCCCGGTGCAACTCGCAGAGGAGCCGGCGCTGAAAAATCCGCCCTCGCCGGAAGCCGTGACGTTCTGGCAACGCCTGCGCCGCTGCGACGACCGCAACGATCGCTCGGATCGTTCGCGCGGCTGGCTGCGGCATTTTGCGTCGAACGATCAGCCACCCTCGCCCGTGTTCGGCACGCCCTGCGACGTGGACTGGCACAAGCCGATGTTCATCCTGCCGTACACCTATTCGCCGGATTACGAGTCCAAGGAGACCGAGGTGCTGTTCATCGTCAGCGCCAAGTTCCGTCCGCTGGGATTGCCGCTGTACCTGGCCTATTCGCAGCGTTCGTACTGGGCGCTGTACGACCAGAAGCGTTCGCGTCCTTTTAGGGAAACCATCTACAACCCGGAAATCTTCTATCGCTGGAAACCGAAGACCGATGTGGAGCCCGACCTGGCCCACGACCTGATCTGGGGTTTCGACGGCGGCTACGAGCACGAGTCCAACGGCCAGGACATTCCCGCATCGCGCTCCTGGGACCGGCTGTACATCGCGCCCTTTCTGGAACGCCGCGGCACCGCCCTGCAACTGAAAGTCTGGTATCGATTGCCGGAGGACGAGAAGAGAGACGAGGACGATGCCGGCGGCGACGACAACCCGGACATCGACGATTTCATGGGCTACGGCGAGTTGCATCTTTATCGCCGCTTCAATCTCAACCGACGCATGCACGCGATGCTGCGCAGCAACCCGGCGACCGGGCGCGGCGCCATCCAGGTCGAACATAGCTGGCGCATCGGCGAGGGCGACCTGTTCTGGACCGTCTACGCTTGGCACGGCTACGGCGAGAGCCTGACCGACTACAACGATTCGGTGACGCGAATCGGCATCGGCTTCGCGCTCGCGCGGTAGGCGGCGGGTCGCTCCGCACCTCGTACAAGGTCAGGTCCGCGCTCTTCGCCCGCTACCGTGTTCTTGACCCTATACAGACCTCGCCTGGAACTCTGGCTGCGCGATGCACGCCAGCGTGCCCGCGCGAAACAGGTTCGCCAGTTCGTCGGCAGGCATGGGTCGCGCAAGCAGAAATCCCTGCGCCTGGTCGCAGCCATGGGCGCGCAGGAATTCGAGTTGTTCCGGGGTTTCCACGCCCTCGGCGATCACCCTCAGCTTCAGGCTGTGCGCCATGCCGATGATGGCCAGGGCGATGGCGGCATCGTCCGCATTGCCGGTGACATTGCGGATGAAGCTCTGATCGATTTTCAAGGTGTCGATCGGGAAACGCCGCAAGTAGGCCAGGCTCGAATAACCGGTGCCGAAGTCGTCGATCGAAATCCGGATTCCCTGCGATTTCAGCTTGCGCAGGATGCCAACCGTCTGGTCGACGTCTGACATCAGCGTGCTTTCGGTCAACTCGACCTCCAGCAGCCCGGGCGAGACCCGGTGCCTGGCCAGCGCAGCGGCTGCAGCCCGCGCGAAATCGAGGCCTTCGAAGCTGGCGGCACCAACAGGCATCGGAGGTCTATGGCTCTGGGTCTTGTCTGCCAACAGGAACTGGCTGCCCGAGACGTTGACCGCCACCGCAATCGATCCCACGCCGCTGCGTTCCCAATCGGCGATCTGCTTGCAGGCGGCATCGATGACCCAGGCACCCACCGGTACGATCAGGCCGGTCTCTTCGAGCGCGGAAATGAAATTCTCGGCCAGGATGAGTCCATGCCCGGGGCGGTCCCAGCGCAGCAAGGCTTCCACGCCGGTCCAGCGCCCGGTATCGATCTGCATCGTCGGCTGGAAGTGCAGGACAAACTCGTTATGGTCGAGCGCCCTGCGCAGCGCGTTCTCCAGATCGAGCTTCTTGCGCGAACGCGCGTTCATCTCCGCGGTATAGAAACGGAAGGTGTCGCGTCCGGCGCCCTTGGCCTCGTACATGGCGGTATCGGCGTATTTCATCAGGGTGGCGGCGTCCGGCGCGTCGGCCGGGAACATGGCGATGCCGATGCTCGCGGTCACGCGGACCTCGTGACCGTCCAGATTGAAAGGCCGGCGCAATTCGCCGACGAGCGTATTGGCAACGGTTCCGGCGGCGTGAGGATCGCTGGCGTTGGTCAGGACGAGCGCGAACTCGTCGCCGCCAAGGCGGCCAAGCGTATCGCTGGCGCGCAAACACTGGGTCATCCGGGCACCGACCTTGCGCAGCAGTTCATCGCCCAGCGCATGTCCCAGGGTGTCGTTCACGTTCTTGAAGCGGTCGAGATCGATGAACAGTACCGAGACGAAATGAGTCTCCCTTCCGGCCAAGGTCAAGGCCCGTTCCAGGGACTCGTGGTAGTGCCTGCGGTTGGGAAGATCGGTCAGCGAGTCGAAGCGCGCCAGGGTTTCCAGCGTCCTACCGTGATCACGCGCCGCCTCGTGCAACAGGCGCACTTCGAGCATGTTGTGCACCCGCATCAACACCTCGGACAGATCGAACGGCTTGCTGACGAAATCCTTCGCGCCGCCCTGCAGCGCGCGCAGCTTGTGGCCCGGGTGCGCGGTGACCGCCAGTACCGGCAGATATCCGCCGGCTTCAATCTCCTTCAAGCCCTCCATGACCTGGAAACCATCCATGACCGGCATCTGCAGGTCGAGCAGGATCAGGTCGTAGCGATGCTCGCGATGCAGGGTGCAGACCTCGCGCGAATCCATCGTGGAGCTGACGGCAACGTAGCCGGCGCCGCGCAGCATCCGATCGAGCAGACGGACATTGGGTTCCTGATCGTCAACGATCAGGATCTTGCCGCGCAGGATGTTGGATGGATCGATCATGAGGCTCGCGGCGGCGTGGCCGCTGCGATCCGCCCTCGAAGGTTCGAGCGGCCTTCCGCGACGTCCAGTGCCAGGTACAACGAATCCATGAATTCGTCGACCTTGACCGGCTTGGTGAGATAGCGGAAGAATCCTGCCTCCAGGCCTTTCCGGATATCGCCCGGCATGGCGTTGGCGCTGATGGCCAGCACCGGGATGTGTGCCGTGAGCGGATCTTCACGCAGGATTCTCAGGGCTTCGATGCCGCTGATGCCGGGCAGATTGATGTCCATCAGAATCACCTCCGGCTGCCGGGTGCGCGCGCATTCGATGCCGAGTTCCCCGGTCACCGCAGTCAGCAGAGCCAGGTCGGAACGGCGCGCGATGAGCTGCTCGACCAGCTTGAGATTGGCGGGGTTGTCTTCGACATAGAGCAGGGTGCGCAGCGGCGCGCTTTGAAGGATCTGCGTCTGGGTCGCTGTCGTGGGATGGCCTATGTCATAGCGCAGTTGCGGTGCGGCAGCCGTGCCCAGTTCGAACCAGAACACGCTGCCCGTTCCGACCGTGCTTTCCACGCCGATCGTCCCGCCCATCAGTTCGACCAGGCGCTTGCTCACCACCAGGCCGATGCCGGTACCTTCCTCGGCGCCGCCCTCGCGGCCGAGCCGGTTGAACGACTGAAACAACTGCGTCAGCTTTTCCGGGGACAGTCCAGCCCCGGTGTCCGTGACGCAGATGCGGGTGCGCTCTGCGGAGCCGGTGGAGAATTCCACGACGACATCACCACCGGGCCGGTTGTACTTGATCGCGTTCGACAGCAGGTTGATGAAAACCTGCTTCAGGCGGGTCTGATCGGCCAAGACGAAGCAAGGCGCGTCGAAACTGGGAAAGTTCAGCTTGATGCCACGCTTCTGCCCCTGCGGTTCCATCATGGCCTGGCATTCGAGCAGCACCTCCTCCAACGAAACCGGCTCCTCCGACAGCGACAGCTTGCCGGACTCGATAACCGCCAGATCGAGAATCTCGTTGATCAGCTCCAGCAGATACCAGCCGGCGTGCAGGATCTGGCCGATGCTTTCCTTCTGCGCCTGTGTTGCCGGCGGCGAATCGGAATCCATCAACTGCGCGAACCCGAGAATCGCGTTGAGCGGCGAGCGCAGCTCGTGACTCATGCTGGACAGAAAATCTGATTTGGCCAGGTTGGCTTTTTCCGCCACGACCTTCGCGTTTTCCAGTTCGGCGTTTTTGTCCTGCAGCACCTGATCCAGGCGCAGGCGTTCTTCTTCGACCTGCTTGCGCGCGGTGTTGTCGGTGCCGATCAGCAGATAGCCGATGATGGTGTCCGCCGCGTCGCGCAGCGCCGTCACCGACACCACCGCCGGGAAGCGGCTGCCGTCCTTGCGGAAGTAGGTCAGCTCGTAGATGTCCTCGATGCCGCGCGAGGCCTTGAACACCAGGGCTTCGAAGCCGGGCTTGATCGAGGTGCCGAGCTCCAGGCTCAAGGCCTGGGCGCGAATGATGACTTCCTGCGGATCGGAGATGTCGGCCGGCGTGATCTTGTTCATCACCTCGGCCGCGGTGTAGCCGAGCATGCGCTCGGCGCCGACGTTGAAGATCTGGATCACGCCCTTGGCGTCGGTGGCGATGCTGGAGAAGTTGGCGCTGTTGAAAATGGCGCTCTGCAAGGCGCTTGCGCCGAGCAGCGCGTCTTCGGCCTGTTTGCGCGCGGTGATGTCCATCAGCATGTTGATGCCTCCAGTAACCCGGCCGTCGGCGTCCCGCAGCGGGGTCGGATAGGGCGTGAACCAGATGCGCCGGCCGTCCGGCCGCTCCGCGATGGCTTCCGCGCCGCGCACCTCGCGCCCTTCGCGGATGGCGACGGCCATCGGACATTGGTCATGCGGCAGGGGTGTGCCATCGGGGCAATAAAGCTTCCAGCTCACGCACCAGCGGTCCGTATCCAGGGCCGGTACGCGACCACAGAAATCGACCGCGGCCTGGTTGAAATAGGTCAGGCGCCCTTCGACATCGGTGGTGTAGATCGCCACCGGCAGCGCGTCGAACATTTTGCTGAAGCTGTGTTCCGCATCCGGGTGCAATTGCCGCGAGACGTCGTGCAGAACAGGAACGAGGTCCTTCGTGAGCATGGTCCATCTCCGGATCGGGCTTGTCCGCCCTCCGGGTGCAGAGAGGTCCTGGAGGAGGATCGGGCGGCCGAGGTCGCGAGAAGAACACAGGGGAACGGGCTCAGAAAAATCAGTGTAGGGCGCTGCGTTCAGGCACTGGACGACAGGGCTTGAACGGCGCGTATGGACCGATGGACGGGAACAACCGGTGGAGGTGTTCGCTCATGCGCGCTTACTCGGCCGGGCCGGAAGCCAACCCACGCGCCAGGGCGATGTTGTAGAGGCCGAATACCTCCTGCACGGATCTGACTTCGGGCAGCACGTAGACGATGGCGCGATGCGACGCGAAGATCGGTCGAACCTGGGTTTCGTAGAACTCGGCCGGCAGATTGATGCAGCCGTACGAGATGCGATTGTCGCGGGCCGTCGGCGTTGCCAGCCGTTGCGGGCGACGATCCCTGGCATCGATGGAGCGCAGACGGTGGATCGAGACGGCGGCGTCGTAGTCCAGCCAGATCACGTCCTCGCCCTGCGTATTGTGGCCGCGCTCGGCCACGAAGCGTCCGGCGGGTGTGGTTCTTTCCTCCGGCCTTACCTGCGAGATCGGCCGGGTACCGATGCCCGCGACGGAGTCGTCGCCCACCGCGGAGCCGAGCAGCGCCGCTGCCGAACCGCGCAGGCGCGCGTTGCCGTCGAACGCGTAGACCCTCGTGTTTTTCTTGTCGACAATCAGGAACGCAGACCCGTCGCTGTCGCGCGTCTTAGCGATCCAGTCGGCCACCTGTCGCGCCTCGGGCGAGGCGGAATGCCCGCGGAAATCAGCGCCTGTCGCTCGTATGGGTTCGACCCAGCCGTCACCCACGACGACCGGGATGGCGAGCGCCACAACGACCGCGCAGACAGACAGCCCCCAGGACCGACGCCTCCGCGCGCGGGCGGGCGGATACCTCACGCGGTCGCTATCTGAAACTGAAGGTCAGTTGCGGTCGGCCCGAGCCACGCGCTCTTCGGTCATCGGCTCGCTGAAAGTCGATGGCGCAGGCGTAAGGACGGACTGGGTCGGCTCGACCGGGGCGGCCGCTACCGGCTCGCTGGGGACGACCGGCGGAGGGCTGGCGCTGGTGCCGGCAGATGGGTTGCTGGGTTTTCCGGCACAGCCCAAGGTTCCGGCAACCACAAGCGTGGAGGCAAGCAGGACGGAGAATCTGGATACATTCATATCGGTACTCTGGAGTGGAGATGCGTGCAGAACGTCCGGCGAAGCTGCCGACAGTGCGCACTGTAAGCGCCACATCCTGCGCTGGCTGTGCGGCAGCGCGCATACGAACGGCGCCCCGATGCGGCGCCCATACTGGTCTGAATTGATCGGGATACATCGCGCATGGAAGCAACCCTCCTCGTTCTGATCATGCTGCTGGCGGTGGTCGCGAGCCGCTTCATCGCGGGCGTCACGCGCCTGCCGGTGCCGCTGATCCAGATTGGGCTCGGCGCCGCGATCTACTACTCGAACCTCGTATCGGCAACGCTCGACCCCGAAGTTTTTTTCCTCTTGCTGTTGCCGCCCTTGCTGTTCCTGGACGGCTGGCGCATTCCCAAGGACGACCTGGTTCGTGAAGCACCGACCATCCTCACCCTGACCCTGGGCCTGGTGGTTTTCACCGTGATCGGCGCCGGCCTGCTCATCCACTGGCTCATCCCGGCCATGCCGCTCGCGGTTGCCTTTGCGCTGGCCGCGGTGCTCTCGCCCACCGATCTGGTCGCGGTATCGGCCATCGCCTCGAGAGCCTCGATTCCGACACGGATGCTGCGCATCCTCCAGGGCGAGTCGCTGTTCAACGATGCCTCGGGCTTGGTGTGCATGCGCTTCGCGGTGGCGGCCGCGCTGACCGGTTCGTTCGTGCTGTCGAGCGCGCTCGCGAGCTTTCTCTGGGTCGCCCTGGGTGGCCTCGCCATCGGTGCGGGCGTGACCTGGCTGGTGACCCACGCCAAGCCCGAATCGACCGTGCTGCTGGGCGACGACGGCGGCGCGCAGATTCTCATCACCCTGCTCATTCCCTTCGGCGTGTACCTGCTGGCCGAGCGCCTGCACTGCTCGGGCATTCTGGCCGCGGTCGCGGCCGGCATCACCATGGGTTTCACGCCGCACTCGCACTGGCACCCCGTCACGCGCATCCGCCGGACGGCCGTATGGGAGACCGTGCAACTGGCGGCCAACGGCAGCATCTTCGTACTGCTGGGCGAACAGATTCCGGCCATTCTCTCGGCATCCGAGCAGACTGTTCTCCTCATCGGCCATCGCAACCCGTGGTGGCTCGGCCTGTATGTAGTGCTCATCCTCGCAGCTCTGGCCACCCTGCGATTCGTCTGGGTGTGGGTGTCGCTGAAGGTCGCGTTCTTCAGCACGCGCTCGCGTGGTGGCGTGCCGCCCTCGTCGCACTGGCGCCTGGTCATGGCCATGTCGCTGGCCGGCGTCCGCGGCGCCATCACCCTGGCCGGCGTGTTGACCTTGCCGCTGACGATGAGCGACGGAACTCCGTTCCCGGCACGCGACCTGGCGATCTTCCTGGCGGCCGGCGTCATCGTGCTGTCCTTGCTGTTGGCAACAATCGGTCTGCCGCGCGCACTGCGCGGCCTGGAACAGCCGCAGGATTCGGCGGATCTGAGCGCGGAGTACCGCGCCCGGGCCGTCGCGGCGGAAGCCGCGATCCGCGCCATCGAATCCGCTCAGCATGCTCTGGCAGAAGGACACCCCGACACCGGTCCGCATGCCGACGCAGCGACACAACTCGTGGCGCGGTATCGACGACGCATCGGCCGGCATGCGAGCGACGAGGGGAACGCCACGCAGCGACACGGCGCCGATGCCATCGAGCGCCAGTTGCGACTGGTCGGGCTGCGCGCCGAACGCGAGGAGATTCTGCGACTCGGTCGCGAGCACGGAATTGCAGAACTGACCCTGCGCAAGATCGTGCGGGAGATCGACTTGCAGGAGGCACAGTACAGCGGCTGACGCGGCGCTACGTGGGCTTGCGAACAGACGCGGACCGCCTTTGCGCACATCCTGTGTGCTCGTCTATGCACGCTGCGGTCGGATCGCACCCGCACGCTTGCTGGCCTATCCACATCGAGCGCCAGGAACGTGGAGCCGGCATGACCCGTGAAGTGAGCAGAACCCGTCAGCTGCACGCGCTCGGCCAGAGCCTGTGGCTGGACAACATTACGCGCAGGATGCTCGACGACGGCAGCCTGCGCCGCCTCATCGACGAGTTCTCGGTGACGGGGCTGACCTCAAACCCGACGATCTTCGATCAGGCCATCGGCAACAGCGACGCCTACGATGCCGGCATTCGCGAGAAGCTCGGCGCGGGCCGATCGGGCGAGGCGCTGTTCATGGAACTGGCGCTGGAAGATCTGCGTCGCGCGGCCGATATGTTCCGTCCGATCTTCGACTCCACAGACCGCATCGACGGCTGGGTGTCGATGGAAATATCGCCGCTGCTGGCGCACGACACCGCCGGCAGCATCGCCGCGGCGGCGCAGGTTCATGCGCAGGCCGACCGGTCGAACCTGTTCGTCAAGATTCCGGGCACGCCGGAAGGGCTCGTCGCCATCGAGGAATCGATTTTCGCGGGCGTGCCGATCAACGTCACCCTGCTGTTTTCGCGCGAGCAATACCTGGCGGCCGCTGACGCCTACCTGTGTGGTATCGAACGGCGGATAGCGGCGGACCTCGATCCGCAGATCGCCTCGGTGGCCTCGCTGTTCGTCAGTCGCTGGGACCAGGCCGTGAAGGACCGGGTGCCGGCCGAGCTGCGCAACCGGCTCGGCATCGCCATCGGCCGGCGCACGTATCGCAGTTATCGCGAACTGCTGAGTTCGGCTCGCTGGCTCAAGCTCGCTGCGGCCGGTGCGAGCCCGCAGCGACTGCTCTGGGCCAGCACGGGAACCAAGGATCCGGCGGCGTCCGAAACCCTGTATGTCGAAGCGCTCGCCGCGCCCGGCACCATCGACACGCTGCCGGAAAAGACGCTGCGCAGCTTTGCCGAGTCCGGAGAGCTGGCCGGCGTGATGGCGGCCGACGGTGGCGATGCGGAAACCGTCCTCGTGCGCTTCGCGCAGGCCGGCATCGACGTCGATGCACTGGCGCTCCAGCTTCAGCGTGAGGGCGCGCAGGCCTTCGTGAAGTCCTGGCAATCCCTGCTGAACCGGATCGAAACCAGGAAGCCGGCGTGACCGGCATGCGATCCGATGCCCCCAAAAATCATTCTCGAACACACGCCGAAACCCAAGGAGAAGTCATGAACAACCGACTCACCGTCGAATCGCTGGCCGAGTTGACTGCGGCCCAGACACCGCCCTGCCTGTCGCTGTACCAGCCGACGCACCGGCACCGTCCCGATAATCAGCAAGACCCCATCCGCTTCCGCAATCTGGTCAAGTAACTGGAAGCCTCGCTGCGACAACAGCATCCGGCCGCCGAGACGCGGGCGCTTCTGGAGCCGTTCGAAGCCCTGCTCGACGATCCCGAATTCTGGAACCACACGCTGGACGGATTGGCGGTGCTGAGCGCGACCGGTTTTTTCCGCGTGTTCCGCCTGCAGCGCGCCGTGCCGGAACTGGCGGTCGTCGCCGACAGCTTTCACACCAAGCCGCTGCGCCGCTTTCTGCAAACGGTGGATCGCTACCAGGTGCTGGGCCTGAGCCGTGGCAAGTTCCAGGTGTTCGAGGGCGACCGCAACGCGCTCGACGAGATCAAGCCGAGCGCGGGCAGAGCGCGGACGATCAGCGAAGTGCTCGGCGACGACCAGAGCGAGCCGAGCCAGACCAGTTTCTCGCATGGCGGCGGTGGGGGCTCCAACGCGGCGATTCATCACGGTCAGGGCGGCAAAAGCGATGGCAACGATGTCGAGACGGAGCGGTTCTTTCGCAGCATCGATCGCGCGGTGCTCGACCAGCATTCCAAGCCTTCCGGCCTGCCGCTGATTCTGGCCACCTTGCCCGAGCACGATCATCTGTTTCGCCAGCTCAGCCACAACCCGTTTCTGATGGAGGCCGGGCTGCATGCGAATCCCGAGGGCATGGCCATCGACGAGCTTCGGCAGCGCGTGTGGGAGGTCGTGGAGCCGCAGCACCGGGCCCGGCAGTTAGCGATGGCGGGCGCGTTTTCAGCAGCGCAGTCGCGCGGGCTGGGCAGCGACAACCTGACGCAGGTCGCGCAGGCCGCCGCGGAAGGACGGGTGGCCACGCTGCTGATCGAATCCGGACGCCAGATCGCGGGCCGTCTCGACGGTGCCAGCGGCCGGATCGTGGCCGGTAATCTGAATCACCCGCAGGTCGACGACCTGCTCGACGATCTGGGCGAACTGGTCGAGAAGATGGGCGGCGAAGTCCGGGTGCTGCCGGCCGCGCGGATGCCCGGTTCGACCGGGCTGGCGGCGACCTACCGGCATTGAGGCCGGCGGGGAAGGTCACCTCGGCCGACCCCGTGCGCTGCCGCACAGACCCTGCAACGCGGGGCGCATAGCGTGGCCGGTCAATCTCCACGGCCGGAAAAGTCCCATGTCCTTGCGCGAAATTCCGCTGTTTCAGGCCCTCGCGGTGATCGCTTCCATATCGACGCTGGTGGCTTGCGCCGGTCAGTGGAGTATCGCGCCCAAGAGCAAGATCGATCCCCCACCCACTGCCGTCGTCCTGGACATGCAACGCGGCAGGCTGCTCTACGACACGCATTGCGTGTCCTGCCACACGACGCAGGCGCATTGGCGCGAAAAATCGATCGTGGGCGCGTGGAGCGATGTGCTGGCGCAGGTCGAGCGATGGCAGAGCAATACCGGACTGCATTGGGACTCGTCGGAAGTCGGCGACGTCGCCGCCTACCTCAATGCCATCTACTACAAGATGCCGTGTTCCGCTCCCGGCTGTACGGGCGAGGCAAACGCTGCGCTGGATCGAGGACTACGTTTGGCAAAGGACGACTGACAGGAGCGTCTCCATAGCGCCGCTCTGCCGGATTCACACGGTTCTGGCCTTCATGTCCGTGGTCGGCAGTGGGCCTCAGTTTCGTGAACCCGGCGGCCGGACAGCCAATACTGTCGGTTCGAACCCATTGAACGAGAACCGTCGATGAGCGACCTGAAGTCCTACCCGGTATGGGATGCAGTGACACGCTGGGTCCACTGGATCAACGTGCTGTGCGTGATTGCACTGGCGGCGCTGGGGCTCGCGATCCTGAACGCAGGGGCGTTCGAGATTCCGAACGAGGGCAAGGTGTTGCTGAAGACGCTGCATGTCTGGGTGGGCTACGTCTTCGCCATTAACATCGGTGTACGCATCGTGCGGGCGTTCGTCGGCAACCACTACGCGCGCTGGCGCCAGATGCTTCCGGTCGGGAGCGGCTACCTCGCGCGAGTGCGCAGCTACGCGAAGTCCTTCGCGGCCGGTCGTCCCGAGCAATACCTGGGACACAACCCGCTGGGACGCATGGCCGTCGCCGTGCTGCTGCTGCTCATCACGGTACAGGCGCTCACTGGGCTGGTGCTGGCGGGAACCGACATCTACTTTCCGCCGTTCGGGCACTGGATCGCGCAGTGGATCGCCGCCCCGGGTGTCGATCCGGCGACACTGGTGCCGTACTCGCCGGAGCTTTACGACAAGGCTTCGTATGCGGACATGCGCGCGATGCGCGCGCCGGTGGCGACGCTGCACCTTTACGGCTTCTTCGTGCTCGCCGCGATGATCGTCCTCCACATCGTGGCGGTCGTCGTCACCGAACTGCGCGAAGGCGGCAACCTCGTTTCCGCGATGTTCAGCGGCCGCAAGATCGTGGCGGGACAACCCGTCGATGCACCTGGGCCAGCAGATGGCCAAGCGGCCGAAAGAAGTCCGTAACACGTGCATCTGCTGAACGACACCGCGCGATCTGTTCTTCACCGGCAATGTGGCGTCGGCAAGACCACGCCGGACTGCGCGAACGCGATTGCTCTTGCCGATCCCGCAAGAACGCGGGGGTTACGACACGACTACGGATTCTCCGCCGACACGGTCCGGATTCCGTCCTACGACTTCAGATAGCGCTCGAGGATCCGCAGGCGCCTCCGGCCGATTGACAAGCCGATGCCGTTCTGCATGCAGACGCAGCTCGTGGCGCGGTATCGATACCGCATCGGGCTGCATGCAAACGATGAAGAAAACTCCACGCAGCGAGGCAGTGCCGATGCCATCGAGCGCGAGCTTCGGCTGGTAGGACTGCGCGCGGAACGCGACGCTGCGCTACCTGTTCACGAGCCGCCGTCGGCGGCGGGCAGTTCCTCGAAATCGGGCTTCTCTCGCACTGCGCAGTCGGGACAGGCCCAGTCCTCCGGCACCATTTCCCACCGGGTGCCGGGCGCGAATCCCTCGTGCGCATCACCCTGCTGCTCGTCGAACACGTACGAGCAGCCCGGGCAGCGATAGCGACGATAGACCGTCATTACGCCGCTTCGGCCTGCGCGCCGCTATGGGCATAACGCGCGACGAGCCGCGCGCGCTTGCGTTGCAGCACGTTGATGCGGCTGAAGTCGCCGCCGGCCCAGGCTATGACCTTGGGGTCCATCAGCGCGAACCACAACGGCGGCAGCAGCGCGATCATGAACATCAGCGGGTAGCCGCTCGGGAATTCCGGCAGCTTCTCGAACGCGCGCAGGCTCTGGTAACGGCGCGTGGGGTTGGCGTGATGATCCGAGTGGCGTTGCAGGTTGAACAGGATCAGGTTCGACATCACGTGGTTGGAGTTCCACGAGTGGTGCGGCTGACAGGGCTCGTAGCGGCCGTTCGCCAGTTTCTGCCGCAGCAGGCCGTAGTGCTCGATGTAGTTCGCGCTGCTCAGGATTCCGAACCAGCCCCAGAACGCCTGCACGAACAGGAACGGCAGCATGATCCAGCCAAACGCGAAGATCAGCGCGGCGTACAGCGGGATCGTGATGAGCAGCGGTTGCAGCACCTCGTTCTTCAGCGTCCACGGACCGCTTCCGCCGCGCGCCAGGCGCGTCTTCTCGGATGCCCAGGCCCTGCGCATCGCGCCGGGAATCTCGCGACAGGCGAAGCCGTAGATGTTCTCGCCCATGCGCGACGAAGCCGGATCTTCCGGCGTCGCGACATCCTTGTGGTGGCCCTTGTTATGTTCGATGAAGAAGTGCCCGTAACCGACCACGGCGAGCACAGTCTTGGCCAGCCAGCGCTCTCGTGTCGTGGTCTTGTGTCCGAGTTCGTGTCCGGTGTTGATGGCCAAGCCGTTGACGACGCCGACCGACAACGCGAGGCCCAGCGCCGAGTACCACGCCAAGTCCTGCGTGCCGATGACATAAGCCGTGTAAAGCAGGGTCAGGTAATGGATTGGAACCGTCAGATAGGTCAGGTACCGGTAGTAGCGGTCGGCATCGAGTTGAGGAACGACTTCGGGTGGTGGATTGCTGGCGTCCGCAGGCAGCAGATGATCGATGACCGGCACGACCAGATACCAGATGACGAGGGTCGCCCAGTACCACGCGACGTTGCCGAAATGAACTGCCAGCACGCACGAGGCCACCGGCAACAAGGGCCAGCCCAGCGATAGCGACCATAACCAGCGTCGGCGATCGGTGTAGGTGACGGTGTGCCCATCCGCTGCCAGGGCCTGAATGCTCATTTCGTTTGTCTCCTTGGGCGTGCTCGCTACATCGCACGACCTGATGTTGACGACGAGATGGCATACGCGTCCAATTCATAATTCTTCGACAATCAATTCATTTCTGTCATGGCCGAATCGCTGCGTCAGTTGCGTCATGTGCTCGCGCTGCACGAGCACCGCAACTACCGGCGCGCCGCCGAGGCCCTGCATCTGACGCAGTCGGCGCTGTCGGTCAGCATTCGCAGGATCGAGGAGGATTACGGCGTGCCGCTGTTCGTCCGCGATCAGAGCGGCGTGAGGCCTACCGAGTACGGCGAGGTCGTGGTGCGGGTTGCGCGGGAAAGCACCACGGCGCTGGACCAGGCGCGGCGCGAAATCGAGCTGCTGCGCAATCTCGACTCGGGCAAGGTGGTCGTCGGCTCGGATCCCTGGATGGCCGACATCATCGTCGCGCCGGCGCTGTCGAGGATGCTGCGCAAGTACCCGAAACTGCGCTTCCGGCTGCGGACGCAGGGTTGGGATGAATTGCAGGGTGAACTGCTGGCGCGCCGGGTGGATGTGTATGTGGGTTCGCCGTTCGATGCGCTGGACCCCGGCGTCGACACACGCACCTTCGACATGTCGTCGCCGGTGATTCTGTGCCGGCACGATCACCCGCTGACGCGGCTACCGAAGATCGACATCAAGGACGTGCTGCCGTACCCGCTGCTTGTGCCGAAGCTGCCACGCTGGTACCTGTCGTGGCTGATGGAGCACTACGGCGGCGGCAAGTCTTCCGAGGCACTGCACGACCTGTTTCTTCAGGCGGAGGACTTCACCGTCATCCGCCACATCGTCCACCAGACCGACGCGATCACTGCCGGCGTCATCCGCGCGTTTCCACCGGAACTGTCGCCGGCGGAATTCGCAATGCTCGATATCGCCGATCTGGCGCACGTTCGCGCGCCGGTGATCTTCGCCACGCTCGCCGCACGTCCGATACCAGCGGCGGCGGCCGCGTTCATCGCCGAAGTGGTTGCAGAAATCGAGCGCATTCGCGAGACGGCGTTGCCCGTCAAGAGACGGCCAGGCGCGCGGCAGCGCAGCAGGGACTAGGGATTGTCCTTGGATACCGTCCAGCTTCCGTCCAAGGACTTAAGGTAGCGCTCCCGGGTCCGCAGGCGCTGCCAGCCGGTGGGCCAGAAATCGATGCGGTCGGGCCGGACCTCGAACGCCCGCCAGGCCGGTACGCGCGGCACGCTCTGCCAGTTGAAGTGATGCCGAAGCTCGTGGAGGCTGTGCTGCAACTCCTCCGCTTCCGCACCCGTTCGGGTTTGGTCGGAGGCCCAGTGACCGAGGCTGGATTCGCGCGGCATTTTGCTCCAGTGCACGTCGGACTCGGTTTCCGACAACAGCACGACCGCGCCCTCGACAATCGCCTGGTAGGACAGGGCCGGCCAGCGGAAACATAAACCGGCGCGTGGGTTGATCTGCATCTGTAGGCCCTTGCCGGTCTCGGTGTTGGCAAAAAGGATCAGCCAGGAAGGGGCGACACGCATGATCTCCACCGTCCTTACCGAGGGTCGCGCGTCGGCACTCGCGGTCGCGAGCGCAGCGCTGCTGGCTTCGTGATCGCCGCGATTGCGCGCCTCCTCGATCAGGCCGGTCAGCCGGGCAACGCCGTATCAAAAATCGGGCGCTGTCTGCCACGGTGAGCCCTCGCGGTTTGCTGGCGCACCCAGAATCAGAACGTCGGCGCGATGTTCTTCGACGGCTTTCAGCAGGCTCGCGAGCGGATCGCCGACACGCACCTCGCTTTTTATCGTCCAGCCCGAGCGTTCCAGCCGCGCCGCCGCCGCATCGAGCTTGGCCTGTCCCTGCTCGCGCCTTTGCAGTTTGATCGCGGTCACTTGGCGGCGAATGGGCGCCCTGATGGACGAGTGGAAACGCGCAAGCGAAGTCGGAACGTGCACCGGTTCCACCACGTCGACCAGCATCACGCTGCTACCACGTACAGGATTCAGCGAGTCGAGAAAATCGAGCGCGCGTTCGGCATTGGCGCAGCCATCGAATCCGAGCACGAAGCGTCGCACCGCCTTCGGCGCCTCGCGCACCACCAGCACGGGACAGGGTGCGTGCGCGGCGATGCTGCGCGAAACGCTGCCCGCCAACAGCCGACGAAACGTGCCGTGACCGCGCCAGCCGAAGACGATCAGACTCGCCTTGAAGCGCGCCGCCTCGGCGAGAATCGCGGCCTGGGGCATCGCGTCGACGATGACGACCTTCGGGTCCGGCCACCGCGGCGCCAACACGCTGCGCGCCGCGGCCGCGACCGGCTCGAAATTCTTCTCCAGTGCGGCGCGAGCTTCTGCGTCGTCGGTCAGCCAGTCCGCATCGACCGGCAGCCAGCTCGTGCGTGCAATGACGGCACGCACGTTCGAAGACTCCGGCCAGGGGAATCTGGCCACCGAGCAAGCGCCGCCCTGGGCGGCGCGCGAGCCATCGGTTGCAATCAGGATCCGGTGTTGCTTGAGCTTTGCCACGCGTCCTCCGGCGGTCGCTCTCGTCAGTCCGTGAGTTATCCACGCATTGCACGGTGGCGTCGGTCTGGCAGCGCACGCAGCGCGACGCGATGGCACAACGGCGGCGCGTTCTACTGCGGGATTCGGCGCGCCTGAGACCGAAGATAAAAGGTGTGCGCGACTGCAAGCCCCACGCAGATCAACACCGGCAGCGACAACGCCGTGAAACCGCGATGCAGCCAGGCGACAGCCCCGCCGGTGCCACCGACGAGGAATCCGCTGACCACCAGCACATGCAGCTTGATCCGGCGCGCCTCCACCGGCAGGCCGCGCAACCAGTGACCGAAGGTGATGCCGAGATCGGTTACGGTGCCGGTGATGTGCGTGGTGCGGATCACCGCGCCACTGTACGTCGACACCATCGCGTTCTGAACGCCGCAGGCGGCGGAAGCCCAGAGCGCAGCGCTGGCCGAATCGGTCTTGAATCCGATGAGGGCCGCGATCAGCAGCAGCGCTTCGGTGAGCAGGCAGAAACTGTAGCGCCGGTCGAGCTTGAGCGTGCCGGCCTTGACGATCCAGCCACTCAGCGCGGCGCCGAAAAAGAACGCGAGTATCACCAGCGCCAGGTGCGCCGCCTGCGCGATATCGCCCTTGGCCAGGTCCAGGCCCAGCCATGAGGCCGAGCCGGTGAGGTGGGAAATGCCCTGCTGCTTCAGGCTCAGCAGGCCCACGGCGTTGATGCCGCCGGCGTTGAACGCGAGCAGCCAGGCACCCCATTCAACCCAGGTCGGCAGCTTGCTGGTCATGGACGCAGAATATCGTGAGCGAGCCGATCGTCGAAACGCTCTACAGGAATTTGCCGCGGCGCTCAGGAGACCGCATCGACGACTTGCGGACAGTTCATCTCCCTCGCGCCCACGCGCGACTCCCGAGCTTGCGCAACTCGCCGAACCCCAGCACGCCGCTCGCCATTGCCGCGCACAGCAACCACTGCTCGAGCGTCAGCGGCACCGTGTGGAAGGCGAGGTTGAGAAAAGCGAGATTCACCACCATGACCTGCAACAGCACCGACAGCGCGATCGCGCCCCACAGCCAGGGGTTGACGAACATGTGCGTGAACGAGCTCGCGGTATCTGAGCGTGCGTTGAAGCAGGTGAACAGGCTGGCGAACACCAGCGTCGTGAAGCCGGCGGTGCGAGCGGTGGCGAAATCCTGATGGCCCTCGATCAGGCCCGCAGCGATCAGTCCGCCAGGCAGCACGATGTCCATCGTCAGCAAGGTCACCACGGCAATCACCACTCCGATCCCGATCACGTCAGCCCACATGCGAGAGTCGATCACCCGATCGCTCAGGCGCCGTGGCTTGCGCGCCATGAGGTCTTCGGTGGGCGGGTCGAGGCAGATCGCGAGCGCAGGCGCGGAGTCGGTAACCAGATTGATCCACAGGAGCTGCGTCGCGAGCAGCGGCAGCACCACGCCCTCACCCGAGCCGCCGAGCCCGATCACGCCGGCGCCCACCACGCCGAGGAACACCGTCAGCACCTCGCCCATGTTCGAGCACAGCAGGTAGCGCAGGAACTTGCGGATGTTGTCGAAGATGGCGCGGCCCTCGCGCACCGCCTCGACGATGGTGGCGAAGTTGTCGTCGGCCAGAATCATCTTGGCCGCTTCCTTCGTCACCTCGGTTCCGGTCATGCCCATCGCGATGCCGATGTCGGCGGACTTCAGCGCGGGCGCATCGTTGACGCCGTCGCCGGTCATCGCAACGACATTGCCGTCGGCTTGCAGCGCGTCGACGATGCGCAGCTTGTGCGCGGGCGCCACCCGCGCGTAGACCGAGGTCTTGCGCACCGCCTGGCGGAACGCCACGTCGGCCAGCGCGTCGAGTTCGACACCCGTCAGCGCGACTGCACCGGCTTCGACGATGCCGAGATCGGCCGCGATGCGCGCAGCGGTGCGCGGGTGATCGCCGGTGATCATGATCACGCGGATGCCGGCGCGACGGGCTTCGGCGATGGCCAGCGCGGCTTCTACCCGCGGCGGGTCGATCATGCCGACGGTGCCGACGAAGATCAGATCCCGTTCGAGCGATTCGCTTGACCGGCTGTCTTCGCCCGCTTCGAGCGGGCGGTAGGCCACGGCCAGGGTACGCAGCGCGGCGTCGGAAAGCGTATCGACGTCCGCCAGCAGTCGTGCACACAGCGCCTCGTCGAGCGCGACGATCTCCATGCCCATGCGCGCGCGGGTACAGCAATGCAACAGCACGTCGGGCGCGCCCTTGACGATCAGCACGCGAGAGTCGTCGTGTTCATGATCGAGCACGATCACCGACATCATCTTGCGTTCGGAAGTGAACGGGATTTCGCCGACGCGCTGGAATCGCTGCTCGCGCCGTTCGCTCACGCCGAGCTTGCGCTCGGCCACCAGAAACGCCGCTTCGGTCGGGTCACCGTGAATCTCCCACTCGCCACCCGCGGTCTGGCGCAGGTCGGCGTCGCCGGCCAGGCTACCACCGCTGAGCATCACGATCTGCTCGGCTTGCAGCGGCCCCGCTCCAAGTGCGGCGCCGTCGTGCCGGACCTCTCCCTCGGGCGCGTAGCCCACGCCGGTCACATCGGTGCGGCCCGAGGCCGTCGTCACGCGCTCGATGGTCATTTCCGCGCGGGTCAAGGTGCCGGTCTTGTCGGAGGCGATGACCGAGGCCGAGCCCAGCGTCTCCACCGACGAGAGTTTCTTGACGATGGCGCGGTGCCTGGCCATGCGCTGTACGCCGAGAGCCAACACCACCGACAGAATCGCCGGCAGTCCCTCGGGCACCGCCGCCACCGCCAGCGAGACGCCGAGCAGCAGCACGTCGATGACATCGGCCACGCCGCGGATGTCGGAGATCAGCAGGATGGTGGTCACCACCACGAGCGCGATAACCACGACTGCAATGCCCAGCATGCGCCCGATGCGCCCGACTTCCTTCTCTAGCGGCGTCGGTTCTTCCACTGTGGCTTCGAGCATGGCGGCGATAGCGCCCATCTCCGTCGCCATTCCGGTCGCCGTGATGATGCAGCGACCGGTGCCCTGCGCCACCGCCGTGCCCTTGAAGACCATGTTCAGCCGGTCGCCGACCTCTGCGGAATTGGGCAGCGTCGCCGCGTCCTTCAGCACCGCTTCGCTCTCGCCTGTCAGCGAGGCTTCGTGCACGCGCAGCGAACTAGCCTGATTCAAGCGCGCGTCCGCACCCACGGCGTCGCCTTCGCCGAGCACGAGCACGTCCCCGCACACCAGTTCACTGCTGGGAACGCGCAGCACCTGCCCGTCACGCAGGACGGCGGAAGTGACGGCCGTCATCCGCGCCAGCGCGGCCACGGCGTTCTCGGCTTTGGCTTCCTGCACGTAGCCGAGGACCGCGTTGAGCAGGACCACGATTCCGATCACGATCGCATCCACCGGCCAACCCTCACCGCCCTCGATAGCCCAGGCAACAAGCGCGATGACGACGGCGGCCAGCAACAGATAAACGAGCGGATCCTGGAAGTGCGACAGCGCGCGACGCCAGGCCGGAGTGCGCGGCGCCGCGCGCAGTTCGTTGGCGCCGTTTTCGGCGAGCCGCCGCGCGGCTTCCTGCGAGGTCAGGCCGTGTTCGAGATCGGCCCCGAACGTCCTTGCCACCTCGTCGGCATTCTTGAGCGACGGGTCGTCCGCCGCGACGGTCGCCATCAGGAAGCTTCCTGCGAGGCCAGCGCCCAGGCGTGGCGCGCGATCTGCTCGTCTTCCTGCGAGGGCAGCACCCGCACGGCGAGTTGCCCGATCCAGGACAGCCCCTCGCAAATCGTGGCGCGAATGCTCGCGTGGTTTTCGCCGATGCCGCCGGCGAACACCAGCAGGTCCACGCCATCGAGCACCGCGATCATCGCGGCGATCTGCTTGCGCACCGAATAGCAGAACATCTCGATGGCCAGCCGCGCATCGGCGTTCGACTTGGCTGCCTCGTGCAGTTGACGCATATCGCTGGCGAGGCCCGAGACGCCGAGCAGGCCGGAGCGGTGATCGATCAATTGTTCGAGCGTCGCGGCGTCGACCTTCTTCTCGCGCATCAGGTACAGCAGCACGCCCGGGTCGAGATCGCCGCTGCGCGTGCCCATCATCACGCCGCCGCTCGGGGTCATGCCCATGCTGGTATCGATAGAGCGTCCATCCCTGATCGCGGTGATGCTGGCGCCGTTGCCGAGATGCGCGACCACCAGGCGCCGCGGCAGATTCGATCCGAGTTGCTGCACGATCGATTCGCAGGACAGGCCGTGAAATCCGTAGCGCTGGATGCCTTCGGCTTGTAGTTCTTTGTCGATCGGCAGCACGCGCGCCACGTCTGGTAGCGCGGCGTGAAACTGGGTGTCGAAACAGGCCACCTGCGGTACGCCAGGAAATTGTGTTTGCGCGAAGCGGATGAGCGACAGCGCCGCGGGTACATGCAGCGGCGCGAAGGCAATGGCCGCTTCGAGTTGCTGCAGGACCGCATCGTCGATGAGGCAGTGCTGCCGCAGCTTCGGTCCGCCGTGCACGATGCGATGTCCGATGACGTCGGGCGCAGGCAGCTTCGCGTCGGAAAGAAGTTGCTCGATGCGAGTGGTTGCGTCCGCCGGGTCGAGCGTCTCAGACAGCAGCTTCTCGCTGCGTGAAGCGTCGACACGATACAAGCCGAACTTGAGCGAGGACGAGCCGCTGTTGAGCGCCAGGATGAGCCGGGTGTTCAAGGCGCCTGTCGCGGGCATGGCCCGCTCCTACAGGTGTCGGGTTCCGTAGGAGCTGGCAGCGCGCGGGTGCGCGCCGTTATCGCGGAACAAACGGATGCTCTCTTGTGCCATGCCGTCCCCGGTGGATGCGCTTCGCTTATCCACCTTACGCTGCGCCGGCCTGTAGGATGGATAAGCGAAGCGCATCCACCATCCCAGGCCAAGGTGTCGCGTAATCCTTGTTTGATGACGCGCCATGCCCGCGACCGTGCGCTCACGCCGCCCAGCGCCAATCCCGAACCTCCGGCAGATCGTCGCCGTGCTCGCCGATGTAAAGCTTGTGCCGTTCCATCGTCGTCCAGTAGCGCGCGGTCGCCATTTCGATCTGGTCGCTGAGGCGCGGAATTCGCCGGATGGCGTCCAGCGCGAGCTGGTAACGGTCGAGGTTGTTCAACACCACCATGTCGAACAGGGTCGTGGTGCTGCCTTCCTCGCGATAACCGCGCACGTGGATGTTGGCGTGGTTGTGCCGCTTGTAGACCAGCTTGTGAATCAGCGCGGGATAGCCGTGAAAGGCAAAGATCACCGGCCGGTCGGTGGTGAACATCGCATCGAACTCGTGATCCTCCAGCCCATGCGGATGCTCGGCCTGCGGCTGAAGCACCATCAGGTCCACCACGTTGACGACTCGGATGCGGATGCCTGGAACGTACTCGCGTAGCAAAGTTACGGCGGCGAGCGTCTCGACCGTCGGCACGTCGCCGGCGCAGGCCATGACCACGTCGGGGCCGGCCTCGTCGTGGGCGACTTCGTTGCCGGCCCAATACCAGATGCCTGCACCGATGGTGCAGTGGCGAACCGCCGCGTCCATGTCCAGCCACTGCCATTCCGGCGCCTTGCCGGCGACGATCACGTTGACGTAATTGCGGCTGCGCAGGCAGTGATCCGCCACCGACAGCAGGCAGTTGGCGTCGGGCGGCAGGTAGATGCGCACGACGTCGGACTTCTTGTTGGCCACATGATCGATAAAGCCCGGGTCCTGGTGCGAGAAGCCGTTGTGGTCCTGCTGCCACACATGCGAGCTGAGCAGGTAGTTCAGCGAGGCGATCGGCTTGCGCCAGGGAATTTGCTTGCTCACCTTCAGCCATTTGGCGTGCTGGTTGAGCATGGAATCGACGATGTGGATGAAGGCCTCGTAACACGAGAACAGGCCGTGCCGCCCGGTCAGCAGATAGCCTTCGAGCCAGCCTTGGCAAAGGTGCTCGCTCAGCACTTCCATCACGCGTCCGTCAACGGAAAGATCCGTGTCGTTGGGTTCGACCTCTGCCATCCACTGTTTGCCGGAGACCTCGTAGATCGCCTGCAGGCGGTTCGACGCTGTTTCGTCCGGACCGAAGACGCGGAAGTTCTGCTTGTCGAGATTGAGCTTCATCACATCGCGCAGAAACGTGCCGAGCACGCGCGTCGCCTCGGCCTTCACGCCGCCCGGCTTGGAGACCGCCACGGCGTAAGCACGAAACGGCGGCATGGCCAGCGACTGCATCAGCACGCCGCCGTTGGCATGCGGATTGGAACCCATGCGGCGCTGGCCGGTGGGCGCGAGCGCCGCAAGCTCTTCGAAAAACTTGCCGCGTTCGTCGAACAACTCGCACGGCCGGTAGCTCTGCATCCAGGCTTCCAGTTGTGCGATGTGTTCGGGATTCCTGAAATCCGAGATCGGCACCTGGTGCGAGCGCCAGTGTCCCTCCACCGGCTTGCCGTCCACGAGCTTCGGCCCGGTCCAGCCCTTGGGCGTGCGGAACACGATCATCGGCCACCGCGGACGCTGCGGCTTTTGCGCATTCATCCTTGAACGAGCGGAGCTTTGAATCCGGCGAATCTGCGCGAGGATCGTATCGCGCGTGGCGGCGAGACTCTGGTGCACGAGCATCGGGTCGTCGCCCTCGACGAAATGCGGCTCGTAGCCGTAGCCGTGCATCAGCGCGGTCAGTTCCTCGCGGCCGATGCGGGCCAGCACCGTCGGGTTGGCGATCTTGAAACCGTTGAGATGCAGAATCGGCAGCACCGTGCCGTCGCGCGCGGGATTGAGGAATTTGTTCGAGTGCCAACTCGCGGCCAGCGCGCCGGTTTCGGCCTCGCCGTCGCCAATCACGCAGGCGCAGATCAGATCGGGATTGTCGAACACGGCACCGAAGGCGTGGGCCAGCGAATAACCCAGCTCGCCGCCCTCGTGAATCGAGCCCGGTGTTTCCGGCGAAACATGGCTGGGAATACCGTTCGGCCAGGAGAACTGGCGGAACAGCCGCGCCATGCCTTCGGCGCTGCGCTCGATGGCCGGGTAGTGCTCGGTGTACGAGCCTTCGAGATAGGTCTGCGCCACCAGTCCCGGCCCGCCATGACCCGGCCCGGTGACATAGATCATGTTCAGGTCATGATTCCGGATCAGCCGATTGAGATGCACGTACAGAAAATTAAGGCCAGGTGTGGTCCCCCAGTGGCCGAGCAGACGCGCCTTGATGTGTTCGAGCCTGAGCGGCTCCTTCAGCAGCGGGTTGTCGCGCAGGTAGATCTGTCCGACCGAAAGATAATTCGATGCGCGCCAGTAGGCGTGCATCTTCCGGAGCAGGTCGGGTGACAGGGGATCGGGCATCAGGGGTTCCGGAGGGACAAGCTGGGGTGCGCAACGCGACCCCAGAACACGCTACTTCTTGGTCACGTCCTCGACGTTGGCGATACCGGATTGCAGTTTCGGCTCGGTCTTGAGGCTGTTGAGAAAGTAAGGCCTCTTCGGATCCTGCTTCTTGATGTCGGCGTTGTTGGTGCGGTCGTCCTTCGGTTCCAGCGTGGGCGCTTTCTGCTTGTTCATGGGTTCTCCTGATGTAGGGAGCGACGGAATCGCCGCACGCGAAGTTCAAAGACTCCTCCCCATGCTAGTAGCGCCTGCGGACCGGTGTCGGTACGTCAGCGCACGCAGGCACCGATTCGCCCTAGGCGGTGTATCGCGGCATCGCCCCTGCGCCACGCGTCACCCAGTCCGCGAACTCGCCCGCGCTCACCGCGCGGCTGAAGTAGTGGCCTTGCGCTTCGGGGCAGTTCTGCCCCTGAAGGAAGGTCAGTTGCTCGCGGGTCTCCACGCCTTCGGCCACCACCTGCATGTGCAGGCTCCGGCCCATGCTGATCACGGCGCTCACGATGCTGGCGTCGTCGGGGTCGGTGGTCAGGTCGTGCACGAACGAGCGGTCGATCTTGAGCGTGTCGATGGGAAAACGCTTCAGATAACTCAGGCTCGAATAGCCGGTGCCGAAATCGTCCAGCGCCAGTTTCACGCCCATGTCCTTGAGCGCGTGCAGTACCGCGGCGGTGGACGCGGAGTCCTGCAACAGGAAGGTTTCCGTCAACTCAAGTTCCAGGCAGTGCGGATTCAGGCCGGTCTCTTTCAGGATGGAGCGCACGTCCGCAACGAAATCCTTGGCGCGCAGATCCACCGCCGAAATGTTGACCGCGATGTGCATGGCCGGCAGGCCGGCGTCCTGCCAGGCGCGGGCCTGCCGGCAGGCTTCGTGCAGCACCCAGCGGCTCATTGGCACGATGAAGCCGCACTCTTCGGAGGCGGCGATGAAATCCGTGGGCAGCACCAGCCCGCGCTGCGGATGGTGCCAACGGATGAGTGCTTCCACGCCGATGACCGCGCCGGTTTCCAGATTGATTTTAGGCTGGTAATGCAGCACGAATTCGCGCCGCGCCAGGGCGTGGCGCAGATCGTTTTCCAGCGACTGCCGCTCGACCGCGCGCGTGTTCATGTGCGGTTTGAAGAACTGGCAGTTGCCGCGACCCTTGTCCTTGGCGTGGTACATCGCCACGTCGGCGTTGCGCAGCAGGGTTTCGATGTCTACGCCATCGTCGGGGTACACCACGATGCCGATGCTCGCCGTCAGATGCAGGTCGTGCTCGTCGATGCGGTGGGGTGCGCTCAGCGCGACCAGGATCTTTTCCGCCGTGATGGCTGCATCGTCCGCGCTCCTCACTTCCGACAGCAGGATCACGAATTCGTCGCCGCCCTGTCGGCTGACCGTGTCGGAGCTGCGCACGCTGGCGAGCAGGCGTTCCGCGAACGAGCGCAGCAGGCGATCGCCGGTGGCATGGCCCAGGGAATCGTTGACGTGCTTGAAGCGGTCCACGTCCAGGAACAGCACCGCGAGTTTGTGATCGCGACGCTGGGCCAGGGTCATCGCCTGCCCGAGCCGGTCGTTCAACAGGATGCGGTTGGGCAGGTCGGTGAGGCTGTCGTGCTGCGCCAGGAAAGACATGCGCAGGGATAGCGCGCGCGCCGTGGTCACGTCGTGAAACACCATGACCGCGCCAGTTACCTGTCCCCGGCGGTCGTGGATGGGCGCGGCGGAATCCTCGATGGCCGACTCTTTGCCGTCGCGCCGTACCAGCATGCAGTTGGGCGTGAGCGCCACGGTCCTGTTTTCGCGGACGGACTGGGTCATGGGGTTGGGCACGACCTCGCGCGTGGTCGCGTCGATGATGTGGAACACCTCTTCCACCGGCCGCCCGTGGGCCTCGTCCCGCGACCAGCCGGTGAGGCTCTCGGCGACCGTGTTGAGATAGGTCACGCTGCCCCAGACGTCGGTACTCATGACGGCGTCGCCGATGGAATTGAGCGTGATCTGTGCGCGCTCGTTGGCGTCGAACAAGGCCTCGGCGTTGGCCGCGCGCTCGATCATGTTGTGTACGGCCTTGGGCAGGGTGTAGTCGTCGATGCGGTTCTTGAGCAGGTAGTCCTGCGCACCACGCTCGACCGCCAGCTTTGCAATGGCCTCGTCCTGCGCGCCGGTGAGGATCAGCATCGGAATCTGCGGCGCGGCCAGCAGCAGCCGGTCGAAGGTTTCCAGGCCGCGGCCGTCGGGCAGGAACAGATCGACCAGCACCGCGGTGATGCCGTCCGATTGTTTTCCGATGCGGGTGAGTCTTGCCACACCCTCGGAACAACGCCGGACCCATTCGAGCTTGAAGGCACCGCCCCCCGCGTGGGTCAGCGCTTCACGAACGGCCTTGGCATCGGATGGATCGTCCTGGATCAGCAGTATGTTCTGGGGCATTGGGGCTACGGGAACGGCGAGGAGTGTTCCATGCGCGCCGCCGCAACCGTTCTTATACGTGCATGGTGCGGCGGCATCTGTCTGGCAGCGCACGGAGCCGCGTGCGGCGCGAGCGACGATGAACCGGGCGGCGCAGGCGTCATCGCCCGTGGGGTGACGTAAGGACACGTAAGGACATTGGGTGAACGCGCTACCTATGCCGGGCCACCATGCCCTCGCCCCCTTGATGCCGATCCGCATGGCGGCCGTGATGCCGGGCGAAGTCCGCACCAAAGAGCTGCCGCATACCCAGGCCATCATCGAGCGGCAGATGGCGATGCAGTCGTACGCCTGCTAGTCGTAGCCGAGATGCGACTCGGCGCGCAGCCAGGCGTTGCGAATTCGGTCGGCCCGCAGCGCCTCGCCCGCGGTCCAGATCGATACGCCGAGCAGCACCAGGTCCTTCGCCAGGAATTGTCCGGGCAGCGCCGACAGCGAGGGGAAACCGTAGCCCGGCTCCCACACACCCGGCGTGGTGAACATGAAACTCAGGGTGATGACGAAGGTCAGGCTTGCGCCGATGCTGCCGACGGCCGAGAGCCTGGGGGCAAAACCGCGCGTGGCAATCAGCACGCCGATGAGAATCTCGATGCAGCCGATCATGCGCGACAAGTCGTCCATACCCAGCGACTGGTAAATCCACGACAGGACCGGGCTGTTCATCACCATGGGCTCGATATTGGTCGCCTCGTACGAGGTGAACTTGAGCAGCCCGATCCAGACGAAAATCAGCGCCAGTCCGTAGCGGGCGACGAACTGCCCGAAACCTTCGAGGCTCTTGTCGAGAGTGCTGGAGACGAAGGCGATTCGACGTTCCTCGCCAGACCAGATGGTCTGCTGCCGGTTGGGTCCCATCACGGTGGACATGGCCTGCTCCTTCGATCGGTTGGATCGATCAGGGGGACGTATCGAGCCCGCGCAGGAACTCGACCATGTCGGCCCGCTCCGCGGTGTCGCTGAGGTAGAACGGATGCGGCGCATTCGCGCCGCGGTTGGGGTTGAGCAGCGCGGGGAGGCTGGCCACCGAGTTGTCGTGCAGGAAATTCGGCTTGCGCGCCAGGTCGAGCAGCATGGGCAGCGCGGTGCCGCGAATCTCGCCGCGCTGGCTCGCATTCACCACCGCCATCTTGTCGTCGAAGATGCTGTTGACGGTGTTGAGAATCGGGTTGAACGGCGGATCGCGCATCGCCAGCAGGGTCACCGGGTTGTCGCCGGGGAAGATGCTCGCCATGGGCACGATGAAAGCCGGTACCGGCAGGCTTTGATCGACGTTGTGACAGCTCGTGCAGTCGCGACGAAACACCTCGCGACCGCGCGCAGCGGCGCTGGCGTCGGCCACCACGCCGGCCGGCGCCTCCAGACTGTTGAGATACGCGTTCATGTCGATCAGCTTCTGATTGTTCACGCGGATGCCGAGCGGGGCTTCCTCGGTACCGGCCACCGAACTGGCCACGGCCACGGCATCGACGAACGGATAGCCGGTCACATTGGTGTCGTCCAGAACCTGTTCGTAGTCGTCGGCGATTTCCGCACCCGCTGCGGCGCCGCCGAACTTGGCCAGGAACGCCCGGCCACCCGGAGTCGTAAGAGTGGTCGGATCGAGCAGCGCGGTGTAGACCAGATTGCCAAAATTATCCAGCCGGGCGATGCCGCCCTCGGTGCCCCAGGGCGCGCCCAGGTCGGTGCGGAACAGGGTCGAGTTGTGCATCGGGTCGCCGTTGCCGTCCACGGTGTCGTCGAACGTGCCGATCGGGTAGAAGGCCGGGTTGCTCAGGTAGGCATCGACCTCGGCTTCGGTGGAATCTTCCGTGAGGCCGATCGGCGCGCGGCCGAGCGTTACCTGGGTGGGGCCCAGCGCCAGTTGCAGCACCGGGTAGTAGGCCCGCGAATTCCGTGCCGCGGCAATCAGGCTACCGAAGTTGAGATTGTGATTGGCGCGGCCGTCCAGGCGCTTGCCGATGGAACCGCCGCCGGCCATGGCGAACACCGATTCGTCGGTGACGGTGTGACACAGCGCGCAGCTCGCGCCGGTCTTGTCGCCGTTGGCGATGTCGATGGTGCCGTTGTTGTTGGAGTCCACCGCGACGATGCCGATCACCGCGTTGGCGTTGATCAGCGCGAGCGTGGTGGCCGGGCTGTTGAGCAGCGGCGCGTTGGCCGGCGACAGATTGGTCATCAACTCCAGCGCGATCGCCTGCTGCATGGCCGGACTGAGCATGTCGCTATCGACCTGGAGGCCCAGCCCCAGCGCGTCGATGGGCGTGATTCCCTCGTCCACCACGCCCTGCTGCAAGCGCAGAGCGTCGGTCCAGAAGCCTTCTGTGCCGAACAACTCGAAGCGAAACACGTTGCGGCCGCGCGCAACGTCGCCGGTCAGGTGCACCACCGGCTGGACCGAGGTGACAGGACCATCCGAAGCCCCGCCGCCGTTGTCGTTGTTATTGCCGGAACCGCCGCCGCAGCCGTAAAGCGCGAACGCGATGCCCAGGACGAGCGGCGCGGCGCGCAGTCGATTCAGTGATTTCACAAGGCTCTCCGATCAGGGATGGCACCGGACGAGGACTCGTGCGGCCTGCGCCGAGAATCGCTTGGCAAACCGGTTAAATCGGTGCGTTGCCGAACATAGCCTGCGATTCCGGATTCGAACGCCCCAAAAAACAAGACCCGTCAGCGCGGTTTTGCGCGCCGACGGGTCAATGCTGAATCCGGCACGACGGTCGCAGTGGGAACAAACGAGCGTCGTAAGGGAGAGAGAGAACCGGATTCAGGGTTCGTGGTGACTCGGGAACCCAAGCTACTCGCCAGATTCGGCGAACACCGTTCGCCAACGCACACAAGGCGCGCTGGTCATACACACGGACCGGATTGCGTACGGTCATGGCTGGAGTTCGCTCGGCGCGAATTCCGAGCGGCCAGCCTTACCCAGGAAAACCCGTGGGCGCGCCCGACGGGAAAATTCTGCGCAGACGTGCAGGACGGATTCCGGCGCTCTCACCGTTATCATGTCTGCCTCACGTGTATGGAGCGCTCGATGGTCCATGGATGGCAATGGCGAATTGCGGCCACCGTGCTGGCTGCGGCTGTCCTGGCGCCGCGGCCGCTGGTGGCCCAGGAGGTGGCCGTTGAAGCGGTGCCGTCGAGCACGCAGCCGGCGCCCACCAAGCCCAAAGCCCCGCCCGCCAAAAAAAACCGGTCGGCGAAACCGGCCATCACGTCCGACGAGCGCATTCGCGCCTCCTGCAAGCCGGCCTCGCGGTCCGGGCCGATCCAACCCTTCGAGGTATTCCGCGATTGCCTCGATACCCCGGAAATGGTCCGCATCCCGGGCGGCCGCTTCTTCATGGGCGAACTGGGCGACACCGGCCTGACGTACGAGCGCCCGGTGCGCGAGGTCATCGTGCCCTCGTTCTCCATCGCCAAGTTCGAACTCAGCTTCTTCGAATGGGACGACTGCTGGAACGATCGCTTCTGCCAAAAGCGCCCGGACGACAAGGACTGGGGCCGCGGCTTCAATCCGGTCATCAACGTGAGCTGGGTGGACGCGCAGCAGTACCTGGCCTGGCTCAGCAAAAAGACCGGCCAGCGCTATCGCCTGCCGAGCGAAGCCGAGTGGGAGTACGCGGCACGCGCCGGCACCAGCAGCGGTTATCACTGGGGCGATTCGAGCTTTTCCACCTGCGATTACGCCAACACGCTGGACATTGCGGGTCACCAGGCGCGCCCCAACTGGAACTGGAGCACACACTGCCTGGACGGCTTTGCCTTCACCTCCCCGGTCGGCAGCTTCCCGCCCAACCCCTGGGGCCTGCACGACATGGCGGGCAACGTGTGGGAGTGGGTACAGGACTGCTGGCACAGCGACTACACCGGCGCGCCGCCCGACGCCTCGCCCTGGCTCGGAGGCAACGACGCGGATTGCGAGAAACGCGTCAACCGCGGCGGCGGCTGGGGCAATCATCCGCGCACCCTGCGTACCGCCAAGCGCGATGCGGATTCGGCCACCGGATGGGGCGATGCGTTCGGATTCCGCGTGGTACGCGACGACGCGCCAGAGGATGTCGTGTCTCCGGCGATGGAAGCCGCGGGATCGCAGCCCGCCGGGATCGACAGTCCTCCGCAGAGCGCGGTGACGGGCCAGACGCCAACAGGCGGTTGAACTTCCGGCGCGTGCGGATTTCCGAACGCTGCACCCCGACCCACTCAGTGACCCTCTCATGCGCATCTTCCGTTCTATCCTCGCGGCATCGCTACTCCTGTCTGCAAGCACGGGCGCCAGCGCCGGTCAGAGCCTCGAAGAGATTCTGGCCGCGCCGCATCGCTCGGCGGAAAATCGCGCGCGCGATGTCTACCGGCATCCTCTCGAAACCCTGAAATTCTTCGGCCTCAAACCGGACCAGCAGGTGGTCGAGGTATGGCCGGGCGGCGGCTGGTATACCGAAATCATCGCGCCCTACCTGCGCGACTCGGGCCAGTACATCGCGGCCGGATTCGTCACCAGCGGAGCCGATGCGCCCAAGTGGCGCATCGACATGATGGAAAAATATGCGGCGTGGCTGACAGCCCAACCGAAGCTTTTCGGCAAGCCGCTCATCACGCAACTGGGAATTCCCGACGCCTTCGTGGCCGCGCCCGCCGGCAGTGCCGACCTAGTGCTGACCTTCCGTAATGTGCACAACTGGATGAAGGCCGGGTACGAGGCGCAGATGTTCAAGTCCTTTTTCGACGCGCTCAAACCGGGCGGAGTGTTGGGTGTGGTCGAGCATCGCGCCAAGCCCGGCACCTCGCTCGACAAGATGAAAGGCTCGGGCTACGTCACCGAGGCGCACGTCATCGAACTGGCCAAGGCTGCGGGCTTCCAGTTGGATGCGAGCTCCGAAATCAACGCCAACCCCAAGGACGGCACGGTGCATCCCGAAGGCGTGTGGACCCTGCCGCCGACCCTGCGCCTAGGCGACAAGGACCGCGAGAAGTATCTGGCCATCGGCGAGTCGGACCGCATGACACTGCGGTTTGTGAAGCCGAAGACCTGACCGGGCCGGGCGCCCAAGTCACCGCATCAGGCGATAACCCTCGCGTCGCGCGGACGTGCTCTGGCTGGAGGGCGCGCTCAAGTCGAAGCTGGTCAGAAAATCGATCCCGGAACGCGCGGCGCCCTCGACCGTAATGGGCGTGAGGGCATCGAGCGTGGGGAATCCGCCGCAGGCCTCGCCGTCGTCGCAGACGCTGCCGTCGTTGTCGCTGTCGGTGCCGGCAACGAGCAGGTATTGGCCGCTCGGCGCCGACAGCCGATACGCGTAACGACCACCGGAGATTTCCACCTCGTCCTGCGCGACCGGCTCGAGCGTGTCCGCATCCACCAGCAGCACGTACTGCTTGCCCGCGTCGACGGTGCCGGCGATGCCACCGACGGTCAACAACACCGGGACGCTGACCGTGTTGATCGAGGACGCAAACACGATGTTGGCGGAATAGCTCCCGTTGGCCAGCCCGCTGCGGTTGACGCTGACCGCGTAAGCGCCCAGGCCGTCGCTGTCGATCGACTGCGCGCTCACGCTCAGCCAGGGCGCGTTGTCGGACACCGAGGTCACGGCCAGATCCCCGGTGCCGGCGTTGGCGGCATCCAGCAGCGCGCGGGTAGTGGAGTTGCCGAAGTCGAGCGATTCCGGTTGCACCGAAAGACTCGGGTTGTCGGCCGGCGCCGCACCGCTGGCAAGGCGTATGGCTTCGCGCACGGCCTTGTTCGCATCGATCAGTCCGTGGCCAAAGGAATTGTCGCGCCCGCTGGCCCCGAGATCTTCGGTGATGGCGCCGCTGGCCAGCAGTTGGTCGAGCTGCGCCGGCGTGAGACCGCGATTGACCGCCTTCATCAGGGCCACGACGCCGGCCATGTGTGGCGCCGCCATCGAGGTGCCTTGCAGGAAGCCCAGGCCGTCGCGGATGGTGCCGCTGCTGTCGCTGGACAAGGTGCTCAATACGCCATCCGCGCCGGCGCGCGACTGGTCGCCCCCGGGCGCGGCCACGTCCACCGCGTTGTTGAACTGCGAATAAGGCGCGCGCTGCTTCTGCCGGCCTACCGCGGCCACCGAAACCACGCCCGGGTAGGACGCCGGGAAGCTCTGGCGCGAGTCGCCGCTGTTGCCCGCCGCGGCAATCACGATCAGGCCCGCGGCGACCGCATCGCGATAGGCGTTGGCCTCCGACTGCGAGGCCGAATCGCTGCCCAGGCTCAGGTTGATGATGTCGGCGCGGCGCGCCGGCAATTGCCCGGTCGCGTTGGACAGGCGCGCGGCGTACAGCACCGCGTTGACGATGTCGAAAGCGTTACCCGAGCCGCCTTCGCCGAGCACGCGCAGCGGCATGATCCGCGTATCCCAGCCGGCGCCCGCGACGCCGGTGCCGTCGTCGGTGCGCGCGCCGATGGTGCCCGCGACGTGTGTACCGTGAAAGCTGCTGCCGCCGACCACACCGCCGTCACCCGGATCGTCGGCATTGCCGTCGATTCCGCTGCCGTCGAGCGCGCGGTTGGGGTCGTCGACGAAATCGAAACCGTTGGGATCGTCGGGGTCGAACTTGCCGGACAGGTCCGGATGATTCAGGCGCACGCCGGTATCGGCAACGGCCACGATCACGTTGCCGGAACCTTGCGTGATGTCCCAGGCCTGCGGCAGGTTGATCAGGTTGTAATGCCACTGCTGCTCGAAGAATTCGTCGTCCGGCACCGCGGAGGCGCGACGGATGAGATTGGGCTCGGCGAACTCCACGTCAGGATTTCGCTGCATCGTCTTGATCGCGGTCAGCGTACGCACCTTGGCGGCAAGCGCCGGGTCGTCGTAGCGAAAGCCGTTGAGTCGCGGTTCGGCGAGGGCCTTGGCGCCGGCCGGCGAGGACAGGTCCAGCAGATCGACCCCACCCGGAATTCCCGCCAGCCACTGACCGCCCATGGATTTCGCTAGCACCGGGCGTTCGCCCTGCATGTCTTTCACATACGACACCAGCACCTGGTCAGGCACGAATTCCGCCTGCGTGCGCATGCCGTGCAGCGCGCCGGCCGCGGTGAACTGGCCTTGCTGCGTGATCGACAGCACGTAGTTGGACGCTCCGGAAAAGGCCCTGACCTGCAAGAAATAACTTGCGCTGCCGGTGCCGGGGACTTCGATGACTTCGAACTTGTCGGTGCCCAGCGACTCCGCGACGACGTTGCGGTTCGAGTCCGCCAGCACCAGGTCCAGATCGTCGGCGCTGCCGTCTTCGGCGATGAAGAGCTGGATCACCTGGCCACCGGCAAGATCGACGCGGAAGACGTCGAACTCGTCGCTGTCAGGGGTGGTATTGCCGCCCGCGTCGAGGAAGCGGCTGACGTATCCGCCGAGAGTCACCGGATTCCGGATGGCCTGCGGTGCGTCGGGAGAGTCGTTCGGCGTGCGCGACACCGTGAGGTCGGCGGTATCGCTGTCGATGGCCGAGTCCGCTCCGGGTCTCATCGCTCCGCTGATCTGGAAAGCCGGTCCCGGCGTTGATCCGCTGTCGTCCTGGCCACCGCCGCCGCAGGCTGCGAGCAGGACCAGGAGAAATATCGCGCCGGCAAGGTGAAAACGCATGGACACAGCTCCGTGACAGGTGGGTGAGGCAGGTGCAGAAGCCTATCGCCGCGGCGACCCGTTCGCGACTACTGGGGATGCCCCCGGGCGCCGATCAGGGAGCGTTGCCGCGTATTTCGCGAATACGTGTTTCGAGCGCTGCGGCGGTCAAGGTCTCGCCCACCATCGCCGGCTGCGCAATCAACTCGATCCGCGCGCGGAATCTTCGCGGCAATCGCGAGCGTCCCATGCGACTCGCGCGTCGCGACCACATGCTGCGCCACAGGCCGCGCACAGCCATGGGAATAACCGGCGCCGGCGTCTTCGCGAGAATCTTCTCGATGCCGGATTTGAACGGCTGAATTTCTCCGTCGGGCGTCAGGCCGCCCTCTGGAAACAGGCCGATCAGCTCGCCGTTGCGCAGCGCCTGGTCGATGTCGGCATAGGCTTTTTCCAGCAGCGCCGCATCTTCTTTCGCCGGCGCGATCGGGATGGTGCGCGCGGTGCGGAAAATGAAGTTGAGCACCGGGATGCGAAAAATCTTGTGGTACATCACGAAGCGGATCGGCCGGCGCACGGTGCCGCCGAGAATCAGCGCATCGACGAAACTCACGTGATTGCAGGTGACGATGGCCGCGCCCTCGTCGGGAATGTGTTCGAGGCCTGTCGCGCGAATGCGGTACAGCAGGCTGATGAGCATCCACACCAGGAAGCGCATCAGGAATTCGGGCAGCAGGGTATAGATGAAAACGGCGACCGCCGCGTTCATCAGCGCCACCGTCAGCAGCAGTTGCGGAATCGTCAGCCCGGCTTGCAGCAGCAGGATCGAAATGGCGGCCGAGCCCACCATGAACAGCGCGTTGAGAATGTTGTTGCCGGCGATGATGCGCGAGCGGTGCGTGGGCTCGGAGCGCGTCTGAATCAGCGCGTACAGCGGCACGATGTAGAAGCCGCCGAACAGGCCGAGCAGAGCGAGATCCCGCAGCACTCTTTGATTCGCGCTTTCGCTCACGAAGGCCGCAGCACCGAGGTCGGTGATCTGCGCCGTCACCGGTGCGGCGAAGTAAAGATCGATGCCGAACACGGTCAGGCCGATGGAACCGAAGGGCACCAGGCCCATCTCGACCTTGTGCCCGGACAGGCGCTCGCACAGCAGGGAGCCGATGCCGATGCCGAGCGAGAACACCGTGAGCAAAAGGGTCACGACCTGCTCGTTGCCGCCGAGATATACCTTGGTGTAGCTGGGCAACTGCGACAGGAACGTGGCGCCGTACAACCAGAACCAGGAAATGCCGAGCACCGACAGGAACACGGTGCGGTTGGTGCGCATGAACTTCAGATTGCGCCAGGTCTCGGTGACCGGATTCCAGTCGATTTTCAGATTGGGCGCGGCGGCCGGGGCGAATGGAATACTTCGCGCGGTGAGATAGCCCGCGACCGCCACGAGCACCACCGCGAGGCTCACGCCCATCGCGCCGCCGTCGCGCGCAATCAGCCAGCCGCCGAGCAGGGTGCCGAGCAGAATCGCGAGGAAAGTCGCCGACTCCACCAGCGCGTTGCCGCCCACCAGTTCTTCCTCGCGCAGCGCCTGCGGCAGGATCGAATATTTCACCGGCCCGAACAGCGCGGCCTGCGTGCCGAGCAGGAACAGGAGGCCCAGCAACAGCGGGATGCTGTTCAGCCACAGGCCCAGCGCGGCCAGCAGCATGATCAGAATTTCCAGCAGCTTGATGAAGCGGATCAAGCGGGACTTCTCGTACTTCTCCGCGACCTGTCCGGCCGTGGCGGAGAACAGGAAGAAGGGCAGGATGAACAGCCCCGCCGCCAGATTGACATAGGTGTTGATCTGTTCGAGCGACAGGCCGGCGACGCCGAACGTGACCAGAATCACCAGCGCGTTCTTGAACACGTTGTCGTTGAACGCGCCCAGGGTCTGCGTCGCGAAGAACGGACCGAAGCGGCGTTCAGTCAGCAGGCGGAACTGGCTGTGTTCGCTCATGGTGCCGCCCCGCACTGCGTCTCGATCTGCGAGCGCGTGCGCGCGACCAGTGTCTCGCGCTCCTGACTCGACAGTTCCCGCTCCTGGCCTTGTTGATCTTTCTCGATCAGCCGCGCTGCGGTCAGATAGGTGTCGAGCTGCGCCTGCTTCTCGGTGCAATCGGCCTCGCGTCTGACGACGATCTCAGGCGATTCCGCCGGTGCAGTCGGAGACGCCGAGCCCGTGCCCGGTTTCGATGCCAGGGACTCCAGCTTGCGTGCACCTTGCGGCGGAAGGTCGCCGTAATACACCTTGTTGTCCGGCCCCACCCAGCGATAGATCCTGTCGGCGTGCGCGGCCGGCATGACGAGCATCAGACTCAAGGTCATCCACGCGAGGCGCATCTTCCAGGATCGGCTGCCGGAGAGGATTCGAGTGTAGGGCGCATTCGTGCACCGGGCGGCGCCGCGCATGAATGCGCCCTACGGAATCCGCTTGTCAGAGATCGTATCCGCGCTCGTTGTGCTGCGCCGTGTCCAGACCCGTGGACTCGTCTTCGGAGGTCACGCGCAACCCCATCAGCATGCGGACCAGCCTCAGCAACACCCAGGTCACGACCGCGGTGTAGATCGCGACGGCAAGCACGCCGATGGCCTGCACGCCCATCTGCGAACCCATGTTCATGCCTTCGGCATACCCCTGGCCGCTGAAACCGCCAAGCGAGGCGGACGCGAAAACGCCGGCCAGCAAGGTGCCGAGAATGCCGCCGACGCCGTGCACCGGAAACACGTCGAGCGAATCGTCCACGCCCAGGCGACGCTTGAGGATATTGGTGGCGTTGAAACACACGATGCCCGCGACCAGCCCGATGACCAGCGCACCGCCCGGACCCACATAACCCGAGGCGGGCGTGATCGTGCCAAGGCCCGCAACCATACCGGTGACGGTGCCGAGCGCCGAAGGCTTGCCGTAGCGAATCCATTCGATGACGGCCCAGGCCGAGGCACCAGCGGCCGCAGAAACATGCGTGACCAGGATGGCCATACCCGCATTGCCGTTGGCCGCCAGCGCCGAGCCGCCATTGAAACCGAACCAGCCCACCCACAGCATGCCCGCACCGGTCACGGTCATGGTCATGTTGTGCGGCAGCATCGCGGTCTGCGGAAAGCCGTGGCGCCGGCCCATCGTGACGGCCGCGACCAGCGCCGCGACACCGGCGGTGATGTGCACCACCGTGCCACCGGCAAAGTCGAGCAGGCCCATCTTGAACAGCCAGCCATCGGAGGCCCATACCCAGTGGCACACCGGCGCATACACCAGCGTCACCCACAGGGCCGAGAACAGCAGCATGGACGAGAACTTCATGCGTTCGGCAAAAGCGCCCACGACCAGCGCTGGCGTGATCGCAGCAAAGGTGAGCTGGAACATAGCGAAGGCCGTTTCCGGCACGGTGCCGCTGACGGACCCTTCTTCGACGCCTGCGAAGAACGCCTTGCCCAACCCGCCGATGAAGGGCCCGCCGGACCCGAAGGCGAGGCTGTACAGGAACAGCACCCACAGCACCGACACCATGCAGGTGATGGCGAAGCACTGCATGAGCACCGACAGCACGTTCTTGGTGCGCACCAGTCCGCCGTAGAACAGCGCGAGGCCCGGCAAGGTCATGAACAGCACGAGCGCGGTGGAGGTGAGTATCCACGCGGTATCGCCGGAATTGAGTTCTTGTGCCCCGGCCACGACCGGGAATGCGGCGAGCGCCGCGCCTGTCCAGCGTTTCATGTGCTTCCCCCTCCGGTTACGCGGTCATCGTTGACCGTCGTTCCGCTCCAAGGCTTGTTGTTTTAGCGCGCGGCCTTGTCGCCGCACGGTACTTGCTGCGTGTTGCTCAAACCGCGTCCACGCCCGACTCGCCGGTGCGGATACGCACGGTCTGTTCGAGGTCATAGGTGAAAATCTTGCCGTCGCCGATCTGGCCGGTCTTGGCGCTCTTAGCGATAGCTTCCACTGCGCGGTCTACCATGTCCGGCGCCAGCGCGACTTCCAGCTTGATCTTGGGCAGCAGGTCCACCGTGTACTCGGCGCCGCGATACAGCTCGGTGTGGCCTTTCTGCCGGCCGAAGCCGCGGACTTCGGTCACGGTCATGCCCTGCACGCCGATGTCGGCGAGCGCTTCGCGCACGGCGTCGAGCTTGAACGGCTTGATGACGGCGATGAGCATCTTCATGGCAAACCTCTTGTGAACGGGATGTGACGACGCGTAGGAGAGTCTAACCAACTCCTTTGCGAGATTCAGGCCAGGGGCAGATCGTGCTCCCGGTGGTGCTCCAGGATGCGGCGGTAGGCGTCCGGATCCTTGACGTGAACCATGCCGCCTTCGCGCGGGTGCACCCAGTCGTACAGACGCGACAGATAAAAGCGCAAGGCAGCCGCACGCAAGACCAGGCGCCATGCCGCGGTCTCGTCCGCCGTGACCTGACGGCGCGATGTGTAGGCCGAGATCATGGCGCGCGCGCGCTCCGCATTGGGCTGGCCGTGGGTATCGAAGCACCAGTCGTTGACCGTGATGGCCAGGTCGTAGAGCAGGCTGTCGTGGCAGGCGTAGTAGAAGTCGATGACGCCCGTGAGGCGGTCGTCCACGAACAGAACGTTGTCGCGGAACAGGTCGGCGTGAACGATGCCCTGCGGCAGCGCGGACAAATCGAGCCGCGATTGCGCTTCCAGCTCGGACTCGATCAGCGCACACGCATCGGCCGGCACCTGCGGCAGCAGGCCCAGCGCTGTCTGCGTGCGCCAAGCCACGCCGCGCGAATTCTCCACACGCGTCTTGAACGAGGCGGCCGCGCGATGCATCTCGCCCAGCACCGCGCCGGTGGCCTGACACTGCGCCAGGTTGGGAAACAGAACGCTCTGCCCAACCAGCCGCCGCACCATCGCCGCCGGCTTGTCGTTGAGCGTGACGAGCGTCTTGCCGTCGTGCGTATGCAGCGGTGCGGCACTGGGAAAGCCGTGCGCCGCGAGGTGTTCCATCAGCCCGAGAAAGAACGGCAGGTCGGCGTAATTGAGGCGCTCGAACAAGGTCAGCACCCAACGGCCGTCCTCGGTATCGACGAAGTAGTTGGTGTTCTCCACGCCTTCGCCGATGCCCTGAAAACCTACGACCTCGCCGACCGGGTACTGCTTGAGAAATTCGAGCAGTTCGGCGTGGCTGACCTTGGTGAAGACACTCATGTCCTCATCTTCTCCAGAAGCTGGGGGTGAACACGATCAGCAGGGTAAAGATTTCCAGGCGCCCGAGCAGCATGGTGAAAGTCAGCACCCATTTCCCGAAGTCGCTGATCGAGGCCATCGATGCGTTGATCGGACCCAGGCCGGGGCCGGCATTGTTGATGCAGGCTGCTACCGCCGAGAACGCGACCACCGGATCCAGGCCCGTGGCCATCATGACGAAGCTGAGCACGATGGTCATGCCGATGTAGACCGAGAAGAAACCACCCACGGCGTAGACCACCGTGTCGTCCACGATCTTGTTGTCGAGCTTCAGCGGAAGCTGTGCACTCGGATGGATCAGGCGCTGCATTTCGCGCAGGGCCTGTTTGACGAACAACATGAGGCGCACCACTTTCACGCCACCGGAAGTCGAGCCGGCGCAGCCCACCATGAACATGGTCAGGATCAGCATCATCGGCGCATAGCTCGGCCAGTTCGACGGATCGGCCGTGGCGAAGCCCGTTGTGGTGCCGTAGGAAATGACGTGGAACATGCCTTTGCGAATGCCCGTGAGCGGGTCGTCGAAGGTCTGGTAGATCACCAGAGGAATGCAGACCAGCACCGAGAACATCAGGACGATGCCCAGGCAGGTGCGGAACTCGCTGTCGCGCCAGTACACACGCAGGCTGCGGTTGCGCCATACCAGGAAATGCGTGGCGAAATTGGCCGTGCCCAGCAGCATGAACACCATCACGACCCATTCCAACGCCGGATTGTTGTAGTAGCCGATGCTGGCGTCGTGGCTGGAAAACCCGCCGGTGGCTAGCGTCGAGAACGCGTGGACGAGCGCATCGAACGGCGTCATGCCCATACCCCAGTAAGCCAGCGCGCAGGCCGCCGTCAAGGTCAGATACACCAGCCACAGCACGCGCGCGGTTCCGGTGATGCGTGGGGTGAGCTTGGCGTTCTTCATCGGCCCCGGCGTCTCCGCGCGATAGAGCTGCATGCCTCCGATACCGAGCATCGGCAGCACTGCCACCGCCAGCACGATAATGCCCATGCCGCCCAGCCAGTGAAGCTGCGCTCGGTAGTAGAGGAGCGCCCTGGGCAGATCGTCGAGACCGCTGGCAACGGTGGTTGCGCCCGTGGTGGTGAGGCCGGACACCGATTCGAAAATGGCATCGGTGTAGCTGTGCCAGGCCTCGTCCGCGAAGTACAGCGGAATGGCACCGAAAGCGCCGAGCACGGCCCAGAACAGCACCGTGATCAGGAAGCCGTCGCGGGTCTTGAGTTCCGCGTGCTCCTTGCGCGCCGGCCACCAGATCACCGCACCGGTCGCGAAGGTGATCCACATACCCATCAGGAAAGGGGTGGTGGTGTCGGCCTCATATAACTGGTCCACTAGGATCGGCGGCAGCATGGTGAAGCTGAACAGCATCAGCAGAATGCCGGTGATGCGCTGCACCGCGACGAAGCGGTGTACGCGAGTGCTGTGACCGCCGGTCCAGTAGGGCACGCGGTCGGCGCTCTAGATGAAGCCGAACCCGACCTGGAACAGCTTCTCCACGTCTCTGGCGTGTTTGCGATCGACCACGAACAGGATGACGTGGTCTTCGGCCTCGATCACCGTGTCGTGGTGCGCGATGATGACCTCGTCGCCGCGCACGATGGCGCCGATGGTCGTGCTCGGCGGCATCTTGATTTCTTCCAGCCGCCGCCCGACCACCTTGGAACTCTTGCGATCGCCGTGCGCAATCGCTTCGATCGCCTCGGCCGCACCGCGCCGCAGGGAATGCACGCGCACCATATCCCCGCGACGCACGTGCGCCAGCAGCGCCGAAACTGTGGACTGTTGCGGCGAGATCGCAATGTCGATGGCGCCACCCTCCACAAGGTCCACGTAGGACAATCGGTTGATGAGCGACAGCGCCTTGCGCGCGCCCAGGCGCTTGGCCAGCATCGCCGACAGGATGTTGGCCTCGTCGTCGTTGGTCACGGCGCAGAAGACGTCGCAATCCTCGATGTTCTCTTCCATCAGCAGATCTTCGTTGGCGGCGTCGCCCCACAGCACGGTGGCGCGCGTGAGCTGCTCCGAGAGGTACCGCGCGCGTTCGCGCGAACGCTCCACCACCTTGACCTGCACGTCTTTCTCCAGCGCGCGCGCCAGGCGCAGGCCGATGTTGCCGCCGCCGGCCAGCAACACGCGCTTGACCGGCTTATCCATGCGCCGCAGCTCGGCCATGATCTTGGGAATGTGCTCGGCCGCGGCAAGGAAGAACACTTCGTCCTCGGCCTCAATGATGGTGTCGCCCTCGGGCAGAATCGGCCGGCCGCGGCGATAGATCGCGGCCACTCGCGCGTCGATTCCCGGTAGATGCTGCGGCAGTTCCCGGAGCTGGCGACTCACCAGCGGCCCGCCGTAATAGGCCTTGACGCCCACCAGCCGCACGCGGCCGTCGGCGAAGTCCACCACCTGCAGCGCGCCCGGATATTCGATCAGGCGCTTGATGTAATCGGTGACGAGCTGTTCCGGCGAAATATGCAAGTCCACCGACAGCGCGTCCTGTGCGAACAGGCGCTCCTCGCTCAGATACTCGGCCGAGCGCACGCGTGCGATCTTGGTCGGCGTCTGGAACAGGGTGTGGGCGATGCGGCAGGCGAGCATGTTGGTCTCGTCCGACTCGGTCACCGCGATAATCATGTCGGCGTCGTCGGCTCCGGCGCGGCGCAGCACTTCCGGGTGCGAGGCGTAACCCTGCACCGTTCCGATGTCGAAGCGTTCCTGCAGGTCGCCCAGCAGATTGGAATCTGCGTCGACCACCGTCACATCGTTGGATTCGCTGGCGAGGTTCTCGGCCAGGGTCGCGCCGACTTGGCCTGCACCGAGGATGATGATTTTCACGTCACAATTTTTGGGGGCTCCCCGCAGCGAGCGCACCATACGCCCGACTTTGTTGCGGTGCAAGAAAACCCGGAACCGGGTCCTCAGCCACGCGGCTTGCCCGCCAGGGATTTGGATTTGAGCGGCGACCAGTCAGGGTACGCCGCGTCGCCGAGCAGTTTTCCGTTCTGGTAGCGCGCCGCGACCCGGAACGGACGACGCGCTGAACTGTTGTCGTACACGGTGGCCTCGTCGGCCAGCGGCAAGGCTGCTTCCACGTTGATCCACAGGCGGCGGTAGCGCTCTCTAACCTTGTCTTCCGGCACCGAATGACCGCCCTGAGCGGCGCGCAGTCGCGTGCGCGTCACGGTCAGCTCTTCGGGGACCAGGATCACGTGCAGGAAAATCAGATATCCCGCGGCCTGCGCCTGCCGTATCAACGCCAGCTTGGATGGATGCGAAAAAACCGTTTCGGCGACGAAAGAGCGCTTTCTTTCGATCGCGGCATTGCGCGCCTTCTCGGCCAGCGCCGCCGCTTCGTGGCCGTGGGCTTCCTCGTCGCCGGGCCATTCTCGGCGCGCGATCAGGTCCGCATTGATGAAGGGCAGATGCGTCGCAGGACCGAGCACGCATTCGAAGAACGTGGTCTTGCCGGCGCCGTTGGGACCGACCAGCAGATGCAGCGCGGGCAAATCTCAGCTCCTGCGCGGCTTCCTGGTTTTCACTGCGGCTTGCGTCTTCGGTGCCGAAGGTTCGCGCACCACGACCTCGCCTTGCCCGTCGAGCTCGGCGTAGCGATAGCCGGTTTCCTGAAAGCTCTTGTCGAGGCGCAAGCCGCTGCGCAGGGAGTCGCCCCGGCCGCTCCAGACCGCGCGAACCACGGCCTGCTCCTTGGTGGAAATCTGGTCGTAATCGCCGGCGCCATCCAGCACACGGCGGATGTCGTCGGCCGACACTTCGGGGGAGCGCTCCAGTTCGCGGCCGATGCGCGCCCAGTGGCTGACCTGCTGCGCCACGCTGCGGCTCATGCTCGAAGCGGCGTCGCGCGCTGCATCGGTAATTTCGGCTTCCAGTCGAACGGGGGCGAAGGCAGTGCCCATGACATGCTCCGGCGACAAATCTTGTCGTAACGTAGCAGATTGCTACGTCGGCGTCTCAAGCCTGCCCCGATTCCTCCTGCGCAATGCGGCTGATGTGCTCGCAGAAATCCGGGTCCTCGCCGCGCAGCAACTCGGGCAGCATGGAGCGGAAATCCTCGCGCACGCACCACTCGCGCATGTAGTCCTCCCAGCTCTGCCACAGGCGCCGCGTCTGCTTGGGCATGTCGTCCTCGTAAACCAGAAGATAAGCACGCTCGAACAGCGAAATCAGAATTCCGAACAACACGTTCTTGCGTTCGCGCTGTTCGTCGGTCAGCGGCGCGCTGGCCTTAAGCGGACTCATCAGTCGCAGGTCCGCGTGTTCCAATACCAGGCGCAGGAAGCTGGCGTACTCGTCCGACAGGGCCTGATACAGCTCCTCCTCGTCGTTCGCATGTTCCTTGCGCTGCTCGTAGAGGAACACCCCGATCGCCAGCGGAAAACCGATCACCGTGACCAGATAGCTCAGAAACTCCATCCACTCGAACAGGCTCATGAGCCCATCGTAACGCGCGCAACGCGCGCCATGGATTACACCGCGGCGCGCACCGTCTTGCGCAAACAGGCGTAGTAGAAACCATCGAAATCGCCGCCCGGCGCAATGCGCCGTCCAAAGCGCCGGGCCTCGCCCCAGGGTGCTTCGATAGGCTCGTGCTTGGCGTCGGCCTGTTGCAGGAAAAACTTGCGCACGACCTCTTCGCCCTCGGCGGCCAGAATCGAGCAGGTTGCATAGACCATCCGTCCGCCCGGCGCGAGCAGCGGCCACAGCGCAGTGAGCAGCCGGAACTGCTCGGCCGCCATGCGCGGGATGTCGTCGTGCCGGCGCAGCCACTTGATGTCCGGATGACGCCGGATGACGCCGGTGCCGGAGCAGGGCGCGTCGAGAAGAATCCGGTCGAACAGGGCGCCGTTCCAGCGATCCTTGAGCTGGCCGGCGTCGTGCGCGAGCAATTGCGCGTTCAAGCCCAGGCGGGTGAGGTTTTCCTGCACCCGATGCAGCCGCGTCGCGTCGCTGTCGAGCGCGACCATGCTCACGTCCGCACGTTCCAGCGCGTGCACGGTTTTTCCGCCGGGCGCACAGCAGGCATCGAGCACGTTCAATCCTGACTCAAGCTGCAACAGATCCGCGGCTAGCTGCGCCGATGCGTCCTGCACCGAAACCTCGCCTTCGGCGAAACCCGCCAGTCGCTCGACCGGCACCGCGCTTTCCAGAATCAGCGCGTCCGGGGCGTCGGCCACCTCACGCACTTCTAGGCCGGCTGTACGCAGCTTGATAGCGTAGTCCGCGCGCGTGATGCGCCGGCCATTCACGCGCAGAGTCAGCGGGCCCTGCACATTGCCGCCGGCAAGCACTGGCTCCCAGTTCTCCGGCCAGTCGCAGCGGATCGAATCGATCATCCAAGTCGGATACGAGTAGCGCTTCGACGCGTCCTCGGCCGCCGCCATTTCAAGCGCGCGGCCATCGCGCTGGTAACGACGCAGCAGCGCGTTCACCAGCGGGCGTCGCCCCGGCATCCCCAGGATTTCGCAGGCGTCCACCGTTTCGCTCACCGCGGCGTGCGGCGACACCCGCATCGAGCGCAACTGGAACAGGCCGACCTCGATCAGCGCCGCGACCTGCGGTTCGTCGACGAGCGGAGATTTGAGCATCTTGCCCGCGATGGCAGCGAGAATCAGATGCTCGCGCAGGACCCCGTAGGCCAGGGCACGCAGCAGGCCGCGGTCGCCCGGCGCAAGATCTTCGTCGGCAGCGGGAAGCACATCGTCGAGACTACGGCCGGCGAGCACGGCGGCCACCGCGAGCGCGGCGGCGGAACGGGGGGAGGGTTTCATCCGCGCATTATCGCGCGGCGGGATGAATCAGTCGGCCGCAGCGTCCGGCTTCTGGTAGACCGATCCCGGCACCTGAAACAAGCGCCCGGTTTCCAGCTCCAGTGCCGTCAACTGCCCACCCCAGATGCAGCCGGTGTCCAGCCCGTAGACCCGCTCCTGCGGCCAGTACACCTTTCCCAGGGTGGACCAGTGGCCGAACACGATGGGAACGTCTTGGCTGGCGCGGCCGGGAACCTGGAACCAGGGCAACAGGCCCGGGGCCTGAGTACCGGGCGCGCCCTTGGGACGCAGGTCGAGCCGGCCGTCCGGATGACAATAGCGCAGACGCGTCAGGCAATTGACCACGAAACGCGTGCGGTCGATACCGCGCAGGCTGTCACTCCAACGCTCCGGCTGATCGCCGTACATGCGGGCGAAAAACCTAGACCCGGACTTTCCCGAAATGACCTTCCCGGCCTCGCTCGCCAGTACCAGGGTCTGCGATGCGCTCCAATGGGGAGCCAAGCCTGCGTGGACGAGCAAGGTTCCGGTATCCGGGTGCTGCCAGGCCAGCGGCTGCCGCGCCAGCCAGTCGAGCAACTCATCTCCATCCGGCGCCACCAGAACCTCCGTCAAGGTGTCGCGGCGCCCGGTTGTGCCGCCGTTGGCGACCGCCAGCAGATGCAGATCGTGATTGCCCAGGATGGTTACGGCAGCCGATCCCAGATCACGAGCCAGGCGCAGCACCTCCAGGGAATGAGGACCGCGATTGACCAGATCGCCGACCAGCACGATCTGGTCGCGCGCAGGGTCGAAGCGGATCGCCGCAAGCAAGGCAACCAACTCTTCGTGACAACCCTGGACATCGCCTATCGCATAAGTGGGCATGGGGGCGAAGTGTCGTTAAAAATGAGGCGAGGCACTTGTTCGCTGCGACCGTGGGCTGAATCAACCCCCTAAAAGCCGGATGTTTGCGGATCAGCGGCAGTAAAAAAGCGACGAAAAGCCGGCGCCAGAAAACCGCCGACGAGCGGTGCAAAAACGTCCTGTCGGTAGCTTTGACGTTTATCCGGGTGCGGCGCATTGTGATCGCGCTGGCCAAGCACGGCCAGTTCAAACAAATCGGAGCACTACCATGTTGAAGAATCGTTTTGGTTTTCGTAAGCAAGAAGGCGCCACTGCGGTCGAGTACGCCTTGATCGTCGGAATCCTCGGCCTGTTGATCGTTGCTGCGTTTGGCGTACTCGGCGCCAGTTTTGAAGGCGTGTTCGACACGATCGCCGCTGCGATCAGCGGTGGCGGCAGCACGCCCACTCCGACCCCGTAAGGCGTCGAGCAGCTGGCAACGTGGATCGTTCTCCCGCAGCTCCGGGCATCCTCTTGGGATGTCCGGAGTCGCGGGGCTGTCGAGGGAGCCCCCAACTGATCAGCGTTGCATGGCCCAGACGATGCAGTGCCGGATTCTGGAATCGGGGTTGCAGACAGGCGAAGGCGGCTATCGACCTTCTGCAACAAATAAAGAAATATCTGCATGTGAAGCCCGCAGAAACTCGCGTAGCTTCTTCCGTCTTCAACACCTCGCCCACGTTTTTACGCGATCATCCGCACGATGAAAACGGGTCGTCAAGCCGACCATACGGATTCACGAGAGAGTCGTCATGGCAACAATTCCAAGCAATGCCGCCAAGATCATGGGAGTGGTCGCCGTCGTCCTCACGGTGGTGCTGGCCTTCGTAGGCTATCGCTACAGCCGCGAATATGCGGAGACTTCCGAGCGTGCAAATCAGAAGCCGGTGGCGGTGAAAGCCGAGCAGGCTGTTCCGAAGTTGCTTGCGGTGGTCGCAGTCAAGCCTTTGCCGGCATATAAGCCCATCGCCAAGGATGGGGTGCAACTGGTGGAGGTTGCCATTGCGCCGAAGGAGTATTTCACCAGCGTCGACCAGGTGATCGGCAAGGAACCGCTCACCGACATTGATGGCGGCGCGCCCATCACTCAACGCTATTTTGCCGACGGAAACATTCTGGCCAAGACCATTCCGCCGGGATTTCAGGCGGTGTCGGTCGAAATCAGCGACGTGATTGCGGTCGGAGGTTTCGTGCGTCCGGGCGATATCGTCGACGTGCTGCTGTATCTACGGAACGGCAATGAAGTTCAAGACGCGCAGGCGCGGGTGCTGCTGAAGGAAACCCGCGTGCTGGCGTACCAGGAACTTGTCGTCGAGCGACCCGAGGGTCTTAAAGACGAGGAGCAGACCGGGCGTGCCAACAGCAATCGCAGGCAACGAACCGCGGTGCTCGCAGTGCCCGAGGCGCAGACCACCCGACTGATGCTCGGCGCCAATCTCGGCGAATTGCGGCTGGCGCTGCATGGCCTGGTACCCGAATCGACAGAAATGGCCGCATTGCCGGCCGACGTGCAGGTACCCGATTTGCAGACCGTGGCGTCGTCCGCCGAACCCAGGCTGGTGGAATTGGCGCCTGCGGGAAACCCCGCCGTGCCGAAGAAGGTTCCGGACAAGGCCATCACCGCGGCCCAGCTATCGAAAATCGAACTGCCGCCCGGTCAGAAGAAGATCGTTCGCCAGCAGGTGTTCGTCTACAGGGGAACGACGGTGGAGACGGTGACGCCGTGAACGACAAAGTGAATGCCGGAATGAATTCGAACCGCCGTATCGGGAAGTATTGGACCCTCATTGCCAGTGCCTTGGCGGCGGTGCTGCTGGCCTTTGCCGGAACAGTGCCAGCCGCGCCCCCCGCCTCGACAACTCCCCAGATGATCCAGGTAGAAATCGGCACCCACAAGCTGATCCGCGAACCGGCGGGCGTGCAGCGGGTGGCGGTGGGCGATCCGTCGGTGGCGGACGTGAACGTGGTCAACCAGAAGGAACTGCTGGTCTCCGGCAAGAAGCTCGGCATCACCAGCCTGCTGGTGTGGCCACGCAACTCGCCGCAGCCGCAGGAATATCGCATCCGCGTACTAGGCGTGCAGGACCCGGAAGATGTCACCAAGACCGATCCGGAACTGGGTCAGGCGAGCATCGCCCGCGGCGCCAGCCTTGAGGGCAAGCTGCCCAATCTGCTGGCCTATCGCCGGGCCAAGGTGGCGGCCACGCCACTCAAGGACGGCGTGAGCGATTCCAGCGTGGTGGAAGGCGAGATGCAGGTGTTCACGGAGATCAAGATCGCCGAGGTCAACCGCACCACCTTGCAGGCTTACGGCGCGCAGTTTTTCAAGAACGTGGCGAACACCACCGCAGGCATCGCGCCGCCGGGCACGCTGACCTCGATCCAGAACACCGGCAACGCGTTCACGCTCAACAGCCAGTCGGGTTTCCTGCCGGTGAGTGAGGCTTTCAACCTGGTGTTCGGCGACGCCACGCGAGGATTTCTCGGCGTGCTCAGCGTGCTGGAACGCAAGGGCCTGGCGCGGGTGCTGGCCGAGCCGAGCCTTACTTCCATGAGCGGGCAGACCGCAACGTTCCTCGCGGGTGGCGAATTCCCGGTGCCTGTGAACCAGGGGCAGAACGGGTCGATCACGGTCGAATACAAGGAATTCGGCGTGCGCCTTTCGCTCACACCGACCGTACTGTCCTCGCAAAGAATTGCGCTGAAAGTGGCGCCGGAAGTCAGCGATCTGGACTTCAACGCCGGCATCCAGATCGGCGGCGTGGCGGTGCCGGCATTGACAGTGCGACGTACCGATACGTCCATCGAACTGGGCGACGGCGAGAGCTTTGTCATCTCCGGACTGGTCAGCAGCAACGTGATCGCCAACGTCGACAAAGTGCCGTTCCTGGGCGACATCCCCATCCTCGGTGCGTTCTTCCGGTCGGTGAGCAACCAGCGCTCGGAGAAGGAACTCATCATGGTGGTGACGCCGCGCCTCGTGCGACCGCTGGCGCGCGAGGCCAAGCTGCCGCCACTGCCCGGCGCAAAGTACGACGACTACCGCCCGGGTTTCGGCAGCCTGCTCGTCGGCGAAACCGGGGAGTTCGATTCAAGCTCCTTCGGATTCAGCCGATAAGGAAATCCCGACCCGGTCGAGCACACGGTCGCGGGCATAGCCCGCTCCTACGGAATTCGCGGCGCGGTAGGAGCGGGCCATGCCCGCGACAGACCGACGCAATCCGCGCGAAATCCATCGCACAATACGGGCACTACGGCATTCCGGAGAACAAGTGAAAACCCAGGCCCTCGTCGTCACCGACGATCCGGTTTATCTGAGCTGGCTGCAGAACGCGGCTCCCGGCTGGGATTTTTCCCTCGTGCGCTCGGTCGAGGCAGAAGACCTGGTGACCCGGGCGCAGGCCGCTGGAAGGGTGGACCTAATCCTGTTCCAGTTCGATAGAGCCAACGCGAGCGAGCGTGTGGCGCTGGTCGAGCGCACCCTGCAACGCCTGCCCACCATTGCGGTCGCCGGCATCGGCGAGGACGAAGACCCGGGTGTGATGCTGTCCGCCATGCGCTCCGGCGCACGCGATTTCCTGGTGCTCAAGCGCGACGAGGCTCAGGCGCCCACATTGTTGGGCCGCCTGCTTCGTCTTGGCACCGGCGGTTTGCCGCCGCGCAGGCAGGGCAAGCTACTGGCCGTGCTCGGACCCTACCCGGATGATGGCTTGGCCTTTCTCGGCGAGCACCTCGCCCTGGCCTGTGCCGAACGACGGGTCACGGACGAGCGGCGGGCCGCGGGCGAGCGCATCTTGTTCATCGACATGGCCGCGCCCGCCGGCGCCGGCGCCGTATTTCTCGATCTCAAACAGAGCTACGGCGTGCTCGACGCGCTGCAGGACATGCATCGCTTTGACGCCACGCTGATCGAAACCACGTTCGCCAAGCACCCCAGCGGCACCTACGTGCTGAGTCTGCCGGAAGATCTGATCGGCATGCCGCGTTTCGACCCGACCGATCTGCTCACCCTGTTCGACGTGGTGCGCAATCATTTCTCCTGCACCGTGGTCACGGCAGATGGGCACTCGTCCCTGATCGCGGTCAAGGCGGCGCTTGCGCAGGCGGATCGCGCCGTGCTGCTGTGTCATCAATCGATCTTACGTTCGCGTCACTGCAAGCACCTGCTGCAAGCCCTGCGCGCCGACGACTGCGCGCTCGACCGGCTCGGGCTGGTGGTGGATCAGTACGCGAGGCGTGTCGGCCTGGAGCCGGACAATCTGGCCGCCTTGTTCGATCTGCCTTCGCTGGGTGTGCTGGCGTCCCAGCCTGCCCATCGCTTACAGGCGATGAATACAGGGCAGTCGATGTTCGCCAGCGCGCCCAAGGATGAATACTGCGCCAGCGTGCGCGCACTCGCCGCCGCGATGCTGGGTGCGCCGGCGGTCAAGCATGCCGCTGCCGCCGGGCTGTTTGGACGCCTGTTCTCCTGAGCATGGCCGCCATCGGAATCGGGAATGCGTTGAAGGAACCGGTGGGCACCGATCCCATCGCTCGCTTCCGGCTTTCCGATCAGTACCAGCAGCTCAAGAGCACCCTGCACAAGAGCCTGATTGCGCACATCGACGAGCGCAATCTGGAAATCGACAAGTGGGACGCAGCCAAGGTCGAGCGCTTCGTCGCCGAGCAGGTGCGCCAGTACGTGGTGCAGCAGCGCCTGCCAGTGAATTCGCGCGAAGCCGACGCACTGGCGCGCGACGCGCGCGACGAGCTGATGGGCTTCGGCCCGATCCAGAGCCTGGTCGACGACGACACCGTGAACGACATCGTGGTCAACGGACCCTCGCGTGTGTTCGTGGAACGCGGCGGTGTTCTGTCCACCGCTCCGGTGCGCTTCGTTGACGACAACCACGTCATCCGCGTGATCCAGCGCATCCTCTCGCCGCTGGGCCGGAGAGTGGACGAGTCCACGCCGATGGTCGATGCGCGCCTGCCCGACGGCTCGCGAGTCAACGCCATCATCCCGCCGATCGCGCTGGACGGGCCCTGCCTGTCCATCCGCAAGTTCCGCAAGACCGCGCTCACGACCGACCAGTTGCTGAAAGCCGGCAGCGTGTCGCGGGCAGAGCTGATCTACCTCAAGCAACGCGTGCGCGCGCGCACCAACCTGATCGTGATCGGCGGCACCGGCTCGGGCAAGACGACGTTTCTCAACCTGCTGTCGCTGTGGATTCCGCCCACCGAACGCATCATCACGGTGGAAGATGCGGCCGAGTTGCGCATCGCGCACCCGCACGTGGTGCGGCTGGAGACGCGGCCACCGAACCTGGAAGGCAACCGCGCCGTGACCGCGCGCGATCTGGTGCGCAACGCGCTGCGCATGCGGCCCGACCGCATTATCGTCGGCGAGGTCCGCGGCGACGAGGTGCTGGACATGCTGCAAGCCATGAACACCGGCCACGACGGCTCGATGACGACCTTGCACGCCAACAACCCGCATGACGCCATTCACCGCCTCGAACTGCTCGCCGCATTCGCGGGATTCACCGGCAACGACGTGACGTTTCGCGGCCAAGTCGCGGCCGCGATCCAGCTCGTCGTGCACGTGGCGCGCCTGCCGTCGGGCGAGCGTCGCCTGATGTCGGTCACCGAACTGAACGGCCAGGACGAGCGCGGCATCATCATGCGCGAGCTGTTCCGCTACGACGTGGAACGCGGAGAGCACATGAACCTCCTGGGAGCGGACTGATGACGATGCGGAATGCGTCTGCGCTCCGGACGCTGCGCTCCTTCCTGCGCGTGTGGGTGACGGCGGGTCCCAGCGCCGGACTGACACTGAGTCAGTCCGGCGTAAGCCCGCCGTGGATGGGGGCGCTTGCAGAACGAACTGCTGCGCGGTCCCGCCTACACCCTCCCCCGCTGTTGCTGGGGAGGATGTTATCGAGCGTGGAGCGAACATCGGCATGATGGCCTCCGCAATCCTGTTTGCACTGGCGATAGCGATGGCAGGCATCGCCATCTGGCTGTTCGTCTACGCGGACCGGCGCGAGCGCCGCGACGACCTGTTGGTGCGCCTGCACGCGGGCGATCAGCCCGGCGCGCCGGTCTACATCTCTACCGAGTCGCGCCTGCGCAATCCGATCCTGCGCATCGCGTGCCGCCTGATCTGGCGCACCGGCGTGGAACTCGAACCCAAGACCGTCAGCAAAATCCTGTGGGTTCTCGCGGCCATCGTTCCGCTGGCCATACTGCTGTTCGACTGGTTCGGCGGTACGACTGTGATCGCGCTCATGCTGGCTTTTGGCTACGGCATCCTGCGCAATCGCGCGGCACGTCGGCGGCGCAAGATCGTGGAGCAGATGCCCGGCTTTCTCGAAGGCGCCATGCGCGTACTGCAAGCCGGCAATACGCTGGAAGAATCGCTCGCCACCGCCGCGGTTGAAAGCCCGGAACCACTCAGGCCGCTGTTCCAATCGGTGGGTCGGCAGGTGCGCCTGGGCGCCCCCTTGGACCAGGTGCTGGTGGATGTGGCCGACGTGCACGGCATTCGCGATATCAAGGTGCTGGCGCTGGCCGCCTCGATCAATCGCAAGTACGGCGGCTCGCTACGCAACGTTTTTCGTAGCCTGATTTCAGCCATCCGTTCACGTGATGCGGCCGCGCGCGAACTGCGCGCGCTCACGGCGGAGACGCGGTTCTCCGCGTTGGTGCTGGCCGTCATCCCGGCTTTCCTGACGGTCTACATCTACCTGCAGAACCGGTTGTACTACGCCGACATGTGGGCCTCGCTGGGAGGACGCATCACCCTGATCACGGCTGTGGCCATGCAGGTCGCAGGCGTGGTGGTGATCTACCGCATGATGGGCTCGACCGAGGGGGACGATTGATGACCCCCGGCCTGTTCGCGACCTTGGTCGCAGCCATGATCGTACTGGCCGGGACAGCCGTGCTCGCGCTGATTTACCTCATTTCGACCGCGCGGGAGTCGGCACGCCTGCGACGCCGTTTGACGCCGGGCGCCGGCGAAGCCGCCGGCCTGACACCCAGCTCCGGCGCGGAATTGATGCAAACCCTCGCGGTCGGCGGCAAGAAAATCGAGAGCCTGGTCGATTCCGACAACGAAAGCGCGCGCCTGTTAGTGCAGGCCGGCTGGCGTGGCGATCAGAATCGGATCATCTACTACGCCTCGCAGGTGATTACCCCGCTTGTTCTGCTTGGGCTGATGGTGCCTCTGGCCTTGTTCGGTCCGCCCAAGCTGACACAGCCCTTGACGCTCCTTGCGTTCGGTCTGGCGGCGGCGATGCTCGGCGTGCTGCTGCCGCGCATGGTGCTCAAATCCAGGGCCGCGGCGCGCGTGCGCCGTATCAAGTCCGAGGTGCCGCTGTTCATTCATCTGCTGGTGCTGCTGTTCGAAGCCGGCCTTTCCACCCGGCAGGCGTTCGCCAGCATGGTGCGGGACGGTCGCGGCGTACTGCCCGAACTGGGCAAGGAATTCGAGCTGGTGCTTCGTCATCTGGAGGCCGGAGGCGAGACCGACGATGCGCTCAAAAATCTGGCAGCATCCATCGCGCTGGAGGATCTGACGAGCACCCTCGCACTGCTGCGTCAGGTCGATCGCTATGGCGGCGAGGTGCGCGATCCGCTGCTCGAAACACTCAAGGTGATCGAAGAGCGCCGCTCGATGGACATGCGCGAGATGGTGAATTTGATGTCCGGGCGCATGACGGTGGTGATGGTCTTGTTCTTCTTTCCCGCACTGCTCATTTTCGTCGCCGGCCCTGCGTTTCTTTCGGTCCTCAAGGCGCTCGGCGGAGTGAGTGCACAATGAAACCGCTTCCGCTATTGATCTACGCCGCGTGCTGGATGGCGATGATCTCGGTTCTGAGTGGCTGCGCGGTGACGGAAGCGCAGCGTCGCGTCACGGCCGATACCGAACGCGAGATTGCGTCTGCCGACAGTCCCGCCAAACGCGAAGGCATCCACACCGATCTGATCCGCGGCATGCTCGCGCAGAATCAGTACTACGCGGCCATTGCCCACATTCAGGCACAGACGCGCGAGGCCGGCGTGACGCCGGAACTGCAACTGCTCGAAGCCGAGGCACGGCGCAAGCTGGGGCAATTGACCGAGGCACAGACGCTTTATCGCGGGCTGCTCAAATCGCCCTTCGTCGCCGAGGCTTATCACGGCCTGGGACTTATCAGTGCGCCGGGAAACCTGGCTACTGGCATCTGGCAATTGCAGCAGGCCGTGGCGCGCAAGCCCACCAACGCCACCATGCGCAACGATCTGGGTTATGCGCTGATGATCGGTGGCCGCTACAGGGAGGCGATGCTGGAGTTGTCCACTGCCGTCGAACTCGAAGCCGGCAGCGGCGACGAACGCGCACGCAACAACCTGGTGCTGCTTCTCGTGCTCAAGGGCGACGAAGCCGGCGTGCGCAGGATGGCACAGCAATCCAGCATGACACCCGAAACCCTGGCCGGCCTGCGCCGCCAGGCCCAGAATCTCAAGCGGCCGCCGGCAGCCAAAGCTGCTGCGGCTCCCAAAAGTAGTTAGCGGTCAGTCGCCGGTGCTGCCGGCTCCAGCGGAGATGGACATGATGATGAAGAGGATGGTGGTGGCGATGGCGATGACCTTGCCATTGCTGGTTGGGGCGCAGGAACAGGCCACCGACAAGGCTGCGCTCGGCGCCGAGACGCGGTCCTGGACCGACTTGCAGACCTCGAATGCATCAGCATCCGCCGTGCCGCGCCCCATGTCCGGCGACATCGCCGAGCGCGTGTACGATCGTTACGCCAACAGCTACAGCTATCCCATTCCCGAGCAACTCGGACGCGAAGGGTTTGTGACGGAAGGCGGAGAGTAGTCCGCGCCGGAAAATGCACGGTAAAGCGGTACGGGTCTTTCTGAGGAAACTACTTGCGGCTACTTCGCCAAGCCTCGTACGGAACCATGCACATGGCAACCGCCAAGCCGATCAGGGGGATGATGACGGCCCATTCCGTTACACGTTCTCTAGTTCTTCGATGCGACGAAATGCTCGCCGATTGACGAGGACGATAGCGACGATGGGGGCCATTGCGACCACAGCCGCGGCAGCCACTACGACAGGATTCGCAGTCTGATCGTTCTGAGCAAGCCAGGCGATCAGGGAGCATCGAGGGCAACACAGATTCCAAAGGCCCCCTTGAGCCAGCCGATTTCTTCCTTAGATGTGGTCCGCCTTCGACATGCGGCCAAGTCTACGCCGCTTGGAAGCGGCGGACGCTGCGCCGTTCCCTACCGCGAGCACCTGTGACGCTTCGCTCAACACCCACACGACAGGCGGTGCAAGTGCGTAGAGCGACCGGCGTCAGGATTCCGCCGCCATTCCAGTATCTTTGCCGCATGGCCCCTGACCGTCCGACGCACCGCGTTTCGATCCCGAGTCGCCGATGAATCCCAGCTCTCACTCCACCGGCAATCACGCGCTGCAATGGCAGCGCGGGGTGTACGCCGTGGAGTACGCGCTGGTCTTTCCGGTGTTCTTCCTGCTGCTCTATGGAACGCTGGCCTACGGCATGATTTTCACCATGCGTCTGAGTCTCCAGCACGCAGCCGAAGAAGGTGCACGCGCTGCGCTGCGCTACCAGCCTCAGATCCAGTCTTCCCCGGAAAACCAGCTCGTTCTTCGCCAGAACAAGGCAGAAGAAATTGCGGCCACACAGACGCAATGGCTCAGCAGTCTTGGGGCACCGGTCATTGTGGCGAGCGTCTGTCCGATCGGCCAGAACTGTCCGCAGTCGCCGTCCGAAGACGGAACGCCTCCCGCCGTCCCCGTGTGTGGAGAGGATATCGGGACGACCTGTCAGGTTGTCGTCACCGTGACCTACGACTATCAAGCGAACCCCGTCTTCCCTTCGCTGCCCGGTCTGGATTTGATCTTTCCGGACAACTTGCAGGGACGAGCCCGGGTGCTGCTGGATGGAAGAGCACTGAGCCTGTGAACTCGATCTCTCTCCAGACACAGCAGAGGCAGACCGGGGCCGCCGCGCTGGAATTTGCGCTTGTCTTCCCCACCCTATTCTTTCTCCTGTACGGGATGCTGAGCTACGGGGCGTTGATGTTCACGCAGTTGACGGTTTCGCGGGCGGTGGAGGACGGGGCCAGAGTACTGGCGCTCCTTCCGAATTCGTTCGACACCCTTGCGCGGGATCTCCGAATCAAGACGGAGGTCATCGAATCCCTTGCGTCCACGCCTATCGTGCCTGCTGCCAATAACGGCAGCATCGAGGAGCGCAGGATCTGGCTGAACGAACACGTCTTCCCCACCCGTATCACGGTTGTGGACGGCCCGTGTGCATCGTGCGTCACGATCACCTTGAACTTCCCCTATGCGAGCACAGACAGGACGCGTCTGTTCCCTTCGATCGATCTTCCCTTGATCGGAGACATGGAATGGATTCCAAGCGCGTTGAACTCTCAGGCAACGGTGCAACGATGAGCACGGGTCGTTCGAAGATGGTGGCGCGTCAAAATCCACATCCGGGCTCGCCGGGCCGGCAGCGCGGGTCCATTCTCGTCAATGCCGCGGTAGGTTTGTCCGCGATGATCATCCTGCTCAGCGTGATCGACCTGGGCTTTCTGTTTTATTACAAGCGCGAATACCAGAAAGCGGCCGATCTGGCGGCTATGGCCGGCGCGCAACGATTGGCGGATGGCTGCATTGCGGCAGTCAGTGCGGCGGACAGCAACCTGGACGAGAACCTCCGTGGATTCCAGCACGACGGCCCGCTGATTCAGTGCGGCGACTGGGATCCAACCGGCACGCCGGTCTTTACTCCCGGCACCGCGAATCCGAATGCCGTCGAAGTCGTGGTGCTCGGCAGCGCACCTCGGTTCTTCCTGAGCGACCGCCAGATTTCCGCGGACGCGATCGCGAGGGCGCAGGACCGCCGAGCGGTGCTCAACTTGCGCAGCACCCTGGTCAGCGTGGACACCAGCAAGTCCGCTGCGCTTAATTCCCTGTTTGGCGGACTGCTCGGCAGCACCGTCAATCTGAGCGTTGCGGGATGGAACGGGTTGATCAATACCGACATCACCCTGCTCGATTACCTGGACCAACTGGCGATCAATCTCGGCCTCCAGGCTGGAGACTACGATGCGGTTCTGGCCGCCAACGCCAGCGTCGGCACCCTGCTCGATACCGCTATCGATCTGCTCGAACAGGGGAAAGGCAGCGGCAACGTGACCGCGGCCCTGGGCGGGCTTGACGTGCTGCGCCTGGCAATACCGTCCGCCACGCCGCTGGTGCGCCTGGGCGATCTCGTCTCCGTACAAAGCGGCACGCAGGCTTCCGGTCTGGATGCGGCGCTGGAAGTTTTCCAGCTCGTTCAAGCCGCCGTGCAATTGGCGAACTCGAAGAATGCGCTGGCTTCCACGGTGAATCTCGGCGCCCTGAGCGTGCGAGTCAAGGTCATCGAGCCGCCGCAGATTTCAGCGATCGGCGATCCCGAACTGGCCCGCCAAAACCCGGACGGGCCGGATCGAATCTATGTCCGCACGGCGCAGGTCCGGACCTTGATCTCGGTCAATCTACCGGCGCTGTCCGGCGTCACCAATCTGCTCAACTCGGTGCTCAACCTGTTGAGCCCTGTAACGACCCTGCTCAACAACGTTTTGTCGCTCAATCTGAAAGCTACGCTTTCCGGGCTTCTGGGCTCGCTGCTGGGTACCCCGTACGAAGTCACCGATATTCAGCTCGTACCCGGAAACCCGCGGATCGATATCAGCCTGGACGTCGGCGGAGGCGAGGCCAAGGTCACGGACTACAACTGTCCCGACACCGGCAACAAGGAGCTGGAAACGGATATCGAGACGTCCGTGGCGGACCTGCGTATTGGTCGTATGGAAATCAATCCGACGGCCCCTGGTTATGTGTTTGGTTCCGACTCACCTCCCAGCGTTGGCCCACTTCCTCTGATCGATGTTGGAGTCAAGACCTGCAGGGTGTTCTTGCTGGTGGCGTCGACCTGCGCTGCGCGCAGACCTTTCGCGGGTGGAGGAATCGGCATCATGGGCCAGACCAGCGTGGCTGGAGCCCCTTATACGCACACCTTCCTGGACCCACCGGAGCTGGATGAGGAGCCGGAGTACGAGAGCTTCGCCACGCAGAACATTGTCGGCAGCCTGGCCTCCACCCTCAGCGGGGTCCAGCTCCAGATGTATGGCCCGTCGGGCGGCGGATTGGGTGGTGTGCTGAGCCTGGTGAACGCGGCGTTCACCACGGTCAAGAACATTCTTCAGCCGGTCATCACGGGTCTGCTATCACCCCTGCTGGATCCACTGGTGAATTCCCTGCTCTCTGCCCTGGGCATTGACCTGGCCAAGCTGGAAGTGGGCGGTCGCATGACCTGCGGCGGCGAGGCCGTGCTGGTCGAGTAACCGACTTTCAGCATCTTATGAAAGACGTTGAGCAGGTTTTCTTGCCGAGCATTTTTGGCGGAGCGGCCGCAATACTCGCCACATTTACAAGCGCATTTCCTTCTTTCGAATGCTTGCAAACAGCACAGACGTAATCGGCTCGTACCCACGCGCCGCATCGGCCAGCGCGTACAACGGCTCTTTAACCCGGCCCGGATCGAAGCCTTCCTGCTTCAGCTCAACCTTGCGGAACTTGAACGTGCCGGTGACTTCCTGCTCCGGCCGCAGACGGATGAAGACCGGCACCGCGTACGCCGGCAACTGCTCCCTGAGAAATTTTGCCAGCCCGGCCCCGTCGAATGCGCCGCCCTTCCAGGTAAGAGAAGCCATCCCAGCGCGGCCGTCGGTGCCCGGAATCTCCACGCCGTAGGCCACGGCCTGCTCGATCTGCGGATGGCGGTTGAGCGCGCCTTCCACCTCGGTCGTCGCCACGTTCTCGCCTTTCCAGCGGAAGGTGTCGCCAACGCGATCGATAAAGGCGATGTGTCGAAAGCCCTGGTCGCGCACCAGGTCGCCGCTGTTGAACCAGCAATCGCCGCGTTCGAACACGTCGCGGAACAGTTTCTTCTGGCTGGCCTTGTCGTCGGTGTAGCCGTCGAAGGGAGACTTGTCGCTGACCTCGGTGATGAGCAGCCCCACGCCGCCCTTCTTCACTTTCCGCATGAAGCCGTCGTCGTTGCGCACGGGCTGCTCGGCCTCGGCGTCGAACTCGACGATGGCGAAGGGCATGGGGCAGAAGCCCGCGGTCTTGCTCAGGCCGAAGCCGTTGACGAAGGCCGCGTTGGATTCGCTGGCGCCGTAGAACTCGGCGATGCGCTCGATGCCGAAGCGTTGCTGGAATTGATCCCAGATTTCCGGACGCAGTCCGTTGCCGCAGATCACGCGAACCTTGTGCTCGCAGTCGTCCGGCCGCGGCGGCTGGTTCAGCAGGTACCGGCAGATTTCGCCGATGTAGCAGAAGCCGGTGGCATCGAAGCGGCGGATGTCGTCCCAGAATTTCGAGGCGCTGAACTTGCGCGCCAGCGCCAGCGTGGCGCCCGCGCTCATGGTCGCGCCCCAGGACACCGTCAGCGCGTTGTTGTGGTACAGCGGCAGCGCGCAATAGAACACGTCGTCGCTCTTCAGCCGCAGCGCCATCTGGCCCAATCCCGCCATGCCCTTGAGCCAGCGGTAATGGCTCATCACCGAGGCCTTGGGCATGCCCGTGGTTCCCGAGGTGAAGATGTAGAACGCAGCGCGCTTGGCCGCGATGCCGGTCGTCTCTTCGAGGTTGTGCGAGGGCGCGTGAATCAGCTCCGTACGCAGGTTCGCGTATCCCCCGGGAGCGACATCGGCGCCGTCCCACAGAACGCGCATTGCGGACACGCCCGGCGCCGAGTGCAGGGCTCCCACGCATTCTTCGCCCAGGATCAGCACCTGCGCTTTGGTCAGCCCGATGCTGTGCGTCAGCACTTCGCCGCGCTGGTTGTGGTTGAGCATGCCGGCGACCGCGCCGAGCTTGACCACGCCGGCCACGCAGGCCAGAACCTCCGCGCGGTTCTCCATGAGAATGCCCACCGCGTCGCCCGCAAGCACACCCCGTGCACGCAGTACGTGCGCGATGCGATTGGCCCACGTGTTCAGCTCGGCGTAGGTCCAGCTTCGATCCTCGAAGCGCAAGGCGATCCGGCGCGGATGACGTCGCGCCAGGTTCTGCAGATGCAGGCCGATGGAATTCAGCGTGTGCGGCTTCAGCAGAGCCAGGTTGAGCAACCCGCGCTGCGCGGTCAGTGCATCCGGCAGCGTCTTGATGACGCCGCGGAGCAGGTCGCCAAAACGGATTCGGTTGCCGATGGTGTCTTTGTCCTGCGCCATGAACTCCTCGGGATCCGTGCGCGCGAAAGGCCGGCCTGGATCATCGCATCTTCGAAGCGTTCGTCCGTGCACCAAACTGTCATGTCCGGTCGGCATGCTGTTGCGGCGTTGCGGCCATTAGACTCTCTGTGACGATCGGGAGAAAAGCCTTGCTCGAACTGTTCACGTTCCGCATGTCGCATTTCAGCGAGAAGGTGCGCTGGATGCTCGACGCCGCGCGCATCGAGTATCGCGAGACCGGCTGGACCCCGTTTTTTCACATGGTGCCGGCGCTGCGACACGGCCGCGTCGGCACCACCGTGCCCATCCTCAAGCACGGCGGCGGCTACGTGCAGGACAGCACGCGGATCATGCTGTGGCTGGACACGAACATGCCGGGCTTTCACCTGCTGCCGCGGGACACGGCAAGTCGACAAGCCGCGCTTGAAATCGAAGAGCGCTTCGACCGCATGGGCAGCCACGTCATCCGTTACGCCTACAGCCGCGCGCTGGAAAATCCGCAAGCCATCGTCGATCTGTGGACGCTCGACTCCGGGCCTTTGCAGCGGCGTTTCATCGCCACGACCTTTCCCGTACTGCGCAAGGTTTTCAAGCTGCGATTCGGCCTGGACGCCGGGAGAGTCGCCCACTCGCGCAAGGTCATCGCCGAGAGCCTGGATTTTCTGGACGCGCAACTCGCCGACGGTCGCGAGTACTTGGTTGGCGACGAATTCAGCGTCGCCGATATCACGGCCTGTGCCCTGCTGGCGCCACTGATCGGCCCCGACGAGCACCCGGTTTATTCGCGCGACGATTTCCGCGCGACGATGGCGCCGCTGGTGACGGACTGGATCGAACGTCCCGCCGCGCAGTGGGTGCGAAAGCGTTACCGCGCGCGTCGCTAGATTCAGGCCGGCACGTGGCTGGTCGTCACGTCGGCAATCAGGCGGCCATCCGTCCCCGTGACGGTCGTTCGAACCACGCTCAGCCGCTTGCCCTTTTTCACGTAGACGGAAGTCGCGCGGAACACGCCGTCCTTCTGGTTGCCGAGCAGCTTGGCATCGAGGCTGATGGCAAGCGGAAAGCCGGCGACACCCGGCTTCATATCGGCGCCGCCGAAGGCGAGCACCGTGGCGCACACGTCGGCAAACCACAACGTTGCACCCGCGTGCGCCGTGCCGAAGGGATTGAGGATGCCGGCCTGCACCGGCATCTCTCCCACGACCTTTTCGGCCGACTGCTCGACGATGGAAAACTGGATGTTGCCGCTGACGTGCATCGTTGACGGTTTCCCAATTGCGCAGGGTGGCCCGTGGCCGCCGGGGTGGCGGGCATGGCCCGCCCCACGAGAGAGTTTCTAGAAATTTTCCTTGAACGGGCGCAGATCGAGTTCCTGCGTCCACGCGGAGCGCGGCTGGCCATGCAGGTGCCAGTAGTTCTCTGCGATGGCATCGACGTCCAGCAAGCCTTCCGCACCCAGCCTTTCCACCATCGCCGGAATCGCGCTGCGCAGGCGGTCGCCGTCGATGCCGCCGTCGATCAGCACGTGCGCAACGTGGATACCCTTCGGGCCGTAGTCGCGCGCCATGCTTTGAGAAATCATGCGCAGCCCCGCCTTGGCCGCGGCGAAGTGGGCGAAGCCCGCCTTGCCGCGCAAGCTGCCGGAAGCGCCGGTGAAGATCACCGTGCCGCGACCCAGCGGCAGCAGACGCCGCGCTGCTTCGCGTCCCACCAGAAAACCGGCATAACAGCCGACTCGCCAGAAGTCCTCGAACTGCGCCGCGGTCAATTTCTGAAAGTCGATAATCGCGTTGTTGCCCGCGTTGAACACCACGAGGTCCGCGGGTTCCTTGCCCGCGCCGGGATTCATTGCCCGGTCGAACAATCGGATCACGTCCGCTTCCTGCGTAGTGTCCGTGACCACGGCTTCTGCGCTGCCGCCGGCCGCAAGAATGACCGCGACGATCTGCTCGATCTTCGCGGCGGTGCGCCCCGCGACCAGCACGTGATGACCTTCTCGCGAGAAACGCTTGCACACCGCGCCGCCGACGCCACGTTCCGATCCCACGCCGACCACGACCGCTGTTGGCTTGTTCATGACTTCACTTTTCCCTGCCGGCCCGATCATTTCGGGGCCACGACTCTAGCGCGCTTTACGGCTCCGCCCACAGCCGCATCAGGTTCACATAGGTCTTGGCTGCAAGGTCGAATTCCGGCGTCTTGGTCCGCCCGGCTTTTTCCCACAGGGCGCGGCGGACGGAATCGAGATCGAACAGGATTTCGCGCCTGGCCGGATCGCGCACCAGGCTTTGAATCCACATCACCGCGGCGAGTCGCTCGCCACGCGTGACCTCGGCGACGTGGTGGATGGTCGTCGCGGGATAAAGAATGGCGTCGCCCGCCGCGAGCTTGAAACGGGTCTCGCCGGTGTAGCTTTCGATCACCAGTTCGCCGCCGTCGTAGCTCGCGGGGTCACTCAGAAACACGGTCATGGCGATGTCGGTACGCACCGCCTGTGTCGCGCCCATGATCGCGTCATCCACGTGCGAGCCGTACGACATGCCCGGCACGTAGCGCGAAAACGTCGGCGGCATTAGGACATTGGGCTGAGTGGCGGTGCGAAACAGCTTGTGCCGGAACAGCGCCTGGTGGACCCGCTGCGCGCAGCCCTCGTGTGTGGTCTGCAAATTGTTCTTGACGGTGCGCGCATGCCAGCCCGCGGTGCTGTTGCCGTCCGCAAAATTCGAACTCGACAAGGTGTTGCGGATGGCGGTCAAGGTCGGCGCGTCCAGGACATTGTTGAGGACCAGTTGCATCGGTTTTCCTGTTCTGGAAGGGCTCTGGGACGGCGGGCAAATGCTAGCCCGATCCCGGCGCGGCCGGCGACTACAATCGCATCCGCTCGTCTCCCTTCCTGCACCTTGTCCCTGTTCCCGAAATCCGCCGGACCCCGACCGGCGGCGCTGGTTTTCATCTTCATCACCGTGGTGCTCGACACCATCGCCTTCGGCATCATCATCCCGGTGCTGCCCAAGCTGGTGGAGCAGTTTGCAGGCGGCGACACGGCGCACGCGGCCGAGGTCTACGGCCTGTTCGGCGTGGCCTGGGGTCTCGCGCATTTCATCGGAGCGCCCATCCACGGCGCGCTGTCGGACCGCTTCGGACGACGGCCGCTGATTCTGCTGTCCTGCGTCGGGCTCGGGCTGGATTACGTGCTGATGGCGCTGGCGCCGTCCCTGGTCTGGCTGTTCGTGGGCCGCGTGCTGTCGGGCATGACCGCCGCCAGCTTCACCGTGGCCGGCGCCTACATCGCGGACGTGACGCCACCGGAAAAACGCGCGAGCGCCTTCGGCTTGTATGGCGCAGCGTGGGGACTGGGCTTCATCCTCGGTCCGGCCATCGGCGGCCTGCTCGGCGACGGCAATCCGCGCCTTCCGTTCTGGGTCGCGGCGGGGATGGCTTTCGCCAACACGGTGTACGGCGTGTTCATGCTGCCGGAATCGCTGCCGCCGGAGCGGCGCGTGCCGTTCGAGTGGCGCAAAGCGAATCCGCTGGGTTCGCTGCAACTGCTGCGCTCGCATCGCGAGTTGTTCGGACTAGCCGGCGCCAGCGCGCTGCACTATCTCGGTCACAACGTGATGCCCAGCGTGTTCGTGCTGTACGCCGGGTATCGCTATGGCTGGGGTATCGGCACGGTGGGCCTGGCGCTGGCCGTGGTCGGGGCGCTTTCCATCGGTGTGCAGGCCGGCCTCATCAAGCCCGTGGTCGCGCGCCTGGGTGAGCGTCGCACGATGGTGGTGGGTTTCATCTTCGGCGCTGTGGGTTATGCCTTGTGCGGGCTGGCGGAGACGGCGCTGTGGTTCTGGGTGGCGCTGGTGGTGTTCGAGCTGATTGGCCTGGCGCCGTCCTCGCTGATGTCGCTGATGTCGCAACGAGTCAGCGCCGAAGAACAAGGGCGATTGCAAGGCGCCAACACCGGGCTGATGGGCATCATGGGAGTGATCGGCCCAGGGCTATTTGCCTACGCCTTTGCGTTCGGCATTGGCGAGGAACGGAGCTGGACCTTGCCTGGCTTGCCTTTCTTCGTCGCTGCCGCGCTCACGGCATTGGCAGCTTGGGCGGCGTGGCGTGCGACGGGGTCTCGCAGAACAGCATCGTAGGTTGGTGGTTTCGGGAATACGGTCGCGGCCTAACCCATGCGCTACTCGCGCAGCTCCCCGCAATTGCTCGGTGCCGGCTGACCATCGAAGCGGTCGGCCAGGTAGGCGACGGCAGCTGCGGCGCCATTGAAGGCCAGTGGCTCGTGCTTACTGAGCGTACGCCGATATTGCACCGGCACACCCGCATCGCAGTAGGTTTGCGCCAGTTCGTCCACGTCTACGATAGGAATCACTTCGTCGATGGTGCCGTGATAGAGGTAGGTCGGCGCCGTGGGCCTGCCTTGCCCGAGACGGTTCTCGGCAATGAGTTGCATCACCGCCGGTACATCCAGCAACTCCGGCACGCTCACGTAACGGCTGATGCTCTGGAAGGCATACAGCTTGATCGCGTCCGGCGCGCCGGAGAGCGCCTGGCTGACACAGCTCTCGCCCACGTCGCGCAGCATCTGCTGGCCATCGGCGTTGAACAGCGTCTGCGTGTCGAGCTGCGGGAACGCGCGCTTCAAGCCGGCGATGGAGGTGAAGTAGATGCCGACAAATTTGCTGCCATCGACGCTGCGGTAGAGATTGCCCAGGTCCACCGGCACGCCGCCCGCGGCGACGCCCTGCACGTTGAGTTCCGGCGCGTAGCCGGCGCGCAGCTCCGAGGCCCAGGCCGAGGCGAGCGCACCGCCGGAGTAGCCCATCATGCCGACGGGCGTGAGCATTCCATCGAGGTCGGCCTGCGCAAAATTCAGGGCCGCGCGAACGCCGTCCAGTACGCCCTGCCCGGAATTCACGGCCGCGGTGAACTGCGAATCCAGCCCCTCGTAATCCGGCACCGACACGACCCATCCGCGGACCAGCGCGAGCGAGATCAGCGCCTGTTCCAGCACCGCGCCTTTCAGGTATTCGACCGAGGGCGCGCATTCCAGGGTCAGGCCGTCGTACGCGATCTGGTAGGACAGCAACACCCGGCTGGTATCGGGCGCACGCGGCGGTACCAGCAGGGTGGTGACCTTCGCATCGGCCTGTCCGTTGGTGTCGTTGGAGCGGTACATCACCTGCCAGGCCTGGCCGCGCACCGGCAACAACGGCACGGCGCGCGCGTTGATTTCGCGAAAACGAATCACGCCACCGGGTGGCGTGTTGTGCAACACGTCCGGTGCGGGCGCCTGGTAGAAAGGATCGCCCACGAACGTGCGATACGGGGTCTCGGGTTGCGGGAACGGCTCGCCCTGCGGCGGCGTTCCGCCACCGCCAAAGCCACCCCCAGCTCCGCCGCCGCCACAGGCGGAAAGCAGCGCGCCGCCGCTCAACAAGAAGGCTCCCAGCAGGTGGAAATTTTTCATTGACAATTGTCCTGAAAGCGTTCGGGTCTGTCGATGATGGGCGCGGCTTCGTGGGGTGCCGTCGCGGGCATGGCCCGCGACACTCTTCCGAGACTACTTCGGCTTGAACCAGCTCGCTCCCGACATGGACGCCACCGCTTCGAACGCCAACCCCGCGTGCAAGTCGTGCGCCAGCGCTCGCTTGATCGGACGGGTCAGCACGTGCCGCGTATTGCGCAGCAGCACGGGGTTGCGGCTGGCCAGATCGGCCGCCAGTTCGTAGGCGCGCGGCAGCAGTTTCTCGACGGGCAGCACCTCGCCGACGACGCCCAGATCGCGGGCTTCCGCCGCGCCGATCTTCTGCCCGGTGAGCAGGAAGTAGCGCCCGCGATTGGGGCCGAGCAGCAGCGGCCATACGATCTGAATTCCGTCGCCGGGCACGAGCTGGCCGGGGAAGTGCGGCGCGTCCTGGAAGTACGCCGACTCTGCGGCAAGCACGATGTCGCACAGCACGGCCAGTTCGGAATGCACGGTGCTGGGGCCGTTGACGGCGGCAATCATCGGCACCTCGATATCGAGCAACTGGTTCAACAGACGATTGCCTTCCCAGATGATGCGGTCCCAGACCTCGGCCGGGTATTCGCCCTTGGCCAGTCCGCCGATGCCCGCGCCGGCCGGCAAGGTGGTGAAGGCATCGCCGGTGCCGGTGAGCACGACCACGCGGTTGTCGCGATCCGAGGCGATGGCGGCGAACAACTCGCCCATCTCGGCGTGCGGCAGCGCGCCCCAGATCAGCGGCCCGCCGTGCGAGTGCATGCGCACGGTAAGCACGCCGGCGGCATCGCGACTGACATCGGCGGTCTTGAAGTTGTAGCGGTATTCGGCGAGTTTCATGTTGGGTTCCGGGTGCGTGAAAAGCGTCGCTACAATCGGCCCTGCTTACCGACCAGCACAAGGAGAGGACGAATGAACAAGCACAACGTGGCCAGGGGCGCTGCAGCGCTGTTGTGGCTGCTTGCCGGCAACGCCGCGGCGGCGGACAACTGGGGCAAGCCGGGTTTGTGGGAACAGACGACCGTCAGCGGCGGAATCTCCGGCAACAAGAAAGGCAGAGTCGATTTCGAGTGCGTTACCGCCGCCGAGCGAGCCAAGTTCGACGACAAGGACGCGGTCCTGAAAGAGATCGTGAGCGAGATCGGCAAGGATTGCACCGTCAAGAACTTCAAGCACGGCAGCAAGGAGATTTCCTACGAGACCACCTGCCCCACCGGCGGCATGAAAGCCAAGATCGCGTTCGAGTCGCCCACCGCGCAGCGATCGACCATCACGATGGCGTACAAGGAACTTGCGGGAACCGAAGAAATCAGCAGCCGCTGGGTCTCTGCCGATTGCGGCGAACACGCCGAAGAGGAGCCGGAGGAATAGCGCGAGCCGGCCGGTGCAGCAGCGCTTTCCTGATCTACGTGGCGTCCTTCCGGGCGTCCCCTACCGCTTTCCCCGCACCCACACCGGCTGCGGCTTGCAGCCGGCGTCATAAGACAGGCGCGGCGCCTCCGAGTGGGGCAGCACGGGCTCGCCCGGCCGGTCGCGGCAGGCCACGGCATTGATCTCGAAATCGCTGGGACGCGAGGCTAGATCCTGCTCGGCCATTGCCTGCCTGTACGACCGGGGCTGCGGGCTCGCGCAACCTCCGACAAAAAACGCCGTCAGAACGCCCGACAACAAAAGCCGCATGCCGACGACGTAACGCAAATCCCGCTCTAAGCGCACAACTCCCTCGCCTTCCGGTACGCCGGCCGCGCCGAGATGCGCGCCAGATAGGCCGCGATGTTGGGCAGGTGGGTGGGCGCGGCGCCCTTCATGATGGGGATGGCGGTACCGTCGCCGAGTTGCAGGCTGTAGGCCACCATGATGTCGGCGCCGGTGAGTTCGCTGCCCGCCACGAATGGCGTCCTTGCCAGCGTGTCATCCAGGAACTTGAACACCGTGGCGTACTCGCCTTCGCAGAAGCCCCTCATGGCGGGCGCGTCGGACTGCGTCAGCAGCAGCAGTACGTCCATGAGCACGGGCACCATCAGGGTGGATTCGGCCGCGTGCATCCAGTGCAGGTAGGCCATGTATTCCGGCGTACCCGCGGCGGGCTTGAGGCGGCCCTTGCCGTAGCGATCGATCATGTATTCGACGATGGCGCCGGATTCGAAAATCGTCTGGCCGTCATCCTCGATCACCGGCGCCTTGCCCATGGGATGCACCGCCCACAGGGAATCGGGCGCGCGAAAATTCTCCGGCCTGCGAATGTGCCGCACCAGTTCGTAAGGCACGCCCAGTTCCTCGGCCAGCCAGACGATGCGGTCGGAACGCGATAGAACCAGATGGTGAATCTTCAGCATGGGATTGCTCTCCTCGGGTTAGTAATCGGCTTGCGCTTCGTACGGAACACGCGCGCACTCGGACGCTAGCACAGGAAGTCGGACGCGATCATTGCGGGCACCGACCTATTGAAGCAGCGATCCCGGCGGATCGGACTTCCGAATCCATCGTTTCCGTTCGCCCATACTTGCCACGGTCCCGTCGCCAAAAAATCGATCCCATGCCCTCCGTCGCCCCTCAGCGCCCCTTCTGGATCAGAGCCATCCGCAGGATTGCCACCTCGGGCCTGAATGCGTCTCGCCGCGTGGTGCGGCCTCTGCTCGGAGAAAACGCGCCGGCCATGCCGGCGATGGCATTGCGCGATCCGTTTCTGCGTGACCTGAGGACAGCCCTACCGCAGGCGCGGCTCGATGTGATCTTCGACGTGGGCGCCAACATCGGACAATCGGTACGGAAATATCGGGAAGCGTTTCCGGACGCACTCGTCCACGCCTTCGAACCCGTCGCAGAATCCTACAAGCGGCTGTCTTCGAGCTTCGCGACGGATGCTCGCGTGCGCTGCGAGCGGCTGGCGTTCAGCGCGCGCCGCGACGGTCATGCACACGTTCGCGCGGTGGGGACCTCCACCGTCAATCACCTGATCCTTGGCGCCCCTCGACCCGGCATGCCGACCGAGGAAGTGCCGCTGGAATCGGGAGACGCCTACTGTGCCGAACACGGCATCGAACGGATCGACTTTCTCAAGATCGACACCGAGGGCCACGACCTGCAAGTGGTCACCGGATTCGCGGACATGCTCGCGCAGCATCGAATCGATTTTCTGCAAGTGGAAGCTTCGATGAATCCACTCAACGAACGCCACGTGTCGCTGAAAAAATTCGTCGAGATGCTCGAACCGATGGGCTATTACCTTTTCGGCATCTACGACCAGGCTCGCGAAGTCCGCAAGGGGCAGATCGCCTTGCGCAGATCCAACCCCGTCTTCGTCAGCCAGCGCATGCCGGAGTGGCCGGCGAAGTAGGGAAATTGCCGGGATTCGCTACGCTTCAACCCTGCCTACTTGCTGAGCTCGCTAATACGCCATGTAGCAGCCGTCGCCTTCGGAGTACGCCGCGACAACGGTGCTCGTCCGATCTACTTCGAGAAAAACCGTGCATGGAGTGCGGTCGATTCCGTACTGGACCCAATAGTCGCTGTAAACGTACATCGTGTTGCCCGTTGCGAGACTCCTCTGCTCGCTGGGTTTCCGAGGCCCAATGAATTGAAAATTCCCAAATTGAAGTTGGAAAACTGTAAAGCCTCTCGTGTGAGAGACGTCCAATTGAAATCTTTCCTTCATCTGGATCATCGACTGAGTGCACGCGGCTACCGCGAAACAAAAAATGGCCAGGATTCCGCCGCGCGGCAAATAACTCGGTGGTCTACTCATCGGCTTCAGTGCAGTCGCGCAGGGCGGGTTAGCAGCTTCATCGCGTAACCCGCCTTATGACTCATCGATCCCGCAACGCCTCCACGTCCGCACGTTTCAGCCCCGCACCCTTGTTCTTGAGATTGCGCGAACGCGCCTGCTCCAGCTTGTACATCTCGTCGGCGAGCGGGCTGTCGTAGTGATACTTCAGCCAGGTCTCGTCGAGGTCGCGGAATTTTTCCGAGCAGAGTGCGGGTGTGAACGCGCGCACGCGCCGGTTCAGTTCTGCGTTGGTCATCACGCCCTGGGTGCTGCGATAGCGATCGAGTTTCTGCGGCAGGTAGGTGGCTCCGGGTCGCAGGCCGCCGACAGAGCCGACGAAGTCGCCGTCGCCGAGTAGCGCATGCGAGAACGGCGTGTAGATGCGCTTGGCCGCGTTGGCGTGCGTCATCATCGTGTACTGCTGCACCTGCGCGCTCGGCAAGGTCAGGGGCACCAGCAGATGGCCCAGTACCTCGTTGGAGTACTCGTCGTTGAACAGCGGGCGGAAGCGTTCGGCGCGCTCGTCGATCTTCATCCAGTCGTCGATCTCGTAGCAACCGGCGACGTGGGCCAGTTCGCGGATGACGGCGAAGTAGGTCAGAGCGCCGGCGTCCATGAGCTGGTCGCGCGAATACGCCGCGAAACGCTTCCACAGTGCGGTGTTCGCCTCGCGCATGATCTCGGCGTATTCCTCCAGGGTGCGCGTCAGTTCTTCTCGGCTGCCCATGCCGACAGGCAGATGGCCCTCGGTGAGATTGTCGGAGGTGTAGAGCCCGATGCCGCAGATGTTCTCGGACTTGTAGTCGGGCTTGGATTCGAAGCTGCCCCAGTCGTCGACGAGATAGAAGTGCGTGTCCTTCACCGCCGTGGTCACGGTCAGGCAGTTGAACGGAACCTTGGCGGCCACACCGTCGAGCCAGGGCAGGTCGCCCTCGGCGAGGTCGTGGAAGCTGCGCACCAGCATCTCGACGTTGTCCGAGAGCTTGTACGGTCCCTGCGTACTCATGGCGACGCGGCTCTCGCACGAGCACAGAAATCCGTACTGCGAGGTCGCGGCGATAAACCTGCCGGCGGCGGTGTGCAGCGCATCGCCTGCTTCGCAGGAGTAAAGGTCGGCGTGAAACACTTGCAGCTTGCGCTCGGGATAAATCTGCGAGCGATGCCCCGCTTCCTTGTTGGTGATGTGGCCGTTGTTGCGATGCCAGGACAACTGGTAGCGCTTCCAGAAGTCCATCACGTAGACCACGTCGTCAATCGCGTCCTGCGGGCGGATCATGCCCATGTTGATGAGCAGTTCGCGGCCGAGCAGGTAGAAATTCGGCAGGGTCCAGGCGATGCCGATGGCCTCGATCTTGGCGCTGATGTTGCGCACGCGATCGGCGACGCGCTCGGCCGGCATGTGCGACTCGATTTTCCTCAGCAAGCTCGGGTAGCGATAGAACGCGTTGAGATAGGACAACAGCATGTAGCTCGAAACCGGGAACAGCTTGGACTCCTGCACTGTGCGCGTGACGCACAGCCAGTAGGTTTCGTCGCCCTGGTTCTGCAGGAGGTTGTTGGTTTCCAGAAGCTGGGTGTAGCTGAGTTCCTTCATTTCAGTTCCCCGCCTTGAGCTTCCAAACGCGGACGAACAATTCTTCTCCGCGCTGGTACATCTCGCCGGATTTCGCCGGCCCGGAGGTCTCGATCTCCACGTGGTCACCTTCCCGGATGCCGCTGATCTTGGCGTTCATCAGGCAGGGGATGCCGTACTCGCGCGTGAGAATTCCCAGGTGCGAGCGCACCGTGCCGCCGGCGCAGATCACGCCCTTGAATTTTTCCAGGACCGGCGCGGTGAGCGTGCCGCCGCTGTCGTCGATGATGGCCATGGTGTCCGGCAGCACACCGTTGTTCAGGCACTGCAAGACCTGCTCGTTGGAACGGAAGTAGCGCGCGATGCCACTCGTGTTGCTCTGGTACTGAACGACGTTGTCACCCTGTCCGCGCGCTTCGCGGCCTTGGCTGTCGGCGGGTGCGGTACGGGCCTCCGGATGCTCGAACGAATAGGTTTCCGCGTTCTCGTTGCCGGGTAGCGGCTTGTAGGCGTCAGGACGTTCGCGCTGCGAGATCATCGCGGAGACGGTGTAGCGGTGGCCCGTGGCCAGCAGCCTCGCCTCGATCCTGCGAATTTCGTCGGCGGTGACGAGCGAATAGGCCTTGTCGAAAACGAAACCGTCCCACTGGCCGCCGGACTCGTCGAGCTTGCACCGCACCAGATCCTTCAGCGCGCTGTGAAAGGCTTCGACGATGGGCGGACCTTCGCCATCGGCATACTTGTCGGTGTCCACGAACAGTCTGGCCATTGCTCCTCCTGATGTTTTTTTGGGTCGCTGCGGAATCATGTCGCCGATTCGCTCCCGGCGCCATCCGGAATCCGCCGGAGCGTGCGACACGCAAGCTGGGCATGTAACGTGCGCGGCCATGACGCCTCTCAACGCTTTCCTGCTCTCCATCGCCGTCGTAGTCGCGGCCAAGACCTTCGCCTGGCTCATCCAGTTGCGCACGCGCAACGGCGGACTGGTGGACGCCGTTTGGGCTTTCACGCTCGGCGGCCTAGCGGTTTTCTACGCCGCGTTCGGTGACGCACCGGAGATCGTGCGCGTGCCGCTGGCGTTGATGGGCGGCATCTGGGGCTTCCGCTTGGGCCTGCACCTGTTCCGGCGCAACTGGGGCAAGCCCGAGGACTGGCGTTACGCCAAATTCCGCAAGCAGTGGGGCAAGAATGCCGACCGCAACATGTTCTGGTTCTTCCAGTTCCAGAACATCTTCACCCTGTTGCTCTCAGCCTCGGCCTTCCTGCCGCTGGCTTATCGCGAAGGCGTACCGCCGTTTGCCTGCCTGGTTCTGGCTGTCGCGATCTGGATCACATCGATAGTGGGCGAGGGCATCGCAGACGCTCAACTGGAGCGCTTCCGCACCGAGCCGGCCAACAAGGGCCAGGTCTGCCGCGCGGGTTTGTGGCGATGGTCGCGACATCCGAATTATTTCTTCGAGTGCCTGCACTGGATGGCCTACGTGGTGCTGGCCTGGGGCATGCCTTACTGGTGGGTTACGCTGGGTGCGCCGCTGGTGATGGCCTTCCTGCTGATGAAGATGTCTGGCGTACCCCTGCTGGAAGCGGAGATGATGAAGCGCAAGCCGGGCTACGCGGAATATGTACGATTCACTTCAGCTCTGATTCCATGGCCTCCGCGGCAGAAGTGAACAGGTATCGGTAAAAAATTCTACGGGCGCGACGACGATGACGGTAGGGGAAGGAATTCCAAGCTGGGAAGCTTCACAAGCGCAGGTGTGCGACCGCATCAGGAGCACCCATGCCACGCTCAAGATTCTCTTGAAGACAAAAAACGAGCGCGATTTTCTCGGCAAGTGGATCGAGCACCACGCCGCGATCGTCGGGCTGGAAGGCTTGATCATTTTCGACAACGATTCTTCGGACTCAAGCGTTCTGGCCACGCTGGATTCGATCCGCGACCAGGCGGTCGTCACGAGATTCTCGGGTTTCCACAACGACTTTCATCGCATCGCCCTGTTCGGCGCGCTGTACCAGGCCGTCCAATCCTCTTGCGATTACTTCATCGTGCTGGATACCGACGAGTTCCTCGTCTGGATCGATCAGGGCGGCGAGCCTGTGGCCGCTTCGAAAATTGTGGACTGCCTTCGCGCGCTTCCCAGGCAGGAGTTGATCCTCGGAGCGTGGACAGTGAATCGCCCGGGGCTGGAGAACCGCTTTCATCTTTTTGGCGAGGGCAAGCCTTATCCCGCTGGGTTGGCGAGCGGGAAATCGATCGTGTCCTCGGCCGTCGATTTGTCGGGAACGATCTGTCACAACTGGCAGTTGAAAGGACCGACCACCAAGAACGTGCAGTACGGAAACGTGCTGGTCCTGCACATGAAAGCCCTTATCCCGGAACAGCGCATAAACGCGAACATGGCGAAACTTCGCCAATACCGCTTTCTGTCCGCAGAAGACGGGGTGGACAAGGTCCTGCAAACCAATTTGAAGGACATGGCGCCCAGCAACATACGTCGGTACATCCAGGAAATTAAACGATTGACGGCCATTGGCAAGCACGACGAAAAGGCCCTGCCACTCGGGCGTGGGGAAATAGAGCTGGACGATTCCGGTCGGCTGAAATTCCACTCGGCAGACGACAAGGCAAGCTTGCTCGCCTATTTGCAGAACCCTGAAACGGCGCTCCGGGAGGCTTTCGCCGATCGAGCCGTTGCGCAAGCTTTGTTACAAGAGAAGAAAAAAGCCTGGAAGGCGGCCAGAAAAAAACAAGATGTCCCGGAAGCGACTTCTGCCCAGACGGAAATCACGATCCAGCCACTTCTGCCGAACCCCGAAACCGTCACCCCGAAGGTTTTGCCTGGCCGGGCGTCGGCGCAACGCTTGTTGCAGGAAAAAAAGAAAGCATGGAGGGCCAAGAGAAAACAAAGAGCCCTGGAAGCGGATTCCGATCAGGCGAAAATCACCGTCCGGCCGCTTCCGCACATGCCGCGCGCAGCGATCGAATGCTTGCGGGAGAACCTGTCGGCGAGTCGTTGTTTTCTGGAGTTCGGCTCCGGCGGCAGCACGCGAATGGCCGTTCGCATGAAGGTCCCGCATGTGTACACCGTGGAGTCCGATCCGGCCTTTGCCCGCGCAGTGGAGCACCAGATCGGCAAGGACGCGGGCGAAACGAATTTCCGCATGGTCAGCGTGGACGTCGGCGACACCGCCAATAACTGGGGCAAGCCGCGCAACAACGACCGGTGCCAGAACTGGCCGAAGTACCCCACCCACGTCTGGAGCGTCCTGAAAAAAGCCGGCCAGACGCCCGACCTGATTCTGATCGACGGACGCTTCCGGGTCGCATGCTTCCTGGCTTGCCTGATCCAGGCCGAGGCAGGGACGGTGATTCTGTTCGACGACTACGCAGGACGGGAGAAGCAGTACAAGGGTGTCGAGAAACATCTCGAACCGGGAGAATTAGTGGGCCGCATGGCCGTTTTCAAAATCCCCCCCATCGTCGATCGGGGCGCTGTCGCCTTCGACCTGGCGCGTTACGTCGTGGACCCCCGCTGAACATCCTTTCGGCCGCGCCAAACGTACTGCATGCGCGGGCCTGCTTCCGCGTGCATCGATTCCTCTCCCCCTCATCCCGTCTTTACCCGGCCACCGAATGGACCTGATCGACCTCTGCGAACGTGGCCTCATCCCCGACCGCCTCACCCGCATGGGCATGCGCGCGCTGCTGGCCAAGCGGCTCAACGACGAGGCCAGCGATGACGGTGAATTCCGTTCGCGCCGCTTCAACGAGTTTCTGGCCGAGCTGCGAAGCAGCCCCATCGCCATCGAAACGCCAGCGGCCAACGAGCAGCACTACGAGGTGCCGGCCGAGTTCTTTCATATGCACCTCGGGCCGAAACTGAAGTACTCGTGCTGCCTGTATCCCGCCGGCAACGAGAGCCTGGAAACGGCCGAAGAGCTGATGCTCACGCACTACCTGGAACGACTGGGCGTTGGCGAGGACATGCGCGTGCTCGACCTGGGCTGCGGCTGGGGTTCGGTGTCGCTATGGCTGGCGGCGAAGTTCAAGCGCACCCAGGTCGTAGGCCTATCCAACTCCAACGGCCAGCGCGAATTCATCATGGCGCAGGCCAGGGCGCGCGGCATCGAAAACCTCACCATTCTCACCGGCAACATCGCCGAGTTCGAAATGCCGGAGGAAATTCTGGGCGAAGGGTTCGATCGCGTGATCTCGATCGAGATGTTCGAGCACATGAAGAACTACGGCCTGCTGCTCGACAAAATTTCGCGCTGGATGAAGCCGGACGCGCGCCTGTTCGTGCACATCTTCGTGCACAAGCTGCTGGCGTATCACTTCGAGGACAAGAAGCAGGACGACTGGATGACACGCTACTTCTTCCGCGGCGGCACCATGCCGAGCGAGAACCTGCTGCTGCATTTCCAGGACGATTTGAAAGTGGTGAAGAACTGGTGGATCGGCGGCCAGCACTACGAGAAGACCGCGAACCACTGGCTGGAGCGCATGGACGCGCGCAAGTCCGAAATCATGCCGGTGTTCCGTGCCGCTTACGGCGAGAAGAATGCCGCGATCTGGTTCCAGCGCTGGCGCATGTTCTATATGGCGGTGGCGGAACTGTTCGGCTACGCCGACGGCAACGAGTGGGGCGTGGGGCATTACCTGTTCGAGAAGCGCTGATTGCACGCTTCGCGAATTTGCTTGATCGCGCTATTGCTCGGTGGCTGCACCGAGCCCAGCTACACCGGCCCGGCGTCCGACCACTTCGACGGCGAGCGTTTCTTCAATCCGGGCGAGCCGTTCGACAAGGACTGGACCGATCTGTGGCGCTACTTCCTGGAGCGCGAGCCGGGTGAGTGGGCGCGCAACGTGGAAGCACCGCCTGGCCCTGCTCCAGCGGCTCGCGTAGATCATGGCTCGATGCTCGTAACGGTGGTGGGTCACGCCACGACCCTGATTCAGGTCGATGGGCTTAATCTGCTGACCGATCCGATCTGGTCGGAGCGCGCCAGTCCTTTCGGCTTCATCGGTCCGAAGCGCTTCACGCCGCCGGGCATTGCGTTCGACGAGTTGCCGAAGATCGATGCGGTGCTCATCGGCCACAACCATTTCGATCACCTCGATCTGCCGACCCTGGAGCGTCTGTACGCACGCTTCGATCCGGTGTTCGTGGTCGGACTCGGGCAGAGCGCGTTGCTGAAGGAACAGGGCATCGCGCGCACGGTGGAACTCGACTGGTGGCAGGCCTGGGACATGCCCAATGGCTGCAAACTCTGGGGTGCGCAATCCAAGCACTGGACCGGACGCCTGCCCGGCGATCGCAATCTCAGCCTGTGGTTGTCGTACGTGATCGAGACTCGCGGCGGTCCGGTGTATTTTGCGGGTGACACCGGCTATGGCGCGCACTTTTCGGCGGCACGGAAGCGCTTCGGCCCCATGCGTCACGCCTTGCTGCCCATCGGCGCATACAACCCGCGCTGGCTCACGGCCTACCAGCACATGGACCCGGCCGAGGCGGTGCGCGCGCATCGCGATCTGGACTCGCAGTCCAGCCTCGCGATTCACTTCGGCACGTTCGAACTGGCCGACGACGGCCAGGTCGAGCCGCCTCAAGACCTGGCCAAGGCACGGGCGGCAATGGGTCTGGACGAAGCTGCGTTCCGCGCGCCGGAATTCGGCCGGGGCTACGATGTCCCACCTCTCCAATCCTCTTCCGGATGCCGTTCATGATGCGTGCACTGATTGCGACCAGCCTGCTTGCGGCGTCTTCGCTCATGAGCCCTGCGCATGCCGCCGAACAGACGGTTCGGTTCTACGGCTACGCCTACGATCTCAAGACTGACGCCTACCTCTATACCGAGGTGCACGAGCAGAAGATCGTCGATGACAAGTGGGTGAGCGGGACTATCCGCTACTACTCGCCGGACGGCGTGAAGCTGGGCACCAAGACCCTGGATTTTTCGGCCGACCCGTTCATTCCGCTGTACCAGTACGAGTTGCCGGCGCTGGGCTATCGCGAAGGCATCACCGGCATCGGCAAGGAAGTGACGCTGATGAAATCGGACAAGGGCAAGACGAAGACCGAGCGCGTGCCGAAGAAGGATCCCATCGCCGCGGACTCCGGCTTCCACAGCTTTCTGCATCACAACTTCAAGGACCTGATGGCGGGCAAGACCGTGGCTTTCACCTTCATCGCCGCCGGCAATCTGGACAGCTACAAGTTCCGCGCAAAGCGCATCGAAGACGTCACGTTCGACGGCAAGAAGGCGGTACGCATTCTGGTCGAGGCCAATTCCTTGCTGCGTATCGTGGCGCCCAATCTCATGGTCACCTACGAGCCCGGGCAGATCCGCCTGCTGGAGTATCGCGGTCCGTCCAACGTCATCGACCCGAAAACGGAAAAGGTCTACGACGCTCGCATCGCCTATTACGACAAACCGCCCGCGAACGCGCCCAAGGTCCTGCCGCCGCTCGAATGAAGCCGATCGTCCGCACGCTCTGGCTGATCTTGTCGCTGCTCCCTGCCGCGGGCGCAGTGGGTACGGATGCGGGCGACCTCGAAGGCGCCTTGCGCGAAGCGGCGAAGCGCCGCGCCATCACCCTGGTCGAGTTTCGCGCCCCCTGGTGCTACTCCTGCTACTACATGGCGCAGCACGTTCACACCGGCGCGGAATGGGATGCGCTGATGCGGCGCGTGGTGTTCGTGGAACTGGACGCGGACAGCCCCGCGGGCGCGGACCAGATGAAGGCCTGGAACGTGAAAGCACTGCCGGCTTACGTGGCCTTCAACGACGAAGGCCAGGAGATCGGCCGCATTCTCGGCGAGCAGCGTCGCGACGCTTTCTACGCGCAGATCGAGAAGCTGATGGGACCGAGCGCGCGGCTCGAAGATCTGCGCGCGATCGCGGCTCGCGGGGGCGTCGAAGGAACTGCCGCGGCAGCCGCAGCGCTGCTCGCGTTTCACGCACGCACCGACGCGGCGGGCGGGATCGAATGGTTCTACGACCTGCCGGGCTGGGTGCGCCGCGCGTACGAGCCGGACGGCGAAGTGGCGCAGCGCCTGGCCCGTCTGCGCCTGTTGCAGGCCGCGCAGGCGGGCGACGAGGAGGCCTGTTCCGCATCGGCCCCGCTCGTGTTCGCTGCCGATCTGGGCTGCGAGCGGCCCTACGAGCTGAGCCGCTACGCCGCCTGCGTTCACGCGCTGACGCCGGACGAGGTGATGCGCACACAACTCGAACCGATGGAGCGCCTGGTCGAGAACAACATCTTCGGCAAAGGCCCGGCCTGCGCCGACGAGCGCAGCGCCGTGCTGGGGCTCGCCAAGCTGCAAGGCCAGCTCGGGGAAGCCGATGCGCGGACCCGCCTGCTGGATCGCGCGATTGCGCGAACGCGAGGTTTGCTCAAGAACGACATCGGCCGCGACCGCAGCGCCGCCGACAACCTGCGGCTGTACCTGGAAGAGAAAGCCGACTGGACCGCGTACGACGCACTCATGCCGAAGCTGATCGCAGTCTGGCCGGACGATTACGTCTACTCGTTTCGCTTTGGCCGCAGCCTGCTGGAGCGGGATCGCGCATCGGAAGCCCTGCCCTATCTCGAGCGCGCGGCCGCGCGGGCTTACGGGCAGAACCGGCTGCGAGTGGCGGAGCTGCACGTCAAGACGCTCAAGCGGCTGGGTCGTCCGGAGGATGCGCGTCGCGTCGCGTCCGAGGCGCTGCAGGCCAACGGGCCGTGGTTTCCGGAGCTGGTGGCGGCCGTCAAGTCGCAGTTGTAGGAGGGGCTCTGCCCCTACTGGCGCTCGCCGATCCGACTGGCTTCGAAATTCGAGTGCCCTGTCGGGGCAAAGCCCCTCCTACAAGGTTCCGCAGTTGCCGAAACCACCCATGCCCGTTGAAATACCGCGCTTCGCGACCCCCGACCGATCGATTTGCCTGAAGTGAGCATCCCCCCCGAAACCACCGCGCGCCTGCTGATCACCTGTCCGGACAGGCCCGGCATCGTCTCGGCCGTGACCACGTTTCTGTATCACCACGGCGCCAACGTCACCGAACTCGACCAGCATTCCTCCGATGCTTCCGGCGGGCGTTTCTTCCTGCGCCTCGAATTCCAGACCCCGGCGCTGGACCTGTCTTCCGACGCCATGAGCCGTGCCTTCGGCGACGTGGTGGGCACGCGCTTCGGCATGGACTGGCGCATGTCGTTTGCCAGCCAGCGGCCCAGCATGGTGGTGCTGGTGTCGCGTCACGACCACGCGCTGCTGGAACTCTTGTGGCGCTGGTCGCGCGGCGAACTGCGTGTGGATATCCCGATGGTGATTTCCAATCACCCGGATCTGCGCACCGCGGTGGAAGGTTTCGGCGTGCGCTTCGAGCACGTGCCTTTCACGCAGGACGTGCAGACCGCGGCCGAAGCGCGCGTGCTCGAACTCACGCAGGGTGCGGCGGACTTCATCGTGCTCGCACGCTACATGCGGATTCTCTCGGGCGATTTCGTGCGGCACTTTCCGCAGCGCATCATCAATATCCATCACTCCTTTTTGCCCGCCTTCGTCGGCGCCGACCCCTACCAGCAGGCCTATGTGAAGGGCGTGAAGATCATCGGCGCCACCGCGCACTACGTGACCGCCGATCTCGACCAGGGGCCCATCATCGAACAGGACGTGGCCCGAGTGGCGCACCACATGACGGTGGACGAACTCAAGCGCCTCGGCCGCGATCTGGAACGCCAGGTGCTGGCGCGCGCGGTGCGCTGGCAGATCGAGGACCGGATTCTTCTGGACGGCAGCAAGACCGTGGTGTTTTCGTGAACGACGGCGCGGCGTTCTGATGGCCTCGATACCGGAAAATGTGCCTCGCAATCCACGCCGGCTCTGCATCGGCGCCATCGTCTACAACGAGGCGCCGTACCTGCTGGAGTGGATCGCGTTTCATCTGGAGCAGGGCTTCGAGCATTTCTTCCTCGGCGATCACGACAGCGACGACGGCACCACCACGCTACTGGAGACGCTGCAAAATCTCGGCTACGTCACGCGGCTGTTCTGCCCTCGTGCGCATGCGGGCAATGCCCAGCGCAAGGTCTACGCGCAGATCCTGGAGCTGGCCCGGCGCAGGCCTTCGCTGGTGGCGTTCATCGATGCGGACGAGTACCTCGTCCCGACACATGAGCGGGAACGCGCCGGCCAGGCGATACGGGAGTTGCTGGATTCGCCGCAGATAGGGGCGCTAGGCATCAACTGGCGTTCGTTCGGGTCTTCGGGACGGATCGAGCCGGGCCAGGGCCTGGTGGTGGAACGATTCACACGGTGCAATGCGCCGGACGCCCTGGGCAACCGGCACATCAAGTCCGTGGTGAAACCCGAAGCGGTCGAAACCGCCTGGGTTCACCGCTGCACCTTGCTACCCGGTTATCGCTATACCGACGCCGCGGGTGCGCCGGTTCCGTTCGACCGGATGTCCGGGTTCGCGCGTGATATCCCTGCCATAGACGGACGCGTGCGGGTGCATCACTACATCGTCAAGTCCTATCGCGAGTTTGCCGATCGCAAGGCTTTCCGCGGCAGAGCCACCCGGGGCCCGGCGCACGTGCGCGGAACCCGGTTTTTCCATACTTGCGATAAAGGCGGATACGTTGACTACCGGGCGCTGGCGTTCAACCACAGGGTCCGCCGCCGCATGGCGGAGCTGGAGCAGGCGCTGTCCAAGACCGTACGAGGGCACAGGATCGGCGCGATCCGGGTCGTCCAGAGCGGCAATACCGTGGAAGGCTCCTTCGTTTCCGAGCCGCCGCTGGTCGATGCGCATTTATGCCTGACGCGCTATTTCGACTTGGGTCATGCCGAGGAGCAAGCCATCGGGTTGCACACGCAGGCGCTGGAACTGGACGCTTCGACGGGCGCGCTGCTGCCGACTACATCCGGTATCGGCAGTCTGGCCAGCCATCGCTTCCGGATCGATACGGCGTCCGGCACAGCGACGCCACCGCTGGCCTTGCGGCTGCGGCTGGCGGGACATCCGCTGGACTTTCTCGATACCCGGGCCGCGCTGACGCCACCTCTTGCGATCACGCTTCCGCCGCCGGGTGGAAAACCCCAACCCGCGGAGATCGAGTTCGCGGGTGGCGTCGAGCAGTGGACGGGCGGCCGCGTCAAGGGATGGGTCCGGCACTACGCACACGCCGAGCCGGTGAAGGTGCGGCTGTTCGCGAAGGGCTCGGCGGTGGCAATCCAGATCGCGAACCGGTTCAGGCCAGACCTGTTGTTCGCGCACAAGCACCCCACCGGGCATTGCGGTTTCGACTTCGACCTGCGACCGCTGAAGCTGCCGGCCGGCACGGCCTGCCGCGTCCGCGTTGCCGGCCACGGACACGTGCTCGCCCGGTTCAAACCGGCCCCGGGCACCGCGCCCGGTCCGGGCTGACGATCGCAGGAGACCGGGAATCGATGGGTATCAAGTGGTTCTTCGCGTTGAACGACGCGGGCGGAAACTTTGCCAACTACGCGGTGATGAGCCAGGTAGCGGTCCTGTCCGCGCGCCGATATACGACGCTCGAAGCGCACTTCCTGTTCGATGGAGCCCCTTGCGTACTGACGGAGTGGATGCAGCAACAGGGGGTACGTGTCATCCACCACCGTACCTCGGTTTACGACCGGCTTCGGCAACACGCCACCGAAACCGGCATGAAGAACACGCTGACCACCGGGGCCGGCGCGTTCCTGCGCCTGGACATTCCGGAGGTGTGTGCGCAGCACGGCATCGACGACCCCTTCGTGCTGTACACCGATTGCGATGTACTGTTCCTGCGCGATATCGAACCCGGGCTGGCGAACCTCGACCCGCGTTACTTCGCTGCCGCCCCCCAGTTCCACCAGCACGATGCGTCCGACATGAACTCCGGCGTGCTGTGGATGAACCTGGAAAACCTGCGCGGCATGCAGGATCGGTTTCGCGACTTCATCCGGACGAATCTCGACACGCTGCGCCTGACCGGATTCGACCAGGCCGCGCTGCGCGCCTTCTACGGACGCCGGCGCTGGGGCCGGCCGGCCTGGGACGAACTGCCGCTGACGCTCAACTGGAAGCCGCACTGGGGCCGCAACGACGAGGCGAGCATCGTGCACTTCCACGGGCCCAAGCCGACGCAGCGGGTGCAGTTGGCGCGCCGGACTGCGCCTGCGACCCTGGTCAAGCTCGCGGGCCCGGAGTACTACGCCTACTGCCTGCGGTGGGACGAATTTGCGCGCGAACTGGCCGCGTCCGTCGCGTTCTTCCCCCCTGCCCGGTCGAGGCTCTCCGACTTCCCGCCGGTGATTGCGGACTTCGACGAGGCGCTCTACGCAGCAGAGAACCTCGACGTGGCGGTGGCCGTGCAAAGCGGCTACTACCGCAGCGGGCTGGAGCACTACCTGACCGCGGGATTCTGGGAAGACCGGGCTGGCGTGCAGGAGGTCTTGGTGCAGCAGGTTCAGGTCCGGCTGGCACCTGTGGAACCCGGCTTGCGGCCCTTGCGACCGGGCCTTGCGCCCCTGCGCGCTGCGAGAATCGCCGGAAGACTTTTCGCCTCGTTGTCGGCCGGCTCGAAGCGCTTCGGCGCTCCCGTCCGGCGGGCGCGACCGAGCCGCACGCTGGTTCTGGGTAACGACGATGTGGCGCGTTATCTCGCCTGTCTCACCCCCCATCCGGTGACCACGGCGCCGCCTCCGTGGGGTCCTGCGGGCGCGAACCTCGCGCCGATCGCCCATCCGGCGCGGGCCTTCGACAACGTCCTGCTGGTTATGGCTGGCGCCGTTCCGGAGGGCTGGGAGTCGTCCGAGTGGATGCGTGAAATTGCGCGAGTCACCCAGCCGGGAGGCATCGTGGCGGCGTGGTTCGATTCGCAGAAGCCGGTGCCGGCTCGAAATAAGGTTGCCGGAGCAAAACGGGTGGGACTGAAAGTTCGGCGCAATCGCTGGTTCGAGGTGCTGGCCCAGCAGGCCGGGGTGGGCGGCGATCGCGCCGGGTTGGTGATGCTGCGCCGCCGCACCCGGAAGCGCCGCACACCACGCCCGGCCTGACGCGCACCGCGCGGATGAAACCCGGCTTCGTCGCCCGTCTGCGGGGCGCTCTGCGTCTGCTGAGACCGCACACGGTCTGCGTGCCCACGCTCCGGCCCGCCCGAAATGTCGAGCCCATTCCCAGCCTCGACGACGGTTGGCGCGCGCTGGACGACGCCCCGCGACTGTGCCTCGACTTCGGCGGCAACCCGCCGCCGGGCTTGCTGCGCTTGCAGGGTTCGGTCGAGCGATACGACGGCTCCCGGCCCGCGCAGAAGTTCATCTTTTGTTCCGACGCGTCGGGTACGGAGGGCAGTGCTTTCGAATGGCACGCGACCGGTGATCCGGGGTTCGCCATCACGCTCTACGTTCCCCTCTGGTGTCACAGCCTCCACTGGCAACCGGTGGACGCCCCGGGCGTTTTCCAGGCCGCTCTCGACCGCGTGGAACACCGCGGGCTGGCCCTCACCCTGGGGCGGCTGATGGCCGACCGCTGGCGTTTGCGCTGGCACCGGGTATTGCCGTCGGTTCGTCGTGCCGCGAGCCCGCTTCTGCGCATGGCGATGAAAGCCGTCCGCGCGACCCTGCCGGCGAACGACTACGCCTGGCTTCGCCGGCAGATGGAGCCCGAACTGGCGCAGGTGTTGGCCCCGGTTCGTGCGCACCAGGCGCGGATGCGGCAGCGGCCCGCGATATCGCTGGTCATGGCGGTTAAGGCCGGCGCGGGGGCGGGGCTGGAGCGCAGCCTGCACTCCGTGATCGCGCAGACCTGGCAGGACTGGACCCTGCTCCTGGCCGGTCCCGATACCGCACATTCCGCCGTCACGCCCTGGCTGCTTCGAGACCCGCGCATCCAGTGGCATGGCTCCGCCGGCCTTGCGGGCAGCGAGATTGCGCTCGCCGACGTCATCCGCGCGGCGCCGGGCGAGTTCGTCTGCATCGTCGACCAGGGCGACGCCTTGTCCGCCCTGGCCTTGTACACCCTCGCGGCCACACTGGAACGCTATCCGGGCTGCGAACTGGCGTATTCGGACGAGGATCGTCTCGACCCGGACGGCACGCGCCGCGATCCGGTGCTGAAGTCCGGCTGGAATCCCGAATTGCTGGAGTGCGGCGACTACATCGGCGGGCTCGCGGCGTTCCGGACCGCGCACCTGGAGGCCTGCGGCGGCTGGCGCGACGGTTTCGGCCGCAGTGCGGCTTACGATCTGCTGCTGAGGTTCACCCGCGGGCTGGATTCCGCCCGGATCCGGCACGTACCGGCCGTTCTGTATCACCGCGCCGCGGCGACGGCGCTCGCGGATGCGGACAGTCAACGCGCACTGGAAGCGCTGCGGCAAGTCTTCTCGGACGAACCGGGAGTGAGGATGGAGCCGGGGCTGCTGCCGGCCACGCACCGGGTTCGTCGACCCTTGCCGCGGCCGGTGCCGCGGGTGTCGATCATCGTTCCGAGCCGCGACGGCGGGGCGCATCTGCGGACCTGTGTCGGCAGCCTGTTCGCAAAAACGGACTATCCGGACTTCGAGTTGCTTCTGGTCGACAACCAGAGCACCGCTCCGGACACGCTCGCGTTCTTCGCGGAAATGGCGGCATGTCGCGACGTCCGGGTGCTGCCCTATCCCGCGCCCTTCAATTATTCGGCGATCAACAATCTTGCCGCGCGCGAAGCCAGCGGTTCGGCGCTGGTGCTGCTGAACGACGATACCGAGGTGCTGACGCCGGAATGGCTGCACGAGATGGTCGCGCTGGCCTGCCGCCCCGACGTGGGTGCAGTCGGCGCCAAGCTTTACTATCCCGACGGCACGATCCAGCACGGCGGCGTGGGTCTGGGCATCGGCGGCGTCGCCGGGCATCTTCACCTGGGTGCGGCGCACGATGCCGACGGTTACCTGGGACGACTGAAAACGGTTCAAGCGATCGGCGCGGTCACGGGTGCGTGCCTCGCGGTCGAACGCAGGAAATTCGAGGCGGTGGGCGGACTCGACGAGGTGAATCTGCACGTGGCGCTGAACGACATCGACCTGTGTATCAAGCTGGCCGAACGCGGCTGGCGCTGCGTGTGGACGCCATACGCCGAACTGGTGCATCACGAATCGAAATCCCGCGGCAAGGACACCACGCCGGAGAAGCAGGCGCTGTTCCGGCGCGAGCATGCAACCATGCGCCAGCGCTGGCCGCGGCAACTGGCCGACGATCCGTACTACCACCGTCACTTGTCCAGAACCGAACTCGACCTGGGTTTCTGCTCCAGCCCGCGTCCCTACCAGCCCTGGAGCGAGCCCGCGGACCGGCACGCAACGGAAGACCCTCCATGAACGATCTCGCGGGCGCGATCAGCGGCATGACCGCCCGGAGCCTGCGCGGCTGGGCCTTCCTGCGCGGCGAACCCGCGCCGCTGACGTTGGCGCTTTGGGTGAACGGCGCCGAGATGGCGCAGGTCGAAGCGGTCGAGGCGCGCAACTGGCTGACGGCGAAGCAGGCCCACCCCGACGGGCGCTGCGGGTTTTCGTTCCGCCTGAAGGCGGACCAGGCGATGCAGGAGGGAGACGAGGTTTCCATCCGCGTCGCGGGGACCGATTCCGACATTCCCGGCAGCCCGTTTCGATTCACCAGGGCTCGCGCACGGGCGATCAAGGCGAAGCTCGCACCGGCCTCGAATGCGCGGCCGTCGGCCAAGCCCACGCTGGTGGCCAGATCGGACGACGGCCACTCCAGGCCCAGCCCGCCGACACCCGAAGAAGTCGCCGAAATGCGATCCATCGCGCAGACGTTTGCACGCACGCCGCCGCGGTCGAGCTGGGTCATCTTCGGCCACTCGGTGCTGGCGTTTCTGCTGCGCGAAATCCGCGACCGGTTCGGGCGCTCGCAGTTCGGCTATGTCTGGGCCATCCTGCAACCGATTCTCTACATGCTCGGATTCACCGCGCTGCGCCAGCTCGTTCGCGGCGGCAAGAACGACATCTACGGCGTCAGCGGCATGTATTTTTTCTGGCTGGGCCTGATTCCGTTCTTCATGTTCATGCACGGGCTCAATCGCGGCCTCGGTTCCACGCGCAGCGCCAAGGCACTGTTCCAGTTCCGCCAGGTGCAACCCATCGACGTCATGCTGGTGCGGGTGCTGATCGAGTTCCTGACCATGATCCTGGTATTCGTCATCCTGACGACGGGCTTCGTCTGGTTCGATCAGGCCATCGACGTCGACAACGTGCTGGGCTTCGCGGCGGTGATCGCTACGTTCTTCCTGTTCACCATGGGCTGCGTGCTGCTGGCCGAGGTCTGCATAGTGCTGTACCCGGAGTCGCGCCAGATGATCCAGACGGCCGAGCGGCCGCTGCTGCTGATCTCGGGCACGTTCTTCACCATCGACCACATGTCGCCGGCCGTGCGCGAGTGGCTGCTGTGGAACCCGCTGCTGCACGGCACGGATCTGGCGCGCGGCACCATGCTGTCCCGCTACGATCCGCTCGGGAGCTGGGGTTATTTCCTGGGATTCGGCCTGCTTGTGTTTGCCCTGGGACTCGCGGCGTACCGGCGCCAGGCGAAGCGGCTGATCGATCAATGAGCCACTCTTGCGATGATTAGGTTCGAGCACGTGAGCAAGTGGTACGACCTGCCTCGCGGCGGGCGGCATCACGTCTACAAGGACCTCGACCTGAGCCTGCCGGGCAAGACCAACATCGGGATACTCGGGCGCAACGGCGCCGGCAAGTCCACCCTGATCCGCATGCTCTCGGGGATCGACGGCCCCAGCGAAGGACGCATCGTGGCGGACGGGCGCATCTCGCCGCCGATCGGTCTGGGCGGCGGATTGTCGGCCTGGCTGTCGGGCGCGGAGAACGCCAAGTTCGTGTGCCGCGTGTTCGGCGACAGCCCGCAACGGATGTCGCGCCGTTTGCAGTTCATCAAGGAGTTCGCGCAACTGGAAAAATACTTCGAGCAACCCGTGCGCACCTACTCCTCGGGCATGAGGGCGCGCATGGGCTTTGCCATCAGCATGGCCTTCGATTACGACTACTACCTGATCGACGAAGTCACCGCTGTCGGCGACGAAAAATTCAGGCGCCGCGCCAACGCCATGTTCGAATCCAAGCGTGGCCTCGCCGGCATTCTGCTGGTGAGCCACAACGTGGAGTCGCTGCGCGAGCAGTGCCAGGCCGGGCTGCACATCAAGAACGGGAAAGTGCGCTACTTCGACGACATCGAAGACGCGATCCGTGCCTATCGCAAGGACAACGCATGAAAGACAAATGGCTGGACCTGTTGCGCAAACGCCGCGCATACGCGCTGTGGGTGCTGCTTCCCCTGCTCCTGCTGTGCCTCTACTACGCGGCAATATCCTCCGACCGTTATGTCAGCACCGCGCAGTTCATCGTCGAAAGCGACAGCGCCGCGGCCGTGTCCAGCGTCGCGCTGGGGCTGCTGTCCACCGGCGGCGGCGAGGCCGGGCAGGACGCGCAACTCGTGATGAGCTTCATCCTGAGCCCGGCGATGCTCGAACACCTGGATCGCGAGCTGAACCTGCGCGCGCATTTTTCGCAGCCGGATATCGACGTGTTCTCGCGCCTGCGGACCGGGGCTTCGCGCGAGAAGTTTTTTTCCTACTACACCTCGCACGTGGAGGTGGAGATCGGCGAGGCCGCGCCGATCATCGAGCTGAACGTGCAGGCTTTCGACCGGGAGTTTTCGCAGAAGCTGGCCCGCGCCATCGCCGAGCGCGCCGAGCGCTTCGTCAACGAGGTGGGCCAGGGCCTGGCGCGCGAGCAGGTCGCCTTCGTGCAGGGCGAGGTGGAGCGCGCCAACGCGCGTCTGCAAGCGGAAACCCGCAAGCTGGTGCAGTTGCAGAACCGCAATCGCATGATCAATCCGGAGGCCGAGACGCAGGCGGTAGGCGCGATCATCGCCAGCCTGCAACAAGGCCTGTCGCAGGAGCGCACGGAGCTGAAGGCCTTGCAGAGTTTCCTGAGCGCGACCGCGCCGGAAGTGGTGACGGCGCGCAAGAAGATCGCGGCCATCGAGAGCCAGATCGAGCAGGAGCGCGGGCGCCAGGTCAAGGGCGGCAAGACCGCGCCGCTGAACGATCTGCTGCTCGAATTCAAGGAGGCCGAACTGTCGGTGCAGATCGCGGCGGACGTTTATCAGGGCGGGCTCAAGAGCCTGGAAGCGGCCAAGCTCGATGCCTCGCGCAAGGTCAAGCACCTGGTGCGGGTGTCGGCGCCGACCCTGCCGGATGCCTCGATCGAACCTCGCCGGCTGTATAACCTCGCCACGTTTTTCCTGTTTGCCAATCTGATCTATCTGGTGGGAGGGCTGTTGCTGGCCTCCATCCGCGATCATCAGGAGTAGAGATGAAGCTGACGAAAGTCTTGTTGTTTTCGGTGATGGCGACGGTGCCACCCTGGCTTGCGGCGCAAGGCGTGCCGGGTTCGGTCCCGGTTCCCCCCGGCGTCCTGGGCGCCGGCAATTCCTCGGTGCGGCCTTTTCAGGACAACCCCTCGGCGGACTCCGCCGAGACACCCGTGCCGCGGGTCGCGCCGCCCGCGCCGGTGTATGAACAGCCGGCCCCGCAGGTTGCGCCGCCACTGGCAGAAGCGCTGGTACTGGAGAACAGCCTGCAGCAGGTTCCGGTGTTCGGCCGCAGCCTGTTCCAGGGGCGCTTCGCGGCAGAATCCTTCCGCGGCTTCAACCCGGATTACCTCATCAGCGTGGGCGACCAGATCGACGTCAAGCTGTGGGGCGCCATCGATGTGCAGATGGTTCTGCCGGTGGACGCGCAGGGCAACATCTTCGTGCCGCGGGTAGGCCCGGTACGCGTGACCAATGTGCGTAACGGCGAACTCAACGACGCGGTGCGACGCGAGGTGCGCAAGACCTATCGCGAGGATGTGGGCGTGTACGCGACGCTCGCGGCCGCAGTGCCGGTCAAGGTGTTCGTGTCCGGCTTCGTGCGTGCGCCGGGGCTTTACGCGGGCTTCGCTTCGGACTCCCTGCTCACCTTCATGGATCGCGCCGGCGGCATCGATCCTCTGTCCGGCAGTTACATCGATGTGCGCGTCCTGCGCAACGGCCAGACCATCGCCACGGTCGATCTGTACGACTTCCTGGTCAAGGGCTCGCTCGCGCAGACGCAGTTGCGCGACGGGGACAGCGTGTTCGTCGGACCCATCGGTCCCACCGCCACGGTCAAGGGACTGGTGGCGAGTCCGGCGCAATTCGAGTTCCGCGAGGGCGTGAAGGTCGCCGACCTGCTGTCGATGGCGGGCTTGAGCGGTCGCGCGACCCACGTCAGCGTGACGCGCAGCGAGGGCCCGAAGCGCGAAGTGATCTACGTGCCGGTGGGCGATCCTGCGCTCGACGGCCCGGTGGTGACCGGCGATCTGATCGAGGCCACGGCCGACCGTCTCATTGGCAAGATCGCGGTGTTGCTGGAAGGCGAGCACGAGGGCGCGGGGCAATACGTGCTGCCTTACGCAGCGACCCTGGCCGACCTGCTGGCCCAGGTGAAGTACTCCCCGCAGTCGCAGAAGCTGGGCATGCAGCTCTATCGCAAGAGCGTCGCGGTGCGGCAGAAGCAGGTGCTCGACCAGATGCTGGAGAAGCTCGAACAGGCGGTGCTCGCCGCGCGATCGACAACGACTTCGGAAGCCGAACTGCGCACGCGCGAAGCGGCCCTGGTGCTCCAGTTCGTGGACCGCGCGCGCAAGATCGTGCCCAAGGGCCAAGTGGTGCTGCCGCGCGAATACGATGCGGCGAGCATCGCGCTGGAAGACGGCGACGTGCTGCGCATTCCGCGCAACAGCCAGTTGGTGCAGGTGCACGGCGAGGTGTTTCTGCCGAACGCCTTCGTCTGGCGCAAGGGCTATCACGTGGACGATTACGTGAAGCAGGCCGGCGGGCTGATCCAGCGATCCTCGGGCGATCGCGTGCTGCTGCTGCGGCAGTCGGGCGAGATCGTGTCGGAGAACGGGCTGGGCTTCGTGATGTCCGCGCGAGTCGAACCGGGCGACGAAATCATGGTGCTGCCGGCGGTTGATACCAAGCACTTCCAGTTCGGCAAGGACGTGATCCAGGTGATCTACCAGATCGCCATCGCGGCGGGTGTGTTGGCTCGTCTGTAACGTTCCCGCTCGCCCCGACGATGCGCGTGCTGCTGACCTCGGACCTGCACTACCAGTTGCGCCAGTACGACTGGCTGATGGGTGTCGCGGCCGGTTTCGACGCGGTGGCGATTGCGGGCGATCACATCGACGCCTTTCTGCCGGTTCCCTGCGCGGTGCAGATTGCGGCGCTGCGCGCCAGCTTCACGGCACTGGCGCGCAAATGCCCGCTGCTAGTGTGTTCCGGCAATCACGATCTCAACGCCAGAAACGCCGCGGGCGAGAAGACCGCGGACTGGATGGAAGCTGCGCGCGGCGAAGGTATTGCCGTGGATGGCGACACGCTGAGCATCGACCGCACGCTGTTCACGATCTGCCCCTGGTGGGACGGTCCGCAGGCGCGCGCCGGCGTGGAACGGTTGCTGGAGCGCGCGTCCGAACAGCGCAGCGGCGACTGGGTCTGGGTCTATCACGCGCCGCCGGAAGGCGCTCTGAGCTGGACCGGCAAGCGCCATTTCGGCGACCCGCTGCTGCCCGAACTGCTGGCGCGTTATGCGCCGACTGCGGTGTTGTGCGGACACATCCACGAAGCGCCGTTCCGGGAAGGCGGGTCCTGGATCGAGCGCATCGGCAAGACCTGGCTGTTCAACGCGGGGCGCCAGATCGGCGACGTTCCGGCGCATATTGAGATCGATTTCACGCGAGGTGAGGCGCGCTGGGTGTCGCTGGCGGGCGTCGAGGAGAAAAGCATTTCAGACGCGGATTGCGCGGATGAACGCGGATTCAATCGATGACTCGTTGGGGTCCTTTCGGCGTGCCTGCATAGGTCTTTCTCAGGCGTGGCCCGCAACCGCGTTCTCGACACCTTCGCAGACTTCGCGCACACCCTCCGGGCGAACATCCAAACCCTTGCTTGATCCGCGTTCGTCCGCGTAATCCGCGTCCGATCGCTTTGTACAGCGCTCAGTAATCCGGCACGTCCTTGCGCTCCGAGCCCGGCTCGATCGCCACGGGACTCGTTACGACCAGGTGACCGAGCACCTGATCCATGATGCCCAGATGGGTGTCGCTGCCGGCGTACTGACGCTTGATATCGACCAGGTAGGCCGTGACCGCCATCAGGCGCCGGGCCAGCAACTGCGCGATGGCGAAGGTGAGCTTGGGCTGCGTGCGCACCGCATGCGAGGCGTAGTCGATGACATGCACCGTGCTGTCCTGCATGGCGACGACGGTCGCAGTCGGCACCACGTCGAGAATTGCGGCAATCTCGCCCAGAAAGGCGCCGGGTTCGTTCACCACCACCAGGCGGACGCCGTCGCGCACCACCTCGAACGATCCCCGCTTGAGTACGAAGAGCCGCTTGGTGCGGACGGACTCCTCGATCAGGATTTCGCCCGGCGCGAGCTGCATTTCCGGCCAGGGCCGGCACAGGGCAAGGACGTCGTTCATGGCTTCGGGCTCCCGGCGGTGGCCGATGGTCAAGCATATGGGCCGGACAAAAGTGTATTCGACCTTGGGCAAGGGTCGGTTACAGCGCGACGCGGCATCCGTATAATTCGCCACGATAGGCGGGGTGCTACCCGGAATTGCACTCTTACCCAAGCTCCCGCCACGCTTTTAACTACTCCTCCAGGGGGCTTGATTCGATGAGCACGCAAAGCGTGGCCGCTGCCACGGGTCCGGGTGTGGACCCGGGTCGTCGGCGATTTCTGACGTTGGCTACTTCCGGCGTCGGCGCCGTCGGTGCTGGATTTGTGGCCTGGCCGTTCCTGGCCTCGCTCAAGCCCAGCGAACGCGCCAAGGCGCTGGGTGCGCCGGTCACGGTGGACATCTCCGCGCTCGAAGCCGGGCAGAAGATCAACGTGGCCTGGCGCGGCAAGCCGGTGTGGATCGTCAAGCGCACGCCGGAGATGATCGCGAGCCTGACCAAGGTCAAGGACAGGCTGGCCGATCCGGATAACCAGCAGCCGCAGCAGCCCAACTACATCAAGGGCGACGCGCGCGCGATCAAGCCGGAAATCCTGGTGATGATCGGTTCCTGCACGCACCTGGGTTGCTCGCCCACGTTCAAACCCGAGCATCCGGCGCCGGAGATCGAAGCGGACTGGCAGGGCGGGTTCTACTGCCCCTGCCACGGCTCCAAGTTCGATCTGTCCGGTCGCGTCTACAAGAGCGTGCCGGCGCCGATCAACCTCAAGGTGCCGCCCTACCGCTACGCCAACGACACGACCGTCGTGATCGGCGAAGACCCGATTGCCGCATAAGGACGAGAACAAGAACATGGCCATCGTTCCCAATCCGCACAAGACCACCGGCGTCATGGGCTGGATCGACGATCGTTTCCCGGCGACCAAGCTATGGAAGGATCATCTGTCCGAGTACTACGCGCCGAAGAACTTCAACTTCTGGTACTACTTCGGCTCGCTCGCGCTGCTGGTGATGGTCAACCAGTTGCTCACCGGCATCTGGCTGGCGATGCACTACAAGCCGGATGCGGCGAGTGCCTTCGCCTCCGTCGAATACATCATGCGCGACGTGCCCTGGGGCAGCACGCTGCGGTACATGCACTCCACCGGTGCGAGTGCGTTCTTTCTGGTGGTGTACCTGCACATGTTCCGCGGCCTGCTGTACGGCTCGCACAAGAAGCCGCGCGAACTGATCTGGGTGTTCGGTTGCCTGATCTACCTGATCCTGATGGCCGAAGGTTTCTGCGGCTACGTGTTGCCCTGGGGCCAGATGAGCTACTGGGGCGCAAGCGTGATCTTCAACCTGTTCGGCACCATCCCGGTGATCGGTGAGGAACTGGTGATCTGGCTGCAGGGTGATTACATCCCGGCAGATGCCACGCTGGGTCGCCTGTTCTCGCTGCACGTGGTGTTCCTGCCCTTCGCGCTGGTCGGCCTCGTCGTCGCGCATCTCATCGCGCTGCACGAAGTGGGCTCGAACAACCCGGACGGCGTGGACATCAAGAAACACAAGGACCCGGTCACGCATATCCCGCTCGACGGCATCGGTTTTCATCCGTACTACACGGTCAAGGACATCGTCGGCGTGACGGTCTTCCTGATCCTGTTCGTCGCGGTGATGTGCTTTGCGCCGGATGGCGGCGGGTATCTGCTGGAGAAACCCAACTTCCAGGAAGCCAACCCCCTGGTCACGCCCGAGCACATCGCGCCGGCCTGGTACTTCGGTGCCTACTACGCGATGTTGCGTGCGACGCCCTCGTTGTTCAGCTCGGCGTTGCCGGGTGTGATCGTGATGGGCGGCGCGGTGATCATCCTGTTCTTCCTGCCTTGGCTGGACAAGAACCCGGTCAAGTCGATCCGTTACAAGGGCATGCTGAGCAAGACGCTGACGATGCTTTTCGCAGCGAACTTCGTGATGCTCAACTACGTCGGCCTGCAGCCGGTTTCGGACATCGGCAAGGTGCTGTCGCAGATCGGCACGATCTATTACTTCTTCTTCTTCTTCAGCCTGATGTTCATCCACAAGTTCGAAAAATCGAAGCCTGTGCCGGAGAGGGTGACCGCATGAAGCCCACCACCTTGATCAAGAAGCTTGCGCTCGCGACCTTCGCCTTCACCGTCTCGGGCGCCGCGATGGCAGCGGGCGGGCACGCGCTGCCATACCCGTACAGCGCGGACGTGGACAACCTGCCCTCGGTGCAGCGCGGCGCGAAGATCTTCATGAACTACTGCTCGGGCTGTCACTCTATGCAGTTCATGCGCTACAGCCGCGTTGCGCAGGACCTCGAGATTCCCGAGGATCTGCTCAAGGCCAACCTGATGTTCACCAGCGACAAGACCGGTGACGTCATCCTGTCGGCGATTCCGAAAGCCGAGGCGACCAAGTGGTTCGGCCAGGCACCGCCTGACCTCACGCTGGAAACGCGCGCGCGCGGCGAAGACTGGGTGTACAGCTATCTCAAGAGTTTTTATCTCGATCCCGCGCGGCCGCTGGGCGTGAACAACCTGGTGCTGCCGGGCGCCTCGATGCCGCACGTGCTGTGGGAAATGCAGGGCTGGAACGCGAAAGCCGACGCAGCACACGAAGGCGAGCACGCCGAAGGCGGTCACGGCGGGCACAAGGATCCGTTCAAGCAAGTGCAGGCCGGCAAGCTGTCCGGCGACGACTACGACAAGTTCGTCGGCGACCTGGTCAACTTCATGGCCTACGCAGCGGAACCCGGCCGGTCGGCGCGCCAGGCCCTAGGCGGCAAGGTGATCGTGTACCTGCTGATATTGCTCGGCTTCGCTTATCTGCTGAAGAAGGAATACTGGAAAGACGTGCACTGAAGTCTTTTCAGCCGGTTCCCCCGGGAACCCGTACGGAAGGCCGATCCTCGTGATCGGCCTTCTTTTTTGGTGCAGCCCGTGGGCAAGGATTTGCCACAGGGTGCAACGCAGGTGCACATTCAGTGCCGTCCCTAAGCGAAGCGCCTGAATGTCCCTGCGCAGCAAATCCAAATACGTGGCTGCAGCGAAGCCCGCCTCCAACGCCGGCGTCACGCTGTACTGCTCGGCGACGCAGGTGGGTTGCCACTGGATTCGGCTGGTGCTGGCAGAGAAAGACGTTCCCGGTCCGCGCATCCTGCTGCAAGGGGCCGGGCAAGCCAGCGAGGATCTGGCGACGCTCAATCCGGCGCAGAGCCTGCCCACCTTGACCGATCGCGAGACCGTGATTTATCCGGCGCGCCTGATTGCGGAATTTCTCGACGAGCGCTACCCGCATCCGCCGATGATGCCGCCCGACGCCGCCATGCGCGCGCGCCTGCGCATGGTCATGAGCCGCCTGGAAACCGAGTGGCTGGTGCTGATTGCCCAAATCGAAACCGGACCGGTCGCGCTGGCGCGCACTGCGCGCAAGCAACTGGCGGATCAGCTCGTGGCGAACGCGCGACTGTTCCCCGCGCGCGGCTGGTTTCTGGGCCTGGATTTCAGCATCGTCGACTGCGCCTGGGCCGCGCTGCTGTGGCGCCTAGCCTCGATGAATCTGGCGCTGCCCGCGGGTGGCGATTCGATCCGCGGCTACGCCGAGCGGGTTTTCGCACGTCCACGGTTCGCCGCGAGTCTGGTCGAGGCCCAGCGTAAGGCGGCTGCAAAGGGACGCGGCTAGAATTCACGCCGCCATGACTCAACGCTCCCGCCGTCCCTATCTGATCCGCGCCATCTACGACTGGGCGACCGACAACAGTTACACGCCGCACTTGCTGGTCGCCGCGGACGTGGAAGGCGTGCACGTGCCGCGCGAGTTCGTGCAGGAAGGGCGCATCACGCTCAACGTCAGCCCGATGGCGGTACAAAGCCTGGACCTGCACGCCGACCCGATCTGGTTCTCCGCGCGCTTCGGCGGCCGGGCCTTCGAGGTGACGGTGCCGGTCGGTGCAGTGCTGGCCGTGTTCGCGCGCGAGAACGGCGAGGGCATCGTGTTCGGCGAGATAGAACCCACGCCGCCGAAAGACACAGAGCCCAAGGCGGAAGAAGCGCCGAAGAAGCCTGCCGCGAGTCGCAGTCATTTGCGCGTGGTGAAGTAGAGGCTGGGAAAGGCATTTCACGCAGAGGCCGCAGAGACGCAGAAAATCAGTTCGTATTTTTCCTCAGCGTCTCTGCGGCCTCTGCGTGAAATGCTTCTGTGTTTTCCTCAAGCATCCGGCAGCGTCTTACCCGGATTGAGAATCCCGTCCGGATCGAACACGCGCTTGAGTTGATGCATCAGCGCGAGCGTCGGCTCTGGAATTTCCCAGCCGACGTAGGCGCGCTTGTCGATGCCGACGCCGTGCTCTCCGGACAGCGTTCCTTCCAGTCGCAGCACCAGCCCGAACACGTCGCGCAGACAGGCTTCGATGGTGCTCATTTGCTGCGGATCGAGCGGGTCGGCCAGCAGGTTCACGTGCAGATTGCCGTTGCCGGCGTGACCGAAGCTGACGATACGAATGGCGTGCTGGCGTGACAGCTCACCCAAACCTGCGACCAGTTCCGGAAGTCGTGTTACGGGAACCACCACGTCTTCATTGATCTTGCGCGGCGCGAGCTTGCGCAGCGATGGTGACAGGGCTTTGCGCGCAGCCCACAGATCCTCGGCTTCGGCGCGCGAACCGGCGACGCGAAGTTCGATCAGTCCATCGACTCTCGCCGCGCTTGCCACGGCTTGTGCATCGGCTTCGAGTCCGGGCGACTCGCCGTCGATGTCGATGAGCAGCAGTGCGCCCGCGCCCGCGGGAATACCGCAATCGCGCCAGGCTTGCGCGAGCAAAACCGCATCGCTGTCGAAGAATTCCAGCGCACACGGAGTCGCGGGCTGACCCATGATTTGCGTGACCGCGGCAATCGCACTCTTCACGTCGCGATACGCCGCGCGCAAGGTCGTCAGGCCGGACGGCCGCGGCAGCAACTTGAGCGTGGCGCGAGTAATCAGCGCGAGCGTGCCCTCGCTGCCGACGAGCAGGCGCGTCAGGTCATAACCGACCACGCCCTTGGTGGTGTTGCAGCCGGTGCGGATGAGCTGGCCCGCGCCGGTGATTGCGGTGAGTCCGAGCACGTTCTCGCGTGCGGTTCCGTACTTGACGGCGCGCGGTCCGCCCGCGCCGCAGGCCAAGTTGCCACCCACCGTGGAGTAGTCCGCACTGGTCGGATCGGGCGCCCAGAACAGGCCGTGTTCGGCGGCCGCGCGCTGCACGTCGCCGTTGAGGCAGCCGGCTTCGCATTCGATCAGTCGATCGCCGGGCGAGATGCGCAGGATGCGATTCATGCGTTCGAGCGAGACCACGATGCCGCCTTCGACGGGAACCGTCGCACCGGTGGTGTTGGTGCCGCGCCCGCGCACCGTGAGCGGCACGCGATGTGCGCGACACACGTCCACCAGCGCCAGAATTTCGTCCTCGCTCGTAGCGAAGACCACGGCCTGCGGCAGCGCGACTCTGCGCGAATTGTCGTAGGCGTAGGCCAGGCAATCGGAGGGATCGCTCAGCAGGCGCTGGCCCGGAAAAATGGCGCGCAAGAGCGATAGGACTTCTGTGAAGTCCTTCATGCTGCGAGTCGTTGAGTAGGCGGTCGTGGACATCTACTGAGGCTCACGGAACTAGGCGAAAAAAACACAACCGCCATGCCCGCGAAGGCGGACATCCAGTTTTCGCCCGCAATCCAGCCGCCGTCGGGGCAGAGGGACTGGATTCCCGCCTGCGCGGGAATGACGGTTTCATATGGATGGGCAGCACAACTAGTGTTGCGTTCAATCCGCGGCGTCGAACGCAGCCTGAATCCACTCGATGCGGTCGTCTGCGTCCAGAGTCACGACATCGAAGCGCACGGAAAGCTTTGCGAATTCCGGCCGGCGCGCGAGCAGCCCGCGCGTGGCCTGCACGATGCGCGACTGCTTGCGGCTGTCGACCGATTCGGCCGCGCTGCCGTAGCCGCGGTGCGCACGCTTGCGCACTTCCACAATCGCCAGTGCCGCGCCGTCGCGCATCACCAGATCGAGTTCGCCGCCAGGCGCGCGGACATTGCGATCCACCAGTTTCAGTCCGCGCAACTCCAGGTAACGCAACGCCAGGTCTTCTTCGCGCGCGCCTTTCACGAACGGCTTGCGGCCCGGCCGTCGCGGACGAGCGCGCAGCCCACCTGTCTTGCGATGCGGCCGTCCGCGCTCATGCTGAGTCGGCCACTCGCGCCCTCGATGAGGCTCGCGGAATTCAGCTCGCCGCGTGTCAGGGTTTGCGCGAGGCGCGAGGCGTCGCGTCCCAGCGCAAACAGGCGCGGTTGATCGCGCAGCGCCTCGGGAAATTGCTGGCTCGCACGCTGACGGGTTGTGGCCGCTGCGCCGCTGGCGTCGAGCACCCAGGGCATGTCGCATACGCGCATGCCGTTCAACTGCCGATCGACCGTGCCCGGCAGCGCGGCCGACAAGGTGTAGGTGGAAAGCCTGGCCGCACGGAAAAACTCCAGTTGCGGAACGAAGGCCCGCGCCTCGGCCGTGCGCAGCGGCGCGAACAGCACGTCGGCGTCCTGCCGCGGCCGGGGTTCGAACTCGCTGGCCACGCCAAGCGCGGTGGTCACCTGCTGATGGCGCGCCTGGCTTCGATCCAGCTTCATCAAGGCCTGCAAGGGCTTGCCGAAATCCTGCGTGCCGGACGCGAAGCGCGCGGTCTGCAACATGGCGCCGCCCTGTTGCGAGAAGGTGGTGGCGAAGGCCTGAAACACGCGTGCGCCCAGGTCGTTGTCCGGAATCAGCACCAGCGCGTTGCGATGGCCGGAAGCCGCGGCGTCCAGCGCTGCGGCGCGTGCTTCGTCTTCCGGGGCCAGGCCGAATTGCACGCCGCCCGGCAACCGGCCATCGACATAGTTGAGCGCCAGCCAGGGCACGCTGCGACCGAGCCGCGCGATGGCAGAGACGCCGTCCTTGGTCAGCGGTCCGACGATCAGTCCGGCGCCGTCGCGCAGCGCGGTCTCGAACGCCGTCGCCGCCTGCGCGCCGCTGCTGCCGGCGTCATACACGCGCAGCGCCGGGCGCGGCGCCGGCAGTTCGAACCAGGCGGAGACAAATCCGTCGCGAACCGCGCGCCCACTGCTCGCGAGGTTGCCGCTCACCGGTAGCAACAGCGCCCAGCTTCCGCTTACCGGCGGCAGGGACACCGCAGCCGCGGGTTGCGAGATGGCGGGTTGCGGGGCTGTGGGTGCGGCGGAAATGGTGGCCGGAATCGGCACCGGCCTTGCTGCTTGCAACGGAGCCGCGGCCGGCGCCGGTGCGCGCGCCACCTCGACCACACGCACCGTCGCAGCCCGGCTTGCGCCCGGATGCGCGGGATTGCGCTGCTTCCAGCCGGCCAGCGCGGAAGCGGTCGGACCTTGCTCCAGCACCGCGGCCAGCTCGAGCCAGCCGCGCGTCAACGGGTCCTGACCCGCGATGGCACTCGCCGCGCGGGCGGGCAGCGGCGTGGCAATCAATCCGCTCCAGATCTGTTCGCGGTTGTCGGCAACCGCCTGCGCAGATCTCAACGTGGGTTCGCGCGCGACCAGCGTCCTCACGGCTGCGACCGGATCGCCTCCGAGGAAGTAGGCGCGCCCGCGCAACAGTTCCATGCGCGCCGAAAGCGAAGGCACGTGCGCGCTGCTCGTCGGCAAGGACCGCAGCACCGTCTGCGGCTGCCCGCGATGCAGGCCGATTTCCGCGCGCACGAGTTGCACGCGCGCGAGTTGCAGCGGATCGAGCGAACCGGCGGAAATGCGCGACAAGCTGAGTTCCGCAGTCTTGTCGTCGCCGCGGGCAACCGCCTGCTCAGCCGCTGCAATCAGCGATAGCGCGGGTCCCGTGGTCGGGCTCGGGGCGGGAACAGTCGCGGCGAGCGCCACTCCGGCGCCAGCGCAGAAGAACAGAATCAGAACCCAGCGTGCGAGCATCATGGCGATAAAGTATGGCACGCAGCCTTGCGCCTTCTCCGACAAAACTCCGCGTGATCTCAAGCCCTGACGACGACAGCGACATCAGGCCCGGATGCCTGTACGTGGTGGCCACGCCCATCGGCAATCTCGGCGACCTGTCGCCGCGTGCGCAGCGGGTGCTCGCACAGGTCCAGCGCATTGCAGCCGAGGACACGCGCAACACTGGCGTCTTGCTGAGCCACTTCGGCATTCGTACGGCGATGGTGGCGCTGCACGATCACAACGAAGATCGCGTCGCCGCCACGTTGGTGAAGGCGCTGTGCGCGGGCGAGTCGCTGGCCCTGGTATCGGACGCCGGCACGCCGCTGATTTCAGACCCCGGATTCGGACTGGTGCGCGCCGCGCGTGCGGCCGGGTGCGAAATCATCGCCATACCCGGCCCGTGTGCCGCCATCGCCGCGCTCTCGATTGCCGGTCTGCCCAGCGACAGCTTCACGTTTGCCGGATTCCTCCCCGCCAAATCCGCCGCGCGCCGCGAACGCATTGCCGAACTCGCACGCGAACCGCGCAGCGTGATCGTCTACGAGGCCAGTCACCGCATCGCCGACTGCGCGCACGACCTCGCGGCCGTGCTCGGCCCGCGCAAGCTCATGCTGGCGCGCGAAATCAGCAAGCGCTTCGAACAGAGCATCGTCTGCGCCGCGCAGGAACTGCCGGCGTGGATAGAGGACGATCCGAATCGCGAGCGCGGCGAATTCGTGCTGGTGATCGAGCCGGCGCCGGCCGCGAATCCCGGCTCGGCCGAGGCCGAACGTATCCTGCTCGTGCTGCTCACCGAGCTGCCCGCTTCCCGCGCGGCGAAGGTCGCGGCCCAACTCACTGGCCTTCGCAAGCAGGAGGTTTACGAGCTTGCGATGAAACTTTCACCCGGGAGTGACGGCAGCGCAGCGTAGACTGCGTGCTGGAGTCGGCCGAACGATCGCTGCTATCGCAAGATAGGGGAGGAAAGTCCGGGCTCCGCAGGGCAGAGTGCCAGGTAACGCCTGGGCGCCGCGAGGCGACGGATAGTGCAACAGAAAGATACCGCCGATGGTCCGGGTTTCCGGGCACAGGCAAGGGTGAAATGGTGCGGTAAGAGCGCACCGCGAGTCTGGCAACAGACCGGCACGGCAAACCCCACTCGGAGCAAGACCAAATAGGGAAGGATGTGCCGCAAGGCGCAACACGCGGCCCGCGTGCCTTCCGGGTAGGTTGCTGGAGCGCCGCGGTGACGCGGCGCCTAGAGGAATGATCGTTCCCGACAGAACCCGGCTTACAGGCCGACTCCTTCTTTTCTTGTTCGACCTGACCGGCCGACCGTAACCCGTCCGCACCTAGGCAATCCCAATTGCTTGTGCATAAGGTCGCACCGGCTTTCCGGCCGCTGGCGCCGCGCATCGCGCCCTCGCAGCTCAAAAATGCACACGACTCACCTTAAGTAAGTTGTGCAACCCAATGTTTTGAATAATTTTCTTCAGGAGAATCTTGCGATGCTCTAAACGCTTGTTCTATCGGGCTTTTTCGCTTTGCCGCGTCTTGTGAGTGGAGTACGTGTGGTTTATAGTGTATTCGAAGGGATTAAAGTGGTAAGTAAGTGGGGAATTAATTTACGCCGCAAGAGGCCGAGCAAGTGTTTTCCGGGTCGCACCAACTGACCATCGACGACAAGGGACGCTTGGCGATCCCTGCGCGCTTCCGCCAGGAGCTGGCGGAGGGCTGCGCGTCGCAGTTGGTCGTGACCCGCGGACCCAATCCCTGCCTGGAGATTTATCCGGCCCCGGAGTTTCAGCGGGTGGCCGACGCGATCCAGAACATGGACGACCGCGACAGCGCGGAAATCCTCAAGAGCGTGTTCATCGGCTTTGCCTGCGAGACCGAGATCGACAAGCAGGGGCGCGTGCTGCTGCCACCGATGCTGCGCAAGCACGCGAAGCTCGGCACCAGCGTGGTGCTGATGGGCCAGATCACGCGTTTCGATCTGTGGCCGGAAGAGCTCTGGAACGAGCGCTTCGGCGAAGGTCCGACGAGCCTCGCGGCGCGCACGACCGATGCGTTCCGGAACATCAAGCGGTGAGGCGCCGGAATGAACAAGCCCCTCGCCACCTCGACCCCGCCCCGGCGCGGATGGTCTGACCCGATGCTCGAACACCGCCCGGTGATGCTTGCAGAAGCGCTCGCCGGACTCGCGGTACGGAGCGGCGGCATCTACGTGGACGCGACTTATGGCCGCGGCGGACACAGCGCGGCGATTCTCGAAGCGATCGGCGAGCAGGGTTTTCTGCACGCGCTGGATCGCGATCCGCAGGCCTGTCACGCCGCCTGGTCGCGATTCGCGCAGCGTTCCAACTTCCGCATTCATCGCCGCAATTTTTCGGAGCTTGCAGCGCTGGGCAGCGATTTGGACCTGTCACGAAAAGTCGATGGCCTGTTGCTCGATCTGGGCGTTTCCTCGCCGCAGTTCGACGATGCGGAGCGCGGGTTCTCGTTCGCCAACGACGGGCCGCTCGACATGCGCATGGACCCGGAGTCCGGCGAGTCCGCGGCCGAGTGGCTGGCGCACGCTAAGGAGGCCGAGATCGCCGACGTGCTGTGGACCTATGGCGAGGAACGCGCGAGCCGTCGTATCGCTCGGCGGCTGGTCGAAGCACGCATCGAGACTCCCATCGAGCGCACCGCGCAACTCGCCGAAATGATCGTGCGCGCGATGCCGGGACCGCGGCAGAAGATTCATCCGGCCACGCGCAGCTTCCAGGCGATCCGCATCTTCATCAATCGAGAGCTCGATGCGCTCGAATCCGCGCTGCTCGCGAGTCTCGACCTGCTTGCGCCCGGCGGGCGGCTCGCAGTCATCAGCTTTCATTCGCTGGAGGACCGCATCGTGAAGCGCTTCATGCGCGAGTCGCAGGCCGCCTCGCCCGATGCGGAGATGGAGCGCAGAAACAGGCATCTGCCGATTCCACCGGAGGCCGCGGCCACAAAAAAACTGCGCACGATTTCACGCGAGTTCCCGACCGAAGCCGAATGCCGGGACAACCCACGTGCGCGCAGCGCCGTGCTGCGCGTTGCGGAGCGGCGGCGTTGAAGCGCTGGATCGACCGCGTTCAACTGGCGCTGACCGAAGCGCGCCCCACCGGCTTGTTGCTGCCGATGCTGCTGGCGCTGCTGGTGATGGGCTCGGCGCTGTGGGCGGTACGGATCAAGCACGAAAACCGCAGCCTCACCACCGAGATCGAGCGCACGCGCGTCGAGCGCGAACGCCTGTCGATGGAGTGGTCGCAATTGCAGCTCGAAGAAGCTGCGCTGTCGCACCACGCGCGCATCGAGACCGCCGCGCGCGCGACGCTCGGCATGTCCGAGCCGCGCGAATACGTGATCGTGGAACAGGTCGCCGCGGGGTCCGGGCCATGACCACAGACACGGGCTACAAACTGCGTCCTGTCGCGGTCTGGCGCCGGCTCGCGATTCTGGGTGTGCTCGGCATCGGTGCGCTCTTCGTCACCGCGCGTGCGGTACAACTGCAAGTCGTCGATCGCGATTTTCTGACCAGCCAAGGCGAGAAACGCCAGGTGCGGAAGGTCACGTTGCCGGGCCATCGCGGCGCCATCCGCGACCGTCGCGGCGAACCGCTGGCCTTGTCCGCGCCGGTGGATTCGATCTGGTGCGTGCCTTCGGCCTTGCTGGCCTCACCCGAGCATCTCGCCGCCGTGGCCAAGGTGCTCAAGCAGCCGCAGGCGACGTTCACGCGCTTCCTGGAGAAGCGTTCGAAAAAGCCCTTCGTCTACATCGACCGCGGCCTGCCTCCGGGCGAAGGGCAGCGCGTGCTTTCGCTCAAGGCGCCCGGGGTTTTCTCCACGCGCGAATACCGCCGCTACTACCCGGCCGGCGAGTTTGCCGGGCAGCTCGTGGGCTTTGCCGATCCCGACGGCAACGGCGCGACCGGCATGGAAATAGCGCACGACGACACGCTGCGCGGCATCGCCGGATCGCGCCGCGTGATCCGCGACGCGCGCGGCAGCATCGTCGAGGACACCGAGGACGCGGTTCCCGCGCAACCCGGCGACGATCTGACCTTGTCGATCGACCTGCGCCTGCAATACCTGGCCTATCGCGAACTCAAGCGCGCCGTGCTGGAACACAAGGCTAAGGGAGGGCTGGTGGTGGTGGCCGACGCGCGCACCGGCGAGTTGCTCGCCGTGGCCAGCCAGCCCGGCTACAACCCCAACAACATCGAGGACCGCAAGCCCGGCCGCATGCACAACCGCGCGATCGTCGATTCCTTCGAGCCCGGTTCCACGGTCAAGCCGCTGCTGGTCGCGCAGGCGCTCGACATCGGCGCGTACACCTCCGCCAGCCACATCGACACCGGCGCCGGCTGGATGCAGGTGCATCGTCTGACCGTGCGCGACATTCACGCGCTGGGCGACGTGGACCTGGCGCACATGCTGGCCAAGTCGAGCAACGTGGGCGCCGCCAAGATGGGTCTGGCGATGGGCTCCGAGCGGGTGTGGCAGGGCTATCAGAAATTCGGGCTGGGCGATCGCATCGCCTCGGGTTTTCCGGGCGAGTCGGCGCCGCTGCTGCGGCCCTTCGCGCAATGGGGCGACATCGGCACCGCCACTGCGTCGTACGGCTACGGCCTGTCGGTCAACGCCCTGCATTTGGTGCGCGCCTACGCAGGCCTGGCCAACGACGGCCTGATGCCGCAGATCACCTTGCTGCGCGGCGGTGCGACCCAGCCGCCGCAACGCGCTATCAGCGCCCGCACTGCACGCGAAGTCCGGCGCATGCTCGAAGCGGTCGCAGAATCGGACGGTACCGGCTCGCGTGCCGCGATTCCGGGTTATCGCGTCGCCGGCAAGACAGGAACCGTGCGCAAGGTCGCGGCCACCGGCGGCTATGACGCCGACCGTCACCAATCCGTGTTCATCGGCATGGTGCCGGCCGAGAATCCGCGACTGATCGGTCTTGTGATGATCGACGAGCCCAGCGCCGGCGATTACTACGGCGGTGTCGTCGCCGCACCGGTGTTCTCCACCGTGCTGCAAGGAGCCCTTCGCCTGTTGCAGATTGCGCCGGACGATTGCACGGAGCACTGCGTACCGAAATTCGCGCCACCGCAGCTCGCCATGCCCGGCATCGTGGCGACGAGGCCCAATACGTGAACCCGGGGTCAAGCGCGGCGCGCATGTGCGACCTCGAAACGCTGCTCGATGGAATGGCATCGCCGATTCCACAGCTTGCTGTCACTGGCCTTGCTATGGATTCGCGACGAGTGGAATCCGGGCATGCGTTTCTTGCGGTCAAAGGCACGCGCGGTCACGGACTCGCGCATCTGCCCCAGGCGCTTGCACGCGGAGCCAGCGCCATCGTGTGGGAGCCGGCGCCCGATCAGGCGCGTCCCCAGGCCGCGGTTCCCTGCGTGGAAGTCGATGGACTTTCCGTGCACGTCGGCGAAATCGCGGCGCGTTTCTACGGTCGCCCGGCCGATCGCATGTTCGTCGCCGGCATCACCGGCACCGACGGCAAGACCTCGGCCGCGCACCTCATCGCGCAGGCCTTCGAGAGACTCGGCAAGCCCTGCGCGTACATCGGCACGCTCGGCAGCGGCCGGCTCGACGACTTGGCAGCGGCCACGCACACCACGCCTGATCCGATCGCGCTGCACGCGCATCTCGCCGATTTCATCGACGCCGGAACCTCGCACTGCGCGATGGAAGTTTCCTCGCACGCGCTCGATCAGAACCGCATCGGCGGCGTGAGTTTCGATGCGGCCGTGCTGACCAACATCACACGCGATCATCTCGACTACCACGGCACCATCGAACACTACGCGAGCGCCAAGCGCAGGCTGTTCGAATCCGACGACGAGCGCGCGCTGATTCTCAATCGTGACGACGAACACGGTGCGCGCTGGATCGAACAGTTGGCGAGCGAGCGGATGTGCGTCTACGGCATCGACGGGAAAAATCCCGCGCAGGCCCGCTACCTGCTGGCTTGCAACGTACAACTCGACGACACCGGACTGGGCTTCGATCTGCAAACTCACCTGGGCAATGCGCCGCTGCGCACCGCGCTGCTCGGACGCTTCAACGCCTACAACCTGCTCGCAGCGGCCGCGGTGCTGCTGGAGTCGGGCGTGACGCTCGATGCAGCCGCCGACGCGCTGAGCCATTCGCGCACGGTGCCAGGCCGCATCGAGGGATTCCGCGGACCGCGCACGCAGGCGCTGGTGGTGGTGGACTACGCCCACACGCCCAAGGCGCTGGAACAGATTCTTCACGCGCTGCGCGCACACACGAGCGGCAAGCTGGTATGCGTGTTCGGTTGCGGCGGCGAGCGCGATCACGGCAAGCGGCCGTTGATGGGCGAGGCCGCTGCCCGGCTGGCGGATCGCGCGATCGTCACCGACGACAACCCGCGCAGTGAAGCGCCGAAGCAGATTACCGATGAGATTCTTGCCGGCATTCCTGCCGCGCTCCGGCACAAGGTGCAGATCGAGCATGAGCGTGCCGCCGCCATCGAGTCTGCCATCCACGGCGCACAACACGGCGACGTGATTCTGCTTGCGGGAAAGGGCCACGAGACCACGCAGGACTATGGTCGCGAAGTCCGCCATTTCAGCGATCGCGCGTACGTCGCTGAGCGAGTCGGAGCGAACTCGTGAGCGCTTCGATCGAAGAAATGGCGAAGCTCTCCTGGTTCGCGCAGGCCGCGGGTGCGCAGCTCATCGGCGAAGACGCTGCGGTCCTGCGGGTCACACACGATTCGCGCTCGGTGCGTCGCGGCGACCTGTTCGTGGCGCTGCGTGGCGAGCGGTTCGACGCGCACGATTTCGTCGGGGATGCGGTCAAAGAAGGCGCAGCCGGCGTGATGGTCGAGCGCCGACTCGACACGCCGATCGCACAGTTGCTCGTGCGCGATTCGCTGCAAGGATTGCAGGCCATCGCCAGCGCCTGGCGCGAGCGCTATGCCGATCCCGTCGTCGCCGTGACCGGCAGCAACGGCAAGACCACGACCAAGCAATTGCTCGCGGCGATCTTTGCCGTGCGCGGGCCGGTGCTGGCCACGCGCGGCAATCTCAACAATCACATCGGCCTGCCGCTGAGCCTGCTCGAACTCCGCTCCACGCATCGCACCGCGGTGATCGAGATGGGTGCGAACCACGCAGGAGAAATCGCGCAGCTCACTGCGCTGGCACGGCCGCAAGTCGGCGTCATCACGCAGGCCGGCGATGCACATCTGGAAGGCTTCGGATCGCGCGAGGGCGTGGCGCGCGCCAAGGGCGAGTTGTTCGCGGGTATGAGCGAAGACGGCATCAGCGTCATCAACGCGGACGACGATTACGCCGAGCTCTGGCGCAGCCTGGCGCGCGGCAGACAGCTCAGCTTCGGCATCACCCTGCCCGCAGACGTGCGTGCCAGTCGCATCGAGGCGACAGCGGGCGGCAGCCGGTTCGAGCTTGCGATTCCGGGCAGCGAGGCCGCGGTCGAGCTGCCCTTGCCGGGCCGACACAACGTGATGAACGCGCTCGCCGCCGCCGCCTGCGGCGCGGCGCTGGGCCTTGACGCATCGGTGATTGCGCAAGGCCTCGCGCGAGTGGAAGCCGCGCAGGGGCGCGTGGTGTGGAAGCTCACGCCGCAGGGCGCGCGCCTGATCGACGACAGCTACAACGCCAATCCCACTTCGATGAACGCCGGCCTGGAATTGCTGGCGCAGCAAACTGGACAGCGCTGGGCCGTGCTCGGCGCGATGGCCGAACTCGGCGCCTCGTCAAGCGCGCTGCACGAGTCCTGCGGAGCTCGCGCACGCGAACTCGGCATCGAGCGTCTGTGCGTGATCGGATCTGCGGGCGAGCACTACGCGCGGGGCTTCGGCGCGGGAGCGGAGCGGTTCGACGATGTGGAGGCTTTGAGCCGCAGCCTGTCGGCCGATCTGCGCGAAGGCGTCACCGTACTGGTCAAGGGATCGCGCTCGGCGCGCATGGAAAGAGTGGTCGCTGCGCTATGCGGCGAGCGGCATGAGGAGAGCCACTGAAGATGCTGTACCACCTCGCCATGTGGTTGAAAGAGAGCATCAGCTCCTTCAACGTCTTCAGCTACCTGACCTTCCGCGCGATTCTGGGCGTGCTCACGGCACTGATTTTCTCGTTCCTGGTCGGACCGTGGATGATCCGCAAGCTGCACGACTTCAAGTTCGGCCAGGTCATTCGCGACGTGGGGCCCAAATCCCACCAGGCCAAGACCGGAACGCCGACGATGGGCGGCGTGATGATCCTCGGCGCCATCACCATCTCGACCCTGGCCTGGGCCGATCTCACCAATCGCTTCGTGTGGTTTGCTCTGCTTGTGACGCTGGCCTTCGGGCTGGTCGGATTCGCAGACGATTTCATCAAGATCAGGCATCGGCGGAATCTCGGCCTCACCGCGAAGCAGAAATATTTCTGGCTGTCGCTGGCGGGCTTCGGCGTATCCACGCTGATTTACTTCACGGCGCCGAACGCGCCGCTGTGGGACGTGTTCGGCGACGGCAAGGCCTCGCCCGAGACCGCGCTGCTCGTACCCGTGTTCAAGGACGTGGCAATCCAGCTCGGCATCTTTTTCATCCCCTGGTCCTACCTTGTCATCGTCGGCACCAGCAACGCGGTCAATCTCACCGACGGTCTCGACGGCCTGGCCATCATGCCCTGCGTGCTCGTGGCCTCGGCACTCGCAGTGTTCGCTTATTGCACGGGCAACGTCAAGATCGCGGCATACCTCAGCATTCCCTACATTCCCGGCGTCGGCGAGCTGGTGATTTTCTGCACCGCGCTTGCGGGCGCAGGGCTTGGCTTCCTGTGGTTCAACGCCTATCCCGCGCTGGTGTTCATGGGTGACGTCGGCGCGCTCGCGCTCGGCGCGGCACTCGGCGTGGTTGCCGTGCTGGTGCGACAGGAGCTGGTGCTGGTGGTGATGGGCGGCGTGTTCGTGGCCGAGACGCTGTCGGTGATGCTGCAAGTGGGCTACTACAAATACAGCGGCGGCAAGCGCATCTTCCGCATGGCGCCGCTGCATCACCACTACGAACTCAAGGGCTGGCCCGAGCCGCGAATCATCGTGCGCTTCTGGATCATCACGCTGATTCTGGTGTTGATCGGGCTGTCGACGTTGAAGGTGCGGTGATGAGCGCGCCCCGCCATGAAGGCCCGCGCATCCTGATCGTCGGACTCGGCGCGTCCGGCATTTCCGCCCTGCGCTTTCTCGCAGGTGAGGGCGTGGACCTCGTGGTCACGGATTCTCGTGTGGCTCCTGCGGGCATCGAAGTCTTGCGTGCGCAGTTTCCGCAAGTGGAATTTCGCCTTGGCGCTTTCGACGCGCGGCGTCCCCTGAATCAGTTTGCCGAGGCGGTGGTCTCGCCCGGCATTGCGCTCGACGAACCCTTCGTTCGCGAATTGAGCGCGGCCCGTGTGCCGATCATCGGCGACATCGAATTGTTCGCGCGCGCAGCGCATGCACCGGTGATCGGCATCACCGGCAGCAACGGCAAGAGCACGGTCACGACCTTGGTTGGCGAGATGGCGAAAGCCGCCGGCCTGCGCATGAAGGTCGGCGGAAATCTGGGAACGCCAGCGCTCGATCTGCTGGACGATGCGGCCGAGCTGTACGTGCTGGAGCTGTCCAGCTTCCAGCTCGAAACCACGCACTCGCTGCACTGCAAGGCTGCAGCGTTTCTGAATCTGTCGGAAGATCATCTCGATCGTCATGGCCACATGGATGCTTACGCCGCGGCCAAGGCACGCATCTTCCGCGGCAGCGATGTGGCGGTGGTGAATCGCGAGGACGCGGCAACGCGACTCGGCAGCGAACAGGCTCGGCAGGTCGTGAGTTTCGGACTGGATGAACCGTCCGGCGACGACTACGGCATGACGACCATCAACGGCGCTCGATGGCTCGCGCGCGGTTCCTCACGCCTCACGCCTCAGGTCTCACTGCGTATGCCTGGCTTGCACAACGCGGCCAACGCCCTGGCCGCGTTGGCACTGGCAGACGCCGTCGGCATTCCGCGCGAAGCGAGCCTGCAAGCCCTGAACAGCTTTGAGGGTCTGCCGCACCGCTGCCAGTTCGTCGCAGCGCGTAACGGCATCGCCTGGCTCAACGATTCCAAGGGCACCAACGTCGGTTCGACGCTCGCTGCCTTGAATGGACTCGACGGCCCCATCGTCTGGCTCGGCGGCGGTCAGGGCAAGGGGCAGGATTTTGCGCCGCTTGCGCAACCGCTCGCGCAGAAAGGACGCGCGGCACTATTGTTCGGGCAGGACGCACAGACCATCGAGGACGCGATCTTCGGCGCGCTGCCGGTATATCGCGAAGCCGACATGACAGCGGCGCTTCATCGCGCCAGGGGCATCGCGCAAAGCGGCGACTGCGTGCTCCTGTCGCCGGCCTGTGCGAGCCTCGACCAGTTCAGGAATTACGTCGAACGCGGCGAGCGGTTTTCGCAATGGGTCGGGGAACACGCATGAGCCTGGCCTGGCCGCGCTGGTCTTCGGAACCCGAACAGCTCTCGCTGCCGTTGCCGCGGGCGCAACTCGGGCTCGACCCCTGGCTGTGCGCGACCGCGATGGCACTGCTCGGCTGGGGACTGGTGATGGTGGCGTCGGCCTCGGTGGCGCATGCAACGGCGGAGCATGCGCGTGAAGTGGCTCGCGATCCGTTCTACTTTTTTTTCCGTCAGATCGTCTTTGCCGGGATTGGCGGCTTGTCCGCCTGGGCGGCTTTCCGCGTGCCGATGCACGTGTGGGAACGGCGCAGCGGCTGGTTGGCCACGGGCGGCTTGTTGCTGCTCGTGCTGGTGCTGATCCCCGGGATCGGCGTGACGGTGAATCACGCGCGGCGCTGGATCGATCTGGAGTTCGTCCGCGTCCAGGTGTCGGAGCCGGCGCGACTCGCGCTCATCATGTACCTGGCCGCCTACATTGTGCGCCGCCAGGGACGCTTGCAGAACACGCTGAGCGGTCTGCTGGTGCCGTTCCTGCCGCTGTTGCTGGCGGGCGGGCTGCTGGTGCTGGAGCCGGACTTCGGCGCCACCGTGATTCTGATTGTGGTGGCTTTCATCATGCTGTTCCTGGGCGGCGCACGGCTGGTCTACCTGTGTGGCCTGGTGGTGGTGGCGAGCGGCGTCCTGGCGCTGGTGGCGGTGGCGGAGGCCTATCGCATCAAGCGGCTGTTGAGCTTCAGAGACCCCTTTGCCGATATCGAACACAGCGGCTGGCAACTGGCCAATTCGCTGATTGCGGTGGGGCGCGGCGAATGGATGGGCGTCGGTCTGGGCAACAGCGTGCAGAAGCTGCTGTACCTGCCGGAGATGCATACCGACTTCATCTTCGCGATTCTCGCCGAGGAGTTCGGCCTGTTCGGCGTGGTGGTGCTGATCGCCTTGTTCGCGGTGCTGGTGTGGCGCGGGTTCGTGATCGGCGCCGGGGCCGAAGCGCGCGGCGAACGCTTCAAGGCCTACCTGAGCTACGGACTCACCTCTTGGCTGGGCATGCAGGCGCTGATCAACATGGCGGTGAACATGGGCTCGCTGCCGACCAAGGGTCTGACCTTGCCCCTCATCAGCTACGGCGGCTCCTCGCTCATCACCGTGATGGTGCTGCTCGCGCTGATCTTGCGCGTGGATTACGAGACCCGCGTGGCCGATGCGCGTACGGCCAGGATGAAGCCATGACCCGGATGTCCCAATGACGTATCGCTTCATCATCATGGCGGGCGGCACCGGCGGGCATGTGTTTCCTGCGCTCGCGGTCGCGCACGAATTGCGCCGACGCGGGCATGAGGTGATGTGGATGGGCGCGCCGGATTCGTTCGAATCGCGCACCGTGCCGCCGCAGGGTTTTGCGATGGATTTCGTGAGAGTCACCGGCCTGCGCGGCAAGGGTGCGATGACCCTGTTCGGCGCGCCGCTGCGTCTGCTGCGCGCGGTGTGGCAAGCCTGGTCGATTCTCGGCGCGCGCCAGCCGCACGCGGTGCTCGGCATGGGCGGATTTGCGTCCGGGCCAGGCGGGCTCGCCGCGTGGCTGCGCCGCATCCCGCTGGTGATTCACGAACAGAACGCGGCGCCGGGACTGACCAATCGCCTGCTATCGCGTCTTGCGAGTCGCGTGCTCGAAGCTTTTCCGAAGACTTTTGCGGGCGCCGTCACGGTGGGCAATCCGGTGCGCGCCGGTTTTGCCGAACTGCCTCCGCCGCGCGTGCGCATCGAATCGCGCGACAACACGCGTCCGCAAGTGCTCGTGCTCGGCGGAAGCCAGGGCGCGAGGGCCTTGAACGAGCGACTGCCACAGGCACTCGCACTGATGTCTCCGGACGCGAGGCCGGTGCTGCGTCATCAGGCCGGGCGCACCCTGGAGTTGGCGCAGCGCTCATATGCCGACGCTGCGGTCGAAGCGCAGATCGAAGCCTTCATCACCGACATGCCCGCGGCCTACGCCTGGGCCGATCTGGTGGTGTGCCGCGCGGGTGCATCGACCATCGCCGAGTTGTCGGCCGCCGGGTGTGCGGCCCTGCTCGTGCCCTTCCCTTTTGCGGTGGACGATCACCAGACGCGCAACGGCGAGCACCTCGTGCGGATCGGTGCGGCGCAACTGATTCAGGAAGCCGAGCTGACACCCGCGCGACTGGCCGAGACCTTGAGTGACCTGCTGTCGGATCGCTCGCGCTTGATCGCGATGGCCGAAGCCGCGCGCGCCGCAGCCTGGACAGGAGCCACTGACCTGATCGCGGACGTCTGCGTGGACCTTGCCGGAGCACGCGCATGATGCCGCCGCAGGCCACGCATCCGATCATGCGACGGGTTCGTCGCATCCACATGCTCGGCATCGGCGGCAGCGGCATGGCCGGCATTGCCGAGGTACTGATCAATCTCGGTTACACGGTGTCCGGGACGGACCTCAAGGAAAGTGCGGCGACACGCCGGCTGGTCTCGCTCGGCGCGCAGATTTTCATCGGCCACGCGGAAAGCAACGCCGAAGGCGCGGACGTGGTGGTGATGTCCACGGCGGTGAAGAGCGGCAATCCGGAACTGGAATATGCGCGCGCGAATCGCATTCCCATCGTGCGCCGGGCAGAGATGCTGGCCGAGCTGATGCGCTTCCGTCACGGCATCGCGATTGCCGGTACGCACGGCAAGACGACGACGACGAGTCTGGTCGCGGCCGTCCTTGCCGAGGGCGGACTCGACCCGACCTTCGTCGTCGGCGGCAAGGTGAAAAGCGCCGACACGCATGCACGGCTCGGCAGCGGGCAATACCTGGTGGCCGAGGCCGACGAGAGCGACGCTTCGTTCCTGCACCTCAACCCGATGATTGCCGCGGTCACCAACGTCGATGCCGACCATCTCGAAACTTACGGCGGCGACTTCGAGCGGCTCAAGAACACCTTCGTCGAATTCCTGCAACGGCTGCCGTTTTACGGGCTCGCGGTGCTGTGCGCGGATGACCCGGTGGTGCGCGAACTTCAGGAACGCATCGGCCGTCCGATTCTCACCTACGGCCTCGCTGCCGACGCCGACGTGCGCGCCGAAGACGTCGTCGCCAGCGGTCACGGCCACGACTTCACCGTGGTCTGGCGCGACGGCACGCGCGAAGCGCTGCACCTGAACCTTCCGGGCTTGCACAACGTGCAAAACGCGCTCGCCGCGGTGGCGATCGCGCGCGAACTCGGCGTGGCGCTGCCCGCCATCCGCAAATCGCTGCTGGAGTTCCAGGGCATTGGCCGGCGCTGTGAACCGCACGGCTGGCTCACATTGCCTGCCGGCAAAGTCTGGCTGGTGGACGATTACGGCCATCATCCGCGCGAGCTGGCCGCGACCTTTCAAGCGATGCGCGCGGCGCATCCGGGCAAGCGGCTCGCGGTGGCGTTCCAGCCGCATCGCTACACGCGCACGCGAGATCTGTTCGACGACTTCTGCGAGGTGCTTTCGTCGCAGGTCGATGCGCTGCTGCTGCTCGACGTGTATCCCGCGGGCGAATCGCCGATTGCGGGCGCCGACAGCCGCAGCCTTGCTCGCTGCATCCGCACGCGCGGCAAGGTCGAGCCGCTGTACGTTAAGTCGCTGGCGGAACTGGCGGACGCGGCCGAGGGTGTGCTGCGCGCCGACGACGTGTTGCTGACCATCGGCGCCGGCGATATCGGCAATGCGCCAGCCTTGCTGGTCCAGCGATTCGGAGGCACGCCATGACCGCGCGACGCAAGCCGGTGGCTCGCAAGCCTCGGTCCGACAAGGGCATCGCCAAGCCTGCGCGCTCAGCTTCTGCCAAGACCGCGATGCCGGTCACGCGCGGACCCGCTCTGCCGCGCGGATGCCTGCTCGAAAACGAACCGCTGTCGCGGCACACGAGCTGGCGCGTGGGCGGACCGGCAAGGCGCTACTTCGAACCCGCGGATCGAGAGGACCTCATCGCGTTCGTGCGCAGCCTGCCGACCACAGAGCCGCTGCTGTGGCTGGGCCTGGGCAGCAACCTGCTGGTGCGCGACGGCGGCTGGCCCGGCACTGTGATCGGCCTGCACGGCGCGCTCGACGGCCTGGTCGAAGCCGGTCCGTTCGAGATCTACGCCGAGGCCGGCGTGCATTGCGCGCGTCTGGCCAAGTTCGCTCAGAGCCGCGGTCGCGCGGGTCTGGGTTTCATGGCGGGGATACCCGGCACCGTCGGCGGCGCGCTGGCGATGAACGCGGGTGCCTGGGGCGGCGAGACCTGGCCCAATGTGGCGGCGGTCGAAGTGCTGTATCTCGACGGCCGCACCGCCTGGCTCGATCCGTCCGACTTCCACCACGCCTATCGCCACATAGAACCGCCGCGTGGATTCGCCGGATTCCTGGGCGCGCGTTTCCGCGTGACGCAAGACGCGGACAGACAGCACGAGCGCGACACGCGCGAGTGGCTGACGCGGCGCAAGGCGACACAACCGGTGGGCAGGCCGAGCGCGGGCAGCACCTTCCGCAATCCTCCGGGCGATCACGCCGCACGTCTGATCGATACTTGCGGGCTCAAGGGCTATCGCATCGGCGGAGCGGAAGTCTCGACTCTGCACGCCAATTTCATTCTCACCGACGAAGGCGCGAGCGCTGCGGACGTAGAGCGCCTGATCCATCACATCCGCATGATGGTGCGCAAGCAGACGGGTATTGAATTGGTGACCGAGGTTCGTATCGTGGGAGAAATCGCTTGAAAGTCGCCGACGCGAAAGTCTTCGGCAAAGTCGCCGTGCTCATGGGCGGATGGTCGGCCGAGCGCGAGGTGTCGCTGTGGAGCGGCCAAGCCGTGCACGCCGCGCTGCTTGCACGCAGCGTCGATGCACATGCCGTCGATGCCGATTGCGAGACCCTGTTCGGATTGAAGCGCGCCGGCTTCGATCGCGCGTTCAACATCATGCACGGCACCGGCGGCGAAGACGGCACCTTGCAGGCGGTGCTGGACCTCGTCGGCGTGCCTTACACCGGCAGCGGCGTGCTCGCTTCGGCGCTGGCGATGGACAAGCTGCGCTCCAAGCGCATGTGGAAGTCCGAGGGCCTGCCGACGCCGGATTACTTCCTGATCCGCAGCCTCGACGATCTCGAACACGCAGCGACCGCGCTGGACTACCCCCTCATCGTCAAGCCATCCGAAGAAGGATCGAGCGTCGGCATCACCAAGGTGAAATCGCCGGACCAGTTGGCTGCCGCCCTTGCGTTTGCGCGCGGCGATTCGAACACTTCAAGAGTCGTCATGGCCGAACGCTTCATCGACGGCGGTCCTAACAAGGCCGAGTACACCTGCGCCATCGTGGACGGTCGCGCGCTGCCGACGATACGCATCGAACCGGACGGCGAGTTCTACGACTATCACGCCAAATATATTTCCGACAAGACGCGCTACGAGTGTCCGAGCGGGTTGCCGGCGGCGCTGGAAGCGCGCATGCAGTCGCTCGCCTTGCAGGCTTTCGAATTGCTGGACGCCCGTGGTTGGGGCCGCATCGATTTCCTGCTCGATGCCCAGGGCCAGCCCTGGCTGCTGGAAGCGAACCTGGTGCCCGGAATGACGTCGCACTCGCTGGTGCCGATGGCCGCGCGCGCCGCAGGCATGAGCTTCGAGGATCTTTGCTGGACGCTGCTGGAGACGACGTTCTCCGGGGAGGCCACTTGAGTATTGCCGACAGCCTGCTGGAAGTTCCCAAGCTGCCGTCCGCGAAGTTGTCGTCGGCGATGCTGTCGTTCATCACGGTGCTGATCGTGGGCCTGATGGCCTGGTTGCTGGTGCCGGACGACGCGCCGCTGACGCAGCTCGAAGTGCGCGGCGATTTCCAGCATCTGCGGCCGGAAGATGTGCGCACCGCCGCGCAAGCGTTCTCGGCTAGCAGTTTCTTTTCGGCAGACCTCGACGGCTTGCGCGACTCTGTGGCCGCGCTTCCCTGGGTGGCGCGCGTGCGCGCCGAACGACGCTGGCCCGGCGCGGTGTCGGTGCGAGTGTGGGAACGCGAGGCCTTTGCGCGCTGGAACGACAATGCTTTGCTGGACGCCGAAGCGCGCGCGTTCTCGCCGCGGGCCTCGGACGTTCCCATCGGGCTGCCGCACCTGGGCGGAGTGGCCGGTCACGAGGCGGAAGTCGCAGACACCTGGCAGCGCATCGCACCCCAGCTTCAGAATACGGCGCTGGCATTGGAGGGCCTGGCCATGGATGCTCGCGGTGAGTGGACCGCGCGCGCCACGAACGATATTGAACTGCGCTTCGGCCGTGCCTTGCCGGACGAGCGCATGCCCACGCTCATCGACGTTACCCTGCGCACCCTCGATGGGCGTTGGGGGCAGGTGCAGTACATCGATCTTCGTTACACGAACGGATTCGCCGTCGGTTGGCGCGAGGCCGAGGTCGCCAAGGAAACCAAGCCATGACCAAGCGTGACTCGCGCAATCTGTTGATGGGCCTGGACGTGGGGACGTCCAAGGTGGTGTGCGTGATCGGCGAAGTGCAGCCGGGCGGGCAGATCGAGGTGGTGGGCCTGGGCCAGCAGCCCTCGCGCGGATTAAAGCGCGGCGTGGTCATCAACATCGACGCCACGGTGCAGGCGATCCGGCGCGCGGTGGAGGAAGCCGAGATGATGGCCAACGCCAGAGTGCAAAGCGTGTTCGTAGGCCTGTCCGGCGCGCACATCAAGAGTCATAACTCCGTGGGCGTGGTGCCGGTGAGTTCGCGCGAGGTCTCGCACAAGGACGTGGAGAAGGTGATCGAGGCCGGCCGAGCGATTGCGATCCCGGCCGACCAGAAAGTCATCCACGTACTGCCGCAGGAATTCGTGGTCGACAACCAGGAAGGCATTCTCAAGCCCGAGGGCATGTTCGGCGTGCGCCTGGAAGCCAAGGTGCACATCGTCACCGGCTCCGTCTCGGCCGCGCAGAACCTGCAGAAGTGCGTCGAGTCCTGCGGCCTGCACGTGGACAAGCTGTGCTTGCAACACATCGCGTCGAGCAGCGCGGTGCTGTTGCCGGACGAAAAAGACCTCGGCATCTGCATGGTCGATATCGGTGGCGGCACCTCCGACATCGCCGTGTTCAAGGGCGGCTCGATCCGCCACACCGCGGTGCTGCCGATTGCGGGCGAGCAGGTCACCAACGACATCAGCGTCGCGTTCCGCACGCCGACGGCGGCGGCCGAGGAGATCAAGATCAAGTACGGCTGCGCGCTGCCACAACTGGTGCAGCACGACGATGAGATCGAGGTGCCGAGCGTCGGCGACGGCCCGCCGCGACGGCTGTCACGCCTGACCCTGTCGGAAGTGATCCGCCCGCGCTACGAGGAGTTGTTCCGCTTCGTGCGCAAGGAGCTTCAGCGATCGGACTGGTACGACGCCATTGCCGGTGGCGTGGTGCTGACCGGAGCGGCCTCGATGATGCCGGGGGTGCGCGAGGTCGCCGAAGAAGTGTTCGAGCTGCCGACCCGCGTCGGTGCGCCGCACGACGTCACCGGCGTGCGCGACGTGGGCCGCAGCCCGGCGTATGCGACGGCCGTGGGTTTGCTGATCTACGCGCGCTCCCAGAACTACACGCGACCCCCGGTTTCCGACGGCCGTGGTGCGGCTTACTGGGCCGAAAGAATCGGCAACTGGTTCAAGGGGAATTTCTGAGTGAACCCGAGCCGCGCCGACGCGCAAAAAGCAGTAAAAAAAGTTGCGAAATCTATTGCAAAAACCTTGTCAAGTCGTACACTAGAAAACATCATATTTTGCCGCCAAATCAAATGATTTATCACAACCTCGATTTGGCGATTCCAACAGACAAAACAGCGGGGCGGAGGCAGTCATGAACACACGAACGAACGAACTGTACGAGATCGTAGACGGTCAGCCAATGGATGCGGTCATCCGCGTCATCGGCGTCGGCGGCGGCGGCTGTAATTCCGTCAACGAAATGGTCATGGCGGAGATCGAAGGCGTGGAGCTGATCGCCGCCAACACCGACCGCAAGCACCTGGAACGCTGCAAGACCACCAACATCCTGCAACTCGGCCCGCGCGTGTCGCGCGGCCTGGGTGCCGGCAGCGATCCGGCCAAGGGGCGCGAAGCCGCGCTGGAGTCCAAGGACCTGATCCGCGAGATGATCGAGGGCACCGACCTGCTCTTCATCACCGCCGGCATGGGCGGCGGCACCGGCACCGGTGCGGCGCCGGTCATCGCCGAAATCGCCAAGGAGCTGGGGATTCTCACGGTGGGCGTGGTCACCAAGCCTTACGCGTTCGAGCCGCCCAAGCGCCGCCAGGTCGCGGAGCGCGGCCTGCAGGAACTGCGGCTTCTGGTGGACTCGCTGATCGTGATTCCCAACGAGAAGCTTCAACTCGTGCTGCCCGAGGACATGACCGTGGTCGAGTGCCACAAGAAGGCCGATGAAGTTCTGAAGAACGCGGTGCAGGGCATCTCCGGGATCATCACCAGCCCGGGCGAAATCAGCGTGGACTTCGCCGACGTGCGCACCGTCATGGCCAACCGCGGCATGGCGATGATGGGCATCGGCGTCGGCAACGGCGAGAACCGCGCACTGGCGGCGGTGGAAGCGGCGCTGTCCTGCCCGCTGATCGACGACATCGAGTTGCACGACGCCAAAGGCATTCTGGTCACCCTGGCGCACAGTGGCTCGCTCAAGAAAAAAGAACTGACCCTGGTGATGGAGCGGGTCGGCCAGATCGGCAACGCCGATGTGGACATGAAGTTCGGCATCACCATCGACGAATCGTTGGGCGAGGATTTGCGCGTGACGGTGGTGGCCACCGGCCTGGGCAGCAAGCACGTCGCGATCGAGCGGGGGCCGGTCAAGACCCAGACCGTGGTTTCGATCACCACGCCGCGTCTCGAACCGGCCATTCCGGTGCTGCGTCCGCAGAAGCAGGTCAACTACGACATGCCCGCCGTCTTCCGCGAAAAGAAGGTGGCCAACGGCGGGGCGCCGGCCTGGCTCAACTCGCTCGACGAGAGCGTGCTGAACATCCCGACGTTCCTGAGACAGCAGGCGGACTGAAGGGTGTAGGTCGGACTTCAGTCCGACCTGCGCTGCTGCGATGTCGGGCTAAGGCCCGACCTACGGCGAAGGGCGTTTCAGCAAGCCGCGCCGGAACCGCTGTTACAATCGGATGTAAATCCGGAGACTGCAACGGTCCCCGACTCTCATTCGAATCAAGGTTTCGTATGGTCAGACAACGCACGCTCAAGCAGGCCGTTCGTGCCGCCGGTATCGGCCTGCACTCCGGTAGCCGCGTGTTCATGTCCCTGCTGCCGGCCGGTCCGGACACCGGAATCCTGTTTCGTCGCGTCGATCTGGTCCCGCCGGTCGAAGTGCCGGCCAGCGCGGAGCTGGTTCGCGAGACCATGCTGTCCAGCACCCTGGTCAAGGACGGCACCCGGGTCGCCACCGTCGAGCACCTGATGTCGGCCCTGGCCGGGTTGGGCATCGACAACTGCGTGGTCGAGTTGTCCGCGGCAGAGACGCCGATCATGGACGGCAGCGCCAGCCCCTTCGTGTTCCTGATCCAGTCCGCGGGCATTCACGAGCAGGACGCACCAAAACGGTTCATCCGCATCAAGCAGCCGGTGCAGGTGCAGGACGGCGACAAGTTCGCGCGCTTCGAGCCCTTCGACGGATTCCGGCTCGGCTTCAGCGTGGAGTTCAAGCACCCGGTGTTCAAGTCCGGCGTGCAGTCGGCCGTGGTGGATTTCTCCTCCACCTCGTACGTTCAGGAGGTCGCGCGAGCCCGCACCTTCGGCTTCATGCGCGAGCTGGACCAGTTGCGCGCCAATAATCTGGGCCTGGGCGCGAGCCTCGACAACGTGGTGGCACTGGACGAATTCCGCATCGTCAACCAGGACGGACTGCGTTACGAGGACGAGCTGGTGCGGCACAAAATCCTCGATGCCATCGGCGATTTGTACCTGATCGGCCACAGCATCATCGGCGCCTACACCGGCCACAAGTCCGGGCATGCGCTCAACAACAAGCTGCTTCGTGCCCTGCTCGCGGACACGGCTGCCTGGGAAAAGATCACGTTCGATCAGGACCAGCGCCCGCCCCCCATCGCTTACGTGCGCGGCGCGCTCGCGAGCGTCTGATCGCTTCTTCGACCCGCCTGTCTTGATGCCTCAGAACGTCGCGGCGGGCACCTCACACCTGCGCATTTTGCCTGATCGGTTGCTTGCTTCCGGTCAGGATGCACGCTTACACTCGGGCCGTCGTTGTCATTGGTTTGACTCTTGCTTCGATACGGGAAATTGAAAATCCGTGTCGGTCCCGTAGAAAAGCCGTCAGCGACTCGCGTCGATAACGCAGCGTCGTCAAGGCTGCAGCGCTATCGGAAAACAGTACCAGGGTGTCTCCGCGCAGATTGGCGACTCTGATCGCCGCTAGCCAGGGCTCCGCAGTCCATTGCCTCAGAGCGCGGTCCACCGCCTCGATGCGCCGGACCTGTTGCAGCAAAGTGTCGAAGTCGCCCGGTTGCGCGAGCAACCGGCCATGAAGAGACGCGGGATCCGCGTTCATTAGAAGTGCCTGGCAGGGAGAACGTTTCTTTCCATGGATATCATCGTAGTGACCCGCGACCGCAGCCGCACGTGGCGGTTTGCGCTGACACCGGGCAACCCCTTCTTGTGGGCGCCGATCATCATGGCGGCGGTTGGCGTGATTGCGCTTTCTACAAGCATTGGCTGGGCGGTCCGCGGCGGTTCCGACGTGCTGGCGGCCGAAGGTATTGCGGACCTTTGGAGTCAGCAGATATCCGATCAGCGCGCCGAACTGGTCCGCGCCAAGGCCGAGGCCGACGAGAACACGCGTGCCCTGTCGCAGAAAGTCGCGCAGTTGCAGGCGCATGTGCTGCGCCTGGACGCGGCCGGCGGCCGCATGACGGAAATCGCCGGGCTAGATCCCGGCGAGTTCAACTTCACGCAGCCCCCAGCTGTCGGCGGACCGGAATTGCCGGAAGTGGCGCAGCATTTCGACGGTGATCCCGTGTTGAGTGCGCTCGAAGCCTTCGAACAGAAGCTGGACGATCGCGAGCGCCAGATGCGGGTGCTCGAAGACATCCTGATGGCCGGACGCCTACATCGCGAAATGAAACCCTCGGGCCTGCCGGTTTTGAACGGCTACGTTTCGTCTGCTTATGGTTTCCGCGCCGATCCTTTCAACGGCCGTCGCACCATGCATCAGGGCATCGACTTCGCGGCGTCGCCGGGCTCCAATGTGCTGGCCGTGGCGGCCGGTATCGTCACCGAGACCTCGCGGCGCAGCGGCTACGGATTGATGGTGGAAATCAATCACGGCAACGGCTACGTAACCCGCTACGGGCACAACCAGCGCAGCTTCGTAAAGCCGGGCCAGAAGGTGGACAAGGGTCAGAAGATTGCGTCCGTCGGCAGCAGCGGTCGGTCCACCGGCCCGCACGTGCACTTCGAAGTGTTGCTGAACGGTTACGTGGTCAACCCGGCCCAGTACATTCGCGCTGCACAGTAGTCGTATCGCTCGCCGCCCCTTGAATAGCGGCGGCTAGAGTCCACGAAGGGCATAATGCGCGGCGATTTTTTCGCCCGCTCTGCGGGCTGACCCACCCAGGTCAGCCTGACGCCCCGACGAACTCAAGGTCCACATGCTCAACAACTGGCTCGCTCGCCTATTCGGCAGCCGCAACCAGCGTAACGTCCGCGCCTTTCGCGGATTGGTGAAATCCGTTGGCGAACTGGAGACGAAGTTCGCCGCGATGAGCGACGCGGACCTGGTCCAGCAGTCACCCGTGTTTCGCGAACGCCTAGCCAAGGGCGAGACGCTCAAGCAGATCCAGCCCGAAGTCTTCGCCGTTGTGCGCGAGGCCGGCAAACGCGTGCTCGGCATGCGCCACTTCGACGTGCAGTTGATCGGCGGCGCGGTGTTGAACGAAGGCAAGATCGCCGAGATGCGCACGGGTGAGGGCAAGACCCTGGTCGCGACGCTCGGCGCGTATCTGAACGCGCTCGAAGGCCGTGGCGTGCACGTGGTCACGGTTAACGATTACCTGGCCCGCCGCGATGCCGAGTGGATGGGTCGCATCTTCCGTTTCCTGGGTTTGAGCGTTGGCGTGATTGTGTCCGGCCAAAGCCAGGCCGAGAAGCGCGCGGCCTACGCCTGCGACATCACCTACGCGACCAACAACGAGCTGGGCTTCGATTACCTGCGCGACAACATGGCTTTCGCGCTCGGCGACAAGGTTCAGCGCGGGCAGAACTACGCGATCATCGACGAGGTCGATTCCATTCTGATCGACGAGGCGCGCACGCCGCTCATCATCAGTGGCCCCACCGACGACGATCCGGATCTGTACCGCAAGATCAACGCCTTCATCCCGCAGCTCGTACGACAGAAAGAAGAAGACGGCGAAGGAGATTTTCTGGCGGACGAGAAGTCGCGCCAGGCGCATCTGTCGGAGGCCGGTCACGAGAAGCTCGAAGACCTGATGCGCAGCAACGGCCTGCTCGGCGAGGACGACAGCCTCTACGATGCGGCCAACATCGTCCTGATGCATCACACCAACGCGCTGCTGCGTGCGCATCACCTATACCGCAAGGACGTGGAGTACATCGTCCGCAACAACCAGATCGTCATCATCGACGAGTTCACCGGCCGCATGATGTCCGGCCGGCGCTGGTCCGACGGCCTGCACCAGGCCATCGAGGCCAAGGAAGGCGTCAAGATCCAGCAGGAAAACCAGACGCTGGCGAGCATCACCTTCCAGAACTATTTTCGGCTGTACAAGAAGCTGTCCGGCATGACCGGCACGGCCGATACCGAGGCCTTCGAGTTCCAGAACATCTACAACCTGGAAGTGGTGGTCATCCCCACCAACCGCCCGATGATTCGCGACGACCGCGGCGACCAGGTGTTCATCTCCGCCAAGGAAAAATTCGAGGCGGTGATTGCGGACATCAAGGCCTCCAACAAGAAGAGCCAGCCGATTCTCGTCGGCACCGCGAGCATCGAAACCTCCGAGCTGCTGTCCGGTCTGCTCACGAAGGAAGGCATCACGCACGAGGTGCTCAACGCCAAGCAGCACGAGCGCGAGGCCGAGATCGTCGCCAACGCCGGCCGTCCCGATACGGTGACCATCGCCACCAACATGGCCGGTCGTGGAACGGACATCGTGCTCGGTGGGTCGCTTGAGGCTGAATTGCTCAAGCTGCCGGAAGAGGACACCGCTGCACGCGAGGCCGCAAAGATCGAGTGGCAGAAACGGCACGACGCCGTCGTCGCCAGCGGCGGCCTGCTCGTGATCGGCTCGGAGCGTCACGAGTCGCGCCGCATCGACAACCAGTTGCGCGGCCGATCCGGTCGCCAGGGCGATCCGGGCGCCTCGCGCTTCTACCTGTCGCTCGACGACACCCTGATGCGCATCTTCACCCCGCCGCGCATGCGCGCCATGCTCACGGGGCTCGGCATGCAGCCGGGCGAGGCGATCGAGCACCGCTGGGTCACGCGCGCCATCGAGACTGCGCAGCGCAAGGTCGAAGGCCACAACTTCGACATCCGCAAGAACCTGCTCGAATACGACAACGTCGCCAACGACCAGCGCAAGGCGATCTACGAATTGCGCGATGAACTCATGGGCGCCGAGCGTGTCACCGCGCTGATCGAAGAAATTCGCGGCGACGTCGTCAACGGTGTGGTCGATGCGTATGTTCCGCCGCAGTCGGTGGAAGAGCAGTGGAACGTGCAGGGCCTGGAGGAAGCGCTCAAGCGCGACTTCGGGCTGAGCCTGCCGGTCCGCGAATGGCTGGACCAGGAAAAGGATCTCGACGAAAAAGGCCTGCGCGCACGCATCGCCGGCCGAATGGGCGAGAGCTACGCCGCCAAGAAGGAGAAGGTCGGCGCAGCGACGCTCGAACACTTCGAGAAGGCGATCTCGCTGCAGGTGCTCGACAACTTCTGGCGCGAGCACCTAGCCGCCACCGACTACCTACGCCAGGGCATCCATCTGCGCGGCTACGCGCAGAAAGATCCCAAGCAGGAGTTCAAGCGCGAAGCCTTCACCATGTTCAACGACATGCTGGCGCGCTTCAAACACGAAGTCAGCGCCATGCTCTCGCGCGTGCAGATCCAGACCGAGGACGAGGTGCGCATGATCGAGGAGCAGCGCCGCCTCGCCGAAGCCAGGCCCTTGCAGTTCCAGCACGCCTCCGCGCCCGATGCAATGCAGGGTGCGGCGCCCGAAGCCGCCCCGCCGCAAGTGGCTGCGATTGCGGCCTCAGCTCCGCGACCCGCCCAACCGGTGCGCACCCTGACGACACGTCCCGCCGACGCCCCGGCACGTCCGGAAACCTTCGTGCGCGACACCCGCAAGGTCGGCCGCAACGATCCCTGTCCCTGCGGGTCCGGTCAGAAATTCAAGAACTGTCACGGCAAGCTGGCGTGAGGCGGGCGTTGGGCCGCATGAGTAGGGTCGCATTGTGGTGGCTCGTCGTAGCCGGCGCCGCCTATGCAGGCCTCGTCTTTGTGCTAATCAATGTCCGGATGTCCGCAGGCCTTACGACTCTCGTGGCAGCGCTTGTCGGGCCAACATTATTTGTCATAGGAAGCCACCCTTCATGGCTCCCCTTCACCGTGAGCGTCGGGCTTGTTGCAGTTCTTGTCACCATAGGCGTTCGTGTGCGCGAGCCTACTGCGGGCTTACTAGCAGCTTTGATATGGGTCCTTGTAGGCCTCTTTGCCTTTGTCAGCGCTCAGTGAGTACTCCAAACTCGGGCGGTCATGTCGCCCAACAAAGCCGGTAGAGCGCATTTATGCGCCGAGCCCGTAGCGCACAAATGCGCCCTACGAGCTAACGGTTAACCGCCGCTTCATTGCAGAACGGTCCGGAGAACGGCAGTTCCTCCGGCACCACATGAACGCCGGTCGTGTAGACCTGCTGGCTGCCGTTGAACCAGCCACCGAATCGCGCTTCCACCAGCGCCGCGCGCCACCCCGCTGCCGGGGTTTCAAGACGCACTCGGTATCGACCGTCCTCGTCCGCGGACAGCACCGTTGAATGCCAGGCAGGTCCAATAGTGTCGAGCCGGAAGTCGCGCGCGCTGGGGTTGTCCGCCGTCCACAGCAACACCTCGCGCGGCGTCTGGGACGCCTGCACGACCAGCGTGCCGTCGGCATAGGTATGCCATTCCAACCCCGGCGGTTCGCGGCCGGCGAGGATGTCGTTCACCCAGTTGCGCGCCATCCTGAATAACTGGGCGCGCTCGGCGGGTTCGCCCTGGCTGTGTTCCGTGTTGAGTGTGTAGCGCAGGCGCTTGGCTCCCTGCAGCCGGTCGTAATAGAAGCGCGAGGAATCGCTGACGAAGAATTCGTCGCCCGCGGAATTCAGAATCAGCTTGGGCACCGTGAGCCGCTCCAGGTACGAGATCGGATCGACGATGCCGAGCAGTGCCTGGCCGCGAGAGTTGTTGTTCAAACGGCAGGCGATGTTGAACTCCTTGTAGTCCTTAAGCGCCGGCGAGTATTCGCCGTAGCTGCGCAGGTGGTGCCGGAATTGTTCGCGCAGGTTGGGCATGTCGATGGACACTGGCACGATGCCGCGCACTCTCGGGTCGGTGGTCGCGGTCAGCCAGGCGGTCCAGCCGCGCTTCGAGGTGCCGATCAGAATGAATTCGTCGATGTCCGGAATCTCCTCGCGCGTGCGCGAGAATTCCTGGATCGCGGTCATCGCCTGCGTCACCGACTTGACCATGGCCATGTGGGCCGGCCAGTCGGCTGCGTCCGACTTCAAATACTGATCGGCCGAATAGGCCAGCAGGCCGTCTTCCTTGCGCGTCTTCGATTCGCCGGCAAAGAGCAGCGGCTGGTTCGGCACCTGGCGCAGTTCGAACACCGGGCGGCAGAACGTGCGCGCCACGAACCCCGCCTCGGGCCTTGCCTCCCGCCCCAGCTCCGGCTTGTTGCGGCCACCGCCGATGATGATGATCGCCACCTTGGACGTGTTCGCGGTGCTGCCGCAGAACAGCGAGCGCGGCAGCGCGGCCCTGAGTTCATGCGTCCACAACGGGCGATCCACGCGCGACTCGTCGAGCCAGCGCTGCGAGTCGAGCTTGAGAAAGTAGTTGCGCGCAAACAGCCCCGAGGACTCGTGATATAGCGACCAGCCGTAAGCGGGGTCGGGACGGTGGACGTAGTCGTCGAGGGTGCCGGCGGACGGGGCTTGCATGCAGGTTCCGATCAGAACCCACAGCATCAAACCGAACTTGGCGGGGAAGTGGCGTTTCATGAGCTTCATTAGTTGCGACGACCTCCTGCAAGTTCCGCGTGCCTCCGCGGGTCGCGGTGCGATGCCTGCGGTGTATGTCGGGCTGAAGCCCGACCTACGACAACCTTGCAGACAAGCGTCAGACCATCTCTACCGCCAGCGCCACCGCCTCGCCGCCACCGATGCACAAGGTCGCGATACCGGTCTTGCCGCCGGTCTTCTTGAGCGCTCCCACGAGCGTGGCCAGCACGCGCGCGCCGCTGGCGCCGATCGGATGACCGAGCGCGCAGGCCCCGCCGTGAACATTGACCTTGGCGTGATCGAGCTGGTGCTCCTTCATCGTCGCCATCGTCACCACAGCGAAGGCCTCGTTGATTTCCCACAGATCGACGTCGCCGGCTTTCCAGCCGAGCTTGTCGAGCAGCGCCTGCACCGCGAACACCGGCGCGATGGTGAACTCGCTCGGCAGCCGCGCGTGCGTGCTGTGGCCGAGGATGCGCGCGAGCGGCTTGATGCCGCGCTGTTGAGCTTCCGCAACGCTCATCACGACGATGGCAGCCGCACCGTCGGAGATGGAACTCGCGTTGGCGGCGGTGATGGTGCCGTCTTTCTTGAACGCGGGCTTCAGGCCCGGAATCTTGTCGGGCCGAGCCTTGGCGGGCTGTTCGTCCTTGTCGATTTTCGTCGTGCCGTCCTTGCCCGCGATTTCCATCGGCGTGGTTTCGAACGCAAAGCTGCCGTCCTCGTTGGCGAGCTTGGCGCGACGTAGCGACTCGATGGCATAGGCATCCTGCTGCTCGCGCGTGAAGGAATATTTCTCGACGCAGCGTTCAGCGAACGCGCCCATCGGCGTGCGCTTTTCGTATGCGTCTTCCAGGCCGTCGAGCGCCATGTGGTCGAGCAGCTCACCGTGACCGTAGCGATAACCGCCGCGCGCCTTCATCAGCAGGTGCGGGGCGTTGGTCATCGATTCCATGCCGCCCGCGACCATGATGGTGTTGGTGCCGGCGCGGATGAGGTCATGCGCAAGCATCACGGCTTTCAGGCCCGAACCGCACATCTTGTTGATGGTGGTGGCTCCGGCCGAATCGGGCAGCCCCGCAGCGCGCGCGGCCTGCCGCGCCGGCGCCTGACCCTGCCCGGCGGGCAGGCAGTTGCCCATGATGACTTCCTGTACGTCCTCGCCTTTCAAACCTGCGCGCGCGACCGCGGCCTTGATCGCGGCCGCGCCGAGTTGCGCAGCGGTGAACGGGCTCAGCACGCCCATCATGCCGCCCATGGGCGTGCGGGCGACGGCGGCGATGACGATGTCGTTGGCGGACACGGGACACACTCCATTGGAATTTGGAATAGGGCTTTAGATTATCGCCGCCAGCGCATCGCCCGTCGCCGCCCCTGCGGCGAGCGGCGCTGTCGCAAAAGACGCTCCCGGGATAAGGTATGAACCGCAGCGGGGTTGTAACCCAGGCTTCCACAGAGAAGCCCAGGAGGAGGTGGGACATGTTCAGCGTTCGAGTCTCGTGCGTCGCCGGCCTTCTGCTGCTCGTGGCGCCCTGTCAGCCGGGTCTGGCTGCACCCGCCAACATCAAGCTGGACGCCAAGGTTTTCCAGGAGCGCAAAGCCGTTGCCAGCGACGGCAAGCTTCGCCTGGAGCGCGTTCCGGTGGCGAGAGTCGAGCCCGGTTCCGAGGTGATCTACGAGGTGTCGTACGCCTACAGCGGCAAGGAAGAAGCCGATGTGGTCATCACCAATCCGATACCGGACGGGCTGACCTACCGCTCCTTTGCGAGCCGCCAGGTAGCGGCGGCGCTGAAGGTTTCCGTCGATGGCGGGGTGAGCTTCGGTGCGCTCGAAAGCCTGAAGGTGCCGACGGGCAAGCGCGGTTCGCGCGCTGCGCTGGCCACCGATATCACGCACGTGCAGTGGAAACTGCTGCGTCCGGTCAAGCCGGGCGAAGCGGGGTACGTCAGCTTGCGGGCGGTGGTGCGGTAGTCGAGAGTGCGCAATCGGGGCATGGCCCGCTCCTGCGGGAGCCGATGTCTGTAGGAGCTATCAGCGCCGGTCCGCACCGTTGTCGCGGAGGAAACGGGTGCTCTCTGGTGCCAGGCCGTCCCCGGTGGATGCGCTAGCGCTTATCCACCCTACGCTGCGCCGGCCTGTAGGGTGGATAAGCGAAGCGCATCCACCCTCCCAGGCCAAGGTGGCGCGTGATCCTTGTTTGATGAAAGCGGCCTTACCCGCGACAGACCGGAGCGAGAATCCTTCAGCTGTTTTCAAGCGGCCGGAGTTCCGGCATCCGAGACGATACAGTGGCGGGTTGCGCCTGCACCCTCACCGGCAGCAACTCGATCAGCCTCGGAAACTCGGCTGCCACAGCTTCGCTCGTCAAGGGCAGGTGCAGGTATCGACCATCGCGCCACAGCGGCAACTGGTCAGCGTAGTTCGCGCTGTCGATCCAGCCGTCGTTGCCGCCCAGCAGCACGAAGTGGTTCGCGTCCACGTCGGCAAGGTCGGACAGGTGTCGCGCCTGGGCGCCGTACTGCACGTCGTGGCGGCTCGCCACCAGTCCATGCGCGTTCTTCATCGGGGTTTCGCGCGAGCCGCCGGCCGGCCAGTCCACCACTTGCAAGCGCCGGCCGATCACCGGGATCAGGCTCAGCAGATGCCCGATGCGCAGACGATGCATGTCGCCCCAACGTGGATAGCGACCGAGCGAGCGCAACGCAGCCTGCGCCGACCGGCGTAACAACTCGGTTTGCGCAGCGACGCTCAAGCCGTCGAGGTCGGGCAGCAGCAGGCGCGTATGCCTCCCCCACTCGTCGTCCAGGCCCGGCTCGCTCGATGTGCCGCGGACGGCGCGCAGTCCGGTGGCGAGCCCGTGCAGCAGGGTTTCGAAGGCCACGGGAGCCAGTGCATCCGCCGCGTAATCGCCATCCCAGCCTTGCAACACCTCGATCAGGCGAGCGCTTGCACCGGCGGCGAGCAAACGTTGCGCCAGTGCCTTTGCCAGCGTCGCGGCACCCGGCGTCAGGGTGTCGCGTTGCTGGCGCGCGAGATCGGCCAGCGTCAGGTTTTGGTGATCGGCCAGTTGCGCGAGACGCGCCGCGCGATCCCCTTCGCTGAAAAAGAACCCCAGCGGGGCATCGGTGAATTGCGGCCGGTCGTTGGCGGACACGCGAAATCCACTCGCCGGATCGAGCGTCATGGGCAGAGAACCTGCGTCCCAACGCTCCTTCCACGCCGCATCGGCCTGTGCCGGCGACAACACCGGCGAGGCGTCCGGCCAGTGCGTGCGCCGCGGCAGGCGCGCGGCGTAGACGTGACCGATGTGCCCGTCGCGCGTCGCGAACAGAATGTTCTGCGCACACACACCAAAGCCCTCGAAGGCCTTGCGGAATTCATCCGGTGTGCTTGCCCGTGCTGCGCCGAGAAACGCGCCGATCTCATCCGAGGCTTCCTGTCCCACCCAGCGCAGGGCCACCGCACCACCCGATACTTTTAGCAGGCGCGCGTCGTTGAGGATGGGGCCGAAGCGCGTACGCCGGATGCGTCGCACGCGCGTGCCCAGGCCGCGCACGCGGATCGGCGTCACCAGCGTTTCGATCTCCGAGTCGGGCAGCGTGGACACGTCGACCAGATCGCTCGACGCGGCGCGCATGTTGGTGCCGCCCCAGGCCATATGCGCGCCGGCGCCTACTCCCACGAACGGCAGTCCGGCCGGCATCAACCCGACCATGTGGTAACTCGGGCAGCGCAGCCCGGCGAGGATCCAGAAATTGGGCAGCGACTGGCCCAGGTGTGGATCGTTGGCCATCAAGGGTGCGCCGGTCGCGGAGCGACGCGCCGCAATCGCCACGCTATTGCTGCCGGCGCGCGAGAACTGTGTGAGTGCCCGTCCGAGCACACTTCCGGAAAGCGTGCCGCCGACGATTTGCAGTCGCCGCCAGAACTCCGAGAAGCCCGGCTTGCCGCGCGCTTTCAGCAGCGGCAGGTAGCCGCCCCAGTTCACGTCGGCCCCGGCAAGACGGCCCAGGGTGAGCACGTCGATCAGGCTCCAGGGTTCGGCCATGAGACCCAGCCAGCGGAATTCGGGCGGTCGCAGAACCATTCGAGACTGGTAGTCGTTGAGCCCGCGCACGAAGTCCTCGACCCAGGTCCGCGTTGGGTCCGGCAAGCTTCTTTCACCGGCTCGCGCCGCGCCAGGCAGATCGAGCAGTCGCAAGGCGTGATCGAGATTCACCGCCAGCGGCCCGAGCATCTCGGCCACTCGACCCTGCGCCAGGCGCTTCATCACGTGCAACTGCGCGGCGCGCAGATGCATCTGGACCAGGCCCAGCGCATAGGCCGCGTCGGCGTCGGTCTGGGCTTCGATGAAGGGAATCGCGTGCGCGTTCCAGCGAATCTGCACCGGGTGCGAAACCGCCAGACCGTCGGTGGGGAAGGCGGCGAGTCGCTGATCGAGAGTCAAAGGCATCCGCGCAGTATTCGTGGCACAGATTGCAGCGAGAAGAAACGCATGGTTGTAGGAGGGGCGTAAGCCCCGACAGTCAGTCGCCAACCGAATCTGGCTCCGGAATTCGAGCGGGCTGGTCGGGGCTTACGCCCCTCCTACACGACCAGCGTCTGGCCGTGCTGCATCACGCGGAACCGGTCCGCCGCGACTCCGGCCGCGTTCAGCGCCGTCGCCAGCCGCTGCGGCGGCTCGTCCAGCGGCTCCAGGGTGAGCCGGAACGTGCCCCAGTGCATCGCCAGCGACAGCCGGCTGCCGACCTCCCGGTGAATGCGCACCGCCTCGAAGGGATCCACGTGCACCGGCCGCATGAAGCTGCGCGGGTCGTAGGCGCCAATGGGAATCATCGCCACGTCGATCGGCGCGAAGCGCTTGCCGATGGCCGCGAAATCCCGGCCGTAGCCGGTGTCGCCCGCGAAGTAATGCCGCTGCTGCGCGTGCTCGAACACGAACCCGCACCACAGCGAACGGTTGCGGTCGGTCACGCCGCGGCCGGAAAAATGCTGCGCCGGAACCGCGTGCACTCTCATTCCGCGCGCATCGGTCGACTGCCACCAGTCCAGCTCGGTCACCTGCGCGATGCGCCGACGCTCGAACCACTCTCGCAATCCCAGCGGCACCACGAAGGCTGGCGCATCGCGCCGCGCCAGCTTGCGCACGCTGGTCTCGTCTAGATGGTCGTAATGGTTGTGCGAGACCAGCACCACGTCGATCTTCGGCAGTTCGTCGAAACTCAGACCCAGCGGCGCGATTCGGCCCGGCCCGGCCCACTGCACCGGCGAAGTGCGCTTCGACAGAACCGGGTCGGTGAGGATATTGAGCCCGCCCAACTGGACCAGGAACGACGCATGGCCGATCCAGGTGTAAGTCGTCTCGGTGCGGTTGGCAGCGAGCCAGACCGGATCGTTTTGCGCCTTCGGAAACCTGGGACGTTTCCATCCGCCGGCACGCATTTCGGTCAGAAATTTCAGCAGCGACTTGCCGCCATGCGCCTCGTTGCGGTGGTTGTTGCGGAAGCGGCCGTCGGCGGTGCGCGGCGCGCCGGAAGGGTTCACGTCCACGTCGCGATATCGCCGTCGGTGAGCCGCCAAAGGTACCAGCTCGCGACCGAGCGATACGGCGCCCAGCGCGATACCACTTCCAGGGTCGCGGCCTCGTCGAGCTTCACGCCCTGGTTGTAGAGCTTGTTGACGCTGTTGCGCAGGCCGACGTCGCCGAGCGAAAAAATGTCGAGGCGGTCGAGCGCGAAAATCAGGAACATCTCCGCGGTCCAGCGGCCGACGCCGGGAAGCGCATCGAGCGTCTCGATGGCGGTTTCGTCATCCATCTTCGCGAGCGCCTTGAAACTCAGTTCGCCCGAGGCAGTGCGCTCGCTCAGCGCATGCAGCCACTTGCACTTGGCGTTCGACAAGCCGGCGCCGCGCAAGGCTTCTGCGCTCACCGACAGGAGTCGTTGGGGCGTGAGTTTTTTATTCGCGCCGACCAGCACATGCACGCGCGCCTGAATCGTGTCCGCTGCCTTGGACGAGAGCTGCTGGCCGATGATGGAGCTGGCGAGAACATGAAAAGGATCGCGCTTCAATGCGCCGAGCGTGCTGGGTCCGTGGGCGCGAATGAGCGTGCGCATCACGGGGCATTGCCGCGAGAGGTGCTTCTGCGCGGTGCCGATGATCGCGGGTTCGATCATGTCGAGTCCGATCGGCGCCGCGCCAGCCAGGCCGGCAGATCTCGCGCGCCGATGGGGTCGCTGAAATACGGACCCGATCCGTACTTGCATCCCTGGTGCGCCAGCCAGTCGCTGGCCTCGCTGCTGGCGACGCCGCAGGCCATGACCGACAGGTCGAGACTCTTGGCGGCGAGCAGTGCGAGCCGCAAGCGTTCGGTGGCGTCGGCGTTCTGCGGCAGCGCGGCCACGTCTTCGGCTTCCAGAATCACCGCCGCCAGCGGCAACGCTTCGACCCTGTTCAGCGCCGCGAACACGGGGCCGGCCGCGCCGCGCAGGGCAAAGCGAATCCCGCGATCCAGCAGCCGCCGCGTCAGCGCTGCGGGCGCGTCGCGCAGGTCGGCCAAGCTCTCGGTCGAGAGCGCGAAGACCAGCCTCCGCGGCGGCACCTGGTAGCGCTCCATCAGCTCGAACAGGTGCACATGGAAGTCGGGGTCCTTGAGCTGCCAGCCGGTCTGGCTGAGGATCACCGGCAGGGGCGGCGCATCCTCGGGGCCGGGCGGCGGCGGCATGGAACAGGCGCCGTGCAGCAGCCACAGTTCCACGTCTCCGGGCAGACCCGCACGACCGGCAGCGGCCATCACGTCGGGTCCGGGAATGCGCCCCTGCCGCGGATGCCGCCACCAGAAATCGAGCAGCAGACCGCCGAGGCGCGGCACCGCGTCCTTGCCGCCCAAAGCAAACACGGGAACAGCTTCGAGTTCGAGTTGCTGCAAGGCGAACGCGGCGTGCAGGTTGCGCTCCAGTTCCAGCCGGCGACGCTTTTGCGGCGGCACTTCCACGCTGTACACGCGAAACTGGCCGGGGCCGGATTGCTTGGCCTGGTACATCGCGGCGTCGGCGTGACGCAGCAGGCCTTCGGCGTCGCTCTCATCGAGCGGATACATCACGATACCGATGCTGGGCGTGATGCGCACGTCGCGATCCGGAATCTCGAAGCGCGGCCCGAACTGTTCGATGATCTTTTGCGCCAGACTTTCGGCGTCGTCCAGGCCGCGCAGGCCCTGCGCCACCACCACGAACTCGTCGCCGCCCATGCGCGCCACCGTGTCGGTCTCGCGCAGCACGCCGGACAGGCGCTTGGCGGCGAGCGCGAGCACCGCATCGCCCACCTCATGTCCATGCTGGTCGTTGACCTGCTTGAAGCGATCCAGATCGACGAAGAACACGCCGACCAGGCGGTTCGAACGACTCGCGATCAGCAAGGCTTGGTGCAGGCGATCGAGCAGGGTCGCGCGATTGGGCAAGCCGGTGAGCGGGTCGTGCTGGGCCAGGTGACGCAGACGATCCTCCTCGGCCTCGCGCTCGGTGACATCGACCGCGATCGCCATGTACATCGGCGGCTCTTCCTCGCGCGAAAAATTCAGCCGCACTTCCACCGGGTAGTTGGTGCCGTCGGCGCGCACGTGGTGGCAGCGATAAGTCACGTGATCCACCTCGCCGCCGCGCAGGCGCGCGAGGTAACTGAAGAAGGTATCGCTCTCCAGTTGCTGACTGATCGCCAGCGGCGTCAGGCGCAGGATCTCGTTGGGCGGATACCCGAGATTGCGCCGCGCGCCACGATTGACCTCGACGAAGTACAGCGACTGCGCATCGAAGATGTAGACCTCTTCGGAGGCGGCGTCTAGCAGCCGCCCGAGCCGCTGCGCGAGATTGTCGCTGCGCAGGCGCTCGGTGATGTCGCGCACGATCACCACCAGACCTTCCGAGTCCTCGACATTCATCGGCTGCACGACCAGCTCCACCGGGAAGGTCGTGGCGTCCTTGCGCCAACCCACGACTTTCGGTAGCCGGCTGTGCTGGCGGCCGCCGATGTAATCGGTCAGGTGCAGCCCCGGCGTGTTGAGAAAGGGCACCGGCATCAGGCGCGTGATGGTGATGCCGTCGAGTTCGTTGCGGGCATAGCCGAACATGCGCAGCGCGCGCGCATTGGCAAATCGGATCACGCCCGCGGGATCGGTGGTGAGCACGCCCTCCACCAGGTGATCGATCACGCCCAGCGACAGGCGCACGCTCTTGCGCAACTCGTCGATGCGCGCGCGGCGTTCGCCCACATCGTGAAACATCATCGCCGCGCCGGTGGCCGTGTCGTCGTCCTCGTCGTGCAACGGCACCGCCATGACCTCGATGAAACGGACGGCGCCCGTGCGCGAGCGCAGCAGCATTTCCGCCGAGGCGTACTCGCGGTTCTCGCGCATGCAGTTTTCCGCCGGCGTCACCAGCGGCGCGTGCTGCTCGTCGAGCGGATGGAACACCGAGTACACCAGCCGTCCTTTCGCCTCTTCGACGCTCCATCCGGTCAGGTCGGCCGCAGCGCGATTGATGTAGCGGATGCGCGCCTCGCGATCCACCGTGACGATGGCGCGGCCCAGACCGTCGAGCGTGCGGCCGGCCTGGTCGCGCAGGTTGCGCGGCAGCTCGGCCGGCACGCCGTCTTCGTCCTCCGACTCCTCGGACTCCGGTTCTTCCAGCCGCCCCATGCCAGCGGCTTTCGTCTGGCCGCGACGCACCAGCACCAAGCCCAATGCCAGCGCGGTCGGAAACGCCAGCAGCAGCCCGGTCCAGCCTGCGATGCGCAGGTCGCCGATGGCCTGCTCGCGGATGTCGCGCGCAAGTCCCGGCGCAAACGCGTATTCGACGCGGCCCAGCACGGCGCCGCCGGACTTCAGGTCGAGCCGCCCGTAGTCGCTGGTCCAGCGATACATCCAACCGCGCAGACGCTGCTTGGTCGCGCCGGACAGCCACGGAAAATTGAGACGCTCGTAGCGGCCGTCGACCGCGAGAATCGCGTCTGCCGTATCGCGCACCGACAGGAAGCTGATACCCAGGTCGCGGCTGCGCACCAGGTCCTGCACGCGGCTGCGCAGGCTGTCGGTGTCGCCAGCACCGAGCAGCGGAATCAGCTCGCTGGACGCCACTTCCAGCGCATGGCCGCGGTTGTACCGATCCTGCAAATCGCCGGCCCTGAACAGGGCGCGCCCCGCGATGACGCCCAGCAGGACAGCCGCCAGCAGGCCGACAACCGTCGCGATGTTTCTGGGTTCAATGGTCAGCTTGAGCACCGGCCCGCTTTTCCAGGTTTGCGCCGGGGTTGCGCGCTGTTTCGACTAGTCGCAGGGATTCTAGTCAAAATCAGTCGTCGAGCATCATCCGCAGACGATCCATGCTGCGGCAGGCATTCCAACCAGACCACAACCATGGCTTCAGACAATCCGCGGTCTTCGGCAAAGAGGGCGCGTCAGGCACGCCAAGTGCTGGCGGCAAGCTTCATCGGCACCACGTTCGAGTGGTACGACTTCTTCATCTACGCCTCGGCCGCGGCGCTGGTGTTCGGGCCGCTGTTCTTTCCCAACGTCTCGGAGTTTGCCGGACAGCTCGCGGCGTTCTCGACCTTTGCCGTGGGCTTCCTCGCGCGGCCGCTGGGAGGCATGGTGATCGGGCATTTCGGCGACCGCATCGGGCGCAAGCACATGCTGGTGCTGTGCCTGCTAACCATGGGCCTGGCCACGATCATGATCGGCCTGCTGCCCACCTACGCGCAGATCGGTATCTGGGCGCCGATCCTGCTGGTGCTGATGCGCGTGTTGCAGGGCATCGGCGTCGGTGGCGAGTGGGGCGGTGCGGTGCTGATGGCGGTGGAGTACGCGCCGCCGAACCGGCGTGGCCTGTACGGCGGCTTCGTGCAGATCGGCACGCCGGCCGGTCTGATCCTGGCCAACCTCGCCTTCCTCGGCGTCGTCGCCTGGGTTCCCGAGGAACACTTCCTGACCTGGGGCTGGCGCATTCCCTTCCTGCTCAGCGCGGTGCTGGTGATCGTGGGACTGGTGATCCGGCTGCAACTCGAAGAGACGCCGATCTTTGCGCAGGCGCGCGAATCGGCGCCCCAGCGCGAGAAATTGCCTTTGCTGGTGGTGCTGCAATCGCACTGGAAGCCGGTCATCGCCGGTGGCCTGACCATGTCGAGCACGGCCATGATCGGCTACGTGTTGATTGCCTACATCTTGTCCTACGGCGTCAAGCAGCTCGGCATGCCGCGCGGCACGATGATCGCGCTGGTGCTGCTGGCTTCCACGGTCTGGCTGGTGACCTGCCTGCTGTTCGCGATGTGGTCGGATCGCTGGGGGCGGCGGCGCGTGTACATCGGCGGCGCCATCGGCGGCCTGATCTGGGCCTTCCCGTTCTTCATGCTGATGGACACGCGCCAGCCCTTGCTGATGGGCTTGGCGCTGGTGCTGCTGGCCCTGGCGCTCGCCGCGATGTACTCCCCCATCGCTGCCATGCTGTCCGAGCTGTTCCCCACCCGCGTGCGGTACACCGGCAACTCGCTGGCCTACCAGGTGGGGACCTTGTTCGGAGGCGCCTTCGTGCCGGTCATCGCGACCACGCTGTACCAGGTCACCGGCACGTCGCTGGCCATTTCTGCATACATCTTTGCGTCGGTCCTGATCGGGCTTATCGCGGTCCGCTTCGTGCCCGAAACCTCGCGCATCGAGCTGGACCGGGCCGGCTGAGCGCGGTCAACCGCGCTATCCCGTCTCTACCTTTCCAGAATCCGATTCTCGGTCCATGGAGGCCTGAGCATTCGGCCCTCGGAGGCGACTGCCGGACCGGCAGCTCTCTTGCTCGCCGTTTGAAAGGGTGCAGTGCAGGTGCCGTTGGCACGATAGCCGAGCGCTGCGGCGAGCTGCCCCTCTTCAGGATCGCCGAGGGGATGCGCGAAGTCGTCCGCCACCGCACATCCCGGCAGCAGCACGGCCGCTGAGCCGGCTGCATCCAGGGGCGCAAAGCCGTCGGCGTAATCGCCGAAGTCCTTCGCGTTGAAACCCTGGAGCTGGATCGAAAAATAGGTCGTCCCGCAGTTGTCGGCCGGAAAGAAACCGTAGGGCTTGCCGCAGGTCTTCGATCCGATCTGGATGACTTCCACGTCCACGCCGCGCAGCCCGTTGATGACCGCTTCGGTGGCCGAACAGCTTCCGGGACCGGTCAGCACGAATACGCGAGAAAGGTTCAGGCTCGGCAGCGCCTGGCCCGGAGCGACGGAGAAACCCTGCGAGCCCGATAAAAACGGGAGCGGCGTCAAGGGCTGGCCGGTGAAGGGATGGATCGTGCGATTCCGGTCGTTGAACTCCTGGCGCTCGAAGGTCTTCCCGGAGGTCGATCCGCTACCCGCGATCATGAAAGCCAGTTCGCTCGCGATACCCAGCGACCCGCCGCCGTTGTAGCGCACGTCGAGAATCAGATCGCTGACGCCCTGCGCCGCGAGGGTCTCCACCGCGTCGATCAATTCGGACTCGGCCGTGGCGATGTGCTCGTTGAAGAGCAGGTAGCCCACCGTACCGTTGTCGAGCGTGGTGACGTTCTGCACCGGGTCTGTCGTCACGTTGGCGGAGGTCATGGATACCTCGCGCAAGTTGCCGCTGGTATCCCGGATCGTGAAGCCTTGCCTGCGGCCCGGCGCCGACGGAAAGAAGATGCGGTTCAGGGCATCGATGCTGTCGCTATCCCGGGCGTTCACGAAATCCACCCCGTCCGCCGCCAGCACTTCGTCGCCGCGGGCGAGGCCGGCCGCCGCCGCCGGCGAATTGGGTTCGGTATACGCGACCACCACGCGGCGCGGTGGAAACTGCGACAGGATGATCCAGGCCGCGCCATAGCCCAGCTGCACGCCGGATTGCGTCCGCGCAACGAATTCCGCGGTGGGCGACGTGAAGTGGAACTGATCCTTGGGACGGCCCGACGGCAGGATCGCGGGAGTTTTCAGCAGGTCGAAATACTCCGGTGTGCCGAAGGCGGCGGGATCGAGGTCCGGCACTTCGTCGTACCAGAGATACAGCTCGCGGGTCCAGGAGCGCAGCCAGTTGTTCTCGTGCGCACTCGTACCGCGGACATCGCGAAAAGCCTGGCCAGTTGCCGGGTCAATGCCGCTTCGAGGATTCCGGCACATCGCCTCGAAGTCCTGTGAAGGCGCGAACACACCCATTCTCCAAGGCGGTGGCGGCAGTGCTCCACCATCGCTGCCGCCACCCCCTCCGCCGCACGCGGCGAGGAGAGCGACGAAAAAAAAACACAGGGTGGATCGCAATCTGTTCATGGCCTTTTCCGTTTGACTGCACTTGTACACGGGATACCGAACAGCGGGCCATCACCGGGTACGCGATACAACCGAAGTCCGCGGAAGCTATAGATCGCGATGAGCCTCGGAGCAGCATTTCGGTCCAGTGGTCTGCTGACGCCGGCGATCGGCTCCTCAGTTTTCTTAGCCCCAACTAACTCCATTTGCAGCGACTCCGGAGTCGACCACTGGTAGCAGCAGAGGGCTAGGGAAATTTGGCTTTATGAAAATGTTAAAACTGACCCCCTCATTTTTTAGCGAGTGACGACCGAAGCACCCGACTTCGCTCTCGAACGCGGGGCGGCGCGCCTCAATCACGCGGCACTTAGGCGTCGCCGCGAAGGATTTCAACCAGGCCCCTTTAGCCCCCCTTTCAATCGGATCCGACTGCGTATACCGTCCTGTGGTCGCATCGTAGTAGCGATTCAGGTTGTACCAGTTGCCGGATTCGGTCTCGTGATACTGGCCCGGGAAGCCGAGGTCGAGTCCGCCAACGGTGTCCGTGGTCACCGTGCGATCAAAAGCCTTGTTCTGCGCCTCCCAGACCACGGTCTTGGCAGTGTTCCACACCGTCATCGGCCGGCCCAGTTGATCGTTGCCGATGTAGTACAGAGCCCCGTCGCGAATCATGCCGATGGGTGAGCGGAAGAAGACGACGCGCCGCCACATGCTGGACAGACATGGGACGTTGTCAGCTTATGATAAAACTTAGTAATAGGAGCCCGTCGCGCCAATAGGTAGCCGACTTTGTGTCCACACGATTCACATCGGAAAGAAAGCGCTATCCATCCGAGAGCAATGACTCCCGGCAGGACACGGAGGTGCACACTCCAACCGTTCCTCGTCAAAAAAGCGTCGTCAAAGGCGTATACAAGTAAGGCGACGAAAAGGAGCACGAAGGCCGTGATCAGCTTCCAGCGCTGCCCAGTTGAATTAAGCCAACTTTCAATACTCTTCATGGGCACGTTAGAGCATTCTGCAGGCCGCTGACTGTTGCAACACCGAGCGAGCCAATTGATACGCCGACGTCAAGCGCTGTACCAGTTGCCAGTGCTCCCACTGCCAACGTAAATGTTGCGGAGCCGACGGTGCCCGCGATACCGCCCTTCAAGACCAGACCACCAGAAGGTAACGACTTTATCGCTTGGCTGACTGTGATCCCGCCAATAGCATTTGCCACTAGTGAGCCCTTATTGAAGCCAGCGCCGACGGCCGCCGCCAGAATATGGCCATCGATGGATGAGATCGCGTCGTTTGTCCTATTCAAATTATCGACATAGGTGTCTACAAAATCGTCGGTTGCGGGTTTGGAGCAATCACACGCCAACCCATATGGATCGATCCGCGAAACCGGATTCCCCCCGACATAGGCATAAGGATTGAGCCCCCCTGCGAGCCCGATGGGATCGGCCTGCGTGTACCGGCCAATGGTCGGGTCGTAGTACCGATTCCAGTTGTACCAGTTGCCGGACTCGGCATCGTAGTACTGCCCCGGAAACCCGAGGTTGAGTCCTCCGAAGGTGTTGGTGGTGACCGTCCTGTCGAAGGCCGTGTTGGTTGCCTTCCACACCACCGCTTTAGCAGCGTTCTGCACTTCTCTAGGTCTGCCCAGATGATCGTTGAGCACGTAGTACGTGACGCCATTGCGGATCACTGCGATGGGTTGCCCGTATAGCCAGACGTAGAAGGTGCTCATGGTTCCACTACCGGCCGCGGTCTCCGCGAGCAACGTGCCGTCAGGGGAGTAAAGGTAGTTGAAGTTGCCGCCGGGTCCGGCCTTTCTGACCCGCTGGTTGAAGGCGTTGGCGGAATAGTTCGTGATGGCGCCTCCCTTGTTCAAGCTGGACAGTCGGTTGTAGATCGGGTCGTAGCCATAGGTGTAACTGCCGCGCCAGCCGATCTCGGTCTGGATGTTGCCGACGCTGTCGTAGCCGTAGCTGCGGGCGCGCGGGCCGGTGATGGAAGTGATCCGGTTCTTGGTTGGGTGAATGACGTAGTCGTCGGTGCTGGCGCCACGGATGTGCGAGTCGCGGTTGCCGTTGGCGTCCAGAACCAGGGTTTCTTGGAGTTGTCCGTTCGAGCCCACCTGGGTCAGGCGCGATACGGCGTCGTAAGAGTACTGGGTTGCGTACGGGCCGTTGCCGTCGCCGATGGCGGTCAGGTTGTCGAAGATGCTGTGGATGAAGCTGAGGTCGGGGCTATTCGATGTGGGGCGGAAATTGAGGTCGTAGCCGAACGTCCGAACGGTGCCGTTGCCGAGTTTGTACTCGGCCGCAGGACCGAAATGCTTGTACTGGAACGTATTGGCAACGATGTCGGTGACGCCGCCAGAGGCGGTCTTCACCGATGTCACCTGGCCTTGATTGTTGTAGGCGTAGAGCGCGTGGGGACCGCCGGGATAGCGGATGCTCTTCACACGATCCAGTTCGTCGTATGTGCGCGTGGTGAGGTACGAGGTGCCGTTGATTACGCTGGTCTGGGAATCCAATTGACCGGTCGGGGTGTAGGTGTAGCTGTCGGTGCTGGCAGTATTGGACGCGCTGCACAGCCTGCCTTTGCCGTTGGTGCAGGTGTCGTAGGTGTAGCTGTCGATCCGGCTCCCGGATGTGGCGGTCTTCAGGCGGTTGAGTTCGTCGTAGACGTAGTTAACGACGGTTGCGTCGGCGCGAGTCACTTGCTTGCGGTTGCCGGCTTCGTCGTAGGTGTAAGTCGTGATGCCGGTGTCGGGGCTGGTCTCCCGGATGAGGTTGCCGAAACCGTCGTAGAGATACGTGGTGATCACGCCCTTGGGATCGGTGATGGAATTGACCCGGCCACCGCCGTCGTAGCTATACGTCGTGATGTTGTTGAGGGCGTCGGTGGACGTAAGCAGTTCGTTGTGCGGACCGTAAGCCAGGGTCGTTACCGCATCGGTTACAGAGGCTTTCTGCCGGCGCTCGCGCACGTTGCCGTTGTCGTCGTAGCGGAATTCGGTTCTTCGGGGCGGTGCTATGTCCGCCGTCATCCGGCCCAGCTCGTCGTACTCCCAGGTGCGCTGATAGGACGTGCTTGACGGTTCGTTACAAATCACGCCTTGGGGACAGGAATTGGTGTGGGTCCGAGACGTGACGCTACCTAACAAGTCTCGTCCGTAACGGATCCTCTGGTAGCCGTTCATGTTCGTGCCGGTCAGACGGCCGGCGTTGTCGAAGGTTGAAATCACGACGCTGTTGTCCGCCCGCGTGATCTTTTCGACGGCACCCAGGCGGTGATAGTCGTACATCGTGGTACGAACCTCGGCGCCGACCGTCACGGTTTGGGTCTTGAGCCTGCCGCGTGCGTCGAATACGAGCTGTGCCATCGTTCCGTTTGGATCGGTGACGGTGCCCGGCAGACCCAGTCCGTTGTGACCGGCATACGTCGTGACATTGCTGGCCGCGTCGGTGACGGACGTGAGGAAACCCATCGCGTTGTATCGATACGTGGTGACGTCGGTGACATCTGTCCTGGGACCGTTCACCGTCATCGTCGCGATGAGTTTGTTGGGATGAACCGTGTAGGTGAAAAGGGTACGGCGGAGTTGGTCGGGGACCCCGTTGGGAGACCGGTTGTAAACGTTGACGGCCTTGACCTTCCCTGGCGAAGGGTCGGTGTCTTCCCAGTAGGTGTAAAAAACTTCGGTGAGCGGTTCGGCGGTGATGGCACCGTAAGTCCTTACTGCCTTGAGGCGATTCGTCGCGAAGTCCCAGTTGAAAACCGTGAGCCGCTGCTTGCCCGGAAAGGCAGCATTGATTCCAGTGGTCTGATCGAGAAGCTGCCCTTTGCCATTGAACGTGTATTCAGTCCTGTTCCCATTCCAGTCCAGTTCGTAGTCGACGAAACCATTGCCGTCGTAGAACGTCTGTGCGGCTGCGGCAGGACAATCCGTCACGCCGCTTCGATCGATGCGAGTCACTTTTTTCCTGCCGAGCGAATCCGTCGAGAAGGTGTATTTCGCCTGCACGCCTTTCGCGTTCGTCACCGTCGTGAAGTTCGAGCCGTAGACGAACGTGCTTTTGTCGACCCCGCTCACGAGGCCGCTCTCCTTGACGCGTCCGTCGGGTGCGGGCCAGTACAAGTAGTTGGAGTAGCGACTATCGTTCACGGATATGCCCGTTAACGCGTTTGGCATCCCTGAGGCTTCATAGTGATAGGTCCGAGTTCCCGTCGAGCCCGGATAAGTCACTCCAGAAAGATAACCTGCACCGTTGTAACTGTACGTATAGACGTTACCGGCGGGATCGGTCGCCGTATTGATCTTTACGCCAACCCAGGTAAATGAAACTTCCCCGCCCGACGTGTGAGTGAGGCGCTTCAAAAAGCTTCCTGATTCATAGCCGAACGTCCAACCAACACCCGTTTCGTCCTTGACGCTTATGGGCATGCCGTTTTGATTGAACGTTTCGACGGTTCGCTCTTCGGTACGAAGAACCCAGTTCGATGCTTCCTGCGTAAGCGTTGCGATGGGCTGCGGTTTCGAATCGACGAACCTGACCATCGTGGTACTCGGGTCGCGCTTGAACGTGTATTGCGCGCCATCACCGCGATGAACATAAATTTCCCGGATGTCGCTGGTGGGTACACAGGGAGTAGCCCCTGGCGTCATGATGCAAGTCTTCAGGGTCGTTCCTTCGAGATACCGAAAACCCAGCTTGAAATCGAATGTGGACGGCCAGTTCTTCCCAAACAGACCTTGTCCGGTCCAAGCCTTGTTGTAGGTCCTCTTCAAGCGGAGTGGAGCCTGCCCTGATCCTGCGAAGTCCAGCTCACGCAGAATCTTGTTTCCAGTCGTTATGGTTACTGGCTTTCCTGTAGTTGGATTACTTGCACTACAGCCACCGGGATCGCCCTCGAATTGGGCGTCGGGTGATGGAGACATTTGTGGTTGTGGTGAGGGTGGCGAACCATTCAGAGAAGTGGTTAGGAGGTCGAAAAGTTGCGCCCGCTGGGCTGTCGTTAACTGCTCCGCATTAATGCCGTACTGTTCAAAAACGGAGTTAAGTCGCTGTGCGTTTCCTTCAAAATCGATCTCGCCATAGCTGTTTCCGGGTCTGCCTTCTGGGGTATACATGAGCGGGTTATAAAGATTGTACGAATCGGGATCGTCTCCAGCCCCAAAACCTATTGCGATCCCTATACCCCAGTCTGCGTGTGCGCTCGTCACCACTCCCGTTAGCAAAGTGACCGATAGACACAGGTATCGGAGAGTTCGATTCAATACTGCGATTAAAAGGCTACGTACCGATCTTGATAGAACAGCGCTGCCATTGCCCATGATTGTTTCTCCCTGCGGGTTTTTGTTTGAACCCAGAACGGATTTACACACCGTTTGTCTGCCCGCATTGCGCGCTCCCAACGGAGAGGCGTCAATATGCTTTTGTGATCTAGATCACAAAATTTCGATCTATTTTTTCGTTGAGAGGAGCGGATCGCGTGGCCCCCAAGTCCGGCGGCGACGAAGACTTGGAGATTCGCTATCTCCGCTTCCAGCTCGACTCCGTCGCCCCGTCCGATCGCCCCAACACCCGCGCAACGACGAACAGGTAATCCGACAGTCGATTGAGCAGCTTCATGATCGGCGGATTCACCGGCTCCGTGGCGTGGAGCGCCCACACCGCGCGCTCGGCGCGACGCGCGACGGTGCGGGCCACGTGGCAGGCGGCACAGGCCGGGCTGCCGCCGGGCATGATGAATTCCTTGAGCGGCGGCAGGGTTTCGTTGAGATCGGCCAGCGCCTCGTCGAAGCCGATCACGTCTTCGTCCTTCACCAGCGTGCCGCCGGGCCAGGACAGTTCGCCGCCGAGATTGAATAGCAATTGCTGCGTGCTGGTGAGCTTTCCGCGCACGGCCTCCGGCAAGTCGTGCGTGAGCACGACGCCGATCTGCGAGTTCAGCTCGTCCACATCGCCCATCGCGCACACGCGCAGGTGCTGCTTGGGCACGCGCGAACCGTCGGTCAAACCGGTCGTGCCCTTGTCGCCGGTGCGCGTGGCGATCTTGCTCAGACGATGGCCCATGTTCTTGTCCTCGGTTTCAGGCGCGCAGCCTAGCGGCTGGCGATGCTCAGGGTGAGGTGAGGAAGTCGATGTTGATCGGCGTGAGCACGGTGTCGATCAGGTCTTCGACCACGGTTTCGGGCGTCGCCGAAACATCCAGCACGGTAAGGCCCGGGTCCGCCACTTCGTTGCGACCCAGCCACAGGCGGCCGTCTCCTTGGAAAGCCAGAGCGCCCAGTTTGATGTCCTGCGCGACCGCCACCGGGACGGGCGCAGCCGTGCTGGTCGGGTCGAAGCGGAACAGGTTCTGATTGCCAAAGAAACCTTCGCTGCCGATGAAGTAACCGCGGTTGGCACCGACGATCACGAGATCCTGCAACTGACCGAAGGGCGTGGTGCTGCCGCTGCCGTCGTCCACCAGCAAAGAGGTGCTGAAGTCGCCGGTGTCGATGCGCACGATGCCGCCGTCGAAGACCGGGTCGAAGTTGCTGTCGAAGCCACCACCGGCCAGCACCACCACGTCGTCGTTACCAGGGTTGGACACGATGCTCCCCGGATTGCGCAGCGGCAGTTCGATACCCAGCAGCGCGTCGGCACCGGTCTGGATTTCCTCGTCGCTGCCGGTGTCGATCACGGCGACGTAGCCGTTACGAGTGGCAGAGAAATTTTCGAGCCGCTGCATCAGCACGTACAGCAGGCCGTTCTTGACGATGCCCGCGGTCATTTCGGGCACGCCGTCATCGTCGTACTGCGAAAGGTCGATCTCGCCGAGCTTGAACTGCGCCTCGGTGGCCGCGGACGGATTGACGATCCACAGCACGTCCGAGCCGTAACGCAGCAGGTAGGCCTTGGTCGGGCTCAGAATGATGAGGTCGGAGGGATTGCTCTGTGCGGAATCGCCGGCATCCTGGGTCGAGTAGCTGTAGACAGCGCTATTCGGATCGGCCGCGGAAAAGCGCTGCACCTTGTTGGTCCCGAAGCGCTGCACCACGAAGTAATGATCGCCGCCGCTACGCACGAAAATGTCGGAGCTGTCGTTCGGCGGCAGGTTGTTCTGGGCCGTGAACGGCGTGGCCACATCGACCAGCGAAACAGCGCCGCTGCTGAAATCCGGCGCGCGCGTGGCGACCACGGCTGCCGTCGCAGGGGCCGCAGAACTTCCGCCGCCACCGCCGCCACCACATGCGGCAAGGGTCAGGGACAGCAGCGCAAGCAGGTGTACGGAATGCTTCATCGTTCTACTCCTGGGGTGAAGACTGCGGATAGGTCAGCGAGAGCAGCAGGTGCCGCCCTGGCGTGGGGAAACCGTTGAACTGTTCGGCGTTGTCGTCGCGCAGGTTCAGCGCCTGCATGCTCCAGCCGAGTTGGCGCACCGCACCGCGAACGCCGACGTCGTGGCGACGCAGCGGTTCGGCTTCGAGCAGATTGGTGCTGTCGTAGAACTGCCCGGCCTCGTAGCGGAAGGCGTAGTGGAACGTAAGACCCCGCCAGCGACGCGCAATGCGCGTGTTGACCTGCGTCTCGAACCGCCCCGGCAATTGCTGCCCGCGCGTGGCGCGGACCTCGCTGCGATCCTCGGTGTGCTGCCAGGTACTGCCGATCTGGCCGTCGAAACCGGCCCATGCTGCAGCGGCACTGAATTCGAAGCCCGCAATCTGCGCCTTGGCCGTGTTCACCGAACGGCCCACGCCCTGCGCGTTGAACGTGGGGCTGATGGCATCGCGGAGGTCCTGGCCGAAGAACGTGAGTTCCACGCGCTGCACCACCTCGCCCGGCGTGCAGCGAACCCCGGCATCGGCGAAGTTGGCGGACTCCGACTTCAAGCTTGGATTGCCCTTGAACAGGCCGCGGTCGCCATAGCGTTCGAAGAAGGTCGGCAGGCGCTCGCGTTGCCCCAGGTTCGTGGTCGCGACACAAAGTCCGATGCGCTTGCTGGCGCCGATGGCGGGTTCCAGGACCCACTGGCTCTCATGCTGCTGGTCCGAGTCCTCCCGCGACCAGTTGGCATTGAGGCTGAGGTTGCCGTCTATCCCCAGCGGTAGTCGCGGACCGGTCTGGTATTCAAACCCCTGGCCGATACCGAGCCGGCGCGCCGACGAGGTTGCAACGCGCTCCAGATGGTCCTCGGATTGGTAGTCGGTGTAGTCGAGAGTGGAAGCGGTTTGCAGCGAGTCGAACTGGCGGCTTACGCGCAGCAGGCTGCGGTGGGTGTCGTCCTGCGAGTCCTGCGTGCCCAGGCCCAGCTCGCTATCGCGGTCGATGAATTGCTCGCGGGTGAAGCGATGCGACAGCACGGTCTGCCAGCGCGCATCCTCCGGCGTGGCGAGGCTCAGCGCATGGGTCTGGGTGTTCAACTCGGCGCCGCCGTTTTCGAAATTCGCGCGAGTCGGCAACTCCTGTCGATCCTCCAGCGCCTGCGCGCTGATACGCGCGGCGCCTTGGTAACGCAGCAGCGCGAAATGCTGCTCGGTGCCCGCGTTCTGGCGCGCTTCTTCGCCCCTGCGGTCCGGATCGTTCGGATCAAAGGCGCGAAATTCGTTGACGTAGTCGTAATCGTTGTCAGCGCTCTGCGTGCCCGCCGAGAGCTGCACCGTGTCGGAAAGCTGCGCCGCGCTGCTCAGTTGCCGCTGGCCGAAACTGCCGAGACTGGCGCTGCCAACCACGGGCGCGGCGAGCGTACGACGACTGCGCAGGTTGATGGTGCCGGCCAGACCGCTGCCCAGATCGATCGGCACGCGACCCTTGTAGATCTCCACCTGGTCCAACATCGAGGTGCTGACCAGCGACAAAGAAGTCGCATCGCCACCGCCGGGGTCCAGCGGCAGCCCGTCGAGCAGCAGACGCACCTGGCGACCACTGCTGCCGCGCAAAGACGCTTCGCTGTAACTGCCCAGGCCACCGCTGCTGCGCACCTGCACCCCGGGCAGCGATGCCAGCAACTCCGCGAGGTCGGGCGCGCCGAGCGCATCGACCGGGACACGGATGACCACACCGCTTGGATGCAGCGCGATCTGCTGGCCTTCCACGGTGATGGTCGGCAGCGCCGCCGGCTCGTCCTGCGCGCGCAGCGCGCAAGGCGCGAGCGCTGCACTCAGCACCGATGCGAATCCGCAGAGAAGGTTTGAACGCCTGGCCAACGCACGATTCCGGAACAACAACGCAAACGACCGTGGTCGGCATGGCTTGGCCATCCGCTGGGTCGCCCATCGCGACCACGGAACAGTTGCAGGCCGGTCTCCGGACTCGTGGGCATTTCACGAAGCGCCTTCCCAGGTTGCCCCAGTGGCTTGTCGCTTCGCCTTCCCACTTACCGTTGCGAGGGCAGCGTCCGCTTTGCACGGACTTCCCGATTAACGCTCTGGCGACAGCCTCGGCGCACCTGCGGCCAGGATTCTATGCGCTTGCGCGCGCCTGGGCAGTGACTTCTCTTCTCAGGCTGCGCGAGAGCTATTGACCCGGGGTCCCCACGAAGTAGCTTTTTACTTCGTGGGGTGGTCTGCCGGCGGACGCAGATCGCCCAGGGCCCAGCGCGGCGTGGTGAACAGGGGACCGGTTGGCGGCAGGCCTTCCGCACGCCGCGCCCAGCCGGCACAGGCGATCATCGCGGCGTTGTCGGTGCAGAACTCGGGACGCGGGAAGAACAGTTCGAACCCGCGTTCACCGCTCAGCGTGCGCAGGCGTTCGCGCAGGCGCAGGTTGGCGCCAACGCCGCCGGCCACGATCAGCCGCGTGTGTCCGGTCTGGCGCAGGGCGCGATCGCACTTGATCGCCAGCGTCTCGGTCGCCGCGTCCTCGAATCCGCGCGCGAGGTCCGCCCGCGCCTGCTCATCGGTCGCGCGCGGCAAAGCCACCAGCACCGCGGTCTTGAGGCCGCTGAAGCTGAAATCGAGCCCCGGTCGGTCGGTCATCGGCCGCGGAAAGCGGAAGCGGTCGGACCGGCCGCGCTCGGCCAGTCGCGCCAGATGCGGGCCACCGGGATAGGGCAGACCGAGCAGCTTGGCGGTCTTGTCGAAGGCCTCGCCGACGGCGTCGTCCAGACTCTCGCCCAGCAGTTCGTAACGTCCGACGCCCTCGACCGCAATCAGCAAGGTGTGCCCGCCGGATACCAGTAGCGCGATAAACGGGAAGCTCGGCGCGGGAATCTCCAGCATCGGCGCCAGCAGATGACCTTCCATGTGATGGATCGGAATCAGCGGCAGACCGCGGGCGCTGGCAATGCCGGCGGCCACCGACGCGCCGACCATCAACGCGCCGATCAGGCCTGGTCCCGCGGTATAGGCCACGCCCGTCAGATCGGCAAAGCCGATTCCGGCAGCAGCCAGCGTCTCGCGCAGCAAGGGCGCGACGCGCACGATGTGATCGCGCGACGCCAATTCTGGAACCACGCCGCCATAGCGGGCGTGCAGATCAACCTGAGAATGCAGGCGATGGGCGAGCAATCCGCGTGCGCCGTCGTAGATTGCGCAGGCGGTTTCGTCGCAGGAGGTTTCGATGGCGAGGACGGGCATGGGGCGCGCAGTGTCAGGCCGCGCCCTCAAGCGGACAAGGGATCGACGAGGGGCCACTGCGGGACGTAGGTTGACGCCGCCTTGCTCTTCGGTCCGGTCCCGCTTAGCATCTGCGCCCTTTTTCCCGCTCCGGGAGTCGAGTCTTTCATGCCAGCCGTCCGCGTCCGCGACAACGAACCCTTTGAAGTTGCCCTGCGCCGTTTCAAGCGCACCTGTGAAAAAGCCGGCGTCCTCACCGACGTCCGCAAGAAAGAATTCTTCGAAAAGCCCAGCATGGAGCGTAAGCGCAAGCGCGCTGCCGCCGTGAAGCGCCAGCAGAAGCGGGTTTCGCGGGACGTGACGCGCCGTACCAGGCTGTATTGATTGCTCTTGGCTGTCGTGGGCTCGGGACGTCCCGAACCCCATCAGCCACGGATCACACGGATATCACGGACGGGTCCGCGCGTTTTTTTCCGTGTCTTTCTGTGAATGCCGTGGCAAAGGTTTTTCCCATGTCCGAGTTGAAGACCAGGGTCCTTGAGGACATCAAGACCGCGATGAGATCGGGCGACAAGGATCGCCTGAGCGTGCTGCGCATGCTCTCGTCCGAGATCAAGAACCGCGAGGTGATCGACTCGATCGAGATCACCGACGCCGTGGTCATGGCCAGCATCGAGAAGATGCTCAAGCAGCGGCGCGATTCCGAATCCCAGTTCCGCGCCGGCAACCGGCCGGACCTCGCGGACAAGGAAGCTGCCGAGATCGTGGTGCTGATGCACTACCTGCCGCAGCAGCTCTCGGTTACCGAAGTCGAAGCGCTGATTGCGCAGGCGGTCAGCGAAACCGGCGCAACGACGGGTAAGGACATGGGCAAGCTCATGGCCTGGTTGAAACCCAAGGTCGCCGGTAAGACCGATATGGGTAAGCTGTCGGGTCTGATCAAGGCAAAGCTCGGGTAATTGGTGGGCGGATGCAGGTCGGACTTCAGTTCGACTTGCAGGCCGGGACGTCGGGCTGAAGCCCGACGTACTACCCGACTTACAATTCGTTCATGGCCGGCGGCCTTATTCCCCAAAGTTTCATTCAGGATCTCCTCGCGCGAACCGATATCGTCGAGGTGGTCGGCTCGCGCCTGGAACTCAAGCGCGCCGGCCGAGAATTCAAGGCGCTCTCGCCCTTCACCAACGAGAAGTCGCCGTCCTTTTACGTCTCGCCCGCCAAGCAGTTCTATCACTGCTTTTCTTCTGGCAAGAGCGGCAACGCCATCGGTTTCTTGATGGAGCACGAGCGGCTGACGTTCGTCGAAGCGGTTGAGGAGCTGGCGGGTCGCGCGGGCTTAGAAGTGCCGCGTGAAGGCGGGCAGTTCGAACGCCTCGTGCTTGACGGCCCACTCGACGCCCTGGCCGCCGCCGAACGTTTCTTCCGCGAAGCCTTGCGCAAGCACCCGCCCGCCATCGAATACCTGAAGAAACGCGGCGTCAGCGGCGAAACTGCCAAGACTTTCGGGATTGGTTTCGCGCCGGATTCCTGGGACGCGCTCGCGCATTTCTTCGATGAGCCGAAACATGCAGTCGAAGCCGGCCTGCTCAAGAAGAAAGAGGAAACGGGTCGCGTCTTCGACGTGTTTCGAAATCGCGTGATGTTCCCCATCCGCGACACGCGCGGGCGCGTGATCGCTTTTGGTGGTCGCACCTTGGCGGACGATCCGGCCAAGTACCTGAACTCGCCGGAGACGGCGCTGTTCCACAAGGGTAAGAACCTGTTCGGGCTCTACGAGGCCAAGCAGTCGCGCAAGAGCGTCTTGCCGTATCTGATCGTGGTCGAGGGCTACATGGATACCGTGATGCTCGCCCAGCACGACATCCGTGAAGTCGTCGCAACCCTGGGCACGGCGACGACGCGCGAACACTTGAGCCTGCTGTTCAAATCCACCAGCCGCGTGGTGTTCTGTTTCGATGGTGATCGCGCAGGACGCTCCGCGGCGTGGCGCGCCCTGGAACAGGCGTTGCCCGAAGTGGACGAGAAGCGCGAGTGCCAGTTCATGTTTCTGCCGGACGGCCACGATCCCGACACCCTGGTGCAGGAGATCGGCACCGAAGCTTTTCGCAAGCTCGTGGACGAGGCCCTGCCGCTCTCGACCTTCTTGCTCGGCGAGTTGGGCAAGCAGGTGAATCTCGGACATCTCGATGGCCGGGCCAAGCTCGCGGGCCTGGCCAAGCCGTTTGTCTCCAAGATGCGAGAAAGCCCGCTGCGCAGCCTGCTGGTCGATGAGCTGTCGCGACTCACTCGCTTGCGTCGCGAGGAGTTTGGCGCAGCGGCCGAGACCGCGCCCTCACCAGGACCGGCTGCAGGCGCCAGGACCACGACGGCCGAATCAGGCAGTGTCCGCGCCATCAAGCGCGCCTTGCAGCTTCTGCTGGAAAGGCCCGATCTGGCCGAGCGCGTCGCCGAGATCGAACTGCTGTCGCAGGCGCAGATGCCGGGCATCGGCATGCTGGTCGAGGCGGTGGAGTTCTTTCACGAGAACCCTTCGGCCCACGGTGGCCAGTTGCACGAGTACTGGCGCGGCACACCGAAGGCCGCCGCGCTGGAGCGCTTGGGGCCGCTGGCGCCGGTCATGGATGATGCGGGCATTGAACGGGAGTTTGCCGACGCCATTAATCACCTACGCCAAAAGGCGCTCAAGACCCGCATCCAGGGCTTGCTCGCCGAGGCGCAGGTGCGGACCTTATCGAAGGCCGAAACCGCGGAAATCGAGCAGCTCACGCGACAACTGTCCTCGAAACCGCTGGTCTAATTCGGCGCTCATCCGGTAAAATGTCCAGTTCTTCGCTTCATTCCACGAGCCCAAGGGCTTGTTCGCCAGGCCGATCATGATCAACAACGCCGCCGAAAAGCAGTCCCAAATCAAGGTCTTGATTGCCCTCGGCAAGGAAAAAGGCTACCTGACTTACGCCGAGGTGGCCGATCACCTGCCGGAGGTGGTGGACTCCGAACAGATCGACGACATCGTCAGCATGATCGGGACGATGGGCATCTCGGTGCTGGAAGAGGCGCCTGATCGCGAGGCCCAATTGTTTGCCGAGCCGGCGGTGATTGCTACCGCCGAAGAAGAGGAAGACGCGGCCGAGGAAGCCGCCGCCGCCATTGCCTCCAACGACGACCAGTTCGGTCGCACCACCGACCCGGTGCGCATGTACATGCGCGAGATGGGGTCGGTGGAACTGCTGGATCGCGAAGGCGAAATCCGGATTGCCAAGCGCATCGAGGAGGGCCTCAACGAGGCGCTCTACGCCATGGCGATCTACCCGGAAACCATCGCCATCATGCTGGAGGCCTACGACGCGGTCGGCCTGGGCAAGCGTCGCCTGGTCGATGTCGTCAACGGCTTCTTCGATCCCAATGCCGAGCCGACTCCGCCTGCGCCGCCCCCGGTGATTGAGGCTGCGGCCGAGGAAGAGGAAGAGGAAGAGAAGGTCGAGGGCGCCGAGGAAGAAGAGGCCGAGCCGACCGGCCCGGATCCGGAACTCTGCCGGGTCAATTTCGAAGAGCTGCAGAAGCTTTACGACAAGGCCTGGGCTGCGCTCGAAAAATACGGCGCGGCGGACAAGAAGACGCAGGCCAAGCGCGAGGCTGCGGCCGATCTCATCATGACCTTCAAGCTGTCGCCGAAGATCGTGGACGAGGTCACGCGCAATCTGCGCGGCAAGATCGACACGATCCGCCAAATCGAGCGTTCGGTCATGCGCATCTGCGTGGTCGAGTCGGGCATGACGCGCGAGGAGTTCCTGTCCAAGTACCGCGGCTCTTCGCCGACGGACCTGGAGTGGCTGGACAAGTCGATTCGCGCCAAGCGCAAGTATTCCGCGACCCTGGCGCTCAAGCGCGCCGAGATCGAGGAGTTGCTGGGCCGGCTGACGCAGATCGAGGGCGACAACCTGATCTCGATCGACGAGATCAAGGACATCAACCGCCGCATGAACGTGGGCGAGGCCAAGGCCCGCCGCGCGAAGAAGGAAATGGTGGAGGCCAACCTGCGCCTCGTGATCTCGATTGCGAAGAAGTACACGAATCGCGGCCTGCAGTTCCTCGATCTCATCCAGGAAGGCAACATCGGCCTGATGAAGGCGGTGGACAAGTTCGAATACCGCCGCGGCTACAAGTTCTCGACCTACGCCACGTGGTGGATTCGCCAGGCGATCACCCGTTCGATTGCCGATCAGGCGCGCACCATCCGCATCCCGGTGCACATGATCGAGACGATCAACAAACTCAACCGCATCTCGCGCCAGATGATCCAGGAAATGGGTCGCGAGCCGACCCCGGAAGAGCTGGCGGTAAAGATGGAGATGCCCGAGGACAAGATCCGCAAGGTGCTCAAGATCGCCAAGGAGCCGATCTCGATGGAGACCCCCATCGGCGACGACGAGGATTCGCACCTCGGCGATTTCATCGAGGACACCGCCGCGGTTTCGCCGCTGGAATCCGCGACCTCGTCTTCGCTTGCCGAAGCCACGCACCAGATTCTCGCGAGCCTCACGCCGCGGGAAGCCAAGGTGCTGCGCATGCGCTTCGGCATCGATATGAATACCGACCACACCCTGGAAGAAGTCGGCAAGCAGTTCGACGTGACGCGCGAGCGGATTCGGCAGATAGAGGCCAAAGCCTTGCGCAAGCTGCGTCATCCCTCCAGAGCAAACTATCTCCGAAGCTTCCTGGACGAGTAGCTCCGCGCGGCCTGGGGCCCCAGCCCCAGGCGTTCGTCCGGCACGGAGTGCCCTTGTGGCACTCCGTGAAGCCCCGGTCTCACTTACCTGCGCAGCTTTCTCGACGAGTAAGCGTTCATCGCGTAAACGAATCGGCCCCGCACAGCGGGGCCGATTCGGTTTGGCAGCGCTGCTCGTCGTCGGCACAGGATTGCCGCCCTACACCTCGCATTGTGGGGAGAAGGTGACAAGGCGGACATCGCGCTGCTGCGGGGATGGCGGCGCGAGGTCGCGGGCAAGGAGTTGCTGGCGTTGACGGTTTAGGTCAGTCGCGGGCACGGCCGCTTCTATCAAACATCCGCAGCC
>JBQTHL010000032.1:0-93074 GCA_052389915.1 Panacagrimonas sp.
AGTCCGGTAAGAGGCGACGGGACATCGTAGTGACGTTCGCATGCGTCGCCGCCTTCCATCGATTGCGGCTGTGCTTGAGAAAGACCGGAAGGAATTCCTCGAACCGAGTCGTCGTGTCGTGATCCGGTTCGATATGGGCCACGGACGGGGAGCGCAGCGCCAAGCGATCACGAGCGACGATCCGGGCGGTGTCCCGATCCATGGTCGGAGGGGCACCGAGCGTTCGCCGGATAGAGCGGCCCTTCTTTCGATACTGAACGACCCAGGTCTGTCGTCCGCACCGGGTCCTTAAACCAAGACCGGGGAGATCCGAATCCCAATCGATGCCGTCATCCGGACTGCGATCCGTCAGCACGGCGGAAGCAACGGCCGATCTACTTCCGGATCGGGATCGGGGACGAAGCGCGGAACGGACCGGGATGTTGGCAGGGATTGAAGCGCGGATCTCTTTCATGGCGGACGGCTCCTTCTTGGCGGTGACGGCATTCCCTTCGAATGACCCGTGATTTGGGTCAGCAGCCAGGACAATTGGGTCAGCAGCTGAAGTGAGCAACTCAGACGTAAAACCGCTTGTTTCCAGGCGCCTCGTGGATCCGCGGCGGCGGCTCCAAGTCTCTGACGCCGTTAGCGAAGACGACTACGCCGCGAACGCGTCAAACGCCAAAGAAATCAGACTCGTCGACTCCGTCGAGCGAAAGTATTTGACACACCTGAAGCACGCGCTGATCGCGCCAACGCGATGCAGGCACATCTGATCGCGGTGCGCCGGCTGCTTCTGCTGGGCCGCCTCGACGAGGCAGCATCCGCGCTGGCCCACCTCGATGCACGCGGCCTGCCCGCGTCGCTGCTCGCGGTCGCCGAGTTGGCCACGGCAGAGGTGGCGCTGCGCTCGCTGCGCATGGCGCCGGCGCGAGTGGCGCTTGATCGCGCCCTTGATGCGGCGATCAGCGCGCGCGTGCCCGCGCTCCTGGCGGAGGTGGCCGAGGCGCGCGCCGCGCTCGATGTGCCCGCCGCCCGGCGAGTCCAGGCTGGCCACGAGCAGCCGCTACGCCTCAACGAAGTTGAAGCGCTGCTCACATCGGGCGCGCTGGTGGTCGATGCCTGCCGTCGCGACCTGCGCGCCGGCTCCATGGGGCGGTCGCTGACGCGCCGGCCCGTGCTGTTCGCATTGGTACGCGCGCTCGCCGAGGCCTGGCCCGGCGACACTCATCGGAACGACCTGATCCTGCGTGCGTTCCGCACCCGCCGGCCCGACGAGTCGCACCGGGCGCGCCTGCGCGTCGAGATCGGTCGATTGCGCGCACTCGCCGCGCCAATGGCGCGCATCGAGGCCAGTGCGCGCGGTTTCGCGCTCACGCCGCAGGACGAGCGCGAGGTCGTGGTTCTCGTTCCGCCGATCGATGGCGATCAGGCGTCGCTGCTGGCGCTGCTCGCCGACGGCGCGGCCTGGTCCACCTCGGCCCTCGCACTGGCTCTCGGGGACAGCCAGCGCACGGTCCAGCGCGCACTCGTCGAGCTGGAGACCGCCGGACGGGTGCGCTCGATCGGGCGCGCGCGCGCAGCGTTGGCTGATGCCACCGCTGGCCGGATTCACGACGATCTTGTTACTCCCTGCTGCGCTACCGCTTGGGTAGTTTGCTCTTGCCGCGCCGCTCATAGGCGCACCACCAGGAGCAAGGCCATGAGCAGCAGCAAGATCCGCGAGACCCAGGCGCAAGCACAGGTCCGTGCGGCCGAGATCGTGCGTGAGTACGGCCCCTACCCCGGCGCCGACCGCATCCACGGCGTTACCCACGACGGCCAACGTGTCTGGGCTGCCACCGGCTCAAAGCTGATCGCATTCGATCCCGAGAGTGGCCAGCTCGCGCGCACGCTAGCCCGGGCTGGCGACGCCGGCACCGCCTTCGACGGCACACACCTCTACCAGATCGCCGAAGCGCGCATCGACAAGATCGATCCCGTCACCGGCGACGTCTTGGCGTCGATTCCGGCGCCGGGCCAGGGCGGCGACTCAGGCCTCGCCTGGGCGGAGGGCAGCCTGTGGGTGGGGCAATACCGCGATCGCAAGATCCGCCAGATCGATCCCGAGACGGGCGCCGTGCGGCGCACCATCGAATCCAACCGTTTCGTCACCGGCGTGAGCTGGGTCGACGGCGAGCTGTGGCACGGCACCTGGGAAGGCGACGAGAGCGATATCCGCCGAATCAACCCGCAGACCGGTGCCGTGCTCGAGCGGCTGGAGATGCCGAACGGCATCGGCGTCAGCGGGCTCGAGTCCGACGGAGCCGGCCTTTTTTATTGCGGCGGCGGAGCGAGCGGGAAGGTTCGCGCCGTGAAACGTCCGAATCGAAAGTAACCGTGAAAGGAGGACACCATGAGCATCGACATTGCCAAAGTAAGCACCGTGAACCATCCCGTCGTATCCAGCGATCGTTGGCTTGCCGCGCGCAATACGCTGCTGGCGCGCGAGAAGGAACTGACGCGCCTGAGCGACCAGATCGCACGCGAGCGCCGCGCGCTGCCCTGGGTGCGCGTCCAGAAGAACTATGTCTTCGATACGCTGAAGGGACCTCGCGCGCTCGCCGAGCTGTTCGAAGGTCGCCGCCAACTGCTGGCGCAGCACTTCATGTTCGCCCCGGGCTGGGAGCAGGGCTGTAAGAGTTGCTCCTACATGGCTGACCACAACGATGGCGCGAACCTGCACCTGGCGCAGCGCGACGTCACGCTGCTGGTCGTTTCGCGCGCACCGCTGGCCGATATCGAGCGCTTCCGCCGACGCATGGGCTGGCAGTTCAAGCGGGCGTCCTCGCAGGGCAGCGACTTCAACCACGACTTCGGCGTCAGCTTCACGCCGGACGAGCAGGTCAAGGGCACGGTCTACTACAACTACGGCATGCGGTCCTTCCCGGGGGAGGAAATGCCCGGCGTCAGCGTGTTCTACAAGGACGATGCGGGCAATGTCTTTCACACCTACTCGAGGTATGGCCGCGGCGTGGAAGTGATGATGGGCACGTACAACTTGCTGGATCTCACGCCCAGGGGCCGCGACGAAGACTCGGGCCAGGGCATGGAATGGGTGCGTCACCACGATCGTTATGAGTCGGAACCGCATGCGAAAGCGGCGCCGGCGGCCCATTCGTGTTGCGCAGCGCAGGCCTGAGCCTGCGCACCTCGCCCGGACGCATGCGCCATGACAAACCTGTGGCCGTGGCTGACCGTCGCCGGCCTCGGCGCCTTTCATGGATTGAGCCCGGCGAACGGCTGGATGTTCGCCGCCGCCCGGGGCGTGCGTGCGCAGGACGGCGCGCAAGCGCGGCGCGCCCTGTTACGCATCGCTTTCGGGCACGCCGCATCGATCGCGATCGTGGCTTGCGCCTTCGCTCAGGGCATGGCGATGGACCACACGATGGTTCAGGGCCTGGCCGGCGCGCTGCTCGTCGGCGCGGCGTCGTACCGCGTGCTGCGCGGCACCAAGCAGTGCATACCGTCCCGCCCTCCCATCGGCGCGCAGGCCGGCCACGCCGGCATCGCGCTCTGGTCCTTTTTGATGGCCACCGCCCACGGAGCCGGGCTGATGCTGGTACCGGCGCTCGTGCCGATGTGCCTGGCCGACAGTCCGGCGCGCGAGATCACCGCGTCAGGCTCGCAGCTCCTGGCACTGGCGGCAGTCGGCGTCCACATGGCGGCGATGCTGGTCACGACCGGCGTCATCGCCACCGGCGTGCGCCGCGGCATCGCCATGCAACCTCGCCTGCTGAGCGGCACGGCGCCGCGACACGCATGGACCGCGGCGCTGGCCGTCACCGGCGTGCTGTTGATGGCGCTTCGCTGAATTGGCAGAGTCGTGCCAGGAGAAGACGGTCGTCAAAGACCGATCTCTGGAGCGCTTCCGTTCGAGGAATCGTTCGGCGCGGACGGGGTTCATTCCATTCCCACGCGCTCGGCCGCCCGGCGGAACCGTTCGATGCCTTGCGCATCGAACTGGAACGCGGCGAAGAAATCGGACACAGAATAGCGCGGCGAAATCCTGCGGATCGCATCGACTTGGGCTCGGGCTTCCTCTGCCAAGCCAGCGAGCGCCAGGCTGTAGGCCGCGATCGCATGGATATGTACATGCGCATTGGGGCGGGCCGCGGCCTTCACCGCCCAGTCGGCGGACTCCTCGTACCTCCCCATGCGCGCCAGGGCCATCGCGCGCGCCGCCATCGTGGCGAAGAGCAGCGGATCGAAGGGGCTCAGGCTGCGTGAACGATCCGCTGCCACGATCGCAGCCGCCGGATCGCCCGCCTGCGAATGCACGAAGGCGAGCGTGTAGTGCGCCAGGGAGAAGTTCGGGGAGAGATCGATGGACCGTTCCAGTTCGGCGATTGCCGGCTCATTGCGTCCGCGCAACCACAGGGCACGGCCCATCGCCCAGTGCGCGGCCGGATCGCGATCGTCGACGAGCAGACTCTGGCCGGCAGCCGCGTAGGCGCTCTCGATGGCCGGCGCACGCGGCCCCCAAGCCTGGAACGCATCCTGGAAGTGGGTGAACGACAGGCCTGCGTAGGCGCGCGCGAAGGTCGGGTCGAGGCGCAGCGCCGACTCGAAGAAGTGCCGCGCCTGCACATTGTCGGGCTGCGTGAATCGATACATGTGCCATAGGCCGCGGTGGTGGGCTTCCCACGCGCTGAGAGAGTTCGGTGGCCGCAGGATTGCGCGGTTGCGCTCCACGGTCTCGATCTCGCCAGCGATCGACGCGACAATCCGGTTGCCGATCTCCTCCAGCACAATGAGCGCGTCGTCGAGCTTCTGATTGAGAATCTCGGACCACACTAGGCGCGCCGTGCGCGTCTCGATCAACTCGATGCTGACAGACAGGCGCTCGCCGATCAGCCGGGCAGTCCCGCCGAGCACGTAGTCGACGTTGAGCATGCGGCCGGCCTCCTCGGACCCGAAGCCCCGTTCGTGCAGCGCAAACACGCTGCCCTGCGCGATGACGAACATGCTGCGCAACTTCGCGAGCCGGGCCGTCACGTCGTAGGCCAGGGCGTCGGCAATGCCCCCGCGTGCGCTCGGCTCCGAGGACTGATCCGCGAACGGCATCACTGCAATGGAGGCGCGGCGCGGCGACGCGACGCCTGCCTCTTCCGGCGGAGCACTCGCGTCGGGAGCGGCCGTGATGTTCGGCTCGCTCGCCGTTGGCGCCCCGCGACACTGCGCGAGGCCCGTACGCCAGACGGCGCGCAGCGGCGTGGCGTCCAAGCCTTCGGCCTCGAACAGCGCCGATGTCGCAGCCAAGTGCTCCTCGCCTTCACGTATCCGTCCGCGCCGCGCCAGGCCCATGAGCATCGTCTCGTGCGCGCGACCATCGAAGGGCGCTAGCTGCAACCACTTCTCCCGGTAGATCAGCGCCTCGTCATCGTCTGCGCTCTGCGACAACTGCTCAAGGAGCGCCGCGTGGCAGCCGCGGAAGCGGCGCCGCTGCGCCGTGAGCCAGCCGCCGAACGCCGGACTGTTGCTGAGTTCCAGGCCCTGGAGGAAGTCCCCCGCGAACAGGCCGACCAAGGCGCGCTTGCGCTTCGGCGTCAGCGTCTCGATGCCCTCGCCGATCGCACGCGAGACCTCGACGGCGTCCACGAAGCAGCCGTCGAGGTCGAGCTGGATCGTGTCCTCGTGCGTGATCACGCGCCGGCGGCCTGGCGCCTCGACCGCGCTGCGGATCTTGCTCAGGCACCCGCGCAACTCGCCACGCGGGTCGTTCGGAATCTCCCACAGCAGTTCGCAGAGCTGGCTGCGACCGACCGGCCGCGGCGCCAGCGCCAGGTACGCGAACAGCGCTCGCACCTTGCGCGACGCCGGCAGCGCAGCGGCGAGGCCGTCCCTGCGGATGGCGAAGGGCCCGAGCATCTGCACGCGCAGTTCCCCATCCACGGACGATTCCACGGGAGATTCCACGCTGGCTGCCACGTTCTTTTCCACGCTCGATCCATAAGGTGCTTGCGTCGGCCAAGAAGTATGCGACCGGGCGATGCGCCCGACAAAGCAGGCTTTCGAGGTCCCGTCCCGTCATCAATGGAGAACTTCCCATGTTGCAGAAATCACGGAAATCGATGGTCGCGTCGTCGCTGGTCCTGCTCGCCGCCAGCACGCTGGCCCTGGGGGATGCGCGCGCCTCCGAGAGCGCGATTTCCCTCACCCACAACAGTGCCCAGCTCAAGTGGGGGCCCTGTCCTGCGTTCATGCCGAAGGGTTGCGAGATCGCGATCCTCCACGGTGATCCGGCAAAACCGAACGTCGACGTCTTCTTCAAGCTGCCTCCCGGGTCCACGGCACCCCAGCACACGCACACCTCCGCCGAGCGGATGGTCCTGGTCTCGGGTGAGCTGGAAGTGACGTACGCAGGCCAGAGTCCCATCAAGCTGAAACCCGGCGCCTACGCCTACGGGCCCGCCGGCAAACCACACCAGGCCACCTGCGCCAAAGCTGCGGCCTGCGTCCTGTTCATCGCGTTCGAGTCACCGCTCGATGCGATCCCCGCCGGCACCGCCGGCATCACCCAGTAGTGCCAGGAGTTCATCATGGAAACGATCACCCCATCCCGTTCCCCCACGCATTCGCCCCTTGTTCCGCCCGATCTGCCGGGTCTGAAGACCCGCCAGCAGGCGGCGTGGTCGTCCGGCGACTACGCCGTCGTCGGCACCACCTTGCAGATCGTCGGCGAGACCCTCTGCGAGGCGCTCGACGTTCGCGCCGGACAGAGAATCCTCGACGTGGCAGCCGGCAACGGCAATGCCTCGCTCGCGGCCGCGCGTCGCGGCTGCGAGGTCGTCGCGTCCGACTACGTGCCCGCGCTGCTCGAGCGTGCCCGTGAACGCGCCGCCGCGGAGCGCCTGGAAATGGAATTCCGCGAGGCAGATGCCGAAGCGCTCCCCTTCCCTGACGAGAGTTTCGACGCGGTGGTTTCGACCTTCGGCGTGATGTTCACCGCCGACCACGACCGGGCGGCCGCCGAGCTGATCCGCGTGTGCCGGCACGGCGGCAAGATCGGCCTCGCGAACTGGACACAAGAGGGCTTCATCGGCCAGTTGTTCAAGACCATCGGCAAGCACGTGCCGCCGGCACCCGGAGCGAAGTCGCCTGCGCTGTGGGGTACGCGCGGCCGGCTCGCTGAGTGGTTCGAGCCTCACGCGACCTCCATCAAGGCGGCCGAGCGCAACTTCGTGTTCCGCTATCGCTCGCCGGAGCACTGGCTCGCGGTCTTCCGCAACTACTACGGTCCGATCCTGAAGGCTTTCGCCGCACTCGATCCCGCGGGACAGAGCGGCCTTGAGCGCGACCTGCTGCAGCTCGTCGCCCAGTTCAACCGCTCGGGCGACAGCACGATGGTGGTACCGAGCGAATATCTGGAGATCGTAATCACGCGCCGTTGATCCGAGCGAAAAAAACCGGGCGTCGCCGTTCGGGTGACGTCCGGTTAAGCTCGGCATTCGGCCAATCGGGGAGACACACATGGCGAGATTCGACAGCGTCCTGGGGACGATCGGCAACACGCCGGTCGTCCGCATCAACCGGCTCGCGCCTGCGGGCGTGAATCTGTTCGTCAAGGTCGAGGCGTTCAATCCGCTGGGCTCGATCAAGGACCGCCTGGCGCTCGGCGTGATCGAGGCAGCCGAGCGCTCCGGCCAGCTCAAGCCGGGGCAGACCGTCATCGAGGCCACGAGTGGCAACACCGGAATCGGGCTCGCCATGGTGTGCGCGGCCAAGGGTTATCCGCTGGTCGTCACGATGGCGGAGCAGTTCAGCGTCGAGCGGCGCCGGCTCATGCGCTTTCTCGGCGCGAAGGTCGTGCTCACGCCCGCGGCGGGCCGCGCGATGGCGATGGTGACCAAGGCTGTGGAACTCGCCGAAACGCATGGCTGGTTCCTGACACGCCAGTTCGAGAACGAGGCGAATCCCGACATCCACTCCCGCACCACCGCGCGCGAGATCCTTGCCGACTTCCCCGGCGGATCGCTCGACTGGTGGGTCACGGGCTACGGCACCGGCGGCACCTTGAAGGGCGTCTCGCGCGTGCTCGCCCAGGAGTCGCCCAACACGAAGATCATCGTGTGCGAGCCCTCCGACGCACCTCTACTCGGCAGCGGACGCGAGCAGGCACGCAACTCGGATGGCTCGCCCGCCTCGCCCCATCCAGCGTTCAATCCGCACCCGATGCAGGGCTGGACCCCCGACTTCATCCCCAAGCTGACGGCAGATGCCGTGCTGTCGAAGGTGATCGACCGCGTGATTCCGATCACGGGTCCCGAAGCGCTGCGCTGGTCCGGCGAACTGGCGCGCAAGGAGGGTCTCTTCGTGGGCATCAGCTCCGGGGCGACGTTCGCCGGCGCACTGCGCGTCGCCTCCGAGGCGCCGAAGGGCGCGAACATTCTCTGCATGCTGCCGGATACCGGCGAGCGCTATCTCAGCACGCCCTTGTTCGCCGAAGTGCCTGCCGACATGACTCCGGAGGAATTGGTGATCTCACTATCGACTCCGAGCGCGCAGTTCGCGGCGTGATGGTTCCGCGTAATGTTGGAGGTCAGGCAGCCAACGTCGCCACGTCTTGCATCGGCTAAAACGCGGAGCTACAGCCGCGACGACTCCAGCTTCAGGTCAGCATGCGCCCAGGCCTTGCCGAAACGTTCCTCGACCTGTTGCGCTTCATCCTTGCGGTTCTGCGCGCGCAGCGACTGCGCCAATCCGAACAGGGACCAGCCGTTCTCTCGGTAGCGTTCCAGGTCCTTGCGGTAGGTCGCTTCGGCCGCCGTGGCCTGGCCTGCGGCGAGCTGCACCGCGCCGAGGGTCTGGCGCACCGCGTGATGCCAGACCGGCGGTTCGTAATAGACCAGACTGTCTTCGAGCACGACGCCCTGCTCCAGCGCGGTGATCGCCGACGGAAAATCCTTGCGCGCCGCGGCCAGCTCTCCGGCGAGCACGCGCTCGGCCACTTTCAGGGCACCTGACAGCGGATGCTGCGGGCCGATGAACGCCTTTTCCCAGGCCGGTTCGGCGGCGCTCGCAGCCAGCGCGGCATGATGTCCCTGCGCTTCATCGAAACGCAATTGGCGCACCGCCGCCATGCCCTGCGCGTAGTGCCAGATCGCGGTGGGGTAAGCCAGGTCGGCCTCGGGTGCCGGGGTGGAGACAATCTCGTCCCAGCGACCCAACTGCACCCTGGCCTTGAGCGGGGTGGCCATGAAGTCTTGCAGGAACACGAAGTCGGGGATCCGAATGAGTTCGGCCACGGTCGCGCGCTTGGCAGCTTCGTCGGCCGCCGCCAAGGCCGCGGCGCTGGCACCTTCCATCGACGAGGCCCACCACAGGAAGTGGTGGTTGTGCGGAACATAGGCCAGCGGATAGACCGCAACACCGGGCCGACAGGTCGCAAGGTAAGCATCGTCGGCAGCAACGGCTTTCTCGTTGGCCACCACCGCGTCGTGATACCGACCGACGCGCGTGTAAATGTGCGCCGGCATATGGACCAGATGCCCAGAGCCCGGCACCAGTTCGAGCAAGCGATCCGCGACCACAGCGCCGCGATCCGGATCGTTGGAGGCTTCGACCGCGTGGATGTACAGATGCAGCGCTCCCGCGTGGTCCGGGTTGCGCTTCATCACAGACTCCAGGACCGAGACCACCTCGGCGATGTTGCCCTTGGGTTGGCCCTGCCCGTCGTAATAGTCCCAGGGCTGCAAGTCCATCAAGGCTTCGGCGTGGAACGTCGCAGCGTCGAGATCGTCGGGAAAAGTTTTCGAGAGTTCGCCGATGGCCTTGGCATAAGCCTCGTCGAGGGGTTTGCGGTCGGCCGGCGGATTTTCGGCGTAGCGCGCGCTCAAGGCATCGATATAGGCGCGCTCCTTTGCACTGCTCTTCGCGGCCAGTTCTTTGGCCTTGGCGATGCGGGTCCAGGCCTTGGCGTTGTTGCCTGGGTCCATGCCCGCGTTGACGTGCGGACCGAGCACCAGCGCCGCGCCCCACCAGCACATGGCGCAGTTCGGGTCCAGTTCCGCCGCTTTCAGGAACGAGCGCTCGGCCGCGTCGTGATTGAAGCCGTACGTGAGCGCGAGCGCCTGATCGAACCAGCGCTGTACGTCCGGGTTCGCGCTGGTGATGGCAAAGCGATAAGTGCCCAGGCCCGGCAGCAAGGTGGCCCCGACAGGGGCGCCGGGTGCCGTGTCAGCGGCGGCGCCTGGCAGTGTCTGATCTTGCGTTCGATCCCAGTAAACAAAGTACGCACCAGCGGCAAAAGCGATGAGCACTACCACGACGACGATCAAACGATTCATGGCGCTGTTTCTCCCCGGGCCGGTCAGGGACTTTTTTACGCCTTTACCGAAAACCGTTCAAGCGCGGCCGGTCATACCAGGCCCTTGTCCTGCAATTCGTGCTTCAGATACGCGTAGTAAATCGGTGCGGCGATCAGGCCGGCGAGACCGAACGCGGATTCCATCAGCATCATCGCCACCAGCATTTCCCAGGCCTTGGCGTGGATGCGCGCTCCGATGATGCGGGCGTTGAGAAAGTACTCGAGCTTGTGGATGACCACCAGGTAGGTCAGCGAGCCTATCGCCACGACCAGGGAATTACTCAGGCTCACCACGACGATCACGGTGTTGGAAATCAGGTTCCCCAGCACCGGCAGCAGTCCGCACACGAAGGTCACCGCGATCAGCGTCTTGGTGAGCGGAAGGTCCACGCCCATCAGCGGCAGCGCCACCGCCAGATACAGTCCGGTGAGCGAAGCGTTGAGCGCCGCAATCCAGACCTGTGCGAAGACCACGCGGCGGAACGAGCGGCTGAACCGGTCGGTACGCTCCACCAGCGCGGCTGCGAGCGGACGACGGCCCACCACGGTCATCGCCTCGCTCAGGGCCAGCAGCGCACCCACGACCATGCCGATGAGGATATGCGCCAGCGCACGCGCAAAGTCGGTGCCCACGCCTTGCAGCGCCGACGAATGCTCGCGCAGCCACGCGGCAAGCGCGGTGCGAAGCTCTTCCGCGGTCTCGGGAACATAGGCCAGAACCCAGACCGGCAGGCGGTTGCGCGACTGGTCGATGATCTCGGCCAGTTTCTGCAACAGCGCCGAAAGATTGCCGGCGTCGCTTCGGAAAAATGTGATGGCGCCGAGAATCAGAAAAGTCAAGCCCGTCACGACCAACGCGGATATCAGCGCCACCACGATGATCCGCGCCCAGTCGTTGCTGATCTCGGCCCGCGTCACCAGTGGCGTGAGCACGCGAACCAGTTCGAATACCAGCAAGCCCGCCAGCAACGCAGGCAGCAGGTGTAGCTGCAAGACCAGCAACAGCCCCAGACCCATCAGGGTCCAGGCGATCAGGTCGAGACGCGAGATTCCGGACAGCAGGGCGACTTTGGGTGTCATGGCGGGCGACAGGATAACGATTCGTACCCTGGCGCACCGATCCCCTTGCACCGCCGGTCAGTGCAGGATTGGCACCAGGTCCGCCATGGGCGCATCATCCTTATTCGCGCGCCCAGCTTCGCAACGGACATGGTGGATCGACATCACCCCGGTACGTACCCGAAGACACGGTGCTCCAACGTATGAACCGAAAGGATTGCGCTGACCGATGCTGGGTGCCGAAGGATTCTGGCTGATCGTTCTCAGTGGCCTCGTCACGGCCGTACTCACCGGCCTGACGGTGGCAGGCTGCCGTCGTTTCGGCATCACCGCCGATCGCACCCACGGTCCTCAGAAAATGCATCGGCACTGGGCGCCGCGACTGGGTGGACTGCCGATCTTTCTGACCGTCGCGCTGATCGTGCTGATCTGGAAGCAGATGCCGGAACGAAACATGGCGCTGCTGTTGCTGGCCTGTGCCCTGCCCGCGTTTCTGGCCGGAATGGTCGATGACGTGTGGGACAAGATGCACGCCCGAGCGCGGCTACTGGCGACGTTCCTGTCGGCCTGGATCGCATGGTTCGTCCTCGACGGCCAACTGACCCGCGTGGACGTGCCCGGGTTCGACTGGTTGCTGGCCAACGTCTGGATCTTCGCCTTCCTTTTCACCGCGTTTGCCGTCGGCGGCGTGGCGCACTCGATCAACATCATCGACGGCTTCAACGGCCTGTCCTCGTTCTACTGCGTGATCTGCTTCGGCGCGTTCTACATCGTCGCCACCGCGGTCGGTGATCCGCTGGTGCAGACCCTGTCCCTGCTGTTCTGCGGCGTGCTGCTCGGTTTCCTGGCATGGAACTTCCCTTTCGGAAAAGTCTTTCTCGGCGACGCCGGTGCCTACTTTCTCGGCTTCTCCCTGGGCGAATTGTCGGTGCTGCTGGTGGCGCGAAACCCCGAAGTCTCGCCCTGGTTCTGCTTCCTGCTGATGGCCTACCCGATCTGGGACACGCTGTTTTCCTCGTACCGGCGCGAGATCAAGCGGCGGGTGTCCTGGAGTGCGCCGGATGCGCTGCACCTGCATCACCTGATCTACCGTCGCCTCGTACGGCCGCACGGTCGCGCCGGCGGCAAGAGCAAGGTCATCCTCAATTCCGTGACCGCGGTCTACATCTGGATTCTGGGACTGATGTGCGCGGTTCCCGCCCTGGTGTTCTGGGACTCGACGCCGGTACTCATGGCGTTCACGCTCTTGTTCGGCCTGACCTACGGTGTTTTGTACGCCTGCATGGTGAAGTTCCGCAGCCCGCGTCTATTGCTGCTGCCGCGACGCAGGACGGTGCGGGTAACGCTGCCGGACTCCTCCATTCCGGGCAAGTAAGGCCGAATCCGGGCTGCCATAATTGAGCCCATGGCAAAAATCCTGGTCACCGGCGCTGCCGGCTTCATCGGCTTTCACCTCATCCAGCGCCTGCTCGATACCGGTCTCCGGGTTATCGGGCTCGACAATCTCAACGACTACTACGATCCCGCGCTCAAGCTGGCGCGCCTTAACCAGCTTCAGGCGCACGAGCATTTCGAATTCCTCAAACTGGACCTGGCGGACCGCGAAGACATGGCGCGGCTATTCGAGAGCGGAGGCTTCGGCCGTGTCGTGCACCTCGGTGCGCAGGCTGGCGTGCGGTATTCGCTGAGCAACCCGCTGGCCTACGTTCAAAGCAACCTCGTGGGCTTTGCCCATGTGCTCGAAGGCTGCCGCCAGCACAAGGTCGGTCACCTGCTGTACGCGTCCTCGTCCTCGGTCTACGGCGCCAACGAGCGCCTGCCCTGGTCGGTGTCCGACAACGTGGACCATCCGGTCTCGCTCTACGCCGCGACCAAGAAATCCAACGAGCTGATGGCGCACAGTTACGCGCACCTGTACGGCCTGCCATGCACCGGCCTGCGTTTCTTTACTGTCTATGGCCCCTGGGGCCGACCGGACATGGCGTACTACAAGTTCACCCAGGCCATGCTCGCCCGCACGCCCATCGACGTCTTCAACGACGGCCGCATGCAGCGCGACTTCACGTTCATCGACGATGTGGTGGACGCCATGGTTCGCCTGCTCGATAAACCGGCACAGCCCGATCCGGAATGGAACGGCCTGAATCCGCAAGCGGCCACGAGCCGAGCGCCTTATCGGCTTTACAACATCGGCCATCACAGCCCGGTGGAATTGCTCGATTTCATCGCGACCCTGGAACGGCTGCTGGGTATCACCGCGATCAAGCGACTGCTACCCATGCAGCCCGGCGACGTTCCGGCGACATTCGCCGACGTGGAAGCGCTGGAGCGTGATGCGGGCTTCTCACCCAAGACCTCGCTCGATGTGGGCCTTGAGCGCTTCGTGCGCTGGTATCGCGAGTATCACCAAGTCTGAGTGGCAGTGCGTGATCGGACAGGCACCGGAGCGCTCGTAGAGGGCCCTGGTTAAAGAATGCCCTCAGCGCGGAGTCGCGCCGTTTTCGCTCAGCAACTGTAGGAAGGGCGAAAGCCCCGATCGACCGCTCGAATTCTGGAGCCAGGCTCGGTCGGAGACCGACTGTCGGGGCTTACGCCGCTACTACAAGGTTGATGAGCTGTCACTCCGGTTCTTATTACTTTTCAGTCGCCAGCAAGCCGGAAATTGCGGCCGACTGCGAATAAATTAGTGCTTTTAAATTCTTTTACTGAATTTCAAACCGTCAGCATCATGCCGTCCACTTCTTACAACGCAGTGGAGACAGGTGATGAGTTTCGAAGGGAGTTTCAAAGCTACGGGGTTTCGCCTGGGGGCGGGACGTATTGCTCAGGGTGTGCTGGTCGCGGCCTTTCTGGGCGCGCCTCTCGCCGCGTCGGCGGCGCCAAGCACTGAGGATCTGGACCAGCGCATCAAGATTCTCGAGCGCCAGCTCGAAATCCAGAAGGAAGAGGCCGATGCCAAGGCCAAGGACGCGTCGACCACGACCGTCGGCGACAAGGGCCTGTCGGTAAAGAAGGGCGATTTCGAGATCAGGCTCAAGGGCCTGGTGCAGGCCGACTTCCGCAGCTATCTGGACGACTTCAACCCGGCCAACACCGTGATCACGCCGACCACCAATCGCGGCGGCCTGTATTCCAACGACAGTACGCTGTTCCGCCGCATCCGCCCGACCTTCGAGGGCACGTTCGGCAAGCTGGTGGGCTTTCGCCTGACGCCGGAATTTGCGGGCAATGGTTCCGGCGAAGCGTCGAGCATCGTCGATGCCTATATCGACCTGAAGTTCAGCCCCGCCGCCACCCTTCGCGCGGGCAAGGTCAAGGGACCCGTGGGCCTGGAGCGCCTGCAATCGGGGGGCTCGATCAACTTCATCGAACGCGGCTTCCCGACTGAACTCGCGCCCAACCGCGACCTCGGCGTGCAATTCCAGGGCGAGCTGTTCGGCTCCACCGTGAATTACACCCTGGGCTACTACAACGGCACACCCGACGGCCGCGACATCACCGGCACCGACGTGGACGACAGCAAGGAAGTAGGCGCTCGCCTGTTCTTCGAGCCGTTCAAGAACGGTCCCGGCTTCTTCCAGGGACTGGGCTTCGGCGTCGGCAGCAGCTTCGGCAGCAAGGAGCAGGGCGCCTTCAACGCCGCCAACGCCAACAGCTTCCTGCCGCGCTACCGCACACCAGGGCAGATTCAGTTCTTCTCTTACCGTGGCGTAACGGCAGCCACTGGCGGCACGACGCCCTCGGTAAACGGCGTTCCCACTCCAACGGCCGGCACTGCGGGTTCGACCGGCGTGTTCGCCGATGGCGACCACGTGCGTCTGTCGCCGCAACTGTATTTCTATCGCAACAGCTTCGGCCTGCTGGGCGAGTACATCAGTTCGGAACAGGAACTCAGCCAGGGCTTCATACCGGGCGGCGCGTTGCCGGTGGCACCCGCAACGACCACGACGGGCGCAACCGCGCCCAGCGCCTTCGCCTCAAAAAAACTGGAGAACACCGCCTGGCAAGTGGTCGCGACTTTCGTGTTGACCGGCGAAGACGCCAGCTACCGCGGCGTGGTCAAACCCACGACCCCGTTCACGCTCGGCGGACCGGGCTGGGGCGCGCTGGAAGTGGCCGCTCGCTACGGCAAGCTGGAAATCGACGACGAGGCTTTCGATACCGTCGCCATAGACGGAGTAACGGTTGCCAGCTTCGCAAGCGCCACCTCCAACGCCAGCGAGGCCGAAACCTGGACTCTGGGCTTCAACTGGTACCTGACCAGCAACGTCAAGGCCGTCGTCAACTACACCCAGACCGAGTTCGAAGGTGGCGGCGGAGGAACGAGCGCAGCACCGCTCGACCGCGAGGACGAGAAAGCCGTCTTCGGTCGCATCCAGCTATCGTTCTAAAGCCACATACCTCCATCGGTACCGGAACCCTCCATGTTCAAGAAACTTCTCATCGCCGCCGCACTGTCTGCGTCGGCATTCACGGCGCAGGCCGCCAACGTCGAGTTGCTCAACGTCAGCTACGACCCCACGCGCGAGCTTTACAAGGACGTCAACGCCATCTTCGCGGAACAGTGGAAAACCAAGACCGGCGACAAGCTCACGATCAAGCAGTCGCACGGCGGCTCGGGCAAGCAGGCGCGCTCGGTGATCGATGGCCTTTCGGCCGACGTCGTGACCCTGGCCCTGGCCAGCGACATCGACGCCATCGCCAAGAACGGCAAGCTGTTGCCGGCCGACTGGCAGAAGCGCCTGCCGCTTAACAGCTCGCCCTACACCTCGACCATCGTGCTGCTGGTGCGCAAGGGCAATCCCAAGGGCATCAAGGACTGGGGCGATCTGGCCAAGCCTGGCGTGTCGATCATCACGCCCAATCCGAAGACTTCCGGCGGTGCGCGCTGGAACTATCTCGCCGCCTATGCCTGGGCACTGAAGGCTTATAGCAACGACGACGCAAAGGCCAAGGACTATCTGGCCAAGCTGTTCAAAAACGTGCCGGTGCTGGACTCCGGCGCGCGCGGCTCCACCACCACGTTCGTGCAGCGCGGTATCGGCGACGTGCTTCTGGCCTGGGAGAACGAGGCCTTCCTGTCACTGGAAGAATTCGGCAACGACAAGTTTGAGATCGTGGTGCCCTCACTTTCGATCCTTGCCGAACCGCCGGTGACGGTGGTGGACAAGGTCGTGGACAAGCGCGGTACGCGCAAGCTGGCGCAGGCCTATCTCGAATTCCTTTACACCAAGGAAGGACAGGAGCTGGCGGGCAAGCACCATTACCGTCCCACCGATCCGGAAGTTGCAGCCAAGTACGCCACCAAGTTCCCCAAGCTCGACCTGGTGACCATCGAGCAGTTCGGCGGCTGGGCCAAGGCGCAGCCCGAGCACTTCGGCGAGGGCGGTGTGTTCGACCAGATTTACGGCATCAAGTAATTCAACTCTCCCTTCTCCGAGAGAGGCCATTGGGAGCGTGGTGCAGACCCGCTCCTGTTTTTTTGAGGAACCCATCATGTCCATCGCCGCAGTCAACACGCGTAACCAGTTTGCCGGCAAGGTCATCAACATCTCGATCGGACAGATCGTCTCCGAGGTGGAGATCGAAACGCCGGCCGGCGTCATCAGCGCGGTGGTCACCACCAGCTCGATCAACCGGCTGCACCTCAAGATCGGCGACGCGGCGCTGGCGCTGTTCAAGGCCACCGAGGTCATGGTCGCCAAGCTCGCCTGAGCACGAGACGAGCCGGAGCGCCCCGATGTGCCTCATCGTCCACAAGCCGCCACACCTGCGTATTCCGCACGATCTGCTGACCGCCGCCGTACGCCTCAACAACGACGGCTGGGGGCTGATGGGTCACGATGCGGGCGGGCGCAGGCTGCTGGAGCGTCACTCCGTCACCAGCCTCGAAGAACTGCTGGAGACCGAGGAGGAACTGGCCCACGCCGAGTACGCCTTGCATCTTCGCCGTCGCACGCGCGGCCGCGTGGACCTGGACAACACGCACCCCTTCGAAATCGACGAGGGCGTGTACCTGATGCACAACGGCACGCTCAATTTCGACGGCGGTCTGGCCGGCGATTCGGACACGCGTAGTTTCGCCCTGCAGGTGCTGCGCCCTCTGGCGCGTCGCTACACCGGCCTGCTGGTGGATCGTGAATTTCTGCGCCTGCTGGAACTGAGCCTCAATCCGCAGAACAAGGCCGTGCTGTACGACTTTCCGCGTCGCCGCTTCGATTTTCTCAACCGCGCGACCGGCGCCGAGTTCGAGGGCCTGTGGTTGTCCAGCATCAAGTGGATCGATGCTGCGGCGCTGCCGCTCTCCTCGGGCGGCGCGCAGCAACGCACCTACACCGCAAACGAAATCGGGTTTCTATGAACACGTCCAACGTCTACGTGCGTATTGCGCTCTCGGCCTTGCTGATGGTGATGGCGCTCATGCTCCTGCTCCCCGCCCACGCACGTGCGGCGGACGATCTGCTCAACGTTTCCTACGACGTGTCGCGCAGCGTCTACAAGGATCTCAATCCCGCATTTGCCGCGTACTGGGAAACGAAGACCGGCACGAAGATCAAGATCGATCAATCGCACGGCGGCTCCAGCAAGCAGGCTCGCTCGGTCATCGACGGCCTGGAAGCCGACGTAGTGACGATGAACAATCCGCTGGATATCGACGCCATCGCGGAGCGCGGCAAGTCGCTGCCGAAGAACTGGGCGACCTTGCTGCCGCACGGCGCCAGCCCGTCCTGGTCCACCATCCTGTTCGTCGTTCGCAAGGGCAACCCGAAACAGATTCGCGACTGGGACGATCTGGTCAAGCCCGACGTGGCGGTCATCCTCCCCAACCCCAAGACCTCGGGCAACGGCCGCTACAGTTATCTCGCGGCCTGGGAGTTCGCCAGGCGCAAGTCCGGTGGCAAGGACGAGGCGGCGCAGGAGTTCGTGAAGAAGTTGCTCGGCAACGTCCCCATTCTGGACACGGGCGGCCGCGGCGCCACGACCACGTTTTCGCAGCGTGGGATCGGAGACGTGCTGCTGACCTTCGAGAACGAAGTCGCGCTGATTCGCGCCGAGCTGGGCGACGCGTTCGAGGTGATCGTGCCCTCGCTCACCGTGCGCGCAGACAACCCGGTGGCGGTGGTGCAGAAGTTCGCCGACAAGCACGGCAAGGCCGAGGTCGCCCGCGCTTACCTGGAATTCCATTACACGCCGGAGGCGCAGGCGATTTTCGTGCGCAACTCCGTCCGTCCGACCGATCCGGCGGCGCTCGCGCAATTCGCGGCAAGCTTCCCGACCATCAAGGTGTTCACGGTGGAAGAAGCTTTCGGTAGCTGGCCCAAGGCACAGGCCGCACACTTCGCCGACGGCGGCAGCTTCGACCGGATCTACTCCGCACGCTGAGCCCTTCCCTTTTCAATCAATCCGGTTCACCGAGACTTTCAATGTCGTTCAAAGCCATCAACGCCCGCAACCAGTTCCGCGGCACCATCGTGCGCATCAACGACGGCCCGGTCGTCTCCGAGGTGGAGATCGAGACCGGCGCCGGCATCGTCGCGGCGGTCGTCACCAGCAGCTCGCTGCGCAACATGAACCTGCGCATCGGCCAGGACGCGGTGGCCATCTTCAAGGCCACCGAAGTCATGATCGCGACACCCGAAGGACGCGTACCCTGATCCTCACCACAGCGCAATAACTCCATGGTCAGCGAGTCCGTCTGGGACGTCGCCGTCGTCGGTGGTGGTTACGCCGGCGCGGTCGCGGCCATCGAAACCCTGCGCCTGTCGCGCAGGCCCTTGCGACTGTGCGTGATCGAATCCAGACCCGCACTCGGCCGCGGCATCGCGTATTCCACCACGGCAAGCGAGCACCGTCTGAACACGCGCGCCAAGCGCATGTCGCTGGTCGCAGGCGACGAGAACCACTTCACGCGCTGGGCGCGTCAGTACGCGCAACACGTCGCCTGGCCGGACGACATCGACGAAGACAGCTTCGTGCCGCGCGCGTGGTTTGGAACCTATGTCGAAGAAACCCTGGCCTTCGAAGTGCACCGCACCGGCTCCGTCTTCGAGCACCGTCGCGCGGTCGCGCTCGACCTGACGACCGAGCTCACCGGCTGGGCCGTGCATCTCTCCGGTTGGAACGCGGTGGTCGCGCGCCACGTGGTGCTCGCGATCGGCAACCTGCCGCGCCGCCAGGCCGCGCTGCCCGGCCTGGACTCCCGCGATACCCGCGTGCTGCACGCCTGGGACGCGGCACGTGCCGAGGTGCCCGCCGGCGCCACGGCGCTCATCATCGGCACCGGTTTGACGATGGTGGACGCGCTGCTCTCGCTGCGCGTGCAGGGACACGCCGGCGTGGTACACGCCGTATCGCGCCACGGCGCCATGCCGCAAGCGCACTCCGATCATCACGGGCGCGCGCAGCCACTGCTGTCGCGCAGCCTGCGCGTCGCGGCGCGCGAACTGCGACTGGGCTGTGAACTGGACAAGCGCAGCGGACGTCCCTGGCAATGGCGAATCGACGCCAACCGCCACCACGCGCAGGCGTTCTGGATTGGCCTTTCTTCCGCCGAGAAGCGTCGCTTCCTGCGTCACGGCCGCAGTTTCTGGGACGTGCACCGGCATCGCATTTCGGAATCCATCCGCCAGCAGCTCGACGCGGAACTGGAAGCCGGAACGCTCAAGATTCACGCCGGCCGCGTCGGCATCATCGAGCCTTCGGCCGATGCGCTGCGCGTGATCCTCAAGCATCGCGGCGGCCAGGAAACCGAGCTGCGAGTCGGCCTGCTGCTCAACTCGCTCGGCTTCGAACTGGACTATCGCCGCACCGACGCGCCGCTGGTCCAGGGACTCTTGCGCTCGGGCATCGTGCGACCCGGCGAGCTGGGCCTGGGTCTGGATACCGACGCCTTCGGCCGCTTGCGCGCCACCGATGGACGCCCCTGGCCCAATCTCTATACCCTCGGCACCGCCCGCATCGGCCAGCTCTGGGAAACCACCGCGGCTCACGAAATCCGTCTGCAGGCGGCCGAACTCGCGGGCGCCCTGGTACGTGGGCTGCTCGGCTAGACCGTTACTACAAGCTCGCATTCCAATAAGCTCGCGCCCCCGACGCGACCCGCCACCGGATCATGACTGCACTCGCCCTGCCCGCTCCACGCACCCGCGCGCCTCGCCGCGTCATCCCCGGCTTCGGCCTGACGATGGGCATCACGCTGGTATACCTGAGCCTGATCGTGCTGATACCGCTGGCCGGCGTGTTCTACACGGCCTCGGGGCTTGGATGGGACGGCTTCTGGCACGCCATCACCACACCGCGCGTGTTCAACGCGCTGAAGCTCTCGTTCGGCGCCGCCCTTTTCGCGGCGGCGTTCAACACCGTGTTCGGCCTGCTAGTCGCTTGGGTCTTCGTGCGCTACCAGTTCTTCGGCAAGCGCGTACTCGACGCGGCCATCGACCTGCCCTTCGCCTTGCCCACCGCAGTCGCCGGCATTGCGCTCACAGCGCTGTACTCGGGCAACGGCTGGATCGGCCAGTTTCTCGAACCGCTCGGCATAAAGGTCGCGTTCACGCCGGTCGGCGTGGTGGTGGCGCTGATGTTCATCGGCCTGCCCTTTGTCGTACGCACCGTGCAGCCGGTGCTCGAAGAAGCGGAAAAAGAGTTGGAGGAAGCCGCGGCCGTGCTGGGGGCCACCCGCTTGCAAACCATCGTCCGCGTGATTCTGCCGACGATTCTGCCTTCGCTGATGACCGGCTTTGCGCTGGCTTTAGCGCGCGGCGTCGGCGAATACGGCTCGGTGATTTTCATTGCCGGCAACCTGCCGATGGTTTCGGAGATCGCGCCGCTGCTCATCATCATCAAGCTCGAGGAATTCGATGTGCCCGGCGCCACGGCCGTCGCCGCCGCGATGCTCATCATCTCGTTCGTGATGCTGCTGGTCATCAACGTTCTGCAAGCCTGGGCACGCAAGAAATAAGGCCATGACCACACCCTTCGACCACACGCTGCAGGATCCGCCAAAGCTGCCCTTCGAGCCGCTGATCCAGCGCAACGCCGTCATCACCGAACAGCCCTGGGTGCGCTGGCTGCTCATCACCATCGCGCTCATTTTTCTGGCGGGCTTTCTCCTGCTTCCCCTGGTCGCCGTGTTCGTAGAGGCACTGCGCAACGGCTTCGGCACCTACATCGAGGCGGTGAAGGATCCCGACGCGCTCGCGGCGATCCGGCTGACCCTGCTGGTCGCGGCAATCGCCGTGCCGCTCAACATGCTGTTCGGCGTGGCCGCAGCCTGGGCGGTCACCAAGCACAATTTCTGGGGCAAGCAATTTCTGATCACGCTGATCGACCTGCCGTTCTCGGTCTCGCCGGTAGTCTCGGGCCTGATCTATGTGCTGATCTTCGGCGCGCAGGGCTGGGCCGGGGAATGGATGAGCGAGCACGACTTCAAGATCATCTTCGCCGTGCCGGGCATCGTGCTGGCGACGATCTTCGTGACCTTTCCGTTTGTGGCGCGCGAGCTGATTCCGCTGATGCAGGAACAGGGCACGGACGACGAACAGGCGGCGCTCTCGCTCGGCGCCTCCGGCTGGCAGACGTTCTGGCGTGTGACCTTGCCGAACATCAAGTGGGGACTGCTCTACGGCGTACTGCTGTGCAACGCGCGCGCGATGGGCGAGTTCGGCGCAGTCAGCGTGGTGTCCGGCCATATCCGCGGGCTGACCAACACCATGCCGTTGCACGTGGAGATTCTCTACAACGAGTACAACTTCGCGGCCGCGTTTGCGGTGGCGTCCCTGTTGGCCCTGCTCGCGCTTATCACCCTCGTGTTGAAGAGCTACCTTGAGTGGCGACACGGCGCGGAGCTGTCCGCGCTTCGAAAGCACTGATCCATTAATTACTTTCAAGCTCCGTTTCGCGGCCGCGAAACGGAGTACATGAATTGAACAACCATGCAAATTCAGATTCGCGACATCCACAAGAGCTTCGGCAGCTTCAAGGCCTTGACCGGCGTCGATCTCGACATCGAATCGGGCGAGCTGATCGCGCTGCTCGGCCCTTCCGGCTCGGGCAAGACCACGCTGCTGCGCACCATCGCGGGCCTGGAGTTCGCCGACACGGGCAGGATTTTGTTCGGCGGCGAAGACACCGCGCCGCTGCCCGTGCGCGAGCGCCGCGTCGGCTTCGTGTTCCAGCACTACGCGCTGTTCAAGCACATGACGGTGTTCGACAACGTGGCCTTCGGCCTCGAAGTGCGCAACCGCAAGACGCGACCCGACAAGACCGACATCAAGAAGAAGGTGCTGGACCTGCTCGATCTCGTGCAGCTATCGGGACTGGACCAGCGCTACCCGAGCCAGCTCTCCGGCGGCCAGAAGCAGCGCGTCGCCCTGGCGCGTGCGCTGGCGATCGAACCCAGAGTGCTGCTGCTCGACGAGCCTTTCGGCGCGCTCGACGCCAAGGTGCGCAAGGACCTGCGGCGCTGGCTGCGCGGCCTGCACGACAAGACCGGCTACACCACGATCTTCGTCACGCACGACCAGGAGGAAGCGCTCGAACTGGCCGACCGCGTGGTGGTGATGAACAAGGGCCGCATCGAGCAGGTCGGCAGCACCGATGAGGTGTACGAGCATCCCGCAACGCCCTTCGTGTTCGATTTTCTCGGCGGAGTGAACGTGCTGCCGGGCGTGGCGGTGGGCCGCGAGATCCGGATTGCCGGTGTGGATGTTCCCATCCTTACCGAGACGATTTATCCCGCCGGACCGGTTGACGTATACGTGCGTCCGGGCGATCTGCGCGTGGGCGATCCGGGCAAGCCAGGCCTAGAAGCGACTATTGTTTCCGTGCAGCGCACCGGTCCCATCGTGCGCTGGGAAGTTCATGCCGCGGCACTGGACCAGACTCTCGAAGTGGAGATTCCCCATCTTCACCACGACGTGAAAATCCATGTGCCCGGTCAAGCGGTACGCCTGCGCCTGAATCAGTACAGCGTGTTCCCGCGCGCGGCACCCGTCCCGGCAAAGGCCACGCTTCCCGACACCAAGCTGATCGGCCGCGAACGCGAGCGCGGAAGGCTCGGGTAAGCGGCCTCAATCATCCTCGGGGGAGTCCGCGCGGCACATCTTGGAAGCGCAGCAATCTATCCACCCTACACGAGCCCGAAACCGACATGACCGACACGAACTGGAAGTTTGAAACCCTGGCCGTTCACGGCGGCTACCAACCCGATCCGACCACGCGCGCGGTCGCGGTGCCGATCTACCAGACCGTCGCGTTTGCTTTCGACAACACGCAGCACGGCGCCGACCTGTTCGACCTCAAGGTCGCCGGCAACATCTACAGCCGGATCATGAATCCGACCAACGATGTGCTGGAGCAAAGACTCGCCGCGCTCGAAGGCGGTCTCGCGGCGCTGGCGCTGGCCTCGGGCCAGGCCGCGGTCACCTACGCCATCCAGACCATCGCGCGCGCCGGCGACAACATCGTTTCCGCGAGCACGCTGTACGGCGGCACCTACAACCTGTTCGCGCACACCTTGCCGCAGTTCGGCATCGAGGTGCGGTTTGCCGACCCGCGCACGCCGCAGGCTTTCGCGGGCCTGATCGATGCGCGCACCAAGGCGGTGTTCGCCGAATCCATCGGCAATCCGCTCGGCAACATCACCGACATCGCCGCGCTCGCGAAGATCGCGCACGACGCCGGCGTGCCGCTGATTATCGACAACACCGTGGCCACGCCCTACCTGCTGCGTCCTTTCGAACACGGCGCGGACATCGTCGTCCACTCCCTGACCAAGTATCTCGGCGGACACGGGACGACCCTGGGCGGCGCCATCGTCGATTCGGGCAAGTTCCCCTGGGCGCAGCACGCGCAACGCTTCCCGCAACTCAACGAGCCCGACCCCAGCTACCACGGCGTGGTGTATGCCGAGGCGCTCGGGCCCGCGGCCTATATCGGCCGTGCGCGCGTGGTGCCGCTGCGCAATACCGGCGCGTGCCTGTCGCCGTTCAACGCCTTCCAGATTCTGACCGGCATCGAGACGCTGCCGCTGCGCATGGACCGCATCGTCGATAACGCGCTGCGGGTCGCGCAGCATCTGAAGTCGCACCCGCGGGTGAAGTGGGTGAGCTACGCCGGGCTCCAGGACCGTCCGGATCATGCGCTGGCGCAGCGCTACTTCGGTGGCCGTCCTTCCGGGCTGCTCACCTTCGGCGTCGAGGGCGGCCGCGAAGGCGGCGCCCGATTCCAGGATGCGCTCAAACTCTTCACCCGTCTGGTCAACATCGGCGATGCGAAGTCGCTGGCTGCCCACCCCGCGTCCACGACCCACCGGCAGTTGTCGCCCGAAGAACTGGTGAAGGCCGGCGTGACCGAGGACACCATCCGCCTTTCGATCGGCATCGAGCACATCGACGACTTGATCGCGGATCTGGATCAGGCCCTGGTAGCGGTTTAACCAGGCGGCTGCGCAAACCCAGTAACGATCCCCCGGCAAAGCCGGGGGCTTTCATTCGGACGCGCCTCAAAGTCGCCGTAACGCATCTGCCGCCTCAAGGCAGCTCGAACCACTCCCCCCTTCGCGGGAGAGGGCCGGGGAGAGGGGCGGTCGGACAAAGCGCCCTCTTGAAGCGCGCGCGCCAAGCCCATCCTTTCTCCAACCTGTGAGCCCCCCTCACCGCCTGTCCCGCAGGAGAGAGAACCTTGGCCCGCCACGCAACGCAGTACCGCAACCGAAGCCGGCAAGCCGACGCTCATCGACTGAGCCGCCCGGATCTTCGCCGCGTCGCGGTTCAGCGCCGCGCGCGCTTTGCCACCAGGCGATGCAGCGCGGCGATCATCACGTCGATCTCCTCGAACGTGTTGTAGAACGCTATCGACGGCCGCACCGTGGCCTCCACGCCGAAGCGCCGCAGAATCGGTTGCGCGCAGTGATGACCAGCGCGCACCGCGATGCCGTCCTGGTTCAGCGCCTTGCCGACTTCCTCGGTCTGGTAGCCGTCGAGCACAAAGGACATGACGCTGGTCTTGTCCCTGGCGGTGCCGATCAGGTGCAGCCCCGGCACGGTCTTCAGACCCTGCGTGCCGTATTCGAGCAGGTCGTGCTCGTAGCGCGCGATGTTCTCCAGGCCGACGCGTTCGACGTAATCCAGGGCCGCGCCCAGGCCCACCGCATCGGCGATGTTGCCGGTGCCGGCTTCGAAACGCGCCGGCGGGCCGTGGTACACGGTCTTGTCGAAGGTCACGTCCTGAATCATGTTGCCGCCGCCCTGATAAGGCGGCGTGTGTTCGAGAATGTCTCGCTTGCCGTAGACCACGCCGATGCCGGTGGGGCCGAACACCTTGTGGCCGGAGAACACATAGAAGTCGGCATCCAGCGCCTGCACGTTGACGCGCAGATGCGACACCGCCTGTGCGCCGTCGATCAGCACCTTGGCGCCGACTCTATGGCCCATGTCGATGATGTCCTTCACCGGCACCACCGTGCCGAGCGCGTTGGACACCTGCGTCACCGCGACGATCTTGGTGCGGTCGCTGAGCAGCTTCTGGTATTCGTCCAGCCGCACCTGGCCGCTGTCATCGACCGGAATGATCCGCAGCTTGGCGCCCTTCTCGGACGCGAGCATCTGCCAAGGCACGATGTTGGCGTGGTGCTCGAGGTGCGAGAGCACGATCTCGTCACCCTCGTGAATGTTCTGCTTGCCCCAACTGAACGCGACGAGATTGATGGCCTCGGTCGTGCCGCGCACGAAGATGATTTCTTCGGACGAGCTGGCACCGAGAAACTTCGTCACTTTGTTGCGCGCGGACTCGTACGCATCGGTCGCGCGCGCCGCGAGTTCGTGTGCGGCGCGGTGGATGTTCGAATTTTCGTGCGCGTAAAAGTGCGCGAGCCGGTCGATGACCGACTGCGGTTTCTGCGTGGTGGCGGCGTTGTCGAACCAGATCAGCGGACGGCCGTTGACTCGCTCGCGCAGAATCGGGAAGTCGCGACGCACGGCCTGCACGTCAAAGGCGCCACGACCCGCAGGCACGGCCGGCGTCTTGTCGCTGCGCGGTGACGAGGCAGGACGATTCGAGTCCAGGAAGTAGAAGCCGGGCGCAGAGGGCGTTTCTCGAACCGGCTCTGCCGCGGGCTGCGGCGTCGCTTGCGGCGCACGCAGCGAATGCGACCCCGGAAGCTCAAACGATTGCGCGGTGAACAGATCGCTCGATGGCTGCGCCGTGAGATTCGCCGGATAACCGCTGGACTCGCCCACGAAGTAATACGGCGTGGACGGCACCGGCGCATTCGGCGGGACGGGCAGACCGGCGACCGTGGGCGCGGACGGCGATACCGGCAAGCCGGGCACGGCGAAGCCGTCGCCCGCATCCGGCACGCGAATGTCCTGCGACTGGCCGCGCGCCTGCGGCAGTCCGCTGCCTTCACCCAGGAAATAGAAGGGGCTCGAGAGGGGGCTTGCCGGTGCGAGCGAGGTCGGCACCGAGGAGTTCGAAGATGGAATCGCGGTATCCGCCAGCGCAGGAGCCGGTGCACTCGCGGGCAGCGCTGCGGGCAATGCTTCCGGCACGGAAGCAGTTGGCCCTGCGCTGCGCGCCAGCAGCGGCGCCGTCGTCGTATTGACCGCATGCTGATCCGGCGTCTGCGCCTGCGTCGGCAGGACGCGAGGCGTGATGACCGAGGGCGGCGCGAGATGGCTCGCAACCGCCGACTGCGAAACCGGAACCGGCGGCGTCAGCGGCAGCGAGGTCGGCTGCGGCATGGGGTTGTACGGCCCAAGGCTCGGCACGCTGCTGATCGGTGGCAAGCCGAAACTCACCGGCCGAGTCGGCGCACCCGGGAGCGCGCTCGTGGCCGGACCCGCACCCGGCAAGGCCTGGAACAGTTCGTTCGCGATCTGCGTCAGCGATGCCAGGTTAGGCAGCCCCGCAGACAGTCCGGCGAAGCTTCCCGGCTCACTTGTAGGTATCGGCGTAGTCATGGAACTTGTTCACTTCCACGTCTTCCAGGACGGCTAGCGCATCGTCGGTCATCACGGCGAGCGAGCAGTACAGCGAGATCAGGTACGAGGCGATGGCGTAATCGTCGATGCCCATCAGGCGCACCGACAGGCCGGGGCTCTGCTCGCCCGGCAGGCCAGGCTGGAACAGACCGACGATGCCCTGGCGCTTCTCGCCGACCCGCAGCAACAGAATTTTGGACTTGCCGTCCGTGACCGGCACCTTGTCGCTCGGAATCAGCGGCACGCCGCGCCAGGTGATGAACTGCGCGCCGAACAGGCTCACCGTCGGCGGCGGTACGCCGCGACGCGTGCACTCGCGGCCGAACGCGGCAATCGCCAGCGGATGCGTCAGAAAAAACGCGGGCTCCTTCCAGACTTTCGTGAGCAGTTCATCGAGGTCATCCGGCGTGGGCGCGCCGGTGAGCGGGAATACGCGCTGGCTCTCGGCGACGTTGGCCAGCAAGCCGTAGTCGGGGTTGTTGATCAGCTCGCTTTCCTGCCGCTCCTTGATCGTCTCGATGATCAGGCGCAACTGCTCCTTGATCTGGTCGTAGGGACTGGAGTGCAGGTCCGACACGCGCGTGTGGATGTTGAGCTTGGTCGCAACCTGGCGCAGCCAGTATTCGCGCGGCGCCTCTTCGTAATCGACAAAGGAATTCGGCAGCGCACCGGACTCCGTCACCTGGCAGGCCGTACGGATGTCCTGCGGGTTCTTCACTTGGTTTACGCGAAACACGCCCGCCTCGACCGGTAGCCATTGCAGCAGGTGCACCAGCCAGCGCGGCGTGATGATCGGCAGTTGCGCCGCGGTCTTGGTAGTGTTCGCAAGCTTGTGCGCCGCTTGGTCGCCCAAAGTCGGCAGGGCGTTACTTTCAGCCATGATGCTCTCCCATAGAACGAAAACTGTCTAACGATATGCTCGTGCGGCTTAAGCCTTTCTTCTACAGGCTATCGCCATCAATTGATGGCGGGTTCATGAAATCCCTGGCGCCCATGCTCGCAACGACTCACCAGGGTGGAGAGGTTCAGACGCAGCGCCGACGCCAGCTTTTCCGCGGTCACGAGCGAGGGCGTGACTTCGCCGCGCTCGATCTCGCCGAGATAGCTGCGGTTGAGGTCGGCAGCTTCCGCGAGGCGCTCCTGCGACCAGCCGCGCTGCGTACGGGCCTCGCGTACCGCGCGCCCGAATCGCTGCTCCAGCCGGCTCATCGAGGACTCGGTCCTGTCGGTTCACCCACTGCGTGTTCGAGCCGCCCCTGCGTCACCTGGCTGCCCGGCGGCACGCTGCGCGTGAGCCAGACATTGCCGCCGATGCTCGAGCCGCGGCCGATGGTGATGCGGCCGAGGATGGTCGCGCCCGCGTAGATCACCACCTCGTCCTCGACGATGGGATGCCGCGGCTGGCCTTTCTGCAACGCGCCACCGGCCTCGGTCTCGAAGCGCTTCGCGCCCAGGGTCACGGCCTGGTAGATGCGCACGTGTTCGCCGATCAGCGCGGTCTCGCCGATCACCACGCCGGTGCCGTGATCGATGAAGAAGTGTGCGCCGATCTTCGCGCCCGGATGGATGTCGATACCGGTTTCCGAATGGGCCAGTTCCGCCACGATGCGCGCAATCAGGGGAACGCCGAGCGCATTCAACTCGTGCGCGATGCGGTGGTGAATCAGCGCCAGCACACCGGGATAACACAGCAGGACCTCATCCACGCTCTGAGCCGCGGGATCGCCGCGGTAGGCTGCTTCGACGTCGGTATCGAGCAGGCCGCGCAGATGCGGCAACTCGGCCGAGAAGCGGGCAACGATATTGCCGGCCTGCGCCGCTGAAACTCTCTCCGTGTCGCCGCGCAGGCGCCACGCGAGTTCGAGCTGCACCTGTCCGAACAAGAGATTGAGCGCCGAGTCGAGCGCATGGCCGACGTAGAAATCCTCGCCATCGCGCTTCAAGTCGGGCGGCCCGAGGCGCAGGGGAAACAGCGCGCCGCGAAGCTGAAGCATAATGTCGCGCACGATGTCGCGCGACGGGAACTCGTGCGTCGCGAGGTCGCGCTTGCGCTCGCGGCTGTCGCGCCAGCGCTCGCGCGCCTGGCGCAACCCGGCGACGACCGCCGACAAATCCCAGTGCTGCGGGCCTTCCCCGGAACCCTCGCTCATAAAATTACGGGCTGCTCAATCCTGGGTCCACGGCAGCCCGTGAAAGCGCCAGCCATCGCCATGGCCGCGCTGTTGCCTTGCGTCCAGTTCGCCCTCGAAGCCCTCGAGCACGTTGAACACCTCGCGGAAGCCGGCCTTCGTCGCGGCCTCGGCTGCGAGCACAGAACGCTTGCCGCTGCGGCACAGCAGGAGCAGAACCTCGTCCTTGCCCACCTTGCTTTCCAGTTCGCGCACGAAGCGCGGATTGCGCGTCAGCGCCGTACCGCTGGCCCAGGGCACGTGGACGGCGTCCGGAACCTCGCCCACGAACTTGCGCTCTTCCGCGCTGCGAACATCGACCAGCGTCGCGGCACCGGAGCTGAAGAGTTCCCAGGCATCGCGCGGCGCGACGCCGCCCGCATGGGCGAGACCGGTCCGCGTTGCAGTGGCGCGCGCATGCTCCAGCACAGGGTGCGAGGCACCAAGTTCATGGAGGGCAGACTCCGAATCGAAAACACCGTCGAGGCCGGCGGCAGCGATAAACGTCATCAAGCTTCTCCTTGCGGCGATCTCCGCAACCCATTTGCTGCGGGCTATCGCCAACACAATGTAGAAGCGAGTCGCCCGCTTTCAAACGAACCTGATGTGCTTTGGAAAGGCTGCAATCGAATAACCGGGTCCTGTCCACGGACACGGAACGCGATGCGTCCAGGTTTCGACAGCCTGGGCGGCGATCGCCACCAAGGCCGATATATCGCTAAACCAAATTGTTCCTTCGATTGCACAACGCAGCCTTCTACGATGCGAGACCTTCGACCCCTCATAGCGTCGAGTGCCGCAGGAGCGGGCCATGCCCGCGACTTGATGCCTCACTACTTAAGTCATTCAGTCGCAATCATGCTGTCAGCGTTCCGCACCCATTCCTTCCTCAAGCCAACTCGAAAGCCGTTCCTGCTCTTGGCCTGTGTACTGGCGCTGGCTTCGTGCTCGCGGGAAGAACGTGCCAGCGTGCCCGTGTTCATCGAGGTTTCGCACACGGCGGGCGACGCGGCGCTAAGACTGACCGAGCCCCTATCCACGTCCGCCGGATCGATTTCGGTGGCAAGCCTGCGCTACTACCTCGGCCAGTTGCGGCTGCGGCGCGAGGATGGCGTCTGGTTCGAGTCCGGCGCTTATCGCAGCGAGGCCGGCGACTACGTGCTGGTGGATGAGGCGGTACCCGAGTCCCGGCGCTTCGAAGCCTTCCGCGTTCCGCCGGGCCAATACGATGCGCTGGAATTCCAGCTTGGCATTGACGCAACGCGCAACGAAGGCGGCGCGCAAAGCGGCGCGCTCGATCCGGCCAAGGGCATGTACTGGACCTGGAAGACCGGCTTCATCTTCTTCCTGGTCGAAGGAAATCTGTCTTCGGGCTCCGGCGCAAGGCAGGATTTGACTTGGCACGTGGGCGGAGACTCCAGCTTGAGGCGAACGGTGAGGCTACCCCTGCCCGACCTCACGTTCGGTGCCGCGTCCACCCTTCACCTACAGGCCGATCTCGAACAACTTTTTCGCGACATCGACCCTTCGGTCACTCACACGCTCATGAGCGCGGACGGCGCAGCGCCGGTTGCGGATGCCTTTGCGGCGATGTTCCAGCTTCGGCCCACCACTGTCGCCAGCGGCCCGTGAGAGGGCTCGTCCTCTGCGCGTTGGCGATGTGCCTCGCCACCACAGCGGAGAGCGTTGCAATCAGCGCACCGCAAGGCTGGCCGGAGCCAAAGTACCGCTTCGACAACAACCCCATCACCGGGAAAGGCTTCGAACTGGGGCGCCGGTTATTCTACGACCCGGTGCTGTCCATCGACGGCAGCGTGTCCTGCGCGAGCTGTCACCAACAGGCCTCGGCGTTTGCGCATGCGCGCCACGCCTTGAGTCACGGCATCAGGAACCAGCTCGGCACGCGCAATGCGCCCGTGCTGTTCAACCTGGCCTGGCAGCCGGACTTCATGCACGACGGCGCCGCCACGCACCTGGAGATGCAGCCGCTACTGCCGCTGGCCAATCCAGTGGAGATGGGTGAGTCGCCGGCACATGTCATCGAGAAACTCCGCTCGTACGGCGACTATCGACGCGGATTCGAGCAAGCCTTCGGTTCTCCGGGAATCGACACGCAGCGCCTGCTGCGCGCACTCGCGCAGTTCACCGGCTCCATCGTCTCCAGCGACTCGCGCTACGACCGCGTGCGCGCGGGGCAGGACCGCTTTACGGAGACGGAAAGCAAGGGCCACGAAGTCTTCGCGGCGCAGTGCGCGTCCTGCCACACGGAACCCTTGTTCACCGATTTCAGCTATCGGCGTCTGGGCAGGAACGAGGCCTCGCCCGACATTGGCCGCATGGGCGTCACCGGCAAGGCAACAGACCGCGGCCGCTTCCGCGTTCCGTCCCTGCGCAATGTCGAGGTGAGCGGCCCCTACCTGCACGATGGAAGTCTGCCCGCGCTCACGGACGTGATCGATCAATGGAATGCCGGCGATCACGTCGAGCAGTCATCGAACGGCTCGAACTCGTTTCAGCCGATTTCGCCAGCAGACCGCACCGCCCTGCTCGCATTTCTCGCGACGCTGACCGATCACCGGCTCCTGCGCGATCCGCGCTTCGCCGAACCTGCGTCGCCCGCAGCCTCGTCCCGCGAGCGCGTCGCGCACTGGCTGGGTTCGCTTTTCTCGATGCGCGCCGAGGCGGCGATTCCTCGCCCTGCCACGCCGGAGTCTTACGGCAATCTCGCCATCAGCACGGATTCGCTCAGCGTCGTCGTCGTTCCCAATCGCGACACTCTTCTGCTTTACGTGGACGAACTCGCGAGCAACGCACCCATCGATGGGCTGTCGGCAACGGTCATCGCCTCCGGCCAGGTACGGCACGCGAAGGCACTCGGTGACGGCGTATACACCGTTCCCGCGGACGGCCTCGACTGGCAGGTGCCGCATGACCTGTCGATTCGATTGCGCGGACCCACCGTTGACCTCAAGGTTCGGGGTGCACTCGCGGCCATCAGGCCGTCTTCGTTCGAACGGCGCTGAAGCTCATGTCGTTTCAAGCTCTGGTCGGCAGCAGCCTGGCCCACCGCGGCATGGTCCTGTTCGTCGCGGTCCTGCTGCTGGCGCTGGGGCTCGCGCAAACCACTCGCATGCCCGTGGACGTGTTGCCAGATCTGAACCGGCCCACGGTGAGCGTGCACGTGGAAGCGCCGAACCTCTCGGCCAGCGACGCCGACACGCAGCTCGCCTGGCCGCTGGCGAACGCGCTCGCCGGACTGCCGGACCTGGTGCGACTGCGGTCCACGTCGATCACCGGGCTGGCGACACTCCAGGCCGAGTTTGCCTGGGGCACGGACCCTTACCGCAATCGCCAGCTCGTCAACGAGCGCATCGACACGACGCGCGCGCAATTGCCGCGCGGCGCGGAACCGCGGCTGGGTCCGCCGACTTCTTTGATGGGCGAAATCCTGCTGATCTCCTTGCGCGGCTCGATGCGCAGCTCGAATGGCGACACCGGCTTGCGCCGCCTGCGCAGCTTCGCCGACTGGTCCTTGCGACCGGAGCTGCTGGGGGTAGCCGGCGTGTCGCAGGTCACGGTGATTGGCGGCGAAGTTGCGCAATGGGAGGTTCAGCCCGATCCCGCGCGACTCAAGCTGTTCAACGTGAGCCTTGCAAGCATCGAAAACGCGCTGCGTGGTTATGGCCAGAATCGCGGCGGCGGCATCGCATCCGTCGAGGGGCGCGAGCACAGTCTGCGCGGCGTCGCGGTCCCTTTTTCTGTGGACGATCTGGGCGAGGTCGCGGTGGACCACCGCGCCGCCGGTCCGGTCTGGTTGAACCAGGTGGCCACCATCACCGAAGGCGCACGGCTTCGTCGCGGCTCTGCCGGCACCGACGCGGCGCCGGCCGTGATTCTCGCGGTGCAGAAGCAACCCGGAGCCGACACTCGCACCGTGAGCGCTGCGGTCGAAACGCGGCTTGCGCAGCTCGACGCGCAACTGCCGGCCGGCAGTTTGCGCACGACGGTGTTTCGGCAATCCGATTTCATCGACGCCTCCATCGGCCACGTACGCGACGCGCTTTTTCACGGCGTGCTCATCGTGGCCATCGTGCTGGCCGTGTTTCTGAGCGGCGGACGTGCGAACCTGATTTCGCTCGTCGCCATTCCGCTGTCCGCCGCGGGCGCGATGCTGCTGCTGGGCGCACTCGGAATGTCCGTCAACACGCTGACCCTGGGCGGGCTCGCGATTGCCATCGGCGAGCTGGTGGACGATGCCGTGGTGGGCGTCGAGAACGTGGTGCGAAGGATGCGCGAGACCGGGACCGTTTCCATCGAGCGAATCGTCGCCGCCACCGTGGAGGTCCGCAGCGGAATCCTGAACGCAACGCTCATCATCGTTGCCGGCTTCGTTCCGCTGTTCGCGCTGGGCGGCGTCGAAGGACGTTTGTTCGGCTCGCTTGCAGCGGCTTACGTGGCCGCCATTCTGGCCAGCCTGCTGGTCGCCGTTACCGTCACGCCGGTGCTGTGCTACCTGGGTTTCGGCGGCCCTCGGCCGCACGTTCCGCAGGAGCGTGCCTGGCTGGTCTCGCTGAAGTCGGCGTACGGACGAGCCTTGTCGAAAGCCTTGCTGCACGGACGCGCAATGCTTGTCGTGTCGATGGCCTTGCTGGTGCTCGCCACGCTCATCCTGCTGAACCTGCCGCGCAACTTCCTGCCCGCACTCAACGAGAACACACTGACGGTCAACCTGGTGCTGAGGCCGGGGCTGGCACTGGAAGAATCGGAAATCGTCGGGCGCGCCGCGGAACAGTTGATTCTCGAACTGCCGGAAGCCGAACTCGTAGGTCGACGCACCGGCCGCGCAGAGTTGGATGAGCACGCAGAAGGCGTGCACTACTCGGAACTCGATATCCGTCTGCGCGACTCGAACCGTTCGCGTGCGAACATTCTTGCGGACCTGCACGAGCGCCTCTCCGTGCTGCCGGGCGCGGTCAGCGTGAGCCAGCCGATTTCGCATCGCATCGATCACCTGCTCTCGGGCGTGCGCGCGCCGCTGGCGATCAAGATTTTCGGCGAGGACCCGGTGCAGATCGAAGCGCTAGCCCGCCAGGTCAGCGCGCTCATCGCGGCGCAACCCGGGTTGAAGGAGGCGCGTCTGGATGCGGACGGCGAGCTGCTGGAAACCCGCATCCGGGTCGATGCCGCCAAGGCCGCGCTGTACGGCCTGTCGCCGCCTCGCGTGCTCGACACGGTGAGCGGGCTCACTGCCGGAACGCCGATGTCCACGCTGATCGAGCCGCAGCGCCGGATCGACCTGGTGCTGCGCCTGCCGGCGTCCGGCCGCGATCCCGAGGCCCTGAAGAACCTGCTGCTCGACTCCCCGGCCGGACCGGTTCCGCTGGGATGGATCGCAAGCATAGCCACCGTTCCGGCGACGGGGCGGATCGTTCGCGAAGGCGGCCGGCGGCGTGTATTGATTTCGGCGTTTCCGGGAGCGGGTGATTTCGACGACGCGGTTCACACACTCGGAAAGCAGATCGCCACGCTGAGTCTGCCGAGCGGCTGTGAAATCAGAATCGAAGGACAGACCGCGGAGGCGAGTCGGTCCGCCATGGCCTTGCTCGGGCTGGGCCTGGTCTCCCTGCTGGGTATCACCGCGGTGCTCACCCTGCGCTTCCGTGTCGCGGTGCCCGTGCTCATTGTCATGACCAGCATCCCGCTGGCCTGGGTCGGAGGGGCGCTGGCGCTCGGGCTCACCGGCACCGCGCTGTCCACCGCCAGCTTGGTCGGTTTCATCACGCTCGCGGGTATTGCCGCGAGAAACAGCATTCTCAAGATCAGCCGCTACATCGATATGTCGGATCGCGAGCACATACCCTTCGGCGACGAACTGATCATTCGCGGATCGCTGGATCGTCTGACCTCGGTGCTCATGACCAGTTGCGTCGCTGCGGCGTCGCTGATCCCCTTTCTTGCAGGGAGTACGGTTCCAGGAATGGAGGTCCTGCACCCGGTCGCGCTGGTGGTATTCGGCGGATTGATCGGCTCCACCCTGCTCGACAGTTTTGTAACGCCCGCTCTATATCTTCGATATGGACGTTCGTTAAATAATCCTCGATAGAATCGAAAGTCCTATTCTTAGAGCGCTTCTTGGTTCTCTAAAGAAGGTCTCTTGGACCTTATTTTCATTAGATCGGCGCTGCATCAAAGCAGTGCAAAATGTTCTACCTCGCAACCCACTCCGATACCCTCCGTCGTATGTACAGTTCCGCACCGCTCGTCAGACGACGAGCGGCGAGTGCGGAGCGCCGATCTCGGGAGAGAGAGAACCCGCACTCCTAATTTTCCGGTCTGTCGACCGATCAATCAGGAGGTTTGGATGAGTACTTCAAGGGAGCACCCAACGGAGCACCGCGTCACCGCGTGGCCCAAGGCAGCGCTTGCCGGTGTCGCGATGGGACTGCTGGCTGCGACAGGATCGGCTCAGGCGCAGTTGCTGCAGAACGTGGTCGGCGGCCTGCTCGGCGGCAAGAAAGACACCGCGACGACGGAGTCGACGACCGCCAAGGAACGTCGCGAAGAACGTCGCGAAGAGCGACAAGAGGCTCGTGACAACAATAAGACAGGCAAGACCGCGGTCACGACGGCAGCGGCAGTCGGCGCTCCGGCCGCCATCAACAAGGACACGGGCCTGCCGATTCCCGATGGCTCCGTTCTCCTGGTCTGGTCCTCGGACGGCTGCGCGCTGCCCACTTGCAACGCGGCCACGGCCCAGGACTTTCTCGCCGTGCTGGACGTGGAGCCCAACTCCACCACCTTCGGCAACGTGATCTGGACCGCGGAACTGCCGCGCGTGCTGGTCTCCAATATCCTTCCCAATCTTGCTGGCGCGCGTTCGGACATCCACAACGATCCGCACCACATGCTCAGCTACACGTCCTACATCTCGGGCGGTGGCGACGGCCTGACGGCCAAGCGCAAGTACACGCTGGCCGGCGGCGTCATCAGCAAGAACGTGTTCCGCTTCGACATCACCAGCGTGCGCAGCATCGGCAAGGCGGACATCGCGGTGTGCGGCACGCAGCCGCGGCGCTCCTCGCTGACCGACGATTTCATCGTCATGCCCGCGCCCGGCGACAACCACAAGATCCTGTACACCTACATGGGCAACTACGTGTACGGCCCGCAGGGTACGGTCACGGAAATCGATCCGGGTCGCGTGGCGCCGACCCTGCTCGGCATCTGCACGGCCGCGGTTCCCGCGATCGTGCCGCTGCTGCAGACGGTGACGCAGCTCGGTTGCATCGGCGGCACTGCGCCGGACGACACCAAGCTGCTCGGCCACAACGGCATCACCGAATACCCGGCCTGCGTCAGGGCCAACCAGCCGCGCAATCCGACGATCTACACCAGCTCGCCGGACACGCGTAAGCAGCGTTCGCGCAACCAGGGGCTGTTCTTCCTGGGCAACAAGGACGCCGGCATCGAGGCGCAGCCGCACGGCATGGGCCTGACCTATGACGGCAAGTACCTCGCCACCTCCGACTATGCCGTGCCGGCGAGCATCGGGCTGGCCGCGCTCAATGGCGTGGTGGGTGCGCTCTGCGGCAACCTGGGCGGCAGCGGCAAGCCGGGCCTGTCCAACACGCCGCTGGGGCTTTGCGCTTCCAGCTTCGGCTCCTCGGTTCGCGTCTGGGAGACGAGCAACTCCTACACCAAGGGCAAGACCAAGGACTCGCTCAAGCCGGCCAACGTGTACAACAGCAACAAGTACCTGCGCTCGGTCAGCGCCGTGCCCGATGGTCCGCGTCGCGAACCCATCCTGATCCACGAGGAGAACGAGGGCCTGATGGCGTTCGGCCTGCCGCACCAGTCGCATCACTGCGTCGGCCAGAAGGGCTGGGTCAACAACGGCGACCCGTCCTTCGATGTCGCGGTCACTGCGGCAGGCGTCACGGCGAACAATACCTCGCCCATCAGTGCGACGGACTGCGCGGAAGGCGACCCGGACTACGTGCCGCACGACGGCGCATTCACGGCGGCGATGTGCGGCGGCGTGCTGTTCTACAGCCCGGACATCACCATCGCGGGCAACCAGCCGAACGCCTTCGGTGGCCTGGGTCCGTACTGGCGCGCGGTGTATGACGTGGGTCCGTGCACGGGCGTGTCGTACTTCACCATCAGCGACGATGATCGCTTCCTGATCCAGCCGGTCTCGGGCATCGAAAGCCCGGCGTCCATCGATCCGGCAGGCTCCGCGGACTTCGATCGCGACTACCCGCGCGAGCACAGCCGCCGCCTGCTGACCGTCGACATTCGTCCGCTGCTGTCCAAGGGCCGCGCCGATACCGAAGCGACCAAGATCGAGTGCGACTATCCTGAAGCCGACGCCTCGCGCAAGGCCAACACCTCGCTGGGCGTAGCAGCCTTGCGTGCGGACCTGTCGGGCGGTGTCACGGGCCAGTTCAACATCCTCAAGCACAACAACGAGGCTGACGACTGCCCCCGTATCCGTGGCGCCATCGGGCAGTTCGAAACCGGTCCGCACGGCGTGGGTCTGCCGACGACAGCTTCGAACAACAGCTCGCAGCCGGGCACGGGTTATCCGCGCTTTGCCGAACTGGTGCCCGAGCTGTTGCAGCTCAACCTGGGGGGCATCGTCCTCGGTCCGCAGAAGACCGGTGGCGAACCTTCCGGCGACAGCAGCGGCCCTGGCAGCGGCAACCTCAACTCGCTGCAGAACCTGCACACGCACGGCGGTCCGCACTTCACCCTGTACGACCGCATCGGCTATCAGGAGACCCTGGACGGAACAGGTGGGTATCTCGACCTGAGTCCGTCGCCGCTGGGCACGCCGCGCGATAGCGTGGTGGGCGAACAGCCGGCCACGGGTACGGGTCGCTTCACCTTCATCCAGTACTTCGTGGAGCTGAACCACATCGGTGGCGCGGGCACGGGTTCGGACGGTGATCGCACCGTCTGCCTCGGCAAGTTCGATCGCGCCACCGGCGCCACGGTGCTCGACACCACGTTCACGGACGAGCTGCTCGGCACGCCCTGCGTGGACTTCGACAGCGCCGCGCGCGATGCGTGGACCTGGCCGGGTGCGCGTGGCCTGAAGGGCGGCGCCAAGCCTCACTCCGCTGCGTTCGAGCGGGATGGCGCCGCGCTGTTCGGGCCTGGCTATTACCCGAAGACGCCGCTCAATCCGGACGGAGACCTCTAAGGTCTGAGCATCAGATTCCGGTGCGGCCGCGAGGCCGCATCGGAATTCCCCGCGGGGGAAATGAGGGGTTGCCCGGCAACGGGCAGCCCCTTTTGCAGTATCGACAGATGGACCGCACCGGCGACGACGCCGGTTTTTATTCTCAGGAGAAATACGATGTCCAGACTCACCCCGGTCGTGATCGCCATGCTTGGCGCATTCGCAACGAACACGTTCGCGCAGGCGGACTCATCCCAGCCTGCGGATTCCGGGCTCGGCGTCGACGTGATCGTCAACGGCCAACCCATCAGCCGCAATCACGTCGAGCTCATGATCGGCAGCGTCAACCCCGATCCCAGCGCGCGCGGCACCAATGATGCGGAAGCCCGCGCCGCGGCGCGCGCCGAACTGGTCACCCAGGAACTGCTGGCCCAGGAAGCACGCAAGCTCGGCCTGGACAGGAAGCCGCTGATTGCCGACCAGCTCAGCTTCCAGTCGCGCGCCATTCTTTCGCGCGCCTTGCTGCAGGACTATTTCGAGAAGAACCCGGTCACCACCGCCAGCCTCAAGACCGCCTACGACTGGAACAAGGCCAACGGCAAGATCGTGGAGTACAAGATTCGCCAGATCCTGGTGAACGCGCCGGAGCTGGCGGAAGGGCCCCTGGCCAAGCTCGCCAAGGGCGAGGACTTTGCCAGCGTCGCGAAAGTGCACACGCTCGATCCGGGCGGCCAGAACAACGGCGGCGACCTCGGCTGGTTCCGTCCCGACATCTTTGTCGATCATCATTTCGGCGACGCGCTCGCCACCCTCAAGAAAGGTGAGTACACCCGGCAGCCCATTCGCACGCGCTTTGGCTGGCACATCATCAAGCTCGACGACGGACCGCGCCCCGTGGCCAACGTCGAAAGCTTCGACGAGCTGGAAGACGAGGCCAAGGAAGCCATCCGGCAGCGGACCGTGCAGCTTCGCATCGAGCAGCTCGGCGCCAAGCTCGCCGCGAAGGCCAAGCTGAGCGGGCCCGGCGCGGTCAGCGTCGCGAAGGCTTCCAAGTGAGGAGCGCGCAGATGAATCGTGTTCCTGCGATTGCACTGGCCGCACTCCTCGCGACGCTCGGTGGCTGCGCTTCCAATCCGGGCGCGCCGACTCCGGCCGCCGAGCCGGTGGTCGCGAGCCCGAAGATCGACGATGGCATCGGGCAAAAGGAGCGTCTCGCGTTCTTCATCCACGACGCGCGCACCGGCAAGTGCGATGCCCTCGCCAGGTCCCTGGACGCGGGTGTCCCCGTGGACGGCGTGGATGCCGTGGACCAGACCGCGCTGATTGCCGCGGCCAGCAAGAACCACATCGAGTGCGCCAAGGTGCTGCTCGATCGCGGTGCCGACCCCAACCGCGCCGACCCCGCGGGCTGGACGCCACTGATTCACGCGACCTACTTCAACGCGAGCCCGGAGTTCATCGACCTGCTGGTGGCCAAGGGCGCCAACGTGAATGCGCAGAACACCCGTGGCGTCACCGCGCTGTACCTGGCGGCGGCCGGCGGGCACGAGGCCTACGTCGTCCAGTTGCTGGCGCTCGGGGCGGACCCCAACGTTGCGACCAGCACCGGAAATACGCCGGCGAAAGTTGCGCAGATCAAGGGTCTGGCAAGGATTGCAGAACTGCTCGAAGCGGTAGCGAAGCGCAAGCAAGCCGAGCAGAAGACCGCCGCCAGTCAATGATCGGCGTCCCGTCGCCGTCGCTTGCGTCCGAATCGCGATGGTTCCTAAGACGGGCTCGGCTTGTCGCCGGGCCTCTCCTGGCTTTCTGTTTCTCGTCGGCGCCCGCTCCGGCCTGGGCGCACTCCGGACAGGCCGCTGAGGTCGCTCCTCGTGCTGCGGTATCTGGCGCCAGTCGAACGAGCCCGAAGCAAAACGAGGACGCTTTCGAAATACCGGGCCGGGTGATCGTCGATCCCCGGCACGCCAGCGGAGTGGCGAGCGACCAGGCGGGCTTTCTCGAACCCCCGCCCGGAGGATTTCCGGTCGCGGGTTCGAGTGTTCGCGCAGGCCAGATTCTGGCCTACCTGCGTCCGAGCATTCCTCAGCTCGAACGGCGCGACCTCGACTCGGAACTAGCCATGGCACAACGCGACGTGAAACTCGGCGCATTGCAAGTGGAACGCTTCAACGCCAACGAGGCCGATCAATTCGACGGCCAGATTCCGCTGCCCTCGATCCAGATTCTCGGCGATTACCGCAGCGCGAAGGTCCGCGAGACACAGTTCCAGACCGCACTGAGCGGCCGGGCCGCGCTGATTGCGCCGGTCGATGCGCTGATGTGGAGCAGCAGGGCGCGCGCCGACCTTGCCGTCGATACCGGCGAAACCGTCTTCGAGTTGGCCGAGCTTCATGGCCTGGTGATCGAAGTGCTGGTTACCCGGTCCCTTTCCGATCCGGCTGCCATCAATCGATTCCAGTCTGGACGTGGAACGGCGCACCAAACGCGATTGGTTTCGCAAACGTTCGATCCCGCGCTGAGAACGTACCGACTGCTGTACACTGCCGATCCGTCGGCGCAACTCGCCGTCGGGCAGCCTGTTAGCTTGTCCACGAAGACGCTCCCGTGATGCGGCGCGCCGGATTGCTTCTCGCGCTTGTGCTCGTAACGACCACGGCGCGTTCGCACGAAGAAGGCCCGCCGCATCACGAGCCTGCTGCCGTTTCGGCCACACGTCCTCAACTCACTCCCGAGGGACAGTTGCTCGTTCCCAAGCCGGTTCAGCGCCTGCTCGGGATTCGTACCGCCGTGGTCGAGGCCAGTCCCCTGGACGCGATGGAACTGCTCGGCGAAGTCCTCGCTCACCCGGATGTGCAGGGCGTCGTTCAATCGCCGCAGACAGGGCGTATCGAAGTATCGGACCCCGGCTGGAGGCTCGCAGGACAGGCTGTGAAGGCCGGCGATACGCTCGCCGTGCTGCGCCCGCAGATGAGCGAGCGCGAACGCGCCCGGCGACGCGCAGCCCTGGCCCTGATCGAACAGCGACTCAATGTTGCACGCATCAATGTTGGGCGCATGCGCACGCAGGCCGATGCCGTCGATGGCGCTCCCGTGGAAGGCAACATCTACCTCGAACAGGCGGAGGCCGAATTCACCACGCAGGAGCGCCTGCACGCACTCGCGATCGAAGGCCTCGAAGGCAAGCTGCGGCTACGCGCGCCGATTTCCGGAACGCTGATCGCGGTGACGACGCAACCGGGCGCCGTAGTTACGGCTGGCGATCCGCTATTCGAAATCGTCGATGCCTCGAAACTGCGCGTCGCGGTGAACGTGTTCGATCCCACCCTGCTTCAACGCATTCGGTCGATCAGCTTCGACGGAATCGACGGCAAGCCCCAGGCCTTGCAGCTACGCGGTCACGAGGCCAACTCCGGCGTGCCGGGATGGCGTCTGCTGCTGGATGCGAACTCGGCCGCGGCGAGGGGTCTGCTGCCCGGGCAACTCGTTCCCGTGCATCTCACTGCGGAAGCGATGAAGCCGCTTGGCGAATGCGTGAAAACGCAGCGCACGAATTGGGTACAAGTCGCGCCGGAATTGTTCGAGAAACGAACCGATCCGGCCTGCGGCAATCCGCTCAAAGCAGGCGAACGGCGTGTCGTACGCGGCAGCGCCTTGCTGGACGAATATCTCTGAAGCCGGACGCGCGCTCCCTTATTCGCGCGCGATAAAAACGGCGGTGCAAAAGTTCTTGGCGCGGGCGCGGCAACGGCCTCTAGGCTTTCGCTCCCTCATCACCGTGTCGCGGGCAGGCCCGCTCCTACCTCGAGTGCGTGTAGGAGCCGGCCATGCCCGCGAGAGTCTCATGCCGATATCTCCCAAAGCAGCAACACCTCTTCGTCTGATTTTTGCCGCATCCCTTTTCAGCACCGCCCTACCCCTGGCCGCCCAGGACGCAGAACCCGAAGCAATTCCTTTCGAAGGCGAGCTTCCCACCATCCCGGTCGAGGTCGGCGAGGGCGAACCCAAGCCCGCGAACCCCGCTCCGCAGAACACCGCGCTCGACGTGATTGTGGTGACGGCGCAGAAGCGCGACGAAAACCTCATCGACGTGCCGCTTTCGGTGCAGGCCTTCAGCGGCGAGTCGCTGGAAGCACGCGGCATCACCGACCAGAACGGGCTGGAGCAGATCACGCCCGGCCTGCATGTCGGCGAGCAGGCGCAGTTCTCCACCATCTTCCTGCGCGGCGTCGGCTCCGATGCGTTTCTGATGGCCGACCCGAGCGTGGCGAGCTACATCGACGGCATTTATTTTCCCTTCGCACAAGGGCTGGCGCAGGACTTCGGTGCGGTCGAGCGCGTGGAAATTCTGAAAGGTCCGCAAGGCACCTTGTTCGGACGCAATGCCGTGGGCGGCGCCATCAGCGTGTACACGCGCGATCCGAGTTTTTCAGGAAACGAGACCTCGATTCAGACTCTGCTCGGCAATCGCAGCACGCGCGAAGTGCGGCTGTATCAGAACCTCGCGCTCACGGATTCTCTGGCGATCAACGTGTCGGGCCTGTACTCGCGCGCCGATCACTACATGGAAGGCACCGCCAACGGCGAGCCGCTGCAAGACGAGATCGCGCGCGGCGTGCGCGTCAAATTGCGCTGGGCCCCGACCGACAATCTCGATCTGATCTTCGCGGGCTTGCGACTGGAACAGGAAGGCAGCGGATCGGTGTTCCAGCTCAATGCCTCGCCCTCGCGACTGCTCGGCTCCACCTTGCTGGGCATCGATGCGCAGACGGGCTACGAGGGCGCCCTGAGCGAATCCACATTCCTGGATTTCACCAACACGGTCTACTACGGCCAGGCCACCTACAACACGCCCTGGTTCGACGTGAAGTTGCTGGGTAGCGACCAGGAAGCGCGCGCACAATTCGCTTACGACTTCGACGGATCGGAAAAGCGCATCGCGGCGTTCGAACAGAAGCTCAACTTTGCCGACATCCAGACCGCCGAGCTTCAGCTCATCTCCAACGACAAGAGTTGGGGTGCGGACTGGTTCGAGTGGATCGTCGGCGGCTACTACTTCTACAGCGCGCAGGGCTTCGATACCGCGAACCTGCAATTGCTGGGGCTGGACCTCGCGGACTTCCAGGACAACGGCATCTCGCTGCCGGCGCCGCTCATCAATGCGCTCAACGCACTCAACATCGCCTTCCCCAATGGCGATGTCGCCTTCCACGCCATCATCGGCACCAATTCCCAGTCGGCATTTGCGCAGGGCACCATCACGTTCACCGACTGGCTCGCGCTGACCCTGGGCGCGCGCTACCAGGACGAGGAGCGGCGCATCATCCAATCCGACTCCGGCTTGTTTCTGTCGAACGGCGGCTTCTTCCCGCTGTTTAACTGGAACGTGCTCGGCGCGCGCGACGGCGACGGCCGGGCCTTTCCCATCCAGGACACGACGACCAGCTTCAGTCCGAAGGGAACGCTGGAGCTGCGTCCCTTCGGCAAAGACACGCTGTTCTACTTCACCTACCAGGAAGCCCTGAAGTCGGCGACCTACAACACCGTTGCGATCTATCAGCGGCCGGCGCACGTGAAGCCCGAGGAAATCGAGGCCATCGAGATCGGCTTCAAGACGACCTTGCTCGATGGTTCCGCGCAGCTCAGCCTGGCGGCATTCGATTACGACATCACGAACCTGCAGGTGCAGTTCATCTCCCTGTTGCAAGGCGGTGCGGTGTCGTTCGAGAACGCGGACGCAGCGAGCATCCAGGGCGCCGAATTCGTGACCACGTTCCAGGTCCTGCCGCGCGTGTTCGACCGGCTGGTGTTCAACGCAGCGGGAAGCTGGATCGACGGCCAGTACGACCGCTACGTCGATGCCTCCGGGTTCGATCCGGACTCCGGACTGTTCTCGCCCAACAACGATTACTCGGGCAACCGCGTGGTGCGCACGCCGGAGTTCTCCGCGACGGTGGCGCTGGCCAAGACCTGGACCATCGACAACGGCGAGCTGGAGCTGGGCGGCGACGTCTACTACAACGACGGCTTCTTCTACGCCGCGTCCAACGCGGACAATTTATCGCAAGAAAACTACACGCTGTTCGGCGCGCGAGTGAGTTATCTGTACGTTCCCTGGGGACTGCGCGCGACCCTGCTCGGGCGCAATCTGAGCGATGAGAAATACAGCCAGGGCCTGATTGCGACCGACTTCGGCGGCAATGTCACCCTGGCGCCGCCGGTGACTTACGGCCTGCGCTTGAGTTGGGATTTTTGAGCCGCGAACCGCTTCGCTGCGGCCTTCAGACCGGGCCCGGACTGTCGAGTCGCCCCGCCTGCAACATCGCTTCGAAGCGCTCGGCCGGCACCGCTTCGCTGTAAAGGAATCCTTGCAGCACATCGCAGCCAAGCCCCATCAGTATCTGCGCCTGCGCCTGCGTCTCCACGCCCTCGGCCACCACTTTCAGGCCGAGCGCGCGCGCCATTGCGACCATCGCGCGCACGATGGCGACAGCGCGTTCGCCCTCCTCCAGGCTGCGCACGAAGGATTGATCGATCTTGATCGCGTCCAGCGGCAGTTCGCGCAGGTAGGCCAGCGAGGAATAGCCGGTGCCGAAATCGTCGAGCGCAATCGTCACACCCATTTCGCGCACTGCGTGCAACCACCGGCTGGCGGCGGCGAAGTCGGTAATGAGCGCGCTCTCGGTGATCTCCAGTTCCAGGTGCTCGGGCCGTGCACGGGTCGTGGTGAACAGATCGCGCAGGCGATCCACCACCCCGTGATGCGGAAACCGCAGCGCCGACAGGTTCACGGCGATACGAAACGACGCAAACCGGTTCTGCCATTCCGCGATCTGGACGCAGGCCCGCGTCATGACGTACTCGTCCAGTTCCGACATCAGCCCGCTGGCCTGGGCGATCGGCACGAACTCGCCCGGGCCGACGTGCTGGCCGTTGCGCCGCGGCCAGCGGATCAGGGTTTCGCCGCCGACCAGCCGCCCGGTCGCAGCCTCGATCTTGGGCTGGAAATACGGCACGAGCCGATCGCTTTGCATGGCGCGTCGCAGCCGCAGTTCCAGCGCCACGGCCCAGGCGAGATCCGGATTGGCGGACGCGCGACGTTCCGGCTGCGCGGGCGATTGGGACAGGCGAAAGCTCGCATCGAACTGCTTGAGCAGATCGCTACCGCGTGCGCCGTCCTGCGGATAAATCGCGAACGCGCCGCGCACTTGCAGCGGCCGGCTCTTGCCTTCGAGGAGCAGGTCTCCGCACAGCGCGGCTTCCAGCCTTTGCACCACCGCGCGCGCGCGCGTCGCCAGGGTCTCGGCGGTGTCGCCCCCCTGCGGCGCGAGCAAGGCTGCGAAGACGTGATCGGAAATTCGCGCCACCACGTCCAGAGGCCGCAGCACATGGCGGATGCGAAGCGCCGCGGCCATCAACAGGCGCTCGAAATGCTCCGCATCCACCGAGGCCTTCAAGGCCAGGAAGTGCTCGATGCCGATGGCGACGACGGCCATCGGCAAGTCCGTCTTCTCGACCCGCCGCCGCACACGCTCCAGCGCTTCCAGCAGGTAGCGGCGATTGGGCAGGGCCGTGACGAAATCGTGGCTGGTCAGCAGATTGGCGGCACGCGACATCGTCTGGTCGCGCATCGCGAGTTCGCCGCGCAAGGCCTCCACTTGAGCTTCCAGCTCATGGCGACGACCTTCGGTTTCGACCGCGGCCTCCGCAGCGGGAATTCCTGGCGATGGGCTCAATTGCATGGGCTTCTAGTCTGGGCAGCTTCCGGTTGTCGCTGCCGACAGCGCATTGTGCCCGCTGATCGCGTATCGCGGTCAACCCGCCAAGTGCATGTCTGGCTTCGTCCGGCAGGGCGAGTCTTCACCAGATCTGCGACACGCCGTGCCGGATACTGGTCCAGAATCCCGCTCCCGTTTGCCCCCTTTCGCGAACGATGCGCCTGCGGTCGCTCTTCGATGGTTTCCTTCATCCGCTGCGCTGGGCGCGGTCGCGGATCGACGCGTGGGTATTGCGGCGCGTCGCAAGGCAGCCGGGACCGATCACGGTGCTGCGCAATCGCATCTACATCGTCCCGACGCGATTCGGCTGGGGCTTTGGCCTGACTTGCCTGGTAACGCTGCTGGGGGCGATGAACTACTCCAATAGCATGGCTTTCGCGCTGAGCTTCCTACTGTTCGGTCTGGGCCTGGTTTGCATGCACCACACGCACGCGAACCTGGTGAATCTGCAACTGCGCGCGGGGCGTGCGCCGTCGGTCTACGCGGGCGAGGTTGCGCACTTCGAAATCTTCATCGACAACCCGGCGCGACGTGCTCGTTACGCGCTGTCGGCGGGCTGGGCGCACGACGCCGTCGATGCAGGATGCGACGTCCCTGCACTTGGCTTCGAGAGTGTGCGCATTGCTCGCGCGGCGCCGCAGCGCGGCTGGCTCGATGCCGGGATCCTGTCGATCAGCACGGAATTTCCATTAGGCCTGTTCCACGCCTGGACCTGGGTGCAGTTCGATACGCGCTGCGTGATTTTTCCCGGGCCTGCCGGGTCCGGCGTACCGCCGCCGCAGAGCGCGGGAAACGGCGGAACGGCGGGCGGCGCCCACAGCGGCCAGGATGAATTCTCCGGCCTGCGCAACTACCAGCGCGGCGACTCCCTGCGCGGTATTCACTGGAAGAGCTTTCCGAAATCCGGCGTGCCGATGGTGAAGCAGTTCAGCGATACCGTGGAGCGGGCGCTGTGGCTGAGCTGGGACGCCGCGCCGCAGCGGGATATCGAAGCGCGCCTGTCGCAGCTCACGCGCTGGGTGCTGGATGCCGAAACCGAAGGGCGCGCCTACGGACTGCGCCTGCCCGGCACCCGCATCGCGCCGGGTCGCGGCGAGTCGCACCGGTTCGAGTGCCTGAAAGCGCTGGCGCTATTCGGCAAGACATGAACGACTACCTGCCTCACCGCTCCTTGCTGCGCCTGCTGGCGGTGTTGTCGCTGGTGATCGCACCGCACCTGCTGCGGGTGCCGGCATGGGAGGTCGCGGCCGTCGCGGCACTGGTTTCATGGCGCGGCCTGGCTTCGTCGCGTCAATGGTCCTTGCCGCCACGCGTGCTAAAACTTGCACTGGTGCTGATCGCCAGTCTCGCGGTGTATGTCGAGTACGGCCGTGTCAGTGGACAGCACGCGGGCACCGCACTGCTGGTCCTGCTGGCGGCTCTCAAGCTCACCGAAATGCGCTCGCGCCGCGACGTCATGATGGTGATGTTCCTGATGTATTTCCTGCTGGCGACGCATTTCCTGTTTTCGCAGGAGCTGTGGACCATCGCCTACCTGCTGGCCTGCGCCACGCTCATCACCGCGGTGCTGATCGACGCGCACCATCCACACGAGCCGCTGCCGATGCGCGTCTGCCTGCGACTGGGCGCCGGCATGATCGCGCAGGCCTTGCCGCTGATGCTGCTGTTCTTCGTGCTCTTCCCGCGTATCCCGGGGCCGCTTTGGGGCTTGCCGAACGACTCGGGACCGGTGCGTTCCGGTTTGTCGGATTCGATGTCGCCTGGCGACATTGCGCAACTGATCCAGAACCCGGAAGTCGCGTTCCGCGTGCGTTTCGACGAGGCGCCGCCGCCGCCCGAACGCCTTTACTGGCGTGGCCCGGTGTTCCGCGAGTTCAATGGCCGTAGCTGGAACCTGGGCCCGGAAGACCTGAGCGACCGGACCACGCCGAGCGTCGAACTCGCGCCCGGGCGCACGCGCTACGAGCTGACCCTGGAACCCATGCGCAGCCGCTGGCTGTTCGCCCTGGACATGCCTGATCCCAGGCAGTTACCGGATCGCGCGCGGATCGACCGCAGCGGTTCGCTGGTGCTCGACAAGCCGATCACGGAGCGGCAAAGGGTGCGCGGGGTGTCGGCCACGCGCTATCGGCTCGATGCCGCACTGGCAGCGCCGGACCGCGCGCGCGACATCCATATACCGAGCGGATCGAATCCGCGCACGGTCGAACTGGCGCAACGCTGGCGCGACAACAGCATGGACGATGCGACCATCGTCGACACCGCCCTGCGACTGTTCCGCGAGCAGCCCTTCGTCTACACGCTCGAACCGCCGCCACTCGGTCGCCACGCGGTGGACGAATTCCTGTTCGACACGCGGCGCGGCTTCTGCGAGCACTACGCCAGCGCGTTCACCACGCTCATGCGCGCGGCCGGCGTGCCGGCGCGGGTGGTCACCGGCTATCAAGGTATGGAAGCCAACGCAGTCGGCGACTACTACCTGGTCCGCCAATCCGACGCGCACGCCTGGACCGAGGTGTGGTTGCCGGATCGAGGCTGGATGCGCGTGGATCCCACCGCTGCGGTCGCACCGGAACGCATCGAACGTGGCCTGCGCCTGTCGCTGACACCCGCTCAGGGCTTGCCGGCGTTCTTCGCCGACTATGGCAACTGGCGCTGGCAGGTCGAAGCGCGCTGGGACTGGATCAACGCGCGCTGGAACGAATGGGTGCTGGGTTATGGCCCGGAAATCCAGCGGAGCTTCTTGTCGCGATTCGGACTCGCAGAGGTGCAGAACATGATTCTTGCGTTGACCGCGGGCGCGAGCCTGGTGCTCGCAGTGGTTGGGATGGCTGCCCTGCGGGCTTCTGCGGCGCCGCGCGTCACCGAAGTGGCTCAACTGCTATGGAAAGAGGCCGCCCGGAGGCTCGCGCGACTCGGCTTCGTACAACGGGCCGACGAGGGGCCGCGAGACTTCCTGCATCGCGTGATGAGGCGGGAACCGGGGATGTCTGCGCCTCTTCGGCAGATACTCGATGCCTACCTGCGGCTGCGTTACGCGGGCGAACAGGACGCTACGCTGGAACGGGACATGTCCGCCGCCGTGAAACGGATCAAACGACCTTGAGTACAGGCTCTTCCTGTACCCGTGACAACAGAAAGCCTCCGGCGACGAAGAAGAAAATCAGCATGAACAGCGCCAGCCGCGGATTGCCGGTAACAGCTGCGGTGGTACCGACCACCAACGGCCCGAGCACCGCCGCGAACTTGCCGAGCATGTTGTAGAAGCCGAAGAACTGGCCGGAGGCATCCGCCGGAATCAGGCTCGCAAAATAACTGCGCGACAGCGATTGCACGCCGCCCTGCACCAGACCCACCACCGCAGCCATGAGGTAGAAGTCGCGCTCGGTCTGCATGAACCAAGCCCAGCTCGTCAGTCCCGCGTAAATGGCGAGCCCAAGATAGATGCCGCGCCGGGCGCCGAAGCGCTGGCCGATCCAGCCGAACACAAGCGCCGCCGGAAAGCTCACGAACTGCACGATCAGGATCGCCTTGATCAGCGAGTCGGACGCAAAGCCGAGCTTGAGACCGAAGTCCACCGCCAACTGCGCCACGGTTCCGACGGCGTCGATGTAGAGCCAGTACGCGAGCAGGAAGGTCAGCACCGGCTTCATGCCCAAGATGCGCTTCATGGTTGCGGCCAGTTCGCGCCAGCCCATCGCTTCGCTCGTGGCGACTTTCGGCTCCGGCACCTTGAGAAACAAGGGCAGCGAGAACAGCACCCACCAGACTGCGACGCTGACGAAGGCGAGTTTGGCCGCGGTGGATTTGTCGGGAATGCCGAACAGGGCCGGGTCGAGCACCATGGCCACGTTGGCCACGAACAGCACGCCGCCGCCGAGATACCCCAGGCCGTAGCCGAAAGCCGATACGCGGTCGCGGTCGGCCGGCGTCGTGACGTTCACGAGCAGGGAATCGTAGAAGCCGAGGCCGCCGAAGAATCCGACGGCAGCCAGCGAAAACAAGGCAATCGCCAGTCCCCAGTCGCCCTCGCCCACGAAGAACAGGCCAGCGGTCCCACCGACGCCGAGCGCAGTGAAGAAGGCCAGGAATCGCTTCTTCAGCCCGCGTCGATCGGCGATGACGCCCAGCGTGGGGGCCAGCAACATCACGATCAGCGCCGCCAGCGAATTGCCGAACACCGCCAGGTAGAACGTGCTCATGCCGGGGTCCACGCCGGCCGCGTAATAGTTGTTGAAGATCACCGGGAACAGGCCCACCAGCACGGTGGTGGCGAAGGCGGAATTGGCCCAGTCGTAAACGGCCCAGGAGAACTGCGTGCGGTCGATCATTCGGGGTCCGTCAGTCCGGGTCATCAGTCCAGGTCCAGCGCCAGCACGAAGGCGTCCTCGCGCTGCTCGTATCCAGGATAGTAGTTGCGCCGCGTGCCGACGTGCTTGAAGCCCGCGTCCTGGTAAAGACGGATTGCGGCCTTGTTGGATCGCCGCACTTCCAGCAGCACCAGGGTGCAGAGCCCCGCCCTGGCCAGTTGCAGCAGGTGCGACAACAGGAAGCGGCCCAGGCCCTGTCGGCGCAACACGGGATCGACCGCCAGATTGAGGATGTGCGCCTCGCCCACGGCCATGGTCATCACGCCGTAAGCGAGCAACCGGCCGTTGCGATCCTGCACCAGCCACCCCGAGTACCCGGCCTTGAGGCAGTCGCGGAAGATGCCTTCGGTCCATGGAAACGCGTACGCGCGGCGCTCGATGTCCAGCACTGCGGCGAGCTCGTGCTCGGATAGCGGACGCAGCGAAAACGTCTCCAGTCCGGCGCGGCCGTCGGCGGGAAAATCTGCAATCATCGCGCGGTTGCACTCTGCACAAGAGATGTGGCCGATACTTCCGGAACCGCTACGTCGACCCGTCCGCGGCTCACGCACGAATCTGCTGGCGTCATACCCGACCGCAAGGGTGTGGTGATGGTTGCGCGCAGCCGCGCAAGGGACATCGTGGCGGGAGGATTCGGCGTCACGGTGTTCTTCGTGTTGTCGGGCTTTCTGATCACGGCCTTGCTGATTCTGGAATCGAACACACCCGGACGATATCGGTTCCCGACTCCATGCGCGCCGCATGCTGCGCCTATGCCGCTGTTGTACATCGTCAACACGCTCGGTGTGGCCGCAGTATGGCTGATGGGGCGAGCGATGGAACCGGGCCCGAACCCGTTGGGCTTTGCTGCTCCATCTTGCCCAATACTGCCGAATGGCGACCTTCCGTGGCATGCCGATGGGCCGTCGAGGAGCATTCCCGCTTCCCAGGGCCGCTGCTGCTCTGGTCCGCCGATAGCTCGACCAGACCTGTCCCGGCGGCCTGCTTATTGCAGCCTGCACCACGTTGCGGGTGCGCGACGTCTTAAAGGTTTGTCTTGAAAGCGCCCCAACACATGCAGCGTCACGGCTAAAAATTTTAGGGTCATCCAGTGTGAAATACCTCTCACGGGAAGCAAGGGGGGCGTTCCCGGAACGAGGTCGTCAAAGGAGTCTGCGGCTCATGGAAAAGTCTGCCGGGGTCATTCCCAATCTCAACGGGATGCGCGCGGTCGCAGTGGCAATGGTCGTGATGGGACACAGCGGCGCCGGGCACTACATTCCCGGACGATTCGGCGTCACCGTGTTCTTCGTCCTGTCCGGCTTTCTGATCACCACCTTATTGCTTCAGGAGCATGATCGAACCGGGACGATATCGCTGTCGAAGTTCTATTTGCGGCGCCTGCTTCGCCTGACGCCGCCGCTCTACGTCGTGACTGCACTGGGCGTGGCCGCAGTCGAGCTGGACTGGGTGGGCGGGGGCGACGAGCCCTTGGGGATCACCTCGCTGCTCCTGTACTTCGCCAACTATTACCTGGTATTCGACGGATCCAACGGCATTCCGGATGGCCTCGTGGTGAGCTGGTCGCTGGCGGTGGAGGAACATTTCTACCTTCTGTGGCCGCCGGTGCTGCTCTGGCTATTTCGCAGCCGGCTGGATCGGGATCGGCTGGGCTGGCTGCTGATTGCGGCCAGCGTCGCCGTACTCGGATGGCGCCTGGTCCTCGACACAATGCTCGGTGCCTCAGACCTCTACATCCTCGAAGCGACCGACGCCCGCATCGACAGTCTCATGGCCGGATGTTGGCTGGCTCTGGTACGCAACCCCTGGCTGACGCCGCCGACTACCGTCCAACGAGGGCGCGAGACCCTGCTGTTGCTGGTCTGTGGCCTGCTTATTTTGCTGACCCCCCTGGTTGGAGATCCCCTGTTTCGCAACACGCTGAGAGGTACTTTGCAGAACTGGGCATTGGTCGGCGTATTCTGGCTGGTCGTGGCGCGCGCGGATCGATGGCCGTTCCGAATGCTCGGACACCCGGTCGCCGATTATGTGGGACGGGTCTCCTACTCCTTGTATCTCAGTCATTTTCTGCTGATTCATATTTCGATCCACATACTCCCCGACCAGCCTCTCCTGCTGACGATCCCGGTCGGCATTCTTCTGAGCTTCGCTTTCGCCGAGGCGATGCGCAGGTGGGTCGAGGATCCGCTCTCCCGAGTGCGTGCGCGGCTCAGTTCGAGCCACGCCGCGCAGCGGCCGCTTAAGCCGATCGAAGAAACCTCCATATCTTCTTGAGGTCTTCCCAGGACTTCGCCTTCTCGCGCGGACTGCGGAGCAGATAGGCCGGGTGATAGGTGACGAACAAGGGCGTGCGCGTCTCGCCGTAAGCGTGCATCGGACCGCGCAGCTTCGACAAGGGCTGATCGGTGGCGAGCAGGCGCTGCGCTGCGATGCGGCCCAGGCCCACGATGAGCTTGGGACGCACCAATCGGATCTGCTGTTCGAGGTAAGGCCGGCAGGCCTCGACTTCATCGACCTCGGGATCGCGATTTCCCGGGGGACGGCATTTCACGACGTTGGCGATGAACACCGATTTGTCGGGCGAGTCGGCGCGGCGCGAACGACCGATGGCCGCGAGCATTTCGTCGAGCAGCTTGCCGGCGCGGCCCACGAAAGGCTCGCCCTGGGCGTCCTCGTCGGCGCCGGGTCCCTCGCCCACCACCATCAGGGAAGCGTTTTCCGGACCCACGCCGAACACCGTCTGCGTGCGCGTCGCGCACAGCTTGCAGCGCTGGCAGTCCTTGACCATTGCGCGCAGGCCGGGCCAGTCGGTGGGAACGGGCTCCAGGGGCCTGGGTTCTGCAATCCGAGAACCGGGCTGCAAGGCGGGCGTCGCGCGAATGACCGGCTTCAGGGGCTCTTTGATGATGGCTTCACGGTATTCGCGCGCCGCCGGCTCGGTTACCGTCGATGGGGTTGCGTCTTCCCCCCTGCGCGCGCGCGGAACCCAGACTTCCACCCCCAAGGCCTTGAGATACGTCTTGCGTCGAGCCGGGTCCATACGGTGGTTCGGGTCTGAATTCGGGCGACGATATCACGGCCTCTCAGGCCGCTTCCCAGCCTTCGGCCGCCGTGTCGCGACGCTCGCGCGGAAGCCGGAACAGTAGCTTGCCGTCGGCACTGGACCGCAAGCCCTCCGAAAGAAATCCCAGACGCTTGAGCACGCGCTGCGATCCGAGATTCGGCACGTCGGTGGTCGCGCGGATTTCCGGCAGGCCCAGATGCTCGAAGCCGTAGGCGACCATGCACTCCGTCATTTCCCGCGCGTAGCCCTCGAGCCATTGCGCGCGATCCACGCCGTACAGCAACTCCAGTTCGTGCTCGTTGCGGAAAAACCAGTAGCCGCAAAAGCCCACGAGCATGCCGTTGGCATCGAACGCGCCCCACAGGCCGTACCCGTGCTGCTCGAACAGGTATCCGCTCTGCATCACGATGTCGCGGGTTTGCTCGAATGCGAGCACGCGATCGTCCCAGAGATAACGGCGCACACCGGGCTCGATCCAGAGCAGGTGCAGCGCATCGATGTCGTCAGTCGCCAGCGGCAACAGGCGCAGTCGCGGGGTGCGCAACTCGGCCGGTCGCAGCGCCGCGGGCACCGCAACCGGCTTCGCAGATTTCCCCTTAAGCCACCGCACGCGCAGGCGGGGCTGCTTTGGCGCGCGCACGCGACACGCGGTTGAGACCGGACAGAATGGCCTTGAGCGAGGCGGTCACGATGTTGGAGTCGATGCCCACGCCAAAAAACGGCCTGCCCTCGCCCATCTTCAGCTCGACGTAAGTCGCCGCCTTGGCGTCCGCGCCTCTGGCGATCGCGTGCTCGTGGTAGTCAACCACGGCGATGCTCTCGCCGGTGAGCCGGCTCAGGGCGCGCACGAAGGCATCGATAGGTCCGTTGCCCTTGCCTGCGAGCTTGTGCGTCGCGCCGTCGCGCATGACCTCGGTGGTCAGCTCCACCTGTTCGCGCGTCGAGTCCTCGACCAGGAAATGCGTGAGATAGGCGAAGGGCGCGGCGGCATCGAGATACTCGGAGGAGAAAATGCTCCAGATGTCCGCGGCCGTGACTTCCTTGCCGGTGGCGTCCGTCACTTCCTGCACCACCTGGCTGAATTCGATCTGCAGGCGGCGCGGCATGTCGATGCCGAACTCGGCTTCCAGCAGGTAGGAAATGCCGCCCTTGCCCGACTGCGAATTGACGCGGATCACGGCTTCGTAGGAACGCCCGAGATCGTGCGGATCGATGGGCAGATAAGGCATCTCCCAGATGTCTTCTTCCTTGCGCGCGTGGAAGGCCTTCTTGATCGCGTCCTGGTGCGAACCGGAGAACGAGGTGAACACCAGGTCGCCCACGTACGGATGACGCGGATGTACCGGCAACTGGTTGCAGAATTCCACCGCGCGACGCACCTCGTCGATATCGGAAAAATCCAGGCCTGGATGCACGCCCTGCGAGTACATGTTGAGCGCGAGGTTCACCACGTCCACGTTGCCGGTACGCTCGCCGTTGCCGAACAGGCAGCCTTCGACCCTATCGGCACCCGCCATTACCGCAAACTCGGCTGCCGAAATGCCGCTGCCGCGGTCGTTGTGCGGATGCGCGGAAAGCACGATCGCCTCGCGCCGGGCCAGATTCCGGTGCATCCACTCGATCATGTCGGCAAAGATATTGGCCGTGGAATGCTCGATGGTCGCGGGCAGGTTGATGATGCAGGGACGATCTTTCGTCGGCTGCCAGACCTCGGTGACCGCATCGACGATGTCGCGCGAGAACTCCAGCTCGGCGCCGGAGAACATTTCGGGCGAATACTGGAACACCCAGTCAGTACCCTTCTGCGCGGCAGCCAGCTCCTTCACGATACGCGCGTGCTCCACCGCGAGCTGGGCGATGACCTCGGCCTTGGAGAGATTGAATACGACCCTCCGCATCACCGGCGCCACCGCGTTGTAGTAATGCACGATGGCGCGGCGCGCGCCCCTGAGCGACTCGAAGGTGCGCTCGATCAGCGGCTCGCGCGCCTGGGTCAGCACCTGCACCGTCACGTCGTCCGGGATGCGGTTTTCCTCGATCAGGCAGCGCACGAAATCGAAGTCGGTCTGGCTAGCGGAGGGGAAGCCGATCTCGATTTCCTTGAAGCCGATGCGGCACAGCGTGTCGAACATGCGCAGCTTGCGAGTGCGATCCATCGGCTCGATCAGCGCCTGGTTGCCGTCGCGCAGATCGACGCTGCACCAGATAGGCGGTTTGGTGATGATCTGGTCCGGCCAGGTGCGGTCTTTCAAACCCACGGGCGCAAAGGCCCGGTATTTCGTCGCGGGATTCTTGAGCATGCTCACGGTGTTCTTCCTTGTCGGCTTCGATGCCGGCTGCGCGTGCGGACATTGTCGCGCACGTTACCTCAGGGTGGCTAAAAAAATATCGAGATTCACGGACTGCGGCCCCGTGCGGCCAAGATCGATGGTCTGCCCTAGGGCAGAAGCAGTAGCAAGAACGCGGCCGAGCACTGGCACGCCGCGTACGCGGGGCTCAGGACAAGGGAAGAGGCGTTCTGGATCGACATGAGGGCCACGAATGTAGCCGAGCCGGCAGTCCTTGCCAACCCGTCCAGGTGTCGCGCGGCGCGTCAGACCGGTGCGGCGGGAGTTCGCCGGAACCGTCGATACACGGCGACCGCCGGCCCCGACAGCCCGTAGATCAGGAAGATTGCGAACAGGATGCGCGGCGGATCGACCATCACCAGCGCGAGGGCACCGAGCACCGCGGCGAAGGGCACGAAGCGCATGCGGCCACCCAGGTTCAGCTTCTTGAAACTGTTGTAGCGGAAGCTCGACACCATGAGCAGGCCGGTGATGAGCGTCAGCGGCGCGGCGATGGGCAACACCTGCCGTCCGGTGAAGCCTGCGTCGTTTGCGGCCCAGACGAAGAAGGTGACGAGCCCTGCGGCCGCAGGGCTCGGCAGGCCGAAGAAATCCTTGCTGCCACCGGAAATCGCCGTGAGCACATTGAATCGCGCCAAGCGCAGCGCAGCGCAAGCCGTGTAGGTGAAGGCCAGCACCCAGCCCAGGCGACCGCCGAGCCAGGGGTACTCCGACAAGTCCCGCAAGCTGAAGGCGAACATCACGATGCTCGCCGCGACGCCGAAGGCGACCATGTCACACAGCGAGTCGTATTCCTTGCCGAAGTCGGTGGAGGTGTTGGTCATGCGCGCGATGCGGCCGTCGAGCGCGTCCGCAATCATCGCCGCCAGCACTCCAAGGGCCGCGTAGTGAAACCGCCCCGACATCGCCATGACCACGCCATAGAACCCGCCGAACAGGGTCACGGTGGTAAAGAGATTGGGCAGAAGATAAATGCCCCGGCGACGATGCGGCGGTGTGGTGGGTTCCATGGCCGCGATCTTACGTGGTGCTTGGAACGGGCGTTAGGCGCTAGCCGTGGGCTCGCCTAAGGCGAGGCTGTCGGTTTGAGCGTTTGGGTAGCGGACTCCGCGCTCAACTCAACATATCGAATGCTAATGCCTGATCATTTGTCGCTGCGTTTTGTAACGATGGCGTCAGCAATATATGAGACCTGAAGGGTGCTTTCACTGAGCCACTGTATCTCTGCGTACGATCCTCGCCACACCCCTTCTCGACTGCCACGATAAGCACCGAAAACATTTCCCGAGCTGTAAGGGAGAACCTCCCCAGGGTTCAGAATTGAAACCTGTGTTGTGAATGGCGTTGTAGCCCCGCAGTCAAATTGATAGATAACCGCCCTCAGCTTTTGGCTTGGAGAAAGTGACTCCGCACCTAGCGCCACGCCACACATATTCTCGGGCTTAAGCGCGACGTAGATTTGGTACGCATCAGGTCCACAACGGGCCACGATTACAAGCGTTAGAAACAGCGCTATGACGGCTATGGCTTTTCCCGCCGTCATTTGCTCGCTAACGCTTGCTTCTAGTTCTTGCTCTTGTCCACCAGCTTGTTCTTCGCGATCCACGGCATCATCGCGCGCAGCTTGGCGCCGACTTCCTCGATCTGGTGCTCGGCGCCGATGCGGCGACGCGCCTTGAGCGTCGGTGCGCCAGCCTGATTCTCCAGCACGAACTCGCGCGCGAACTGGCCGGTCTGGATTTCGGTCAGGATCTTCTTCATCTCCTTCTTGGTTTCTTCGGTGACGATGCGCGGACCGCGCGTGTAGTCACCGTATTCGGCCGTGTTGGAGATCGAGTAGCGCATCGTCGCCATGCCGCCTTCGTACATCAGGTCGACGATCAGCTTCAGTTCGTGCAGGCACTCGAAGTAGGCCATCTCGGGCGCGTAACCGGCTTCCACCAGGGTCTCGAAGCCGGCCTGCACCAGCGCCGTAGCGCCGCCGCAAAGCACGGCCTGTTCGCCGAACAGATCGGTTTCGGTTTCTTCGCGGAAATTGGTTTCGATGATGCCGGCGCGACCGCCGCCGTTGGCCGAGGCGTAGCTCAGCGCGATCTGCTTGGCCTGGCCGGAAGCATCCTGATGAATTGCGATCAGGCTCGGCACGCCGCCGCCCTGGGTGTAGGTGCTGCGCACCGTGTGGCCGGGACCCTTGGGCGCAATCATCACCACGTCCAGGTCGGCGCGCGGCTCGATCAACTGGAAGTGAATGTTGAAGCCGTGCGCGAAAGCCAGGGTCGCGCCCTTTTTCAGGTTCGGCGCCACTTCGGTGTCATAGATCTTCTTCTGATCCTGGTCGGGAGCCAGAATCATCACCAGGTCCGCACCCTTCACCGCGTCCGCCACTTCCTTGACCTGGAGGCCGGCGGTCGATGCCTTGTCCCAGCTCTTGGAGGTCTTGCGCAGCGCGACGGTGACATCGACGCCGGAGTCCTTGAGGTTCAGCGCATGGGCATGGCCCTGCGAGCCGTAGCCGAGAATAACGACCTTCTTCGACTGGATGATCGAGAGGTCGGCGTCTTTGTCGTAATAAACCTTAATGCTCATGGGTGAACTCCGCTCACTAACTGTTAACCGGGGCCTTCGGCCCCGTACGTAGAAAAACTCAATCGGGCAGCGCCATCACCTGGTGACCGCGGCCCAGCGCGGCGACACCGCTGCGCACCAGCTCAAGAACCTTGGCCGTGCGCGAAATTTCGGCGACGAAAGCATCGACCTCGACTCCAGTGCCGGCAAGCTGGACGGTTCGGGTGCTCTCGGACTCGTCGAGAATCAGCGCGCGGTGCCTGCGAGCGCAATCAACGACCGAGCGTGCCGTGCCGTTTCGCGCCTCGACCTTGAGCATCACCAGCTCGCACTCGAGATGATCGTGGCTGGCCAGATCTTCGATCTCGACCACGTCGATCAGCTTGCGCGTCTGCTGCACGATCTGGTGCACCACCGCGTCCGAGCCGTGCGTGACCAGGGTCAGGCGCGAGACCGTCGCGTCGTGCGTGGGCGCCACCGACAGCGAGTCGATGTTGTAGCCGCGGGCAGCAAACATATTGGCAACGCGCGCCAGGGCACCGGCCTCGTTCTGCAGCAGGATGGAAATGATGTGACGCAAGCGCCCGAGCCGTCAGGGAAAGGGGGCGCGACTTTAAAGGCGCGGCCCGCCGCAGGCAACCCGCCGGGTCCGGAGGCTTATGCTATAAGGCGCGCCTTTTCCGCCGCCCCGCACCCGAAGCGCCATGAACGCCCATAACCCGAATCCGTTTCATCCCCTCACCGGCACCACCCTGAGCGGCGCGGACACCGTCGTCCAGGTGCTCGCGGACGAAGGCGTGGACGTAATTTTCGGTTATTCCGGCGGCGCCATCCTGCCGACCTACGACGCGGTGTTCCGCTTCAACGAGCTGCATCGCAACGCGGCCGGCGCGGAGCCCATGCCGCTGATCGTGCCGGCCAACGAGCAGGCCGCGGGCTTCATGGCGGCAGGTTACGCGCGGGCTTCGGGCAAGGTCGGTGTGTGCCTGGTCACTTCCGGCCCCGGCGCGACCAACACCGTGACGCCGGTGCGCGACTGCATGGCGGATTCCATTGCCATCGTCGTGATCTGCGGCCAGGTGCCGACCGCGGCCATCGGCTCCGACGGTTTCCAGGAAGCGCCCGTCAGCACGATCATGGGTTCGGCCGCGAAGCACGTGTTTCTGGTGACCGACGCGAGCAAGCTCGAAGCAACCATGCGCACGGCCTTCGAGATCGCGCGCACCGGCCGGCCCGGCCCGGTCGTGGTGGACATTCCCAAGGACGTGCAGAACTGGTCGGGCAAGTTCGTCGGCCAGGGTGTGCTGCCGATTCCGGGCTACCGTGCGCGACTCAAGCAAGTCACTTCCAACCAGCTTGGAGCAGCGGGCGCGGGGCAGTTCTTCGAGATGCTGCGCCAAGCGAAGCGGCCGCTGATTTACGCCGGTGGCGGCGTCATCAACGGCGAGGCCTCGACCGAATTGCGCGCGCTGGCGAATGCCTTCGGCATTCCGGTGACGACCACCTTGATGGGCATCGGCGCGTACGACACGACGGCGGCGCTGTCGCTGCAAATGCTGGGCATGCACGGCACCGCGTTTGCCAACTACGCGGTCGAAGATTGCGACTTCCTGATTGCCGTCGGCGCACGTTTCGACGATCGCGTCGCCGGCGTGCCGGCCAAGTTCGCGCGCGGTGCGCGCCACATCGCGCACCTGGACGTGGACCCGGCGGAAATCGGCAAGGTCAAGCCCGCGGACTGGCATCACGTCGGCGATCTGCGCCAAGCTTTGAGCGCCCTCACCAGTTATGGTCAGAACCGCGGCTTCAAGGCGGATTACTCGATCTGGCAAGCGCACATCGCCAAGCTCAAGCAAGCGCACGCGATGAACTACGAGCGCGGCGGCGACTACATCCAGCCGCACGCCGTGATCGAGGAGCTCAACAAGCTCACGCAGGGCACGGCCGTGGTGTCCACCGGTGTCGGCCAGCACCAGATGTGGGCCGCGCAGTATTTCGATTTCAAGGAGCCGCGGCTGTGGCTCACCTCGGGTTCGATGGGCACGATGGGCTTCGGCCTGCCGGCGGCCATCGGCGCGGCGTTTGCGCGCAAGGACCGCATCGTCATCGACATCGACGGCGACGCCTCCATCCGCATGAATCTCGGCGAACTGGAAACCGCGACCACCTACAACCTGCCGGTCAAGATCGTCGTGCTCAATAATTTTGGCGACGGCATGGTCAAGCAGTGGCAGCGCCTGTTCTTTGCCTCGCGCTACTCGGGCTCGGACAAGAGCCTGCACCGCAAGGACTTCGTCAAGGCCGCCGAGGCCGACGGCTTCGCGTTCGCGCGCAAGGTCGAGAAGAAGGCGGACCTCGCGTCCGTGGTAAAGGCGTTCATCGACTTCCCCGGCCCCGCCTTCCTCGAAGTCATCATCGACCCGATGGCCTCGGTGTACCCGATGGTCGGCCCCGGCATGAGCTACGACCAGATGATTACCGGCGACTGGATTCCGGCGCGGACCTCTGCAGCGGTCGAGAGCAGCGACAAGGCCGATCTGTTCTAGGGTCGCCCACATAACGTCGCCCCGGGCGAAAGCCGGGGTCCAGAGCTTCGAAAGCGCTGGATACCGGCTTTCGCCGGTATGACGAAACGAATCTGTGCATGGCTCCTAGCGGTGATCACGGTTGCAGGGATTACCCGCGAGGCTTCGCTAGAATCAGGCTCTGCTCCTATCCATGACCCGGTGAATGCCATGTCCGAAGCTGCCGCCTCCCCAGTGCTCGTCACGCGCACCGACAGCGTGCTTACGCTGCGCCTGAACCGCGCAGACAAGAAGAACTCCGTTACTCAGACCATGTACTCGGCCTTGGCCGAGGCCCTGAATGCGGCTGCGACGGATCCCGGCGTGCGTGTCGCGATTATTGCCGGAGCGCCCGGAGCGTTTTGCGCCGGCAACGACTTGATGGATTTCATGAAGACGCCGAACGGCAGCGGCGATTCGCCGGTGATCCAGTTCATGAACGCGCTGGCCACGTTCCCCAAACCCGTGATTGCCGCCGTCAACGGCGTGGCCGTCGGCGTCGGCGTCACCATGCTGCTGCACTGCGACCTGATCTATGCGGGAGAGAACGCGCGCTTCCAGATGCCGTTCGTCAACATCGGCATCGTGCCGGAGTACGCCTCGACGTATTTGATGCCGCGCATCATGGGCCACGCGCGCGCGATGGAACTGGCGCTGTTCGGAGAGCCGTTCACCGCTTCGCACGCGAAGGAATGTGGTTTGGTCAACGAGGTGTTGGCGGACGACAAGGTCGAGGCGCGCGCGCTGGAGCGCGCGACCAAGCTCGCGCAGCAGCCGCCCAATGCGCTGCGCACGACCAAGCACCTGATGAAGCGCTGGACCGCCGCCACGGTCGTGGAAGCCATTCCGCTGGAGGCATTCCACTTCGCGCCGATGCTGACGCAGCCGGAAGCCAGGGAAGCCATCGGCGCGTTCCTGGAAAAGCGCAAGCCCGATTTTTCGCGCTTCAGCTAGACAGCAGCCGTTAGCCGTTAGCCGTTAGCCGTTAGCCGTTAGCCGTTAGCCGTTAGCCGTTAGCCGTTAGCGGCAAGGCTAACGGCTAAAGCTTGCGCAGCAAGCGTCCTAACGCCTAACGGCTGCTTTAGAGCTTCGACGTCAGCTCCGGCACGAGCGTGAACAAATCACCGACCAAGCCGAAATCCGCGACCTCGAAGATCGGTGCCTCGGAATCCTTGTTGATGGCCACGATGGTGCGCGCGTCCTTGATGCCGGCCAGATGCTGGATTGCGCCCGAGATGCCGATGGCGATGTACAGCTCCGGTGCGATGATCTTGCCGGTCTGGCCGACCTGCATGTCGTTCGGCACATAGCCCGAATCCACCGCAGCGCGCGAGGCGCCGACACCGGCCTTCAGCTTGTCGGCGAGGTCGTAAATGATCTTGAAGTTGTCGCTGCTCGCGAGCGCGCGGCCGCCGGAAACGACGCGGTTGGCGGACTGCAACTCGGGACGCTCGGACTTCTGCGCGGCCAGGGACACGAAGCGCGTGTGCGTGGGCAGCGTGGCGGTGACGCTCGCCGATTCAACCGGCGCGCTGTTGCCGCCTGCCGCGGCCTGGAACGAGGCCAGACGCACGGTGCCGAGTATCAGCGGGCTTGCCGGCGCATCCACCGTGCAGATCGCGTTGCCAGCGTAGATCGGGCGATCAAACGAGGTCGCCGAGTGCACGTGCATGATGTCGCTAACCTGCTGCACGTCGAGCTTGGCGGCCACTCTCGGCGCGAGGTCCTTGCCGAACGTGGTGCCGGGAAACAGCACGTGGCTGTAGCCCTGGGCCAGTTCCACGATCTGCGGCGCGAGCGTCGCGGCGAGTGCGTGGTTGTTGGCAGCGTTATCGACCTTCAGCACCTTGGTCACGCCGGCAATCTGTGCGGCCTGGCCGGCCACTTCCGAACCATCGACGGCGAAGACGGCGACATGCACGTCGCCACCGATCTGGCTGGCGACGGAAACGGTCTTGGAGACGGCGGCGCTCAGCTTGCCGTCGGCGTGTTCTGCAATGACGAGAATTTTGGACATGTGATTTTTCCTTGTAGGGCGGGTTAGGCGCGGCTTCTTGCGCCGTAACCCGCCGTTCGCGGAAGGCGGGTTACGCGGCGAAAAGCGCCGCTAACCCGCCCTACGAGTTGATTTAGACGAGGCCCTTGGCCCGGAGCGCAGCAACCAGCTCATCGACGGTCTTCACCACGATGCCCTTGGAGCGCTTGGGCGGCGCCGAGGTCTTGGTGGTCTTGAGGCCGGCGCCGGGTGTGACACCGAGGCTGGCGAAAGTCTCCGGCGCGATGACCTTCTTTTTGGCCTTCATGATGTCCGGCAGCTTCAGGTAGCGCGGCTCGTTGAGGCGCAGATCGGCGGTGATGACCGCCGGCAGGTCCACTTCCAGCGTCTCCAGGCCGGCGTCGATTTCACGCGTGACCACGGCCTTGTTGCCGTCGATCTCGACCTTGGAGGCGAACGTCGCCTGCGGCAGGTCGAGCAGCGCGGCGATCATCTGGCCGGTCTGGTTGGCGTCGTCGTCGATGGCCTGCTTGCCGGCGATGAAGAGTTGCGCGCCTTCCTTTTTGAACACGGCGGCGAGCGCCTTGGCCGCGGTCAACGGCTGGATTTCGCCTTCTTCCTTGACGTGTACCGCACGGTCGGCACCGAAGGCCAGCGCGGAGCGCAAGATCTCCTCACACTTCGCACCGCCGACGGTCACCGCGATGATCTCGGTGAGTTTGCCCTTCTCCTTCAGACGCATCGCTTCTTCCATAGCAATCTCGTCGAACGGATTCATCGAGTGCTTTACGCCCTCGGTTACCACACCCGAACCGTCGGGCTTGACCTGGATGCGGACGTTGTAATCCACCGCTCTTTTGACGCTGACCAATGCTTTCATCGTTCCCTCTTCCCTCGGTTGATTTCGTAGGGCGGGTTAGCGGCAGCTTTTGCCGCGTAACCCGCCACCCCGCGGAAGGCGGGTTACGGCGCGATATAGCCGCGCCTAACCCGCCCTACAGTGGTTTACATGTTGGCGTAATTCGGTCCGCCCGAACCTTCCGGCGCCACCCAGGTGATGTTCTGGGCCGGATCCTTGATGTCGCAGGTCTTGCAGTGCACGCAGTTCTGCGCGTTGATCTGGAAGCGCTTGGCGTCGCCCTCGCCCACCACCTCGTACACGCCGGCCGGGCAGTAGCGCTGCGCGGGCTCGTCGTACATCGGCAGGTTCTTGCCGATGGGAATGCTCGGATCGGCGAGCTTGAGGTGAACTGGCTGGTCTTCCTCGTGATTCGTGCTGGAGATGAACACCGAGGACAGCTTGTCGAAGCTGAGTTTTCCGTCCGGCTTGGGGTAGGCAATTTTAGGCGACTCCGACGCCAGCTTCATCCCCACGTGGTCCGGCTTCATGTCGTGAAAGGTCCAGGGAAACTTGCCGCCGAACCAGTTCTGCTCGATGTAATTGATCGCGCCGCCGATGAAGATTCCAAACTTGTGCAGGAACACGCCGAAGTTGCGGCTCTTGTACAACTCCTCATACACCCAGCTCTCCTTGAACTTGACCGGATAGGCCGTCAGTTCATCGCCGCCTTCGGAGCCGGCGAACAGCGCTTCGGCCGCGGCCTCGGCGGCGAGCATGCCGGTCTTCATCGCGGTGTGGCTGCCCTTGATCTTGGCAAAGTTGAGCGTGCCGGCGTCGTCGCCCAGCAGCACGCCGCCGGGGAACGTCAGCTTGGGCAGGGAATTGAGCCCGCCCTTGATCAGCGCACGTGCGCCGTAACCGGTGCGTGTGCCGCCTTCGAGATATTTGCGCACCACGGAGTGATGCTTGAAACGCTGAAACTCCTCGAACGGCGCGGTGTGCGGATTGGAGTAGGACAGCGGAACGATCAGGCCCACCAGCACTTGGTGGTTCTCGAAGTGATACAGGAAGGCGCCGCCCGGCGCGTCGCTGCCCAGAGGCCAGCCGGCGCCGTGAATCACCAGGCCCGGCTCGTGCTTCGCAGGATCGATGGTCCAGACTTCTTTGATGCCGATGCCGTAGTGCTGCGGGTCGCAACCCTTGTCCAGCGCGTAACGCTGAATCAGTCGCTTGCCCAGATGCCCGCGGCAACCCTCGGCAAAGAAGGTGTACTTGGCGCGCAGTTCCATGCCCGGCGTGAAGCTGCCTTCCTTGGGCTGGCCGTCGTGGCCGACGCCCATGTCGCCGATGGTCACGCCGCGAACGATGCCCTGCTCGTCAGTGATGGTTTCCTGTGCTGCGAAGCCGGGATAGACCTCGACACCCAGCGCCTCGGCCTGTTGACCCAGCCAGCGGCAGAGATTCCCGAGAGAGATGACGTAATTCCCCTCGTTGTGCATCGGCTTGGGGATGAACAGGCCCGGCGCCTTGACGGCGCTGGTCTGGCTCAGGAAGAAGTACACCTCGTCGCGGGTGACCGGCACGTTCAATGGCGCGCCGTCGGCCTTCCAGTTGGGGAACAGTTCGTTCAGCGCACGCGGCTCGAACACCGCGCCAGAAAGGATATGGGCACCGACTTCCGAGCCCTTCTCGACCAGGCAGACGCTGATCTCCTTGCCCGCCTCGGTCGCTTTCTGCTTGAGCCGACAAGCGGCCGCGAGGCCCGCGGGGCCGCCGCCAACGATGACGACGTCGTATTCCATCACGTCGCGTTCGATCTGCATCTGGGGGATTCGCCTGGATGATGAGAGAGGGTTACATGACCCGGACGGTCATGCGGCAGTGCGTCATTTTACGGCCGAGCGGGCCGCAATGCGACCGACCTACGCGCCGGACGGGTCCGCCGGCTTCGACAAATCGGCGCTCTCCCTGGCCTGGTACTTGGCACGCTCGGCGAGAATCAGGCCGACGATGCGCGTGCGCAGTTCCGCCAGGTCGCAGGGCTCGTGCACGGAAATGTTGAGATGCCGGATCAGGCCGTCGGCCAGGCTGTAAATCCAGCCGTGCACTGTCAGCTCCTGGCCGCGTGCCCAGGCATCGAGCACGGTGGCGCTGGTGCAGACGTTGAGCGCCTGTTCCATCACGTTGAGCTCGCCCAGTAGCGATTCGCGCCGCTGCTCGTTGGGTTCGGCGTCCAGCAGGTGCTGGTGCTGGGCGGCCACATCGCGCACATGACCGAGCCAGTAATCGGAAATCCCACCCGAGCGCGAGCGGTCCAGCGCCGCATGCACGCCGCTGCACCCGTAGTGCCCCACCACCATGATGTGCTTGATCTTGATGCGCTCGACCGCGAACTGGATGACCGACTGGCAGTTGATGTCGGAATGCGCGACGACGTTCGCCACATTGCGGTGCACGAACACCTCGCCCGGCGGCATGTCCACGATCTCGTTGGCCGGCACGCGCGAATCCGAGCAGCCGATCCAGAGATAGTCCGGTTTCTGCACGCGCTCCAAGCGCTTGAAAAAATCCGGGTCGCGCGCAACCGAGCGCGCGGCCCAGGCGGAATTCTTGTCGAGCAAGCGCTGAAGGTCTTCCATATCGATCAGATGATTAGCCCCAGTCCCCACAGCGCCGCACCGGCCGCTGCCCCCGCAAACGCGTCGTCCAGCATGATGCCCAATCCACCATGCACGTGGCGATCCACCACGCGGATCGGCCAAGGCTTGAGGATATCGAAGAAGCGGAACAGCGCGAAGGCCGCGAGCATCTGCAGGACCGGATGCCAGGCCGGACCGTTCAGTCCCGGCAGCAGCGCGATGCAGGTGATGAGGAACCCCACGATCTCGTCGAACACGAAACCGGGATAGTCGTGCACTTGAAGCAGGCGCGAACTGGCGCCGCAGACCCAGCAACCGAAACCGAACAGAAACACGACCACGGCCGCGTAGACCTGCCAGGGCAACCAGGCCAGCGCAAAGAAAAACGGGATGCCGACCAGGGTGCCGAAGGTTCCCGGCGCCACGGGCGCGAGGCCGGCACCGAAGCCGAAAGCAAAGAGATGCTCGGGCGTGGTCAGAATCAGTCGCGCGGGCGGGCGCGGGATGTCGCGGCTCTTGGGATTCACTCGAAGTGCCGGTAACCGTTAGGCGGAACGGCAATGGTAGCGCCTGCGGCGTCCACGAATCGCAGACCGGGTTCGGCGGTGATGTGGCCGATGACGGTCAGTGGAACGTCCAGCCTTGCGCGCGCCGCTTCGACGCGGCCGGACGGCAGGCAGACGCACAGTTCGTAGTCGTCGCCTCCCGTGACCTGGTACGGCAGGCAGGAGGCCGAATCGAGAAGACCGCGCAAGACCGGAGAGCCAGGCAACTTGTCTGCTTGGATGACAGCGCCTACCCCGCTTGCTTCGAGGATGTGATTCAGATCGCCGGCCAGGCCGTCGGATAGATCGACGGCGGCGTTCGCGAGGTCGCGCAAAACCAGCCCGGCGGCGACCCGCGGAACCGGGCGGTCAAGTCTGCCTCGCAGGAACGCCGACTCATCTTCACGACTATCGCTGCGCTCGATCTCGCGCAAAGCCAGCGCCGCATCGCCGAGGGTTCCGGTGACGCAGACCGCATCGCCGGCCTGCGCACCGTCTCGCCTCAGGGCTCGCCCGCAGGGCACCAGGCCCATCGCCGTCACGCTGATGTTCAGAGGTCCACGCGTGGTATCGCCGCCTATGAGCGCGACCCGGTGTTGCGTGGCGAGTTCGCGCAGGCCGCGCGCAAACTCGGCAAGCCACTTCGGATCGGCCTGCTCCAGGGTCAGGGCCAGGATGAACCAGCGCGGCTGCGCACCCATCGCTGCGAGATCGGACAGGCTCACCGCCAGCGATTTCCAACCGATGTCGAAAGGCCGCGTATCGAGCGGAAAATGGCGACCTGCGACCAGGCTGTCGGTCGTCACGGCCAACTCGTGGCCGTGCGTCACGGCGAGCAGCGCGCAGTCGTCGCCGATACCGAGAATCACGCCCTCCGCATCGGTCGTAAGGCCCTTGAAGTGCTGCCGGATCAGCTCGAACTCGTCCACGGCCGCTCTCCGCGCTTAACGCCCGTCGCCAATCTCCACCGAGCGTGCCTGGCGCGCCAGCTTGTCGAGCACGCCGTTGACGAACTTGTAGCCGTCCTCGGCGCCGAAAGTCTTGGCCAGGTTCACCGACTCGTTCACCACCACTTTCCAGGGCACCTCGCGCTTGTTCGCAATTTCGTAGGCGCCGAGCAGCAGGATGGCGTGTTCCACCGGATCGAGTTGCGCCAGCGGGCGGTCCAGATGCGGCACCAGCGCCAAGGTGAGCACGACCACGTCGTTCACCGTGCCGTTGAGCAGTTCCTCGAAGTAAGCCGGGTCTGCGCGACCGAGGCCGGCTTCCTGCTCGCGGAACTGCTTCAACAGAATCTCGGGAGACGTCTCGTTGACGATCCACTGGTACAAGGCCTGCACCGTCAATCGACGCGACAAACCGCGGCGACTGATGGGTGGCGCGGTCTCGCCGCTCACGAGGCCGACCTGATGAGACGAATCATGTCGAGCGCCGCGCACACCGCCTCGTAACCCTTGTTGTCGTCGCCCGATCCGCAGCGCTCGGTCGCCTGTTGCGGCGTGTTCACCGTCAGCACGCCAAAAGCCACCGGCTTGCCGAACTTGAGCTGCACGTCCATCAATCCGCGCGCGCACTCGCCGGCCACATATTCGAAGTGCGGCGTGTCACCACGAATCACGGCGCCCAGCGCGACCACCGCGTCGAAGCGGCCGCCGTGCAGCAGCGCGTTTGCCGCCAGCGGCAGTTCGTACGCGCCGGGCGCACGGAATTCCGTGACGTGGGAATCCTTCACGCCCCAGACTTCCAGCGCGCGTCGGGCGCCGCCGAGCAGGGCATCGATCACCTCGACATTCCAGCGCGTCGCCAGCAAGGCCACGCGGGTTGCGGCGAACTCCCCCGGCGTGGGGACGGCAGGAGCGGCGAAACCGGATTTGACGTCAGTCATCGATAAACCTGTTCAAGAACGGTAGCGAGCGAAGGCATTTCGGGTCCGCCCGGAGCGCAGGAAGCGGAGTGTATGTAGGAATACATGAGCATTCCGAGCACCGGACGGACCCGAAATGCCGAGCGCAGCAGGTTATTGGACAGGTTTCAATCGCAAGCTACGTATTCGACCACCTCCAGGCCGAAGCCCGAGATGCCTTGCAGCCGCTTAGGGGCCGACAGCACGCGCATGCGGCGCACGCCGAGGTCCACCAGGATCTGCGCGCCGATGCCGTAAGTGCGCAGCACCCGCGGATCGGAGGGATGATCGTCCGCGCTCGGTGGCTGCCCGCGGTTGAGCCCGATGATCTGCTGCACCAGATCGCGCGAGGCCTCCGACTTGCGCAGCACCACGATCACGCCGCTGCCTTCTTCGGCCACGCGCTTCATCGCGCGCTTGAGCGGCCAGCCGAAATGCTCCGACTCGGCGCCAAGCATGTCTGCCAGTGTGTTGCGCAGATGCACGCGCACCAGCGTCGGCTTGTTGGGATCGACCTGCCCCTTGATCAGCGCCAGGTGCACGGTGCTATCGACTGCGTCCTGGTAAGTGACGAGATGGAATTCGCCGAACTCGGTGTGGATATTGGTCTCGGCGACTCTCTCGATGCTGTGTTCGTTATCGAGCCGGTAACGGATCAAGTCGGCGATGGTGCCGATCTTGAGATTGTGTTCACGCGCGAATTTCTCCAGGTCGGGACGGCGCGCCATGGTGCCGTCCTCGTTGAGAATCTCGACGATGACCGAGGCCGCATCAAGGCCCGCAAGCCGCGCCAGATCGCAACCTGCTTCGGTGTGGCCGGCGCGCGCGAGCACGCCACCGGGCTGTGCCATCAGCGGGAAAATATGGCCGGGTTGCACGAGGTCCGTGGGCTTGGCGTCGGGCTTCACCGCTGCGCGAATCGTGCACGCTCGATCGAACGCCGAGATGCCGGTGGTCACGCCTTCGGCCGCTTCGATGGAGACGGTGAACGCGGTGCGATGCAGATCGTCGCCGTGAACGACCATCGGCGGCAGACGCAGCTGGCGGCAGCGTTCTGCGGTGAGCGTGAGGCAGATCAGTCCGCGCCCATAGCGCGCCATGAAGTTGATGTCCTCGGGCCGCACCAGACTGGCGGCCATGATGAGGTCGCCCTCGTTCTCGCGATCCTCGTCGTCCATCAGCACGACCATCTTGCCGGCCTTGATGTCGGCGACGATGTCGGAGATGTAGTCGAGACCCTGATGCGGCTGATCGATGTTCTTGTTGATGTTTGCAACCTTGCTCATGGTGCCTCCCGAGCGGCCAATAACCGCTCCAGGTATCGCGCGATGAGATCCACTTCCAGATTCACCGCATCGCCTTGTTGAAGATCGCCCAGAGTCGTCTGACTCAGGGTGTGGGGGATGATGTTAACGCCAAAGCGCGAGCCCTCGACTTCGTTGACGGTCAGGCTGATGCCATCGATGGTGATCGAGCCCTTCCGCGCGATGTAGCGCGCAAGCTCGGCCGGCACCTCGAACAGCATGCGCCAGGACCGCGCTTCCTCGTGCTTTTCGACCAGCCGCCCCACGCCATCGACGTGGCCGGACACTAGGTGCCCGCCGAGCGGCTTGGACGGCGTTAGCGCCTTTTCGAGATTCACCCGACGGCCCGTCGTCCAAGCACCTGAACTGGTCGCGTTCAAGGTTTCGACCGACAGGTCGGCGGTGAAGCCTATCGGCGTCTTCTCGCGCGCGGTCAGGCAGATGCCGCTCACGGCGACACTGTCGCCCAACGCTACATCGAGCAGATATCCGTCCGGGGACTCGATGCTCATGCGCACGTCGCCGCCGCGCGGTTCGATTGCGGAAACGAAGCCAAGCGATTCGATGATGCCGGTGAACATGCTTCAGCACTCCCCCTTGAGCGGCACCGCCGTGATGCGCAGATCGGGTCCGACTTGGCGCACGTCGGTGAACTGGAGTTGCACCCTTTGATCCAGCTTTTCCAGACCGGGGATAAGGGCGAGCCCGCGCGCCGAATCGCCGAGCAGGCTTGGCGCGAGGTACACAATCAGTTCGTCGGCGAGGCCGTCGCGCACTATCGCACCGGCCAGAACCGGGCCGCACTCGACCAGCACACTGTTGATCTCGCGGCGCGCCAACTCGACCAGAACCGCGGTCAGATCGATAAGTCCTGACGTGAGCAAAGAGCAGTCGATACGGATTGGCGTAGGGCGGGTCGTGCCCGTCGATTCCACTTCCGGACCGGGCATGGCGAGCGCGGCCCGCCCTACGCACCAGAAGTGTCGTGCGCCATCGTCGTTCCATACGAGGGCACTTACGGGCACGCGACCGCGCGAATCCAGCACGATGCGATCTGGCTGGCGCGTGACGACAAACCCCGCGCGAACGGTCAACGCCGGATCATCCGCGAGTACGGTCCCGGAACTTGTCAGCACCGCACCCGCTTCCGCGCGAAGCCGATGCACGTCGGCCCGCGACGCTTCGCTCGTGATCCATTTCGACTCGCCGCTGGCCATGGCCGTACGCCCGTCCAGACTCGCCGCCAACTTGAGGGTCAGATACGGTCGGCCGCGTTCCACGCGCGACACGAAGCCACGATTGAGTTCGCGCGCCGCAGATTCCAGCAGTCCGACTTCGACTTCGATACCGGCCGCGCGCAATCGCTCGATGCCCTGCCCGGCCACCTGCGGATTCGGATCGCGCATCGCCACCCAGACCTTGCGCAAGCCAGCCGCGATCAGTGCATCCGCGCAAGGCGGTGTGCGACCGTGATGCGAACAGGGTTCGAGCGTGACGAACATTTCAGCGCCGCGCGCCTGTTCTCCCGCGGCGCGCAAGGCATGAATCTCTGCGTGCGGCTCGCCGGCACGTTCGTGCCAGCCTTCACCGACGACGGTTCCGTCGCGGAAAACCACGCAGCCCACGCGCGGATTCGGAAAGGTCGTGAAGCGGCCGCGTGCGGCCAGTTCGAGCGCGCGCGGCATCATCTGCGCGGCAAATTCAGGCCGCACAAAAAACGGTTCTCACGCAACGGAGCTTTGAAAGGCAAAGGGACGGCAAAGACGCAAAGAAAAACTTCATTGTGGCTTTGCTTTGCGTCTTTGCGCCTTTGCGTGACATCAGCTTTTCGCTTTTCCCGGCACATCGGATTCGATCAAGGACATCTGGTGCTTGCGCTGTTCGGCGGTGGGCAGGCGCTGCAAGCGTTCGATCTCGTCGCGGAACGCGTTGACGTCCTCGAAACTTCGGTAGACCGAGGCAAAGCGCACATAGGCCACGTGGTCCAGGTCGCGCAACTCGTCCATTACCCATTCGCCGAGTTGGCGCGACGGTACTTCGCGCTCGCCGCTCTGGCGCAGCTTGCGCATCACTGTTTCGACCGCGTGATCTACCGCATCGGGCGACACCGGGCGCTTGTAGAGCGCGTTGGCAAAACCGCCGCGCAGCTTATCCTCGTCAAACGGCTCGGGGTTGCCGCCACGCTTGATGATATTGGGCAGGCTGAGCTGCGCACGCTCGAACGTCGTGAAGCGACCCTTGCACACGGCACATTCGCGGCGACGCCGAACCTGAGCACCTTCCTCGGCCAGGCGCGAATCGATCACGCGCGTGTCGGTGGCATTGCAGAAGGGGCATTGCATGGAGCTACGCCACTGCGCGGTACACCGGGAAGCGTGCACACAGCTTCTCAACTTCGCCGCGCACCGTGGTGATGGCGCGCTCGACATCGCCACCGGCCGACATCGCATCGACAATCTCGATGATCCAGCCAGCGACCTGCGCCATCTCCCTTTCCTTGAACCCTCTCGTGGTCGAGGCCGGCGAACCCAGACGCAAACCAGAGGTCACGAACGGCGACTTTGGATCATTGGGCACCGAGTTCTTGTTGACGGTGATGTGCGCCTTGCCCAGCGCCGCTTCGGCATCCTTGCCGGTGACGTTCTTTGCAATCAGGTCCAGCAGGAACAGGTGATCGTCAGTGCCGCCCGAGACCACCTTGTAGCCGCGGTCGAGGAACACCTTGGCCATCGCGCGCGCGTTGGCGACGACCTGCTTCTGGTACACCTTGAAGCCCGGTTCCAGCGCTTCCTTGAAGGCCACCGCCTTGGCTGCCACCACGTGCATCAGTGGGCCGCCCTGGATGCCGGGGAACACCGCCGAGTTGAGCTTCTTGTAGAAGTCCTCACCCTGCCCTTTCGACAGGATGATGCCGCCGCGCGGACCGCGCAGGGTCTTGTGCGTGGTGGAGGTGACGACGTGAGCGTAAGGAAGCGGGCTCGGGTATTCCCCTGCGGCCACAAGGCCGGCGACATGCGCCATGTCCACCCAGAAGTAAGCGCCGACCTTGTCGGCGATCTCGCGCATGCGCTTCCAGTCCTTGATGCGCGAATACGCAGAAAAACCACCGATCAGCATCTTCGGCTTGCTCTCCAGCGCGATGCGTTCCATCTCGTCGTAGTTGATCAGGCCGCTGATCGTATCGAGCCCGTAAGGCACGATTTTGTAATGCTTGCCCGAGAAGTTCGCCGGGTTGCCGTGGGTCAGATGCCCCCCCTGCGCGAGGTTCATGCCCATGACGGTGTCGCCGGGACTGACCAGCGCGAGGAAAATCGCGGCATTGGCCTGTGCACCGGAGTGGGGCTGCACGTTGGCGTAGTCGCAGTCGAACAGTTTCTTGACCCTATCGATCGCGAGCTGCTCGGCCACATCGACGTGCTCGCAACCGCCGTAGTAACGCTTGCCCGGATAACCCTCGGCGTATTTGTTGGTGAGCTGCGTACCCTGCGCTTGCATCACCGCGGGGCTGCAATAGTTTTCGGACGCGATCAGCTCGATGTGCGCTTCCTGTCGCGCGTTTTCCGCGGCGATGGTGGCGGCGATTTCGGGATCGGCGGTTGCGAGGTTCGGAGCAGAGATGAACATGAGGTCGACGGAATCATTCAAGTAGGAGAAACGAGACGCGGATTTCGCAGATAAACGCGGATCAACAAATTTTTTATCCGCATTCGTCGGCGAAATCCGCGTCAAAAAAGTCAGTCAACGACTTCCAGCATCAAATCCAGCGCACGTCGCGCCGGGTCGGCGATGTTCTGCGGCACGCGAATCTGATTGACGACCTGGCCGGCGACGAGGTTGTCCAGAGTCCAGGCCAAGTGCTGCGGGTCGGTGCGGAACATGGTCGAGCACATGCACACGGTCGGGCTCATGAACTGCACCTGCACGCCCTTGGGCCGCATCTCGTCGCCGAGACGATTGACCAGGTTCAACTCGGTTCCGATCAGCCAGTGATCGCCCGGCTGGCTCGCGCGCACGGTGCGCAGGATGTATTCGGTGCTGCCGACGAAGTCCGACTTCTCGCACACCTCCCAGGAATTCTCCGGATGGCTGATGACCTTGCCGTCGGGGTGGGCCTTGCGGAAGTTGTCGATGTGCGCCGGCTGGAACATCTGGTGCACGGAGCAGAAGCCTTTCCAGAGAATGATCTTGGCGTTCCTGATCTCCTCCTCGGTCAGGCCGCCGCGTGGCTTCATGAAATCCCAGGTGACCATCTCGTCCAGCGGAATGCCCATGCGGTAGCCGGTGTTACGGCCCAGATGCTGGTCGGGGAAGAACAGAACCTTCTCGCGTCGCGCGAACGACCACTCCAGCACGGCCTTGGCGTTGGAACTGGTGCAGACGATGCCGCCATGATTGCCGCAAAACGCTTTCAGGTCAGCCGCCGAATTGATGTAGGTGACCGGCGTGACGGTCTGGTCCGGGTCGATGACCTGCGAAATTTCTTCCCAGCACTTGCGCACCTTCACCAGGTTGGCCATGTCGGCCATCGAACAGCCCGCAGCGAGGTCCGGCAGGATCACCTTGCGCTGGCCTAAGGTGAGGATGTCCGCCACCTCGGCCATGAAATGCACACCGCAGAACACGATGAACTCGGCATCCGAGTTCGCCGCCTGCTGCGAAAGCTTGAGGGAGTCGCCGGAATAATCGGCGTGCCGGAACACCTCGTCGCGCTGGTAGTGGTGGCCGAGGATGGCCAACCGCTTGCCTAGCACGCTCTTGGCCGCGACGATGCGGGTGTCGCAATTCGAATCGTCGAGCAGGCTGAACTGATCGAGTTTTAGTACGGCGGACAATGGCGTCTCGGCAGTTACGGGGCGCGCAGTTTAGCCCATCGCAGACCGCCATCCGGCCTGTCGAAGAGCAACGATCTCGCGCTGGTCCGGTCGCTCCTCTACACTACGCGACCCTTCGGCCGGTCGCAGGCCAAGGGTCTTTGTTTTTCCTACAGTTTTTGGAGATTTTTATGGCACAGAGTTTCGTAGTCAACGCGGAACCGCGCGTCGAGCAGGGCACGGGTGCGAGCCGCCGCCTGCGTCGCACGGGCAGACTTCCGGCCATCGTCTATGGCGGCAACCAGCCGCCGCAGCCGGTGTCGGTCAACCACAACGAGTTGTGGAAGCACCTCAAGCACGAATCGTTCTACTCGAAGATTCTGACGCTCAACCTGGCCGGCGCCACCGAGCAGGTCGTGCTCAAGGACCTGCACCGTCACCCGGTGCGCGAAGAAGTTATGCACATGGACTTGCAGCGCGTGCTGGCCGACGTGGTGCTGCGCATGCGCGTGCCGCTGCACTTCAAGGGCGAGGAAGTGGCTCCCGGAGTGAAGACCGGAGGCGGCATCTTCGAGCACTTGTTGAACGACGTGGAAGTGGAGTGCCTGCCCAAGGATCTGCCCGAGTTCATCGAGGTGGATGTGTCGGCGATGAATGTGCACGACGCGATCCATATGTCGGCGCTGACGACCCCCGAGGGCGTGGTGCTGGTGGAACTCAAGCACGATAACGATCAGGCCGTGATTGCGGTCCATCTGCCGCGTGCCGCCAAGGAAGAAGTCGCCCCGGTCGAAGCGGCTGCCGCGGGTGCCGAAGTTCCTGCAAGCGCACAGAAGGCGCCAGATGCGAAGGGCGACGCTGCGAAGCCCGACGCCAAGGACGCGAAGAAGAAATAGCGCGTACCGGCGTCTCGCCAAATCGAACCCCGTCCCCGGACGGGGTTTCGTTTTTCAGGACTTGATCGATGTCTCAGAACGACCTCATCGCGCTGATCGGCCTTGGGAACCCGGGCGCCGAGTACGCGCGCACTCGCCACAACACTGGCTTCTGGCTGGCCGAGCATTTTGTTGGCCGCCATATCGGCAGCTTCCGCGTCGAGTCGAAGTTTTTCGGCGAACTCGCGCGCATCAAGGTCGGGCAGACTGACGTACTGGTTCTCAAACCGGCCACATTCATGAATCGCAGCGGGCAAGCCGTGTCGGCGCTTGCGCAGTTCTACAAGCTCGCGCCGGATCAAATCCTGGTGGCGCATGACGAACTGGACCTGGCCGTGGGCACCGTTCGACTGAAGCTGGGCGGCGGTCACGGCGGCCACAACGGGCTGCGCGACATTCACAAACCCCTTGGCGACGGCTACCGGCGCGTTCGAATCGGGGTTGGGCACCCAGGCGAACGGCACTTGGTCATGCCTTATCTGACGCAATCGCGTCCTTCCAAACTGGAGGAAGACGCGATTCTCGAAAGTATCGACCGCGCGAACGACGCGCTTGAACTGTGGCTCAAGTCCGGCTGGGACAAGGCCGTGCAGTCGCTACACACCGCACCCGCCGCTTGAGCAGGGTTCTCCCGATCAGATTTCGGGATACGCGATGCCTACCGGCCCCGATGCCGCCTGCGGCGGTGCGTGTTCGCGTCCTTCGACGGTCGCGCGAACCGACATCGTGCCTTGCTCGGTCGTTACCTCGAAGAGTTCCGATTGACCCAGATCGATGCCGAAAGTCGGCGCGGCAATCCGGCTGCTGCGGCCGCCGCCGCTGGACCCAAAGAATTCCAGTTCCAGCAGCGCCTTGGATGAGCTGGAACCCGGAAATCCCGTGACCCGCTGCTGCACCATCAAAGTGCCTGGGCGCGAATGCGGACCCACTTCGACGCGGGACGATTCGCCCGCCGCCACAGTCGCCTCGGGGGTGCCCAGATGAATGCCGTTACGGACGATCTCCAGAATGACGTGATAGGCCGCGAACTTTCCCTGCATTGCAGGCTCGGCATGCCCCGTAGACGAAAAGCTTACGAGCAGCGGCAGCGCGATCGCGGCGATAATACGGTGGTGAATTGTCACGTCGTCAGCCCCCCGGCTTTGAAATCGTGAAGCGGTAATCGGAAATAAGATTGTTGCAATGCAACATGAATGCCACGTGACCGTGGCTGAACCAAAAATTTCTTCGACCCAGGATCAAAAAAACGTGGGAATCAAATGCGGCATCGTCGGACTGCCCAATGTCGGCAAGTCCACCCTGTTTAACGCGCTGACCAAGGCGCAGATCGCGGCGGAAAACTATCCCTTCTGCACCATCGATCCGAACGTCGGCGTGGTTGCGGTACCCGACCCTCGTCTCCAAGCTCTGGCCGTCATCGTCAAGCCGCAGAAAATCCTGCCGACCGCGGTGGAATTCGTGGATATCGCCGGTCTGGTCGCCGGTGCGAGCAAGGGCGAAGGACTGGGTAACCAGTTCCTGGCCCACATCCGCGAGACCGACGCCATCGCCCATGTGACCCGCTGCTTCGCCAACGACGACATCATTCACGTGGCCGGGGGCGTCGATCCGATTCGCGACATCGAGATCATCAACACCGAACTGGCGCTGGCCGATATGGACAGCGTGACCAAGGCGTTCGAACGCGCCGCCAAGGTCGCCAAAACCGGCGACAAGACCGCCATCGCCAAACACGATCTGTACAAGCGCGTGCTCGCGCTGCTCGACCAGGGATTGCCGGCACGCGCGCTCAATGCCGAGGGCGACGAGCGTCTGTGGCTACGCGAGTTGCAACTCATCACGGCCAAGCCGGCGCTGTACATCGCCAACGTCGATGAGGCTGCCATGCGCGACGGCAACGAGTACCTGAAGCTGGTGCAGGACCTTGCGGCGCGCGAACACGCCATCGTGGTGCCGGTCTGCGCCGCCATCGAAGCCGAAATCGGCCAGCTCGACGAGGCCGACAAGGCCGACTTCCTGCGCGACCTGGGCCTGGAAGAACCCGGCCTGAATCGCGTCATCCGCGGCGCCTACGCGCTGCTCGGCCTGCAAACCTATTTCACCGCCGGCGTGCAGGAAGTGCGTGCGTGGACGGTTAAGCGTGGCGCGACCGCACCGCAGGCCGCGGGCGTAATTCACACCGATTTCGAGCGCGGCTTCATTCGCGCAGAAGTCATCGCCTACGACGACTTCATCCGCTATCGCGGCGAGCCCGGCGCCAAGGAAGCTGGCCGCTGGCGACTGGAAGGCAAGGAGTACGTGGTGCAGGAAGGCGACGTCATGCATTTCCGCTTCAACGTCTAGCTGCATGTTTGCCCATCTGCTGGCCGACGTATCCGACATCGTTGGGCGGGCGCTGGCTGAAGACATCGGCAGCGGCGACGTGACGGCGGAACTGGTAGCGCCGGATCTCGAAGCGCAGGCCAATGTCATTGCTCGGGAGGAAGCCGTTATTTGCGGCAGACCCTGGGTGGACGAAGTGTTCCGCCAGCTCGACCCGCGAGTTGCGTTGTCGTGGCACGTCGCGGACGGTGATCGCGTCACCGAAAACCAAACGTTGTTCTCATTGCACGGCCCGGCGCGTGCGCTGCTCACCGGCGAACGCACCGCGCTCAACTTCCTGCAAGCGCTGAGCGGCACCGCGACCGAAACCGCGCGCTACGTTGCCGCCGTTGCGGGAACCGGCACGCAGATCGTGGATACCCGAAAAACCCTGCCCGGCCTGCGCAACGCGCAGAAATACGCGGTGCGAATGGGCGGCGGCGTCAATCACCGCATCGGCCTGTACGACGGTATTCTCATCAAGGAAAACCACATAGTCGCGGCGGGTGGCATCGCGGCGGCCATCCGGCAGGCACGTGCGCTGAACGCCTCAATACCCTTGATGACGGAGGCGGAGACGCTGGACGAGACCGTGATCGCGCTGGCCGAGAACGTCGATCTATTGCTGGTGGACGAGTTTTCGGACGCCGATCTGCGCGAGGCGGTGCGGCTGACGCGGGCTCATCGCGGTGCGGGTGGAAAGACCCTCATCGAATACTCGGGCAGTGCGACCTTGGCGCGCATACGGGCGCTCGCCGAGACCGGGGTGGACCGCATCTCCATCGGCAGCCTGACCAAGCACATCCGAGCCGTGGACTTGTCGATGCGCTTTGGTTGAAGCGCCCGATCAGGTCTTGAGATGCTGCTCGATGAACTTCTTGGCGCGATCCAGCCAGCCCGCGGCTTCCGGGTTGTGTCGCGCGTCGCTGCCAGCGAGGGAATTACCGAACTCGCGCAATAAGTCCTTCTGCTTGCGCGACAGGCTCACCGGCGTTTCCACAAGCACCGTGCACATCAGATCGCCGACACCGGACACGCGCACCGACTTCAGGCCCATGCCGCGCAGCCGGAACACCTTGCCGCCCTGCGTGCCTTCGGGAATCTTGAGCTGCGCCTTGCCGGTCAGGGTAGGCACTTCAAGCTCGCCACCTAATGCTGCTGAAACGAAGTCGATGGGCACCGAGCAGTGCAGGTCGGAGCCGTCGCGCTCGAAGAAATCGTGCGGCTTGACCGTGATCTGCACGTAGAGATCGCCGGGCGTGGACCCGCGCTCGCCGGGCTCGCCCTCCCCGCTTAGACGGATGCGGTCACCGGTATCGACACCAGCGGGAATCTTCACTTCCAGCGTCTTTTCGCGCCGCACCTTGCCGGCGCCGCGGCAGGGACGGCAAGGATCGGTGACCTGCGTGCCGCGACCGCGGCAATGCGGACAGCTCTGCTGCAACACGAAGAAGCCCTGCTGCACGCGCACCTGCCCGGCGCCTCCACAGGTGGGACATTTCGGCGCAGGCTTGCCGTTGGCCGTACCGTGCCCTGAGCATTCGCCGCAGGTTTCCTGAGTGGGGATGCGGATCGATTCGGTGGCCCCGGCTGCCGCCTGCTCCAGGCTCAGTTCCATCGAGTAGCGCAGGTCCGATCCGCGCCGCGGTCCGCCGCGGTTGCCACCGAAGATGTCGGAAAAGACATCGCCGAAAATGTCGGCGAAGCCTGCGCCGGCACCACCGCCGCCACTTCGGCTCAGACCTTCGTGGCCGTGGCGGTCGTAAATCGCGCGCTTGTCGGAGTCGGTCAGGACCTCGTAGGCCTCGCTCGCTTCCTTGAATTTTTCCTCCGCGCTCGCATCGCCCGGATTACGATCCGGATGCAGCTTCATCGCGAGGCGGCGATAGGAGCGCTTGAAATCTTCTTCGGACGCGTTGCGTTCGACGCCTAGGACTTCGTAGTAGTCGCGCTTGCTCATGAGCGGGTAACAGGAAGCGGGAGGCGGAACGCGAGACTCATGAGCGGCTCTTGAAAGTTAAGCGTGAAGACATTCGGAACCCGGGTGAATGATGCGCAAAAGGCGGGCCGACTCACGTCGCCCGCCTTCTGATTCCCGCATGAAGCTTACTTCTTGTCGTCCTTGACCTCGGTGAACTCCGCGTCCACCACGTCGCCATCCTTGCCGCCGGCAGGCGCCGCTCCAGGCGCACCGCCTTCAGGCCCACCGGCCTTGGCGTAGGCGCGCTCGGCTAGCTTGGCCGAAGCCTCCGCCAGCACCCGGGTCTTGGCGTCGATGTCGTCCTTGTCCGACCCTTTCGCGGCTTCGCGCAGGTTGGCCATGGCGTCTTCGATCACCTTCTTCTCGTCGTCCTGCACCTCGGTCGCCAAATCCTTGAGCGACTTCTCGACGCCGTGAATCAGTTGCTCCGCCTGGTTACGCGCGGTAATTAGCTCGTTGAACTTGCGGTCGTCCTCGGCGTGAATCTCGGCATCCTTGACCATGCGCTTGACCTCGTCATCGGTCAGGCCCGAGTTGGCGGTGATGCGGATGGTTTGCTCCTTGCCCGTCGCCTTGTCCTTGGCCGCGACATGCAGGATACCGTTGGCGTCGATGTCGAAGGTCACCTCGACCTGCGGCACGCCGCGCGGCGCCGGCACGACCCCTTCCAGGTTGAACTGGCCGAGCTTCTTGTTGGCCGAGGCCACTTCGCGCTCGCCCTGGTAGACCTGGATCGTCACCGCGGTCTGGTTGTCGTCGGCGGTGGTGAAGGTCTCCGACTTGCGCGTCGGGATGGTGGTGTTCTTCTCGATCAGCTTGGTCATCTTGCCGCCCAGGGTTTCGATGCCTAGGGACAGCGGGGTCACGTCGAGCAACAGCACGTCCTTCACGTCGCCCGCCAGCACGGCGCCCTGGATGGCGGCGCCCGCAGCCACGGCCTCGTCGGGATTCACGTCCTTGCGCGGCTCGCGGCCGAACAGCGCCTTCACCGTCTCCTGGACCTTGGGCATGCGCGTCTGGCCGCCGACCAGAATCACTTCCTGGATTTCTGTGGCCTTGAGGCCCGCATCTTTGAGCGCGGTCTGGCAGGGCGCGATGGTGCGTTGAATCAGATCTTCCACCAGCGCTTCGAGCTTGGAGCGCGTCAGCTTCATGGTCAGATGCTTCGGCCCGCTGGCGTCGGCGGTGACGTACGGCAGATTGATGTCGGTCTGCGTGGTGCTCGACAGCTCGATCTTGGCCTTCTCGGCCGCTTCCTTGAGGCGCTGCAGCGCGAGCGCGTCCTTCTTCAAATCGATGCCCTGTTCCTTCTGGAACTCGGAGGCGATGTAGTCGATGACCCGCATGTCGAAGTCTTCGCCACCCAGGAAGGTGTCGCCGTTGGTGGACAGCACCTCGAACTGGTGTTCGCCATCGACTTCCGCAATCTCGATGATCGACACGTCGAAGGTGCCGCCGCCCAGGTCGTACACCGCAATCTTGCGATCGCCCTTGACCTTGTCCATGCCGAAGGCCAGCGCAGCGGCGGTCGGCTCGTTGATGATGCGCTTGACCTCGAGGCCCGCGATCTTGCCGGCGTCCTTGGTCGCCTGGCGCTGGCTGTCGTTGAAGTACGCGGGCACCGTGATGACGGCCTCGGTGACCGGCTCGCCCAGATAGTCCTCGGCCGTCTTCTTCATCTTGGCCAGCACCTGCGCGGAGATTTCCGGCGGCGCCATCTTCTTGTCCTTGACCTGCACCCAGGCGTCGCCGTTGGGCGCCTTGGTGATCTTGTAGGGCACCATGCCGATGTCCTTCTGCACCACGCCGTCCTCGAAACGGCGACCGATCAGGCGCTTGATCGCGTACAGCGTGTTGTGCGGATTGGTCACCGCCTGGCGCTTGGCCGAACGGCCGACGATGACCTGACCGTCGTCGGCGTAGGCCACGATCGACGGCGTGGTGCGCTCGCCCTCGCTGTTCTCGATGATCTTGACGTTGCCGCCTTCCATGATGGCGACGCAGGAATTGGTGGTGCCGAGGTCGATGCCGATGATCTTGGCCATAACGTTGTTACTCCGAATCTTTGTTGAGTGGAACGGAACTAATCTACGAACTGCGGTAGTTGTGCGGCCGTCTATGCTTTGTTCAAGAGGCCGGCGTCGCAGGCGCTTTGGCCACGACCACCATCGCCGGCCGCAGCAGGCGGTCGTGCAGGCGGTAGCCCTTCTGCATCACGTTGAGCACATGGTTGGGGGGTGTCTCGGCCGACTCCAGCATAGTCACCGCTTCGTGCTGGTCCGGGTTGAACGGCTCTCCCAGCGGATCGACCAGCTTGACCCCGTGTTTCTCCAGGGTTGCCTGCAGTTGTTTGCGCGTGAGTTGCATGCCTTCGACGATGGTCGCGGCCTGCGCGTCCGGCTTGATCGCAGCGGCAAGCCCGAAATCCAGACTGTCGGCAACCCCCAGCAATTCACCGAGCAGTTTCTCGGCTCCATACTGGCGCGCGGACTGGATGTCGCGCTCGTTGCGCTTGCGCAGGTTGTCCATGTCGGCTAGTGCGCGCATGTGGGCGTCGCGCGCGGCCGCCGCCTTTGCTTCGGCCTCACCCAGTTGTGCTTTCAGGCTGGCCATGTCGGGGGCAGTTTCGTTGGAGGCGCCAGCGTCGGGAGTGGCGGGAGCGTCGGTGATTTCGGTCATGTGGTCTGCGAGGATTCCCTACGACTCCGGCTAGTGAGGCCATGCAGAGTCGATTCAAGGGCGCGGATTCTACGCAGGCGAGCGGGAAGGCGCGCGGATGGTGCTCCGGATCGGAAAGATTCCCCTGCACGTCGGGCTGTAGGCCGCGCTTCAGACCGACTCCCCGGCCGGGATGTCGGGTTGAAACCCGACCTACATGGGGGGCCCTGCGGGTACGATGACACTCTCTGACACAAAGCCCCACGAGCACCCACATGACCCGCAGAATCGGCATCGTCATGGACCCCATCGGGTCGATCAAGCCGTACAAGGACACCACGCTGGCGCTGATGCTGGCGGCTCAGAAGCGCGGCTGGAGCCTGGAGTACCTGGAGCAGACCGACCTGCATGTGCGCGACGGCGTTGCCTTCGGCCGCGCGCTAACGGTCGAGGTCCACGACGACAGGCAGCACTGGTTCGACTGGTGCGGCGAGCCACAACTCACCAGGCTTGCGGACCTCGACGCCATCCTGATGCGCAAGGATCCGCCGTTCGATCTCGAATACGTCGGCAGCACCTACATCCTGGAGCGTGCCGAAGCCGAGGGCGTGCTGGTGGTGAACAAGCCGCAAAGCCTGCGCGACTGCAACGAGAAACTGTTCACGTCCTGGTTTGCCGACGTGGCGCCGCCCACCCTGTTCGCCCGCGATGCCGCAAGTCTGCGCGCCTTCCACGCCGAGCATCGCGACGTGATCTACAAGCCGGTGGATGGCATGGGCGGCAGCGGCATCTTCCGCGTGGGCTTGGACGGCCTGAACCTGGGTGCGGTCATCGAACAGCTCAGCGACTACGGTCGGCGCATGATCGTTGCGCAGAAATATCTGCCGGCCATCGCCGACGGCGACAAGCGCATTCTGATGATTGACGGCGAACCAGTCCCCTACTGTCTTGCGCGCGTTCCCATGGCGGGCGAGACGCGCGGCAATCTCGCCGCCGGCGGCACCGGGCGGCCGCAGCCGCTGTCCGATGCGGATCGCCGGATTGCGGCAAGGGTAGGCCCGGAACTCAAGCGGCGCGGGCTGCTGTTCGTGGGCCTAGATGTCATCGGCGAACACCTGACCGAGATCAACGTCACCAGCCCCACCTGTGCGCGCGAGATCGATGCGGCTTACGGCACCGACATCGGCGGGCAACTAATGGACGTGATCGCAACGCGGCTCGCTGCCTCGTAGGAGGGGCGTAAGCCGCGACCGGCGCTCGCAAATCAAATCTCGCCGGGCTGTTCGAGAAGCCGGTCGGGGCTTACGCCCTCCTACATGTTGCCTAGCCGCACCTGCGGCTGGATACTGACCTCATGCCGCGCATAACCACCACCGCTATCCGTCGTCTGCGCAAGAGCACCGGCGCCAGCCTGGCCAGGTGCCGGCAGGCGCTGGAAGCGCACGAAGGCGATGAGGCCAAGGCCGAAGCGCAATTGCGCGTCGATACCCTGCTGGGAGACGACGCGCCCTCGCTCAAGAACCAGTTCCTGATCGCGATGCCCGGATTGGAGGACGACAACTTCAGCCACACCGTGTCCCTGCTGTGCGAGCACAACGACAAGGGCGCCATCGGGCTCATCATCAACCGTCCCACCGATCTCAGCCTGAGCGCCATGCTCGACCAGATGGGCGTCAAGCACGAAGGTGCGGACACCACCGATCACTTCATCTTCTGGGGCGGGCCGGTGCAACCCGAACGAGGCTTCGTGGTGCATCGCGAACCGGGTGGATGGGAATCCTGCATGCCCATCGGCGGCGACCTGTTCATCACCACTTCGCGCGACGTGCTTACCGCCATCGGTCAAGGTCGCGGGCCCAAGGACTTCCTCATCACTCTCGGGTACGCGGGCTGGAGCGCGGGCCAGTTGGAGAACGAGATCATGGCCAACTCCTGGCTCAACACCCCGGTGGATTCCAAGGTGCTGTTCCAGACACCAGCGCGCAGCCGCTGGCAAACGGCGACGCGCCTGCTGGGCCTGGACGTGACGCAGATAGGTAGCGGTGCGGGACACGCTTGAGGTAGTTCTTGGATTTGCTACCGGAGTTCGCATGAGTATCTATCGCCTTGCCTTTGGCTTTCTGGTCGTCCTTCAAGTCGGCTGCGCCACTATCGAAACGGCCAGCGCCGTTCGAGACGGCAGTCCAAGGTACTTCGCCGGAACACGCCTCAACGTGGCAGCGGTCACGCAGAATTCCGACGCCCTTTCCAGGTTCGCCGAGTACGACATGGCGCCGCCCGGGCACCCCGCACTAGATCTGCCTTTTAGCCTCGTGGCAGACACGGTCATGCTCCCGTTCGCCGCCAACTATTCCTTGGTGGAGCCCGTCATGGAGACCCTGGGTGGACGGTAGTGGGGTGAGCTGGACCGGCTAGCGACTGACGGTGTACCTCTCCTTCGACTTCGGACACAAGCGCGTTGGCGTTGCGGTCGGCGATTCGATCACAGGTACCGCGAGACCCCTGCCGACCTTGAGTTCCGCGACCGAGCCGGACTGGAAAGGTATCGAGCACCTGCTGGCCGAGTGGCGCCCCGAGGGCTTGATCGTCGGCCTGCCCTTGAACGACGACGGCTCCGATCAGCCCATCACCACGCAGGCTCGCCGGTTCGCGGAGCAGTTGCGCCAGCGCAGCGGGCTACCTGTACACCTGGCCGACGAGAGATTTTCATCGCGTGCGGCGGACGACTCGCTGCGCGACGCGCGATCCAGCGGACGCATGACGCGGCGTGTGCGCAAGGGAGATCGCGACGGCGAGGCGGCACGTGTCATCCTGGAACAATGGTTGCGCGATCCGGGTTGAAACGGCCCGCTTACCGGTCGATCACTCGTCCGCGCGTCGCAGAATCCCGTCCAGCGTGCGGCTGATCTCGGAGGAAATCCGGATCATCTCGAGGCGCGGCCAGGTCTGGCGTTCGCCTTCGAGTATCAGCTCGCCAATTTCGCGGTGCGTGAGTGGCGACACCAAGCGCAGCGGCGAAAAAATCCGCCGCCGCGGCGTGATGTTGATATCGCCCACGTAGTCCTGCGACACGAGATCGTGCGCCACCTTGTTGATCACGCCCACGGTGGAGGCGGGCAGGTACTTGCCGATGATCTTGTCGCTGGACTTGAGCACGTGCTGCGCCATGCCCTTGAGCATGTGGGTCACGGGCTTGAGAAAACTGCTCCGGGTCTTGTGATCGCGAAAGGTGAGCAGCAGCGCAGGGTTCACGTAGCTGACGATGTAATGGTTGGTGCCGTACAGCCGGGCCAGTTGCTTGGCCGGAAGGTCCGCCGCAAACACGCCGTCAATCCATCGCGACTTCAGGAACGGAACGGTTTCGCCGCGTGCATTGCGTGCCATCAATTGCACCGGTTCGAATAGCCCCGGCACTGCGCACGAGGCACGCACGGCGGAGCGGATCAGGACGTGCGGCGAGGTGATGGCGTTGAGCAGGCGCGGCGTCTGGTGCCGCTCGCAGGGGCTCACCGAAATGCTGATGCTGCGGCCGGTACGCTCGAAGGCTTCGCGAAACGTGAAATCCGGAATCAGCCGCTCGAAAGTCTGCTCGAAGGCCTCGGTGCCGAAGATGCGGCGCAGGCCGGTGGTCCGCTCCAGCAGGGTGGGGTTCCAGGCCTCGCCGAAGTAAAGGTTCTCCGGCGTGAAGAAGCCCTGCAGTTCTTCCTCGGTGCGCGTGCCCACCACGGCGGCGACGATCGCGCCGGCACTGGAGCCGGAAATCACGTTGGGCAGCACGCCCTGCTCGAACAGCGCCTTGGCCACGCCGAAGTGAAAGAACATCAGCATGCCGCCGCTGCTCATCATCAGCGCGGTGCGACCGAAGCAGTGGCTGGCGCGATCGAACAGATCGTTCTTCACGGAGGTGGGAATCCTTGCCCCGTCCACCGACTCCAGGTGCGTCAGCGTGTCGGCGACCGTTTCCACGTATTCGGTGATCAGGCGCTTGGTTCCGAACTGCGCCTTCTCGTAGAGGATGGGCTTGCCCATGCCGCCGAGATTGCCGTGCACGCCTTCCTCGATCTCGAACAGTAGGCCCCAGTCGTCACCGTTCGCCCGCAGGGACCGCAGCTTCTCGAGCCGGTCGCCGATCATGGCGTAGTCGTACAGGCCGCTACGCCGCCGCTCCCTCCAGCGCGCGCGGCCGGTGAGGGTATCGAAGGCCATTGCCGTCGCCACCCAGTCTTCATAGCTGGTGGCCTCGCCGAGCCGGCGGCGCAACTGGCGTCGCTGGATTCGTTTCAACCCGGCCCAGCCATGCGTGACCGGAGCCGTGTCCACAGGGAAAGCTGGGGTGATGTCGACGGGTAGAGGCAGGTTCATAAGGACGAAACGTGAGAAACGGAGTTGCGAGCACAGGCTCGAAAGACGAAGCGACCCGGGCACCGCGAAACGGAGTGCATTATGCCGCCCCGCATCCGTAACCTCGCGTAGGTGCTTGCACGGAATCCCCAGAGGCCGGGTTTTCGCACAGCACGCCGTCGGCGCTGGCCATCGGCCTGATGCTGCCTGCCCTGATTCGCCGCAAAGCCCGACGGCCGAAAGCCCGGCTCAACGGCTGCCAAAAACCTTCTTCAGGATTTCGCTGGTGCGCGCCGCGGGATTGCTGCGGATGGATTTCTCTTCCTCCGCCACGCGCACGAACAGACCTTCGAGCGCCTTGTTGGTGACGTAATCGTTCACGTCCATCTTCACCTCGGCGAGACTCGCCAGCGGGCCGGCGGAGGCGATCAGCTTGTTGTACTGCTGCACCAGCCCGGCCTTGGCGGTGACGTTGGCCACCAGCGGCTTGAACTGTGCGGCGAGTGTGGTACCGGTGGCCTGTTTGAAGAACTGCGTAGCCGCGTCCGGCGGTCCTTCCAGAATTTTTCGCGCGTCGGTCAGCGTCAGCTTCTGCACGGCTTGCGAAAACACATTCGCCGCCACCGGCACGGCCTTCTCGGCGGCGCGGTTGAAGGACAGGTGCAGCTCGTCCAGCTTGGGGCCGTAGCCGCCGATACGTAGCAACTGGTCGGCCTGCGTGATGGTCTTGGGCAACGAAATGCGAAAGCGCTCGCTGGCCCAGTAGCCGTCGGTCCTGCCGAGTTGCAGCACTGCGTTCTTCGTGCCCTTGGCCAGCGCCTCGCGCAGCCCCTGCACGATCTCGGCATCCGCCAGGGACAGGGTTTGCGGATTGCTCGTGGCCGCCTTCAGCGCCTGCCTGGCCAGATCTTCCCAGCTCGTGGCCGCAGCGGCGCCGGCACAGACCATTCCGAAGGCGAACACGAGGGGACGGATCATGACGGGAGTTCCGAGGATGACGGCGGCACTCATTGTAAAAGGGGCTCACCATTTAGCCGCCCGCGTCAATAGGCGCGCAAGCTTCTGACCCGCTGTGAAGCGGGGGCTGAGTTCAGCGGTAACGAATCACCGCGCCGATGTGTTGGTCGTTGGGTAGCGGCTCGCGAAAAAGCCGCACCAGTCACCGTTCTGGATCAAGGCAGCGGCGCATCGCGAGCGATGGTGTGCCGCGCCCCTGGCTCGCCATCGAGCCCCAAACACGCATGCGTTCCCCGATCATGTCCAGGTGCGTCGCGTAGCGCGATGCGCACAGGATCGCGAGATCCGTTGCCGGTCTCACCCTTGGCGTGGCTCATGACGGAGGCGGAAATTCATCACCTCTGATGTTGGCGCCCGACGCCGGCGGCCATTCAGGCTCGCAGCTTTTGGCCAGGCCCCTTTCCGAGCTCGCCTGCGCCGGGCATGGAATCAGACGAAGGCACGTTCCAGATCGAAGTCGGTGCCTTCACGCAGCATGTGGTAGCAGGCGCGTGCCAGCTTGTGCCCGACGGCTTTGAGTGCCACCAGGCGATGTTTCTTGGCCCGTCGGCGTTCGTACCAGCGCTGGATGGGTTCGGAGAACCGGATCGCATAGTTGGCGGCTTCGATATAGGCCCAGGCCAGATAGCGGTTGCCGCACTTGGCGTTGCCGCGCCCCTTCTGCTTGCCGTTGGAGAAGCGCTTGCTGTCGACGCAGCGGCAGTACGAGGCGTAGTCGCCGACATGCGCGAAGCGATGGATATCGCCCGTTTCCAGCAGGATGGTCAGCCCCAGCACGGGACCGATACCGGGCGTCGTGCGAAGACGCACCAACGCAGGATCGGGGCGCATCTGTCGCAGCACGCACTTTTCCAATTCGGCAGATTCCTCGTGCAGCAGATGCCAGAGCTTGAGCGTCACTCGTGCGGCCTGACGCACATTGGCGTCGGGAAATACCGGCATCAGTTCTTCTGCGGACAACTTCTTGACCGTGTTGGCGGACAGCCGCTGTCCGGTATGCCGCGTCCACAGGGATTGCAGCGCCAGCATCTGGCGCACCGCGAGTCGCACCACACGGCTGCGCTGACGCAACAGGTCGCGGACGGCGCGCTGTTGTCTGGGATAGATAAACCCTTCCGGCAGAATGCCGAGCCGCAGCAGGTTGGCCAAGTGTCGGGCGTCAGTGTGATCGTCACCGTGCTTGAGTCCGGCGTACTGCGGCACTGCTGCCGTGTGTGCCAGATGGACCTTGAAGCCGGCGTCCATCAGGCCGTCCACCAGCCAGTACCAGTTGTAGGTGGACTCCACCACCACACCGACCAACGATTCCCGATACGGTGTCAGCCCTTCGACCAGGCTCGCCAGCGCGTTCGGATATCGGTGCTCGTGAAGTCGCGTGCCGTGCTCGTCCATCACCGACAGCACGCTGTTGTTGGAATGCAGATCAATCGCCGCGTAAGCTTTCATCGTCGTCTCCTCGTCGTGTCACGGTCACCATCAGGTCTTCGCAAACCGACGGTACCGCCACGCCGAGGAGGCGGCTAGATGAGTCTTCAGCTCCGATTGGCGCTCGCCGATCAAACCGGTGAGCGCCAGTCGAGAACGAGGTTGGCAAGGATTGCCGACCTACCGTCGCTAGCCCGAACTTGTGGCCACGCCTATCTGCAGCGTGAGCACCGCGCACGATGGGCGGATCCAAAAATCGCAGAAATCGTGCGCCGTGCGCACGCTACGAGGCCGCGAACCTGATCTGCGCACGTCGATTCCCCCGACCGCCCTCGCCGCACCGCCTTGCATCATGCAATCATTGGCCTGTTCTAGATGCCTCCAGACCGCTTCTCAGTCCTGGTCAGGTGAGGCAAACCGCGTACGTAAAAAAGAAGGCGCCGACGGAGCAAGTGAAACCCGGTTCCGCATCAAACTGTATGCAGAAAAAATATTGAGATGTGGTCGGGATTGTTTGGGGGCTTGGGTGCAGCTTCGCGCGCGCAAGGCGCACACCAGTCGAGCATTACGGGGAGATCAGGGTCATGAAGCTGCACACGCCAGTCGCAACCGCAATCCTGAAGGTCACCAGGGTGGAATCCGTGGGCGCAACCCGGATGTTGGATTTTGCGGAGCAAAAGAGCAGCTCTTCCCGGCCCATACCTCTGATTGCATCCGGGCCACCGCTGAATCCCATCGCCGCCGCCCTCGCGCTCGGCCTGTTCGGGATGCACACCGGGCCGGCCAGCGCCGCCACCCTCACCGTGACCACCACGGCGCAGACCAGCGTGGTCGCCTGCACGCTCAGCGACGCCATCCGCGCCGCCAACACCGACACCGCCGTCGGCAGTTGCCCGGCGGGTGCCGCGGGGCTGGACACCCTGGTCCTGCCAGCCCGCAGCGTCTTCAGTATCACCACGCCCGAGGGCGGTACCTACAACGGCCTGCCCGTCTTCACCAGCGAGATCGTCATCCAGGGCAATGGCTCGACCATCCGGCGCGATCCGGCTGCGCCCACGGCCTTCCGCATCGTGGCGGTCGGAAGCGGCAGCAAGCTCACCCTGCAGAGCACCACCATCAGCGGCGGCGTGGCCGAATTCGCCGAAGGCGGCGGCATCCACGTTGGAGGCGGGGGCACCCTGGCGCTGGTCGACAGCACCGTGTCGGGGAACGGGGCCAACTACGGTGCCGGAATCTATAACAGCGGCACCGTCACGCTGACCCGCAGCACGCTGTCGGGGAATGGTGCCTCTGACTTCGGCGGCGGCCTCTACAACGCCGGCACCGCCACCCTGACCGACAGCACCGTGTCGGGCAACGGCGCCTTTTATGGTGGCGGCCTCCACAACAAAAACACCCTCACACTGACCCACAGCACGGTGTCGGGCAACAATGCCTCGCATGGCGGCGGTCTCACCAACCTGAGCGGCACCACGACCCTCTCCAAAAGCCTGATAGCCGGCAATACCGGCAGCAGCGGGCGGGAAGTGAAGCGGCTGAGCGGCACCGTCACGGCCAGCAACCTCAACCTGTTCGGCCATTCCGGACTCACCAACGCGCAGGCGTTTTACGGCTTCAACCCTGGCGCCACCGACATCACCGCGACCAGCAACGGCAACACGCCCACCACGCTGACCAGCATCCTCAACACCACGTTGGCCTTCAACGGCGGCCCGACGCAGACCCATGCGCTGGTCACCGGCAGCCCGGCGCTGGATGCCTACCCGCCGGACGGCGGCGGCGCCTGCGTCGTCGCCACCGACCAGCGCGGCTTCGCGCGTCCCCGGTTCGGTGACTGCGACATCGGCGCGTTCGAGTTCGCCCTGCTGGAACTGGGCGATGCCCCCGCCAGCTACGGCACCCTGCTGGCCGACAACGGCCCGGTGCATGCCTACCCGGCAAGTCCGGGACTCGGCTTCTCCAAGGACAACGAATCCGACGGCCAGCCCTCGGCTGCGGCCGACGGCGACGACAGCACCAACACCGACGACGAACAAGGCGTTACCACCCCGCTGAGCTTCACCCTCGGCCAGAACGGCATCAGCCTTCCGGTGAGCACCAACGGCAGCGGCTTCCTCAGCGCCTGGCTGGACATCAACGGTGACGGCGACTTCGACGATGCCATCGACGTCCTGACCCTGGATGCGCCCCTGAACAGCGGCTTCATGCTGACGTTCAACCTGCCCGCTAACGCCAGTGCCGGCACCAGCTACTTGCGCCTGCGCGTGTGCACCGAGCTGGGCAGCTGCAACACCCCGCGCGGTGTGGCCAAGGACGGTGAGGTGGAAGACTTTGTCGTGACCCTGCTGCCGCGGCCTTCCTTCCTGCTCGGCGTGACCAAGGACGGCACCGGCGCGGGCACTGTGACCAGCACGCCGGCCGGCATCGACTGCGGGTCGGACTGCTCCGAAAGCTTGGCCGAGAACACCAGCGTGACGCTCACCGCCAACCCGGCCAGCGGCAGCGCGTTTGCCGGGTTCTCGGCCAACTGCGCCCCGGTCAGCGGCATGCTGGAGAAGTGCACCGTGAGCGTCGATGCCGCCAAGACCGTGACGGCGACATTCAACACCACCATCCCCATCGGCAACATCGTTCAGAACGCCGGCTTCGAAACCGGCAGTCTGTTCCCCTGGTACTTCTTCACCGCGGGCAATGCCCTGGGCAGTGCCGCGGTGGTCAGCGACGTGAAGTTCGAAGGCGCCCGCTCCGCCCGCGTCACCATCACCCGGGCCGATGTGGCGGCGCCCTGGAACGCCACCCTGGGGCAACCCCTGAACCTGGTGGCCGGTGCTACCTACACCCTGAAGTTCCGCGCCAGGGCCGACCGCAACCTGCCCATCCGCGTGAATCTGCAACGCAACGTGGCGCCGT
>JBQTHL010000033.1:0-6214 GCA_052389915.1 Panacagrimonas sp.
CCGGCAGATCGACGTGATAGCCCGCGGCCTTCATCGCGCCGAGCGTGTGGTGCAGGGACTCGAACACTGCCAGATAAGCCGCGGTACCCGTGTTGCCCGCGTTCGGCGGGAAGTTGAACAGCACGACGCCGATCTTGCGCTCGGCACGTTGCGAGCGACGCAGGCTCACGAGCTTGTCCACGCGAGCAGCGAGCATCTCGGCGCGCTCGACGCAGGTTTGCATGTCGCGGCCCTTGTCGCTGGCCGGGAACACGCAGCCGCGATGGCAACCCGTGCAAGTCGCACCGGCGGAATCCGAGCGGCCGCCGAAAATCATCGGGCTGGTGGCGCCGTCGAGTTCCGGAATCGCGACCATGATGGTCGATTCCACCGGCATCAGGCCGCGCTCGGAAGCGGCCCATTGTTCGAGCGTCTGGAATTCCACCGGGTGGGCGGCGAGGTAGGGCACGTCGAGCTTCGCCAGCATTTCTTCCGCAGCTTTGGCGTCGTTGTAGGCGGGACCGCCTACCAGCGAAAAGCCGGTTAGCGAGATCACCGCATCGACCGTGGCGTGGCCGTTCTTCATGAAGAACCGTTCGACTGCCGGCCGCGCGTCGAGCCCGCAGGCGAAGGCAGGAACCACGTTCAGACCTCGCGCTTCGAGCGCGCGAATCACGCCGTCGTAGTGGCCGGTGTTGCCGGCCAGCGGATACGAGCGCATGAGCAGCAGGCCGACCGTTCCCCGTGATCCTTGCCGCGGCAAGTGGTCGGCGACTTCTGCGATCCGGCCCGGCAGTTTCGGGTGATACACGCCGACCTCGGGATACTCCACCGGCATCTCATGTTTGAGCGTGCCGCGCAGCGCCCGGCGAGTGCCATCCGCGTAGCGGTCCACCAGCATGCGGACCATGTTGACGACGTTGTCTTCCGATCCGCACAGCCAGTACTGCAAGGTAAGGAAGTAGGCGCGCACGTCCTGCGCGGCGCCTGGAATGAAGCGCAGGATTTTCGGCAACCGGCGCAGCATGCGCATCTGCTTGGCGCCGCTGCTTGCGGCTTCGCCGGCTTTCGGTTTCGGGCGCAAGCGCTTGAGCAGGGCCATCGCGCCGGACTGCTTGGCCTGCATGTCGAAGCGACCGATGCGGGTCAGTTGCGCGACCTCGCCCGCCGACATGCAGCCGATCATCGCGTCGCAGTGATCGCGTCGCGCTTGCAGGGCGGGGAGCACCGCCTGGACGTGCTCCTCCATGAACAGCATGGTGTTGATGATGATGTCGCCCTGCGCGATGTCGGCGCAGCAGCGCTCCAGCGCGGCCGGGTCGCTGCCCCATTCGGCAGCGGTGTGCATGCGCAGGCTCAAGCCGGGGACTTGTTTGGCCAGAGTCGCGCGCGCGCGGTCGGTTGCGCTTGCCAGATGGTTGTCCATCGTCACGATGACGACGCGCACGGGCGGCGCAGGCTCAGCGACCGAAGTGTGCCTTGGCATCGTAGAGCGCCTCCACCGTTATGGTTGTGACGCCTCGCTCTTTGGCGAAGCGCTCCGTGTTCCGTCGCGCCTTACCGCGCACGAAGAACGGAATTTTCTTGAGTTCCTTTTCTGCTTCTGTGGCCCAGGCCACGCTGGCTTCTGTCTCGATGGCCGGTGCGTTGGCTGCGGTTACCACTTCTGCCGAGACGGTCGCGACCTCCGGCTCCGGGTCCGGCTCCGACGCTGCGCGCTTGTCGCTGGCGGCGCCGCCGAGGTGAGAGGGCGCTGCGTCCCCGTGGAACTCGAAGTCGTCGCGGAACATCGTGATGAGGTGTTCCTCGAGCCCCATCATCAGCGGGTGCACGAGCGAGTCGAACAGCACGTTCGCGCCTTCAAAACCCATCTGCGGCGAGTAACGCGCGGGGTAGTCCTGCACATGCACCGGCGCCGAAATCACCGCGCAGGGGATGCCCAGACGCTTGGCGATGTGGCGTTCCATCTGTGTACCGAGCACCAGTTCCGGCTGAAGCTCGGCGACTTTGGCTTCGACTTGCAAATAGTCGTCGGTGATCAGCGGTTCGACGCCGTATTTTTTCGCGGCCTCGCGAACCTCGCGTGCAAACTCGCGGCTGTAGGTGCCGATGCCGACGACCTGGAAGCCCAACTCCTCACTCGCGAATCGTGCGGCGGCGACGGCGTGCGTCGCGTCGCCGAAAACGAAGACGCGCTTGTTAGTGAGATAGGTTGAATCGACCGAGCGGGAGTACCAGACCGAGCGTGAGGAGACGTTGTTGAGCACCGCACTGGGATCACAACCCGAGATCTGTGCGACTTCGGCGATGAACTCGCGTGTCGCGCTGACCCCGATGGGTACCGTCTTGACCATCGGCTGTCCGAAAGTCCGTTGCAACCAGCTCGCGGCCTGACCCGCGATCTCGGGATACAGCACGACGTTGAAGTCGGCCTGACCCAGCTTCGCCAGATCGACAGGTGTCGCGTTGAGCGGCGCGGTGACCTGCACATCCACACCCAGACGATTCAGCAGCCCGGTGATTTCGTGCACGTCGTCGCGATGCCGGAAGCCCAGTGCGGCCGGGCCGAGCAGGTTGCAGCTTGGACGCTGTCCTTCCGGTCGTGCCGCGCGCGGGGTTCCCGGTGGCGGCGCTGAGGGACCGGCGCAGGCGCGAACCAGTTGATAAAAGGTTTCCGACGCGCCCCAGTTTTCCTTGCGCTGGTAGGACGGCAGTTCCAGCGCAACCACAGGAATCGGCAGATTGAGCGCCCGCGCCAGCCCACCTGGATCGTCCTGGATCAGCTCCGCCGTGCAGGATGCGCCGACCAGCATCGCCTGAGGTCGGAATCGCTCGTAGGCGTCAAGTGCCGCGGTCTTGAACAGGTCCGCGGTGTCACCGCCCAGATCACGCGCCTGGAACGTGGTGTAGGTGACGGGCGGGCGCTTGTTGCGCCGCTCAATCATCGTGAACAGCAGGTCGGCGTAGGTGTCGCCCTGAGGGGCGTGCAATACGTAGTGCACGCCCTGCATCGCGATGGCGATGCGCATGGCGCCGACGTGCGGCGGACCTTCGTAAGTCCAGAGCGTGAGCTGCATGCTCAGGCCACCAGCTTCAGGCGCCGCACCAGCGGTCGCGCGAACAGTTCAGCAAGGTCACCGGCCTGTTCGTAGCCCTGGATCGGCGTGAACACCAGTTCGATCGACCACTTGGTGGTCAGGCCCTCGGCCTCCAGCGGATTGGCCAGGCCGAGTCCACATACAACGAGGTCAGGCATCGAAGCTCGGCAGCGGTCCAACTGGCGATCCACGTGCTGTCCTTCGCTGAGGCGTGTGTTGGGGGGCAGCAGTTCCAGTTCTTCCGCGAGATGTTGACGGTGCAGGAAGGGGGTGCCCACTTCGGTCAGTTCCATGTCCAGCTCGGACGCGAGAAAGCGCGCGAGCGGCACTTCGAGCTGCGAGTCCGGGAAGAAGAAGATCCGCTTGCCGGCAAGCTGGCTGCGGTAGCGCGCGACAGCCCTAATCGCCCGATCGCGGGCGGGTGACGTAACCGTCTCGAAATGGGTGGGCGCAACACCCCATTCCGAGGCCGCCGCCTGCAACCAGGCCGTCGTGCCTTCGGCGCCGAGCGGGAAGGGCGCCGGAATGCGCGTCGAACCGCGATCTTCCAGTGCACGCGCCGTATCGGCGAGGAAGGGTTGTGCCAGCAGATAGCGTGTGTTCGGGCCAATGGTTGGCAGCGCCTGCGAATTTCGCGGCGGCAGGAAGCTAACCGGCCCGACGCCGAGTTTCTCGAAGAGGCGGATGAACTGATCTTCCACGACATCGGCGAGGCTGCCGACGATCAGCAGTGAGGGCGCAGCATTGGCGGCCGGTGTCGGCAGACTCGGGACCATCGAAGCCAGGCAAGCGTCTTCGCCCTGCGTGAACGTGGTCTCGATGCCGCTGCCGGAGTAGTTGAGGATGCGAACGCCGGGCGAATGCGTGACCGACAGCCTCGCAGCGGCGCGAGACAGGTCGAGCTTGATGACTTCGGAGGGGCAGGACCCAACCAGGAACAGCAGTCGAATATCGGGACGGCGGGCTAGCAACTCCCTGACCACGCGATCCAGCTCTTCGTTGGCGTCGGCCAGGCCGGCGAGGTCGCGTTCCTCGATGATCGCGGTGCCGAATCGCGGCTCGGCAAAGATCATCACGCCTGCTGCGGACTGCATCAGATGCGCGCAGGTTCGCGAGCCCACGATCAGAAAAAAAGCGTCCTGAATCTTGCGATGCAGCCAGATGATGCCGGTGAGTCCGCAGAACACCTCTCGCTGGCCGCGCTCGCGCAGGATCGGGACTTCCTTGCATCCCGCTGTGCGTGACGGCGGGACCACAGAGAGGGGCATGTTCACTTGGACACCGCCATGTCGCCCGTTGCGATCAGACGCATGCGCGATGCCTCATCGAGCCGCGCGGCGCGCAGTTTGAGAATGAACTGCCCCGCATTGATGACGTAAGTGAGATAGGCCGCCAGGGCGAGGTACATCAGCCCGGTCACGCTCAGTGCATCGGTTGCCAGCGCCAGCAGATAGGCCGTGTGCAGCGCCAGAACCAGCATGCTGAATACGTCTTCCCAGTAGAAGGCCGGCGCGAACAGGTAACGGCCGAAGACCACCTTTTCCCAGATCGAGCCAGTGATCATGATCAGGTAGAGCACCAGGGTCTTGACCACCACCGAGATCAAGGCGGCGGTCTCACCGATCCTGGTGTCGAGGAAACGCAACACCAAAAATAGGCTGATCAGGAATACGAGGAATTGCAGCGGCGCGAGCACGCCCTGCACCAGGGTCCAGCCCGACGCATCCCGGCGTCGGCGCTGTTCCGCGGTATAAAGGGGCTTTCTCTCCTCCCGGTAGGGTCGCCGCTGCTGCATCGCTATGCGCTCCGCATGGCCCTTCTTCGATGGGAGTGAATCTAATCTTGCGATTTCAGACTGTCAACTAAACAAGACGTACATATCTTGTTACACAAGATGAACGAGGGTAAGCTGAATTCGGAAATTCGGCGGACGGCAGGCGGGTGAGTGGATAAAGCTTGCTGATCTGGTCCGGTGTTGGGTCGAAAAATTCTTTATGAAGCTATTACGCGGTCCAAAAGTCGCCAAGCGATGGGCTATGATCCCGACGCAATCCGGGACTTCAGAGCCTGGGTGCAACGACGGTGTTGTTACCGCGTCCTGATTTGGGAGGAGAACCAAATGATGGGCATGACGCAAGATCGCGTGACACGTCTTGACGTAAAGCGCGACTCGGTAAGGAGGCTGCGGGCTGGGCCGGGTGGGGTGCTGGAGGCGCCGGCCACGCCTGCGAGTGCGACCACCATCCTCGATTTTCGGCAGAACTCGGGTGTGCTGGTGCGAACCGTCCAGAGGGAAGTCATTCCCAGACTGATGGTTGCGTATCGACCCGGCTCGGCTCGAAGGCTGCCTGCGGAGGAGGTCGTGCTTCCGGAGCGAGTTGATGTGGTCGAGTTCACTGGGCTCATCGCGACCTGCGATCTAACGGCGGCTCGGTCCCTAATCGAGGTGAAACGCACGCAGGGGATGTCCCTCGAGACTCTGTATCTGCACCTGCTGATTCCCGCAGCGCGTCGGCTATCGGATCTCTGGGAGGCCGATCTCTGTCATTACGAGGAGATCGCGGTTGGGATGCTGCATCTCCAGCAGATGCTGCACGAGTTGAGTCCGGGCTTTTCCAGCGAAGTGCAGTGCCGCTTGCGCGGTCGCAAGGCGTTGCTGGTTTCTGCGCCTGCTGAGCAGAACATGCTGGGCGTCTTCATGGTTTCCGAATTTTGCCGTTGTGTGACGACTGAATTTTTTCACCGTGCAGGCTGGGAAGTCTGGCGCACTCCGCCTTCCTCGCGCGCGAAGATGCTCGATGTCATCCACTCGCACTGGTTCGATGTGATTGACGTTTCGGCCAGTTGCGAGGGGCGGCTGCCGACGCTGTCGGCCGATATCGCGGAGATGCGAAAGGTCTCCCGAAACCGGCAGGTCGGTGTCATGGTCGGCGGGCCGGTATTCAGCGATCACCCCGAGTTCAAGGTGCGGGTTGGCGCGGATGCCTCGGCATTCGATGCGCGCGATACGCTGCTGCAAGCGGAGTCCCTGGTCGAGCGCCGGGAGCGCGAGAAGACGCATCCTTATTACTGATACTGAATCCAAGAGCAGGCTACGGACATATGGCGCGGCAGCGAACGGTAGAGGTCCTCGATCT
>JBQTHL010000034.1:0-18776 GCA_052389915.1 Panacagrimonas sp.
GGCTCGGTTTGTTCGCGGCCTCGGACGAGGTCACCCGGGAAGACTGGCGCCGTTACGTCGCAACGCTCCGGCTCGCGCGGCGCTATCCCGGCATCAAGGCCATGAACTTCACCGCGGCGGTGCGTGCCACGGACCTGGACGCCTTCATCACGCGCGTGCGCAGCGAGCCGCTGCCGCCTGGCCTGGCCGACCCCAGGGTGCTGCGCGAATTCCGCCTGCGTGCGCCGCCGCCGCCGATCACGCCGGTGGTCAGCGACCTGCACGCCGTGGTGCTCTACGCCGAACCGCTCGATGCCGTGAATACGCGCGCCATCGGGCTGGACCTGATGCAGGACGCGGTCCGCAAGGCGGTTCTGGAGGCCGCGGCCGCGAGCGACGATGCGATGGTCAGCGGGCGCCTGAACGTGTTGCAGGTGCGCGGCAGCCAGGCCGGCTTCATTGCGTATCTCGCGGTGCGTCGCGACACTGAACTGCTGGGCTGGGTAACCGCAGTGTTTATCGCCGATGACTTTATGCGCGGCCTGATGGGACTGGACCGCAGTCCGCTTGCGTTCGCGCTCTACGACGGTGACCGGGTCGAGCCGGACCGGCTGTTGTACTCGACGGTCGGCGTCGCCGCCGACGGCGGTCCGCTGAGCTTGCCCGCCGCCGCACGCCCCTACCTGCAAGGCCAGACACCGCTGGACTTGCCCGGGCGCCGGTGGACCTTGCATGCCACGGCGACGCCGGACTTCGTCACGCTCAGCGACCGGCTCGCGCCCTGGATCGTGGCGCTGGCTGCAACGCTGGCCGGCGTGCTGCTGTACGTCTTCGCGCGCGGCGGCGCACGCTGGCGCCAGCAGGCGGAGGCGCTCAAGCGAGCGCAGACGGCGGTGGAATCCGCCAATCGCGCCAAAAGCGCCTTCCTCGCCAACATGAGCCATGAGATTCGCACGCCGCTCAACGCCATTATCGGCACCGCCGAATTGCTCGGCGACACGCGGCTGGACCCCGAACAGCGCCAGAGCCTGGACACCATCACGCAGAGCGGCGATCACCTGCTGGGTGTGGTCAACGACATCCTCGATTTCAGCAAGGTCGAGGCCGGCATGCTGGACCTGGACGAGCAGATATTCGATCTGCGTCGAGCGGTCGCCGAAGCACTCGAACTGGTTGCGGGCAAGGCCGCGCGGCAAGGTCTGGACCTCGGTTGCGAGTTCGCGGCCGATACGCCGGAGGTGGTGAAAGGCGACCGCGGCCGCGTACGCCAGATCCTGCTGAACTATCTCTCTAACGCGATCAAGTTCACCGAGCGCGGCAGTGTCGCGGTGCGGGTGAGCGGTGAGTTGATCGAACCCGGAAGACACCGTCTGCGCATCGCGGTGAGCGACACCGGGATCGGCATTCCCGCCGACGGGCTCGACCGTCTGTTCAAGACCTTCAGCCAGCTCGACGCCTCGACCACGCGCCAATACGGCGGCACCGGCCTGGGCTTGGCCATCTCCAAGCGCCTTGCCGAATTGATGGGCGGCGAGGTGGCGGTGGAAAGCGAGCCGGGTCGCGGCTCCACGTTTTCCTTCACGTTTGTCGCCGCGACCGATCCCGGCTGGACCGCGCCGCCGCGGCCGACGCCCTCAGCGCGCATGCCGCTGGCGCAGCCACCGGCCGGGCTGCGCATCCTGCTGGTCGAGGACAATGCGCTCAACCAGAAGGTGGGGCTGCGCATGCTCGAATCGCTGGGCTACAAGGCCGACCTGGCAGACAACGGCCTGGCCGCGGTGCAGGCGTTCGAGAATCAGGTTTATGACCTGGTGCTGATGGACGTGCAGATGCCGGTCATGGACGGGCTGGAGGCCACGCGCCGCATTCGTGCGATGAAGGACCGGGTGCAACCGCGCATCTACGCCGTGAGCGCCAGCGTGCTCGGCGAGGAGCGCCAGGCCTGCCTGGACGCCGGCATGGACCGGCACCTGGCCAAGCCCTTTCGCCGGCACGAACTGGAAGAGGTGCTGCGCGAAGTGGCCGAGTCCCGGGCGGCGAATGGGTAAACTTTGCGCCGGGCAGAGCAGGGACAAACCGCGATGACAGCGCTGGCGGATGTCACCATCATCGTTGCGGACGACCACCCGCTGTTCCGCGTGGCCCTGCGACTCGGCGTGCATCGCGTTGCGCCCGCGGCCCGGGTCATCGAAGTCGAATCGTTTGCAGCGTTGAAGGATGCCGCGCACCGCAACCCTTCGGCGGACCTGGTTCTGCTCGATCTGATGATGCCGGACGTCGAGGGCCTGGCCGCGCTTCAATTCCTGCGCAGCGAATCTCCCGCCTTGCGGGTTGCCATCGTCTCCGGTGTGATCGAGCGCGCCTGGGTGCGGTCCGCCGAGGCCCTCGGCGCCGTCGCCTTCATCCCCAAATCCACGCCCGCGGAGCAGACGCACGAGATTCTGCGCAGCCTTCTCGCCGGTGCGAACTGGTGGCCGCCCGTGCCGGCGCCGGTTGCGAACCCGGCTTCGCTCGAAAACAAGCTCGACCGGCTGTCTCGACAGGAGTTGCGCATCCTGCTGGAGATCAAGGATGGCCGACTCAACAAGCAGGTTGCCTGCGACCTGGGCATCAGCGTATCCACCGTCAAGACGCACGTGACGTCCCTGCTGCTCAAGCTGGATCTGCAGAGCCGAACCCAGGCCGCCGTGCTGGCACAACGGCTGCTGGCAAGGCCTTGAACCTTGGCAAGGCCTTGAACCAGCTCACTGCCTGATCGCAAAGCCGGGCAGGACCAAAGTCCTAGTCCGCTTGACCGATGTCGTTACGCGCGCAAATCGGGCCAAATCCCGGCTATCTAATGAGACCGCCAGGGAACCTGAGATGGAAACCCAGTATGAATTGACCAACCTGTGGGAAGCCCCGTCCGAAGCGCTGCGCCAGGATGTGATCCGGTTCTGGGTGGCCGAGAGGGCGCTGCCGCTGGAGGTCGACATCGCGGCGCGGGCAGCGCAGGTGCTCCTGCTTGCGCGTGACCAGACCGGAGCCATTGCCGGTGTCTGCACCGCCTACAACGCGGTGCATCCGCGCATCGAGCACCTCATGTTCCATTTCCGTGCCTTCATTGCGCCGCAGGCGCGCCGGCAGAATCTGGCGCGCACGCTCACCCTGGCCGCGCAGAAATATCTGGAGACTCACAACCAGCGCCTGCCCCCGCAGGAAAAAGCCCTGGGCCTGATCATGGAAGTCGAGGCTACGGTGCTGAAGACCAGCCCTGTCACGCGTCAGGCTTGCTGGCCGTCCACGCAGATGCAGTTCATCGGGCGCACGCCCGGCGGCGCGCACCTGCGCGTGTGGTACTTCGAGGATGCGCCGCTGAATTTTGCGTGAGCCCGCTGTAGGAGGGGCGCAAGCCCCGACAGGCGCTCGCAATACGATCCGAGTCTCGGGCTTCCGGGCGCCTGTCGGGGCTGGCGCCCCTCCTACCGGTTGCTTCGCGATTACGGCGCGTTCCGCGCTGAAAGCTCGTACCAAAGGACTAGTCCCACTGACCGATGTGCAGCAGTGCCTCTCAGGGCGAGACTTTCATTACAGATGTCTCGTTTCGCTCCGGGGAGCCGATCATGAAAGCAGCCCGCAAAATTCCGCCATCCTTGGATACTTTGGGCACTGCGCGCTTTCGCCGCAGGGCTATTGCCGCAGCGGCCGCTGTCTTGTTCGTCTTGCCGGGTGCCGCCGGTGCCGCCACCATTGTCTTCGGCGACACCTGCTCGCTCACCGGGGCGATTAACTCCGCGAACAGCGACACCGCGCAAGGGGGCTGCCCCGCCGGCAGCGGGGCGGACATCATCGTGCTGCCGGCGTCTGCCACGCCGACCGTGAATTCGGCGGCGCTGCCCGACATCACGAGTCCGATCACCATCCAGGGCAACGGCAGCACGCTGCAGCGGGGCGGAAGCGCGCCTGCGTTCCGCCTGTTCACTGTGACCGCCACGGGCGACCTCACGCTCAACGATCTGACCCTGGCCAACGGCCAGGACAGCAGCGAATACGGCGGCGGCGGCATCCAGTCGGAAGGGCGGCTGGTGCTTAACCGCTGCACGGTCACCGGCAACCGCTCGGACTCGCGCGGCGGCGGCATCGCCGTGGCGAACGGCAGCTTCGAGCTGAACGACAGCACGGTCTCGGCCAATTCTGCCGCCAACCGCGGCGGCGGCCTTCGTCTCGGGGAAGGCGCGCCGATCAGTACCGCGATCAGGGGCAGCACGATTACCGGCAACACCAGCGGCATATATGGCGGCGGGCTGGACATGAGGGTCAACGGCGATGGGCTCAGGCAGACCATCGACCGCAGCACGATCACGAACAACAGCACCGGGCGCAACGGTGGCGGCATCAGCGCGACCGATTCCCTGACGATCACCAACAGCACCATCAGTGGCAACACGGCGCTGGAGTTCGGCGGCGGCATCTACCACCGCCTCGGCCCCCTGCTGCTGCGCGACAGCAGCGTGGCCGACAACCGCTCCGTCTCCGGCGGCGGGGCCGGCATCCTCGCAGCTGGGACGGACCTGCTGCTGGTCAACAGCACCGTCTCCGGCAACTTGGCCGGCACTGCGGATACCGCGGAGTACGACGACTACGGCAACGGCGCTGGCATCTACCACTACGGCAACGGAGGCAGCGTCAGCCTCAGGTACAGCACTGTCAGCGGCAACTCGGCCTACGGCGATGGCGGCGGCATCTTCTCGCGCGCGCCGGTCACCACCCTGTCCAACAGCCAGGTGACCGGTAACACCGCCGCCTACGACGGCGGCGGCATCAACACGGTCAGCGCTGCGCTCGAGATCAAGTACAGCAGCGTGTCGAACAACGTCGCCGAGGCTCGCGGCGGCGGCATCCTCGTCGAGTCCGACGGGTCGACGAGGCCGGGCTCCTTGAACCTCACCAACAGCACGGTGGCAGGCAATCGCTCCGTACAGGAGACCGGCGGCATTGACCTCTCGTTCGACGTCACGGCCACCATCGAGAACTCGACGATCGCGGCCAACCGAGGGGCGGGAGTGACCGCGCTGAATCGCGCCTCGGCCACCATCCGCAACTCCACGATCACCGGCAACAGCTTCGTCCAACCCTCCCCCTCCTTCGGTGGGGCTGGCATCGCCAAGACCGGCAGCGGACTGCTGACCCTAGAACGCAACATCGTCTCCGGCAACGGCATCCCCAGCTCTGTGCCCGGGCAGGAAATCAGCCTGCAGGCTGGTTTGTCGACGCTCGCCAACAACGGCTCCAACGTGCTGGGTTCTTCGGCGCACACCTCGGCCCAGGCCTTCAATGCCTTCACGCCCGTGGCCAGCGACCGCACCGCCACCAGCAACGGCACGCACCCCACCGTCATTGGCAACATCCTCGGCGCCGGGCCGGCGAACAACGGTGGCCCCACACTCACGTTCAACACGCGGGGAGGGAGCCCGGCGCGCGACTTCATCCCGTCCTCGCTGTGCGCGGGCGAAGTCGACCAGCGCGGCGTCGTGCGGCCCAAGGACGGCCAGAACGGTCAGCCCAACATCGGCAACGAGTGCGACGCGGGCTCCGTGGAGTCCTCGGGCTTCAACGCGGTGGACCTATCGATCACCAAGACCAGCAACGGGCCGGTATTCGTGGGCACGCCGCTGACCTACTCCATCACCCTGCGCAACGACGGCCCCGAGCCGGCCAATGGCATCGAGGTCTACGACACGCTGCCGGCGGGACTGGAGTTTGTATCCAGCAGCGACAGCAATCCCTTGCTCGGCGAGTGCGGCGAGGACGCGGGCACCGTGGAGTGCCGGCTGCGCGTGCTCGCACCGTCGGAGGAGATCACCTTCAATGTGGTGGCGGGCACCACCGCCGTCGGCCCGGTGACCAACGAGGTCAGCTTCATCAACGACACGCTGATCAACACCAACGCCGCCGGCACCGACTTCGACGCTGCGGTCACCACCCAGGTGATCGGCCCGACCGTCACGCTCAGCGTCAGCCCCGCCAGCATCGCCGAGGCCGCGGGTGTCGCGACCCTGCGCGCCACGCTGAGCCAGGCAGTGTCCATCCCCATTGTCGTGAACCTGGCCTACACCGGCACGGCGGGCACTGGCGACTACACGCGCCCCGCGAGCATCACGGTGCCGGCCGGCGCGACCAGCGCCACCGCGCCGCTCACCGCCGTGGCGGACGGTCTGGACGAGAACGACGAGACCATCATCGCCTCCATCAACAGCGTGCCCAACGGCATGATCGGCTCGCCGAACTCGGCGACGGTCACCATCACCGACGACGACGCCACCCCCACGGTGAGCTTCACACTCGCCGAGCAAGCGGCGGGCGAGGGCACCAGCAGAACGGTGACGGCCCAGCTCTCGGCCGTGAGTGGCCGCGCGGTGACCGTGCCGATCGACTTCGACGGCACCGCGGACAACCCCGCGGACTACAGCCGCAGCGCGACCAGCATCGTCATTCCCGCCGGCGCGCCCTCGGCCAGCCTGACGCTGAGCTTTGTCGACGACACGCTCGACGAGCCGAGCGAAACCGTGGTCATGAGCTTCGGCACGCTGGTCAACGCGACCGCCGGCACCATCACCACTCAGACCGTGACGATCGTCGACAACGACGGCGCGCCGACGGTCTCGTTCGACAGCGCGGGCATGAGCTACGACGAGGGCGCGGGCACGATCATGCTCCCGGTACGTCTGTCTTCGGCCTCGGCACAGGTGGTCAGCGTCGGGTTCACGCCGGGGGGGGCGGCCGGGTCGGCGGACTACAGCATCGCGAGCGCCTCGCCGCTGATGTTTTCGCCCGGCACCACGGTGGTGAACCTCGTGGTGAACCTGGTGGACGATGCCCTGGACGAACCGGACGAATCCGTGATCCTGAGCCTGAACGGGCCGGTCAACGCCGCGCTCGGGAGTTTCCCCAGCTTCACCGCGATTATTCTGGCCAGCGACGATCTGCCCGATCCGTTCGGATTCACCGCCGTCTCCGGCGTCGCGCCCAACAGCCAGCAGACGTCCAACACCGTGGTGCTCGGCGGCTTCGCCGGCACTGCGCCCATCTCGGTGATGGGCGGGCAGTATTCCATCGGCTGTCTGGCCGACGGCTTTACCACGGCGCCCGGTACCGTCACCAGCGGTCAGACCGTTTGCGTGCGACACACCGCCTCGTCGCTTCCGAACACAGCGGTCGAGACCCGCCTGGCAGTGGGCGGCGTGAGCGGCACCTTCCGCAGCAGCACCGGGGTCTGCGACATGACGCCGGACGCATTCAATTTCTTCGATCCCTCGAACGTGCCGGTCAATACGGTTCAGACCTCCGAAGTTCTCACGCTCCAGGGTCTGAGCTGCGCCACGCCGCTCACGATCGATATTGGGCTGATCTCCGTCAACGGCGGGGCCTTCGTGGCGGGGCCGGTCGACGTGAGCAACGGCGACCGCATCCAGGCGCGGCATACCTCGTCGCCCAATCCGGGCACTCACGTACAGTCGCTGGTGTACGTCAACGGCATTCTCAGTGCCAGCTTCCGCAGCACCACCGCGGGCGTGGCCGCGCCGCCGCTTACGCCCGATACGCTGGTGCGCAATGGGGGCTTCGAGGCAGGGAGCCTTTCTCCCTGGTTCTTCTATGCCGTCGGCAATGCGCTGGGCACCGCCGCGGTGGACAGCACGGTGAAAATCGAGGGCACGCGCTCGGCCCGGGTGAACGTCACCCGCGCCGATCCGGCCGCGCCCTGGAACGCGACCCTGGCCCAACCCGTCAATCTGGTGGCCGGAACCACCTACACCCTGCGGTTCCGTGCGATGGCGGATCGCTCCAGAGCCATCCGCGCCGTGGTGCAACTCAATAGCTCGCCATTCACGGGGTATCTCACGCAGACGCCGGCACTGACCACGGCGTGGAGGGAGTTCACCTACACGTTCACTGCACCGATGACCACCGCCGGAGTTCTGAGCTTCAACGTCGGCCAGTCCGTGGGTAACGTCTGGTTCGACGCGGTCTCGTTTACCGCTGGAGGCGCACCGCCGCCGCCGCCGCCGCCCCCTACCAGCAACATCCTGCTGAATGCGGGCTTCGAGAACGGAACGCTCAATCCCTGGTATTTCTTTGCCACGGGCAATGCGCTCGGCAGCGCCGCGGTGGACAGCACCGTGAAGTTCGAAGGCACGCGTTCTGCCCGCATCGCCATTTCACGGGCCGATGCTGCGACGCCGTGGAACGCGCAGCTCGCCCAGCGACTGAACCTCGTTGCCGGACGAACCTACACCATGAGGTTCCGGGCCATGGCGGATCGCGTCCGCAACATCACGGCTGTTGCGCAACTCGATCGTGCGCCGTTCACCAACTATCTGGTCCGCACTGCGGCACTCAATACGGGGTGGCAGGAGTTCGTGTTCACGTTCACGGCGCCGGCGACGGTGGGCGGTTTGCTGAACTTCCACCTCGCCCAGTCGCTGGGGACCGTCTGGATCGATGCGGTGAGCGTCCAGTAGCGATCGCGGTAGGGACGCGTTCAGTTCGTTGTACTCAGTGAGGTTCGAAATCGACGAGCAGGACTTCCGGCATCCCGAGATCGGCGCGCTGCTGAACAAGTATCTCGTCGGGCGGGTGTCCGGATTGCCACCGGAGGCGGTTGACGCATAAGGTCTTGCTGGCCCGTCGGCACGACAGTTGGCATCTATTTCGTATGCTAAGTTATGCATACTTTATTGATGCACAAGAATATGCCATGACCCGCACCGGCCTCGCCCTCGACCCTGCCAGCCTCGCCACCTTGCGGCGTCTGTCCAAACGGCTGGCGACTTCGCAATCCGAAGTCGTGCGCCGTTCGTTGCGGCTGCTGGAGCAGCGCGAAGCGGCGACACCTGCGACACCCGCCGATGCGCTCAGCCTGCTGGCGGCCACGCCCTCTGCGCAACAGCCCATGACGGCGCTCAAGGCCAGGATCCGCAAGCAGCGCAACGAACGCCATGCCGCCGACGAAGCGCGCGGATGATTCACCTCGATGCGAATGTCCTGATCGCGCTGCCCTTGCTGGCCCGTCAACGTCACGCACTCACCCAGCGCATAGGCAAGGGCGAGCCGGTCGCCACCTCGTCGCTGGCCTGGTTCGAGTACATCTGTGGCCCGCTCGCGGAATCGGAGCAGCACCTGGTACGCGCGGCCATCGGCGCGCAGATCGTCGATGTCGACGAGGCGGTCGCCGAGCGCGCCTCAGCCCTGTTCAATCACGCCGGTCGCAAGCGCAGCCTGCGTACCGACAGCCTGATTGCGGCGACCGCCATTCTGGCGGGCGCGGAATTGGCGAGCTACAACGCCAAAGATTTCGCGCCCTTTACCGCGCATGGCTTGAAGCTGTTGGCGCTGTGAATTTCGGGGCAAGCCGCGACCCCGTCCAGGGCTCTGCTCAGTCGCAATAGGTCTTTCCGGCCTTGGCCATCTCGATCAGACTCCTCGGCGGCGCGAAACGCGCACCGTATTTCGCAGCAAGCTGTTCGGCACGCGCGACGAATTTTGTCGGGCTGTAAGCGTTGATGTACTGCAAGGCACCGCCCTGGTGTGGAGCGAAGCCCCAGCCGAAGATCGAACCGATGTTGGTATCGGCGACCGTCGTGACCACGTGCTCCTCGAAGCAGCGAGCGGCATCCAGCGCCTGCACGAACATCATACGTTCGATCAATTCCTGCTGAGCAGGTTGATTGACCGCCACCGGATAGTGCTCGGCCAGGCCTTTCCATAGACGCTTCTCGCCCTTCTCGCCTGCGGCCGGATAGTCGTAGAAACCCTTGGCTGATTTCTTGCCGGGACGATCCAGCACTTTCACCATCTTCTCGATCACCGCATCGCCCGCACGCGCTTCCAGCACCTTGCCTTCGGCCGCGAAATCCTTGCGCGTCTGCTCCAGCACATGCAGGGACAAGGACAGCGAAACCTCGTCGTGCAAGGCCAGCGGACCGACCGGCATTCCGGCCTGCAAGCCGGCGACATCGATGCTGCGCGGATGCACGCCCTCGGTCAGCAGCGCGAGGCCTTCCATGATGTAGGTGCCGAACACGCGCGAGGTGTAGAAGCCGCGCGAGTCGTTGACCACGATCGGCGTCTTGCGAATCTGCTGCACGTAGTCGAAGGCCTTCGCCAGCGTGGCCTGGCTGGTTTTCTCACCCACGATGATTTCCACCAGCGGCATCTTGTCCACCGGCGAAAAGAAATGCAGGCCGATGAAGTGGTCCGGCCGGCTGTGCGCCTTGGCCAGACCGGTGATCGGCAACGTCGAAGTGTTGGACGCAAACACCTTCTCCGAGCCGAGCACGGCCTCGGTCTTTTTGGTCACTTCGGCCTTGATGCCGCGATCCTCGAACACCGCTTCGATCACCAGGTCACAGCCTGCGAGGTCTTCGTACTTCGTCGTGGCCGTGATGCGTTCGAGGAAAGCGGACTTGTCGGTGGACAGCAGCTTGCCCTTCTTCACATTCTTGTCGAGCAGGTTGGCCGAGTAGCTCTTGCCTTTCTCGGCGGCTTCGATGGACGTATCGAGTAGCACCACTTCCATCCCGACCTTGGCCGAAACATAGGCGATGCCGGCGCCCATCATGCCGGCGCCGAGTACGCCCAGTTTTTTCACGCTCGACTTGTCGATGCCCTGCGGACGCGACTTGCCCTTGTTGATTCCGTTCAACTGGAACCACAGGGTGCCGATCATGTTCTTCGACACCTGCGACACGACCAGCTCGGCGAAGTAGCGCGACTCGGCGCGACAGCCGGTCTCGAAATCGACGATGCCGCCCTCGTAGATGCACGAGAGGATGTTGGTCGCCGCCGGGTAATTGCCCTGGGTCTTGGCGTTGGTCATCGCGGGCGCGACGGCAAGCATCTGCACCACCGCGGGGTGGCGCGCATCGCCACCCGGCCATTTGAATTTCTTGTCGTCCCAGGGCTGTACCGGCTTGGGGTTGGCCAGGCACCAGGCCTTGGCTTTGGCCAGCATTTCCGCGGAGTCCTTGGCCAGGTCCTGGATGATGCCCTGCTGCTTGGCGGCCGCAGCACTCAGCTCCTTGCCTTCGAGCATCAGCGGGGCGGAAGCCTGGATGCCGATCATGCGCGGCAGGCGTTGCGTGCCGCCACCGCCGGGCAGCAGGCCCAGCTTGACCTCGGGCAGGCCGAACTTGGCTTTCGGGTTGTCGATGGCGATGCGGTAGTGGCAGGCGAGGGCCAGTTCCAGCCCACCGCCGAGCGCGGTGCCGTTGAGCGCGGCGACGACCGGCCGACCGCAGAGTTCGAGCCGACGAAGGAGTGTCTTGTAGGCCTCGGCCATGTCATAGGCGATCTTGGGGTCGGTGACGGCGTAGACGCTCTCGATGTCCGCACCGGCCAGGAATTCCTTCTTGCCTGAAGTGAGAATCACGCCCTTGATCGAAGTGTCGCTCTCGATTTTCGCGAGGGCCTCCGAGAACGGCGTGGTGAGTTCGGCGTTGAGCACGTTCATGGAACGGCCCGGCATGTCGAGGGTGAGAGTGACGATGCCATCGGAGTCTTTTTCGAAGTTGACGCTCATGTTCGATTCCTGAGAGAGGGGGACTATCAAACGCGCTCGATGATCGTGGCGATGCCCATGCCGGCACCCACGCACAACGAAGCCAGCGCCGTGGACTTGCCGGTGCGCTCCAGCTCGTCCAACGCGGTCCCAAGAATCATGCAGCCGGTCGCGCCCAACGGGTGCCCCATCGCTATGGCGCCGCCGTTGACGTTGATGATGTCGGTGCTGATATCCAGATCGCGCGCAGCGCGCATGACGACCGCGGCGAAAGCCTCATTGATTTCGAACAGATCGATGTCCTTGGCGGACATACCGGCCTTCCTCAGCGCCTTCTTCGCAGCCGGGCCGATGCCGGTGAGCATGATGGTCGGCTCGCTGCCGGTCACCGCGACCTGACGGATGCGGGCACGCGGCTTCAAGCCCAGCGCCGCACCTTTCTCTTTCGAGCCGATCAACATCAGCGCCGCGCCGTCGACGATGCCGGACGAATTGCCGGCGTGATGCACGTGCTCGATCTTCTCGACCGTCGTGTATTTGCGCATCGCGGTCGCGTCGAAGCCCATCTGGCCCATCATGTCGAACGAGGGCTTGAGCGCGCCCAGCGATTCCACCGTGGCATCACCACGCACGGTCTCGTCGTGATCCAGCACCACCAGGCCGTTCATGTCACGCACTGGCACGATGCTCTTGTTGAACTTGCCGCTGGCTTTCGCGGCGGCCGCGCGCTTCTGCGACTCGACCGCGAAAGCATCGACATCGCGACGCGAGAAGCCTTCGAGCGAAGCCACCAGGTCGGCGCTCACGCCCTGCGGGATGAAGCCGAGTCGGTTGTTCACCCTCGGGTCCATCGCCCAGGCGCCGCCATCCGAACCCATCGGCCAGCGGCTCATGGACTCCACGCCGCCGGCGACGATCAGGTCTTCCTGGCCGGACATGATTTTCATCGCGGCGAGGTTCACCGATTCCAGGCCCGAGGCGCAGAAGCGGCTTTGCGTCACACCCGCAACGCTCTGGTCCCAGCCAGCGTACAGCACGGCCACGCGCGCCACGTCGGCGCCCTGTTCTCCCACGGGTGTCACACAGCCGAGCACCACGTCGTCGACCTGCGAGGTGTCGAGCTTGTTGCGGTCAGCTAACGCCCACAGCAGGGTCGAAACCAGATGAATGGGCGTGACTTCGTGCAGGCTTCCATCTTTCTTGCCTTTGCCGCGAGGCGTACGCACGGCGTCGAAAATATAGGCATCGGTCATAGCAAGGCTCCGGTAAGGCGAGGAGTAAGATCAGTTACGAGGGAGGCGAGCGCGTGGCTCGATCTGGAGATTGGGTTCGATCTGGATGGCTGGCGCAAGCTAAGACCGCCAACACGGAAATCAGAATAGTGATCGAGAAAAGCCAGGTCAATTGCATCTGAGCCCAAGGTGTCTGGCCCCAGACTTTCGTATAGTAAAGCTGCTTACCGTCGCTCGCTAAAAACCCGCTTTCCATCCTCATGCCCAAGCCATCCACCTCCAGTGCCCTGCGCCTGCCCGACCTCAGCGGTCTGGACCCCGATACGCGCGTGCGCATCGATCAAGCCGTGCTCGATATTTTTTCCCAGCGCGAGTTTCACCGCGTGGGACTGATCGAGATTGCGCGCGGCGCGAACGTCTCGCTTCAAACCATTTACAAGTACTACGGCAGTAAAGAGGCGCTGCTGTTCTCGACTCTCGATGCCGAACTGGAGCGGCTCGCGGATCGCATGCTCGACCACCTGCAAGGCATCGAGAACTACAAGGAGCGGCTGCGCAAGACCTTCTGGGTGTCGCTGGATTTCTTCGAGAAGAATCCGCGCGTGCTGCAAATCCTGATGAGCTCGGTCTACATCAATACCTGGCGCAAGCAGGGCAACTATGAACACCGCGCCTTGTTCAGCACCTTCATGAAGGTGCTGGCCGAAGGACGCGCGAGCGGAGTGCTCACGGACGAAGTGGACGAGAAAGTCTTGCTCGATTTCATCTACGGCATCATCCAGCGTACGGTGCAGGCTTGGGTGGTGCGCGGCATGAAGGATCCGCCGACGCGGCAGGCCAACGTGCTGTTCGAGATGCTGTGGCGGGCGATTGCCAAGCCGGTCTGAAAAAGCGGCGGCGCTTGAAAGCTTGCGGGACATGCCCCATGTCTTGGGGCTGACCTATGCGGGCCGTCACCGGATTGTCATCCCTTGCCGATGTCTGCGTTGCTAGACTCCGCGCCCTTCGATCTTCGATTTCCATGTCCCTAGAACCACGTTCTTCGCTCGCCCCGCTGCCCGCGATCATCTTTTCGTCGCGCTGGTTGCAGTTGCCGCTGTATCTGGGTCTGATCGTGGCGCAGGGCGTTTACGTCATCCTGTTCGTGAAGGAGCTATGGCACCTCATCCACGGCGCCTTCGACCTGAACGAGCAGCAGGTCATGCTGATCGTGCTGGCGCTGATCGACGTGGTGATGATTTCCAACCTGCTGATGATGGTGATCGTCGGTGGCTACGAGACCTTCATTTCGCGGCTGCGCCTGGAACGCCACCCCGATCAGCCCGAGTGGCTCAGCCACGTCAACGCCTCGGTGCTCAAGGTCAAGCTGGCGATGGCGATCATCGGCATCTCTTCGATCCATCTGCTCAAGACCTTCATCGAAGCCGGCTCCATCGGCGCGCTGCCGCCTTGCGCTTCGGTCGCTGCCGGCGTGCCTTGTTCGCTGGTCACCGCAACGGGCGTGATGTGGCAGACCATCATCCACATGGCTTTCATCGTCTCGGCCATCGGCATCGCCTGGACCGACCGCTTGATGCAGTCGGTCACGGCCAACGGAAAAGCGGCCGCCGCCAACCACGCGTAGCGGTCGGCGGGCCCGCCTCTCGAATCAACCGGGCATGCGTTCGAAGCTCGGCGTACCGGCCGCAATCTGGTGAAACGGCTGCTGGTCGATCGTGAAGATCGCCATCTGCGGGTTGCCGAAGACGGCCGGCTGATCGAGCGACCCGAGTTTGACGATGGACGTGCCCGCCATGGCCGGCGAACGGCTTACCAGCGGCGTGCCGCATTGCGCACAGAACTCGCGCGTGACCGGGCTCTCCAGGTCGGACCGGCTGAATTGCTTGGGCGCGCCCTTGGTGTAGCGGAACCCGGTGTCGGGGATGACGACGACGACATTGGGGCTGCCGCCAGAAATGTATTGGCACTCGCGGCAATGGCACTGCGCGTTGAGAACCGGCGTGGCGCTGATTTCGTATCGCACTGCGCCGCAATAGCATCCGCCTTCGACTTTCATTTCTCTCTCCTGGTTGATCTGCGCATGTAGATGGACTGGCGTCGCGCTTATGCTACGCGCGCACTTTTGGCCTCACAATCGGGGACGAACAATCGACCTCGGGACGCCATGAACGAACCCTTCCGCTTCTACCTGCGTGTGCGCTACGGCGAGTGCGACGCGCAGAAAGTCGTGTTCAACACTCGCTACGGGGATTACATCGATATCGCCATCACCGAATTTCTGCGCGCGCTGGGTTACGGCGCGGAGATGGTTTCGGGTGAGCTGGATTTCCAGTTGGTGAAGCAGACCAAGGAGTGGCGAGCTTCTGCGCGCTACGACGACGTGCTCGTAGCAAGTGTGAGCACGACGCGCGTCGGCAATACCTCGTTCGCGCTCGCCACGGAGTTTCGTGTGGCTGGTCGCGACGCCGTGATCTGTACCAGCGAGACGGTGTATGTCCTGGTGGATCAGCGCACGCTGACCAAGCGTGCGATTCCCGAAGATTTGCGCAGGCGCCTGGAGATTGGTGCGCCGGGTGTGAGCGTCGATCATGCGGGGCACTTGGCCGCGGTAGAAGCGCCGAGGTAGAAGCGGGCCATGCCCGCGACAGCCTGTCCTAGAGCTTGGGTGGAGCCGGCTCGCCTGCAAGCTTCAGGATGGCTTTCCAGTGCGGCGCGGACACCGGTGTCACCGACAATCTCGTGCCGCGTTCCAGAATGCGCAGGCCCTGAAATTTATCGGCCTTCTCGCGCAATCGATCGAGCAGCACCGGCTGCTTGAACTTGGTCTTGAACTTTACTTCCACCAGCAGCCAGCGAGGTTCCTCGGGCTTGGCACCTTTGTCGTAGTGCTCGTGCTTGGGATCGAACTGCGTCGGATCGGGATAGCCGCGCGAGGCGATTTCCATCGTCCCGTAGATGCCCGGCTCCGGGCAACTCGAGTGGTAGAAGAACGCGAGATCGCCCGGCTGCATGTCGTCGCGCATCATGTTGCGCACCTGGTAATTGCGCACGCCGTCCCAGGCCTCGGTCTGCTTCGGCCGCGAGGCGAGATCGTCGATGGAGAAGCAGTCGGGTTCGGATTTCATCAGCCAGTAGGCCACGGCGTTTTCTCCGGTTCGAAAATGTTTTTGGAAAAATAGCGGACGCCGCGTTCGGTGCATACGGCGTCGAGGCGCTGGTCCCATTTTTCGGTGGGGATTCTTGCGACTTGCTGAAGCGCGTAGGCATAGCCGATGCAATACGGCCGCGGACGCCGATGCGCGAGCCAACGGTCGTAGTAGCCGGCGCCGCTGCCTAGCCGATGACCGCAAGCGTCGAAGCCAATCAACGGCAGAATCATGAGATCGACGCGACATTGCGAAACGCGCAGCGTGCGCGCGGGAGCGCGAATGCCGAATTGCCTCGCGACCAGCGTGGCGTTCTGTCGCAAGCACACCAGACTCATGCGTCCGGCGATCCGGCTATCCGTCGCCGGAACCAGAACCTGCTTGCCGTTGCGGTGCAAGGCATCGATGAGTGCGGCCGTCTGAATCTCGCTGCCGGTATCGAGGTACACCGCGATGTGTTGCGCGCGGCGCAAGGCGTTCGAGCGAAGCAGCGATCGCGCAGCGCGGTTCGACTTCGATTGCCGGGTGGATTTCGAGAGCGCCGCTCGTGCGGCGCGAAGCTGGCGGCGCAGTTGCGCTTTCTGCGCCGCAATGGAATTCAAGGTGTCCCCCGCCGCGCCTGCCGCGTGCCCGGGTCCTTGAGACAGAGGTCTCAAGTGGGTGCCGCGCCAGATCATCGGGCTTCCCGCCGACTTCGCGGGCTTGCACGCCAGAAACGGGTAAGGCTCCCTGGTGGTGAAAATAGGCTCAAGGGGCTTGGAGCACACTTGGGCGCAGCAGGAGACACGACCGGAGAATAACAGGCTCGCGACGCAGCGATGCGATCACTCCAGCGAAAGCGTGGAGTCGATATCGAGTCGAAGTTGCTTGACTCTGTCGATGGCCGCCTGATTCGGCGGCACCACCTTGTCGGAGCCCTGCAATTCCAGCAGCTCGCGCGCGATGTTGAGCGCAGCCATCACAGCGATGCGTTCTGCGCCCAGCGCCTTGCCGCGCTTGCGGATGGCCATCATGCGATCGTTGAGGAAGTCGGCCGACGCGACCAGCGCCTCGTGTTCTTCCTGCGGACAGACCACGGAGTATTCCCGGCCCATGATGCGAACGGTGACGTTCATGTTTTCGGAATCCGCGGGAGCGGAGGCGCGCGGGCTCACGGGTCCACCTCTGTCTCGATGCATTTCGGAAGCGGTCGCCGTGAGCCTGTCGCCAGGCTCCCGCACCCACTGCCGCTATCGCGGCAGGCACCGTGTCGCCAGGCGCTCATTCGTTGTCCTCGGAACCGGGTTCGATTTCCAGCTTGCGTACGCGATCGACCACACCTTCGATGCGCCGCCGCAACTCGGCGTTGAGCGCGACCAGCCGGTCACGCTCCTGGGTCACGCGCTTGGTTTCGAGCTTGGCTTGGCGGTACGAGGAGACCAGGCGCTGTACTCGCAGTTCGAGCTGTTCGAGTTCTGATTCGAGCACGTCAGGCTGAGGCGTAGGACCAGATGATTAGAGGAGGAGTATAGCCCGGGCCCACATGTGTCCAGCGCGTCAGCGCACGACCAGGAACAGTGCCCCGGGGCCGCGCCGGACGTGCATCAGCAACTGGCCTTCCTGCACGCCGGCGAGCTTCTCGAACTTCGCCATCGTGTCCACGCTCTCGCGGTTGACCGCAATCACGATGTCGTCGGGGCGCAGGCCGGTGCGTGCCGCTGGCGAGCCGGGCGCCACTTTCTGCACCAGGATGCCCTTGGTGTCGGCAGCCTTGGCGGCGGCCTCGTCCAGCGGCGCAAACATGGCGCCCGCCAGCGAGGGATGCAGCGCGGCGCCCGCGGCGGCCACCTCCGTATCCTTGCCGACAACCACGGTGACGTTGCGCGGCTTGCCTTCGCGCAACACTTTCAGTTCCACCTTTTCGCCCACGCGCATGAGGCCGACGGCGTTGCGCAGTTGCAGGAAGCTTTGAACCTCGCGGCCATTGGCTTCGAGGATGATGTCTTCGGGCTTCAGACCGGCCTTGGCCGCTGGGGAATCGGGCACGATCTGCGCGACTACCGCTCCACGCGCCGACGGCAGGCCGAAGGCCTTGGCGAGATCGGGAGTGACGTCCTGGCCGACCACGCCGATGCGACCGCGCTCCACCGTGCCGTGCTCGATGAGCTGACCCATCACGTTGCGCGCCTGGTTGATTGGAATGGCAAAGCCGATGCCGATGTTGCCGCCGGAGCGCGACAGGATGTTGGATGGAATGCCGATCAGCTCGCCCTTGAGATTCACCAGCGCGCCGCCGGAGTTGCCGGGATTGATGGACGCGTCCGTCTGGATGAAATCCTCGTAATCCGCGATGCCGACGTTGCCGCGCCCAAGGGCGCTGACGATACCCATCGTGACGGTCTGCGACAGGCCGAAGGGGCTGCCGACGGCCAGGACGATATCGCCGACCTGGAGCTCATCGTAGCTGCTCCATTTGAGATGCGGAAGGCCCGTCGCTTCGATCTTGATAACGGCCAGGTCCGTCTTCGGGTCCGCCCCGATGACCTTGGCCGGGTACTCCTTCTTGTTGGCGAGATAGACCTTGATGTCGGACGCCCGATCGATCACGTGGTTGTTGGTCACGATGTACCCGTTGGGATCGATGATGACGCCTGATCCGCCCGACATGTCGGGGCGGCCGGGAGGGCCGCCGAAGGGAGGCCCTTGATCGGGCTCATCCGGCTCGCCGGGCGGGCCGCCGGGACCGCCGAAGGGTCCGGGAGGCGGGCCTCCAAAAGGACCGGGGCCTGGACCGGGACGGCCGGGCGGGCCTTCATGGTCACGCCGGCGCGGGTCGCGGGGCGCGCGCACGCGCTCGCCCGGCGGGTCCGGGATGTTGACGACCGCCGGCGTGACGGCCTTCAC
>JBQTHL010000035.1:0-44070 GCA_052389915.1 Panacagrimonas sp.
TTAGCGGACAACGGACCTTATGCGCGGGGGGCCCGTAGCCGCATTGGTGCCAGGGCGCTACCCAACCGCTAAGGAGGCCCATCCCATGAACCAGAAACCCAAAACGCTTTCCTTCGACTTCACGCCCCACATGGTGTTTAGGTTCACAACAGAAGACGAGCCGCAGGTCTACCGCGTGCGGTTTGGCGAAGAGGGCTCGGTTCGATTCGTCGCGGCCGTGGGGACCGTCGCAGAGGTGTGTTGCGGCGATAAGCCTCCCCGCATCTTTATCGAGGGTCCGGCAAGGCTGTTCCGTCAGCATGACTCGTCGGCCGATTAGCCCGGACGGCGAGATCAAAAACCTTGGGCAGCACATAGGGCTTGGGGGTAACTTTGGGGGTACCTTACGAATTCACTTCAGATGAAATCATGTAACTACCTGCGCTACAGCCCGTGATGTGATTGACCCCAGCCACCAAATGAGGGTCCAATGAGGCCCGCAGAAGTCCACTAAACCCGCGTAATTGTGGGTTTTTTCTTGCCCATAATCCGGCCGAGCATTTGCCCTGATCCCCTTGGCAAGTAGTCCGGAGGCATACTCCGGCCACAAGATTCCAACGAGAGGAGAACACCCGTGGACATCGGCTATTTCACGATGCCTTCGCATCCGCCGGAACGGAGCCTGAAGGATGGGCACGACTGGGATTTGCAGACCTTGCGCTGGTGCGACGAACTGGGCTTCAAGGAGGCCTGGATCGGGGAGCATCACACCGCGCCATGGGAACCCAATCCCACGCCCGACCTGCTGCTGGCGCAGGCCTTCTTGCAGACGAAGAACATTCGTCTGGGCCCCGGCGGATTTCTGTTGCCGTACCACCACCCGGCGGAGCTGGCCAATCGCGTGGCGATGCTCGATCACCTTTCCGGTGGCCGCCTGAATTTCGGGGTTGCGGCGAGCGGATTGCCGAGCGACTGGGCGATGTTTCACGTGGACGGCATGTCCGGCCAGAACCGCGAGATGACGCGCGAGGCGCTCGAAATCATCCTGCGCCTGTGGAGCGCAACCGAGCCGTTCACGTTCGAGGGCAAGTACTGGACGGTGAGCAGGCCGCCGGAGATGTTCGGGCTGCTCAAGCCTCACATCAAACCGGTGCAGTTGCCGCATCCACCGATTGCGGTGGCGGGCCTTTCCAAGGGTTCGGACACGCTCAAGCTGGCGGGTGAGCGCGGCTTCATTCCGCTGAGCCTGAATCTGAATCCGGCCTACGTGGCCAGCCACTGGGAGTCCGTGGAGGTTGGCGCGGCGCGTACCGGGCGCAAGCCCTGGCGCGGCGACTGGCGCATGGTGCGCGAGGTGTTCGTTGCGGATACGGACAAGGAGGCCTGGGAGCTGGCGGTCAACGGCGGCATGGGTCGCATGATGCGCGAGTACTTCCTGCCGCTGCTTGGCAACTTCGGCTTTCTGGATTACCTCAAGCACGCGCCCGACGTGTCGACCAGCGATGTCACCGCAGAGTATTGCGCGCATCACAACTGGATCATCGGGTCGCCGGCGACAGTTGCCCGCAAGATCGAAAAAATCTACGAAGAGCTGGGTGGGTTCGGCACGCTTCTGGTGTTTGGCTTCGATTACGTGGATAACCCGCGGGCCTGGCAATACTCGCTGCAATTGCTGGCGCAGGAAGTGATGCCGCGACTCCGGCACCTGGTCCCGCCGAGGTAGGCGCATCGCGCGGCGACTCCGCTGCGTACAGTCGGTATTCCACTTCTTCACCAAGGCATAACCCATGCGGACAACCGGCACCGTTGAGCACTCGGCAGGCACCTGGTTCTTCGCGATGAAGCGATGGTCGGCCCTGATCGCCGCGTGCTGCGTCGCTGGCAATCTCGCCGCCGCCGAGGGCATGTGGACGCTAGACAATCTACCGGCCAAGGCCATGCGTGACCGCTACGGATTCGCGCCCGACGCGGCGTGGGCCGATCACGCGATGAAGGCCTCGGCACGGCTCGCCAGCGGGTGCTCGGCGTCTTTCGTGTCGGCGTCCGGACTGGTGCTGAGCAATCATCACTGCGTCAACGAGTGCGTGCAGCAGCTCAGCAGCAGCGGCACCAACCGGATCAGGGACGGCTTCTATGCCAAGAGCCACGAGCAGGAAGTGCGCTGCCCGGAAATCGAGGTCAACCGTCTGGAGCAGGTCACCGACGTGACCGCGCGTATCGCGGCGGTCGTCGAAGGAAAATCGGGCGCTGCGTTCGCCGACGCCAAGAAAGCCGAAGAGGCGCGTATCGAATCCGAGTGCGTAGGCAAACAGGTCGATACCTCGCGTTGCGATGTGGTCGATCTGTACCACGGCGGCCGTCAGCATCTGTACCGCTATCACCGGTTCCAGGACGTGCGCCTGGTGTTCGCACCCGAAATCGCCATCGCGTTTTTCGGCGGCGACCCGGACAACTTCAATTTCCCGCGCTACGACCTTGACATGAGCCTACTACGGGTCTACGAGAACGGCCGGCCTGCGAAGATCGAGCATTACTTTCCCGTCAGCGACAAGGGCGCCGAAGCGGGCGAGCTCGTGATGGTCACCGGCCATCCGGGTTCCACGCAGCGTCTGCTCACGGTGGCCCAGCTCGAAACCTTGCGTGACATGGCCTTGCCGCAGCGGCTGTTCGTCGCCAGCGAATTCCGCGGACTACTCACGCAGTACAGCACGCAGAGCGCGGAGGCCGAGCGCGTCGCGCAGAACGATTTGTTCGGCGTGGAAAACGGCATCAAGGCGCGCAAGGGCATGTTGCAGGCCTTGCAGACTCCCGAAGTATTCGGCGTCAAACGGCGCGAGGAAGAGCTGCTGCGTGCGTTCGTGAACGCCGAGCCCAAACGTCGCGAACAGTACGGCGACGCCTGGGACGCGATCGCCAAGGCGCAGACCACCTATCGCAACATCTACTGGCGTCACCGCATGCTCGAAGGCGGCGCGGCGTTCGGTAGCCAATACTTCAGCCACGCGCGCACGCTGGTACGCGGTGCACAGGAGCGCGCCAAACCGAACGCCGAACGCTTGAAGGAATTTGGCGACGCGCGCCTGCCCGAAATCACCCAGACCCTGTTCTCGGCCGCACCGGTGTACCCGGAGTACGAGCAGCTGCTGCTGAAATTTGCGCTGACCAAGTTCCGCGAAATTCTCGGTGCCGACGATCCAGCTGTCAGGCTGCTTCTTGGCAAGGAATCCCCCGAAGTGCTCGCCGCAAGTCTGATCGCCGGCAGCAAGCTCAACGATCCGGCGCTACGCAAGGCTTTATGGGAAGGCGGCGCCGAGGCCTTGACCAAGTCCGAAGATCCGTTCATCCAGATCGCCCGGCTGGTCGATCCGGATGCACGCGCCATCCGCAAGACCTACGAGAACGAAGTCGAAGCCGTGGAAGCTCGGAGCGCCGAAAAGCTGTCCGCTGCGCTCTTTGCCATGAAGGGCACCAGCATCTATCCCGACGCGACTTTCACGCTGCGACTGTCCTACGGCGAGATCGCGGGTTGGCAGGAGAAGGGCCAGCCGGTTCCACCCTTCACCACCATGGGCGGCGCATTCGAGCGCCACACCGGCTTCGATCCGTTTGCGCTGCCGGCTTCATGGCTCAAGTCCAAGGACCGGATCAATCTGTCGCAGCGCCTGAACCTGGTCAGCACCAACGACATCATCGGCGGCAACTCCGGCTCTCCGATGGTCAACAGGAATGGCGAGATCGTCGGTCTGGTATTCGACGGCAATCTGCCCTCGCTCGGCGGTTCGTTCTGGTTCGACGAACGGGTCAACCGCTCCGTCGCCGTACACAGCGGCGCGATCATCGAATCGTTGCGCAACATCTACGGCGCGGGCGCGCTCGCAGACGAGATGAGCGCTGCCAAGCGATGAGGTGAGGGCATTCCCTCTAGCGAGCAAGGAACGCCAGCGACAGCGCGTTGAACTTGTCGGCGTGCTCCCATTGCGCCCAGTGGCCGCAACGGCCGAAGACGTGCAGGTCCGCATCCGGCAAACCCCAGACCAGCTTGAGCCCGTTGTCGAGCGGAACGAATCGGTCGTCACGACCCCAGATCACCAGCGCCTTGGACTTGATTTCGGACAGGCGCGGCGTCAGGTCCACGAACAACGCTTTCGGATTCATCTCGTTGCTCTCGACGAAGTTGGCGAGGTGTTCGGCGCTGCGCTGCATCGCCTGCCAGCGGCTCTGCACGAGTTCCTCGGTGAGCACAGACGTGTCGTACACGAACACCTGCAACATCGCCTGAAGATTTTCCAGGGTCGGAAACTTGTACAGCTTCATCAGGTGCTTGATGCCTTCCTGCGGCGAAGGCTGAATCAGGCTCTGGCCCAGACCGGCCGAGCCCATCAGCACGAGGCGATCCGTGCGCTGCGGATATTCCAAGGCGAACGTAAGTGCAGACAGTCCGCCCATCGAGTTGCCCACGAGGTGCACCTTGTCGATCTTCAGCGCGTCCATCAGCGCGCAGACGGCGCGAGCGTTGATGAGCCCGCGCGGATCGGCCGAGACACAGGGGGAGGATTTATTGAAGCCCGGGCAGTCGAGCAGAATCACGCGATAGCCCGCGGCTGCGTAGGCGTCGATGTTGCGATTGAAGTTGCTCCAGCCGCCGGCGCCGGGACCGCCACCGTGCAACATGATGACGACCGGTCCCTCGCCCGCTTCGTTGTAGTGGAGTCGATGGCCGCCGGCTTCGACGTAGCGGCTGGTGGAGGCTTCGGTCAGTTGGGTCATGGTAGGTCCCTGGGTCGAGGTTTCGGTACAGCGAAAGAATCACGCGATGGAGCTTGGCAAAGCCAAGCAATGGCAGAGAGGAAGGCAAAGGCGCGGGTCAATAACGATTCGAGGAGATTTCCTTGCGTCTTTGTGTTCTTCGCTTTTTCCTTGCCTTTGCGTGATTCTTTTCTTGCAAGACCTTCAAGGGGCGATCTCGATCATCACCTCGCCCTTCTCCACCCGCACCGGAAACACCTTGATGCCGCAGCTCGCCGGAACAGCGCGAGCCGCGCCGGTACGAACGCAGAAACGCGCGCCGTGCAGCGGGCATTCGACCTCGCCACCGTCGAGCAGGCCCTCGGTCAGCGGAAAGTCCTCGTGCGTGCAGTTGTTGGCAAACGCGTACCACTCGCCCGCCACCTTGCAGATCGCGACCGACTCAGGCGCGTCTTCGACCGCCCGCATTTCGCCGTCGGCCAACTCGTGTTCGCCGCAGGCGCGGAAAGCTTGGCTCATCAGAAGAAGATGCTCAGGTTGTTGGCCAGCAAGGTGGACTGGTCGAGCGTAATCACGCGCCTGGCAATTTTCCAGCGCGTGCCCTCGCTGGACGGCCGCAATCGGTCCGCGCGAGCGCCGACGAAAATATCCACCTGCCGCTCCAGCCGCGAGCGATACAGCATGAAGCAGCTCTCGACATCCCATTCGCCGGCCACGTCCGTGGGCTTGAGATAGACATTGCTGATGCAGTGCCGCGTGCGCGAGGGCGGCATCTCGGCCCAGGCCTTGCCGGTTTCGAGTCGCTTGATGCGCTGGCCCAGGGTCACGTAGTTGTCGTCGAAATAGTTCGCCACCGGCCCGGATGGCGGCGGCGCGCCGACGGCTTTCTCGTGGTAGTTCGTCGTCGCCGGCATGAGATAGCTCACGTCCTGGGTGAACAGCGCAAGCCAGGCGCGGTATTCGTGACGATCCAGCAACGCGGCCTCTTCGAACAGAAAGCGTTCGATGTCGAGCTGCAACTCCGGCGTGATCGCAGGGCTCATCAGCGCACCTCCGGCGAGTGCGCGGCGGCCAGTTCAGCATAAGACTCGCCCGCCATCATTCGCGCCCAGCGTGTGTAGAGGCCGCGCGCGGCGGCTTCGGAAAACACGTAGCTGAGCTTGCCCGGGAAGCGCGCATCGCTTTGTTCGTTACCCAGACCCATCTGCAGGTTGAACGGATGCTTGCGGGCTTGCGTGCCACGCAGCACGCGCTGCACCTCGATCCAGTTCTCGCCATCGTCCTGCTCGAACATGCCGGCCGGGCTGAAGCTACGCGTGATGCCCTGGCCCCAGGAGTCCTTCACCGCTTGCGGCGCATCGGCATCGACAATCGCCAGCGCCCAGACCTCGATCTCGTTCGGCCCGCGCGGATGCCAGACCCTCAGCGTGTTGATGCCGGGCAGGAAGGAGCAGGTCGGGAAGATGGTCATGTGCGCGCCGTTGACGGCGTGCGTGCGCGGCGCACCCAGGCGTGCGGCGACTCTGGGGCGCGACTCCATCAGGTATTTCGCGACCGAGGGACCGACGATCGCGCCCAGCAACTGGCCGCCATCATCCGGCGTGTGGAAGCCGGTGCCATGGCCCGCATTCTCCGAGCGCCATTGCAGGCCCTCCATCGGCCACTGCGCGGCCTCGGGTGGAATGCCATCCGGCAGCACGGCGAGAATCGCCGACATGTGCGAGAGCGGCGCGTGGTACATGTCGCTGCAGAACTGCTCGGCAGCGAACTTCCAGTTGCAGGGGATGACCCACTTGTGGACGCCGCCCCAAATTTCGGTACCGGCATCGGAGCGATCGAACATCGCGTCCACGTAGAACTTCGCATCGCCCAGCGACTCGTCCAGCGAGGGCACTTCCGCGTCCCAGCAACCGAAGATCAGGCCCTTGTATTCCTCGACTCGCGGCACGCGCACCGCGCCCCACTCGGCCTTGTTGAGCTTGGAGCAGTAGCCGTTCTTCTCCATCGGCACGCTGACCAGCTTGCCGGAGGAGTCGTAGCTCCAGCCGTGATAGGAGCAGGTGAAGTACTTCGCGTTGCCGTGGTCGAGGCGCGACAGCCGCATGCCACGATGGCGGCACTGGTTGAGAAAGGCGACGACCTTGCCATCCTTCTGCCGCGACACGATCACCGGGTCCTCGCCCATGTAGGTCGTGAAGAAATCGCCGGCCTTGGGAATCTGGCTGCGGTGCGCCAGGAACAGCCAGCTACGGCCGAAGACCTGTTCGAGCTCGCGCTCGTACAGGCTCTGGTCGCAGTAGATGCGCGGGTCCAGGGTACCTCTCGTAACGTCCACCAGTTCGCGGATGCGCTGGGCGCTCCAGGTGGTGTCGTGCTTGGCTGATCCGTCTGCTGCCATGTGTGTTCTCCTGTTCGCCTGACTTGTAGGTCGGGGTTCAGCCCGACGTGCCTCCAGGTCGTCATACGTCGATGAGCGTAACGCTCGTTCGTCCTCGCGGAGCTAGAGGGCAAACCCTGCGCCTGTCGCCGAAAAGCTTATGGCTCGAAACCGCATGGACCGCGACGCTCCACTCCGAATACCCACCATTCACGAAGATGATGGCTAGGGGCCATCCCGGGGCTGATCGATTTCCGCCTCGTCCGTTACCATTGCGGCGCCATGAACGCACCCATCCAACATGACCCGGACGTGATGTCCGAACGCAGCCGCTACTACGAGCGGATCGGCCGGCATCATCTGACGCCGCTGTGGGAAGTGCTGGGCACGCTGGTGCCGGTCACGCCCACCTCGGACGCGGTGCCCGCGCTGTGGCATTACGCTGCGGTGCGCGACGAGCTGATGGAGTCTGGTCGCATCATCACGGCGCGGGAGGCCGAGCGCCGCGTGCTGATTCTGGAAAACCCTGCCCTGCGCGGACGCTCGCGCATCACACCGAGCCTGTATGCGGGGCTGCAACTGATTCTGCCGGGTGAAGTCGCGCCCGCGCACCGCCACACGCAGTCGGCGCTGCGCCTGGTGCTGGAAGGCGAAGGCGCCTACACCGCGGTGGATGGCGAGCGCACGACGATGCATCGCGGCGACTTCATCATCACGCCGGCCTGGACCTTCCACGATCACGGCAACTTCGGCGACCAGCCGGTGGTGTGGCTGGACGGGCTGGATATTCCGGTCGTGGAATTTCTGGGAGCGGGCTTCCAGGAAAAGGGCGCAGCCGACGTGCAGGCCGTTTCACGGCCCGAAGGCGATGCGCTCGCCCGCTACGGCCACAACATGGTGCCGGTGGATTTCGAACAACGGCCACGCGATCCGACCAAAGTGTTCGTGTATCCCTACACGCAGACGCGCGAGGCACTTTCGGGTATCTCGGCTGCCAAGCCCGATCCCCATCACGCCTACAAGCTGCGCTACGTGAACCCGGCCACCGGTGCATCGCCGATGCCGACCATCGGCGCGTTTGCACAGCGCCTGCCGGCGGGCTTCGAAACGCGGGCCTGTCGCAGCACGGATGCGACGATTCACGTGTGCCTGGAAGGCGAAGGCATCGCGCTGATTGGCGACGCCGAGTTTCGCTTTGTGCCGAACGATGTGTTCGTCGTGCCGTCGTGGCACTCGCTGCGCTTGGCCGCGAGTCGCGAGACCACGCTGTTCAGTTATTCGGACAGGCCGATGCAGCAGGTGCTCGGGCTGTGGCGCGAACTGAAGCATTGACGATGGCGCGCGTGATGCGCCCTACAGGAGCCTTAATTTTGAACCTCGTATTCCCCGCCGCAACCACGCCTACCCTGAGCATCGTCGGCAGCGACGCGCGCTTTCCGGTGAATCGCATTTTCTGCGTGGGTCGCAACTACGCCGCGCACGCGCGCGAGATGGGACAGGACGAGCGCGAGCCGCCGTTCTTCTTCATGAAGCCGGCGAGCGCGGCGGTGGATGCCAGCGGCCCGACGAGCATCCCCTACCCGAGCATGACCTCGAATTTCCATCACGAGATCGAGCTGGTGGTGGCCATCGGCAAGTCCGGCTCCGCGATTCCGATCGAGCAGGCGCTGGAGTTCGTGTTCGGTTACGCCGTGGGTCTGGACATGACGCGGCGCGACTTGCAGTTCCAGGCGCGCGACAAGGGTCGGCCCTGGGAATTCGGCAAGTCCTTCACGGCTTCCGCGCCCATCGGTGCGATCAGCCGCGCCAGCGAGATCGGGCATCTGAAAGCCGGTGCGATTTCGGTTGCCGTCAACGACAAGACCAAGCAGTCCTCGGACATCGGACTGATGATCTGGAACGTCGCCGAGTCCATTGCATATTTGTCGCGCTACGAGGCCTTGCAGGCTGGCGACCTCATCATGACCGGCACGCCGGAAGGCGTCGGGCCGGCGGTGGCGGGCGACGAGATGCGCGGGCAGATCGAGGGGTTGCAAGCGATCAATGTAAAAGTCGGCTGAGGGATATCCCACGGCCGATTGATTAACTCCGTCATTCCCGCGAAGGCGGGAATCCAGTTTTGGCCCGAACCCCGACGGCCGTTGAGGCTGACGCGGGAATGACGAATTTGGAGGGCGCTATGAATGACCTAAGTGGACCAGAGCCCACATTGAATGCGCTGCCCTGGAGCGGCGACGGCACGCACCGTATCCCCTACGAGGTCTACACCGATCCCGCGCTTTACCAGCGCGAGTTGCAGAAGCTGTTCTATGCGCAGCACTGGAGCTATGTCGGACTGGAAGCCGAGATTCCCAAGGTCGGCGACTTCAAGCGCACCGTCATCGGCGAGCGCTCGGTGGTGATGGTTCGCAGCCGCGACAATGCGATCAAGGTATTCGAGAACGTCTGCGCCCACCGCGGCGCCATGTTCTGCCGCGAGCGCCACGGCAACGCCAAGACCTTCACCTGTCCATATCACCACTGGAATTACGATCTCGACGGACGCTTGCGCGGCTTGCCCTACCGCCAGGGCGTGAAGACGGACGAGGGCATGAAGGGCGGCATGCCGGAAGACTTCCGGGTGCAGGATCACTCGCTGACGCAGCTCGCGGTCGCGGCGCGTGGCGGCGTGGTGTTCGCGTCCTTCGATCACACGGTGGAGCCGCTGGAGCAATACCTTGGGCCCATGATGTGCGAGTACCTCGACCGCATCTTCAAGGGCCGCACGCTCAAGGTGCTCGGCTACAACCGCCAGCGCATTCCCGGCAACTGGAAGCTGATGCAGGAGAACATCAAGGACCCCTACCACCCCGGTCTGCTGCACACCTGGTTCGTGGTGTTCGGGCTGTGGCGGGCGGACAGCAAGATTCGCCTGCTGCTCGACGAAAAAAAACGTCACGCGGCGATGGTCGGCGTGCGTGCCGCGGCCAAGCCTTCGAGCGAGATCACGGCCGGCGTCAGCAGCTTCAAGGAAAGCATGAAGCTGCATGACGAGCGGCAGATCGACATCGTGGTCGAGCCCTGGTGGAACGGGCCGACCGTGACCATGCTGACGATCTTCCCCAGTCTCATCATCCAGCAGCAGGTCAACAGCCTGTCCACGCGCCATATCCAGCCGCGCGGCGCGGATTCGTTCGACTTCATCTGGACGCACTTCGGTTTCGAGGACGACACGGAAGAGATGACCGAGCGGCGTTTGATTCAGGCCAATCTGTTCGGGCCTTCCGGTTACGTCTCGGCCGACGACGGCGAGGTGATCGAGTTCTCGCAGATGGGCTATCGCTCGCGCGAGGGCACCACGCGGGGTGGCACGTCGGTGGTCGAGATGGGCGGGCGCAATACCGATGAGGCCGAGGTCGCCGCGTCCGAAACCTTGATCCGCGGCATGTACGAGTACTGGCGCGGCGTGATGCACGCATGAGCAACTCTGCCTTGCTGGACGTCGCACAGCTCAACGCCGAGTACGCGGCCATAGTGGACTCGGGTGACTGGGACCGCTGGACCGAATTCTTTCTGGAGGACGGCCACTACAGCGTGATTCCGCGCGAGAATTTCGAGCGCGGCCTGCCGCTGTGTACGCTCAAGCTCATCAGCCGCGGGATGATGCTGGACCGAGCGTACGGCGTGCGCGAAACCCTGTATCACGATCCATACTACCAGCGGCATGTCGTCGGCCTGCCGCGGATTCTTTCCGACGACGGCAGGCTTATCCGCAGCGAGGCGAACTACAGCGTGTTCCGCACCAAGCTCAGCGAGTTCAGCACGGTGTTCAACGTCGGACGTTATCTGGACGAGATCGTGCGTACGCCCGAGGGGCTGCGATTCAAATCGAGGACCTGCATCTACGATAGTGAGATGATTCCCAACGCGATCATCTACCCCATCTAAAGCGGATGCCTTTCGACTTCGATCTCTTCGTCATCGGTGGCGGCTCTGGCGGCGTCCGCGCCGCGCGTTTCGCGGCAAGCTACGGCGCAAAAGTAGCGCTGGCTGAAAGCCGTTATCTCGGCGGCACCTGCGTCAACGTTGGCTGCGTGCCCAAGAAACTGCTGGTCTACGGCGCGCACTTTTCGGAGGAATTCGAGCACGCAGCCGGCTTCGGCTGGACGCTGGATGCGCCGAAATTCGACTGGCCGACCTTGATCGAAAACAAGAACCGCGAGATCGCACGGCTCAACGGCATCTATCGCAAGTTGCTGCTCGGCAGCGGCGTGACCGTGCTGGACCAGCACGCGCGTATCTGCGATCCACATACCGTTGAAGTCGGCGGCAAGCGCTACAGCGCGGCGAACATCCTGATTGCCACCGGTGGCTGGCCGCAGCTGCCGGATGTCTCGGGGAAAGAATTTGCCATCTCGTCCAACGAGGCCTTCTTCCTGAAAGAACTGCCGCGTCGCGTGATCGTGGTGGGCGGCGGTTACATCGCGGTGGAGTTCGCGTCGATCTTCCGCGGCCTTGGCGCGCAGACGACCCTGAGCTATCGCGGCGAGTTGTTTCTGCGCAGCTTCGACGGCAGCGTCCGCGCCCATCTGCGCGACGAGTTGCAGCGCAAAGGCATCGCGCTCGAATTCAACACCGACATCGCAGCCATCGAGAAGAACGCGGACGGCAGCTTGGATGCCAGGCTCCAGGACGGCCGCGTATTGGAAACCGACTGCGTGTTCTACGCCACCGGCCGCCGGCCGATGCTGGACGACCTCGGCGTCGAGAACACGCGCGTGGCCCGCGACAAGCGTGGCTTCGTCGAGGTGGACGAGCGTTATCGCACGGCCGATCCGTCCGTCCTTGCCATCGGCGACGTGATCGGAAGGGTGCAGCTCACGCCGGTCGCGCTGGCCGAGGGCATGGCGGTGGCACGCGTGCTGTTCAGGCCGGATGAATTCCGCCCGCTCGACTACTCGCTCATTCCGACCGCGGTATTCAGCCTGCCCAACATCGGCACAGTGGGCCTGAGCGAAGAGCAGGCGCTCGAATCCGGCCATCGCCTGAAGATTTTCGAATCACGCTTCCGGCCGATGAAGCTCACCGTCACCGACGCTCAGGAACAGACCCTGATGAAGCTGGTAGTGGACGCCGACAGCGACAAGGTCCTTGGCTGCCACATGGTGGGGCCGGACGCGGGCGAAATCGTTCAGGGCATTGCCGTCGCGCTCAAGGCCGGCGCGACCAAGCGCGTGTTCGACGACACCATCGGCATTCACCCGACGGCGGCGGAAGAGTTCGTGACCTTGCGGACGCCCGTCCGCGGCTAAGGCGGTTGTAGGAGGGGCTCCGCCCCGACAGCCCGGTCCGAATCCGGATTGCGCTACGTACTGCGAGCGCCGGTCGGAGCTCACGCCCCCTACAAAATCAGCCCGGCAGCGCAGCCCGCTTGCCGTGCTCGGCCAGAGTGTTGAGCAACTGGTCCGGCGTCTGGTAGCCGGGAATCATCTCGCCGTCGGGCAGGACGATGGCAGGCGTACCGCGCAGACCGAGCTTGGCTGCAAGCTTGAGATGATCTCCCACGGGGTTGCTGCACGACTTGTCGCCCTCGTATCCAGGGCCCAGCTTGGCCAGCGTCAGCGCGGCCTTGCGGTCGGCCGCGCACCAGACCTTCTCGGCCTTGTAGAAGGATTCGGTGTTGGGTCCGCTGCGCGGGTAGAACACGTAGCGCACGGCGATGCCGTCGTCGTTGTACTCGGCGATGTGCTCGTGCAGCTTGCGGCAGTACCCGCAATCGATGTCGGTGAAGACGGTGACGGTGTACTTGGCGGGCAGCTTGGCCGGCGCATACTCGATGGTCTGCTCGGCTGTGAGATTGCCCATGAGCGTGGCGCGCGCGGCGCGGCGCCGGACATCCGTCAGCCGCTGACCCGAAGCCAGATCGTTGAGATCGCCCTCGATCAGGTAACGGCCGTCCAGGCTGACGTACCCGAAGTTCATGCCCGATTGCAGTTCGTAGAGACCCGCGATGGGAGTCGGATGCACGGCATCCACCGGCACGCCGGGCAGCGTCTTGGCCAGGCGCGCTTTCAGCGCTTCCATGTCGGCGGGATCGGCGGTAGCGACGGCTTCCGGTTCGACCGTCCCGGTCTTGCCCGCGCTGCCCTCCTTGTCGGCCTCGTCTTTCGGCGGGGCGCAGGCAGCAAGGCAGAGGGTGAGACCCAGCATCGGCAGCAGAGGGTTACGCATGAGGAATTCCGGATTCGAGGCCCATGCATTGTAGCGGTCCCAAAAGCCGCCACCCGGCGCGATCGTCCGCGCAATAAGACCAAAGGACGCCTTGTACCTGTAACGATCACGGTCCAGACTTGCGCCATAAACAAAACGAAAGGCGCTGTCGTTCCGGCTCGGAGCAGTCGGGACACAAAAACCACAGGGAATTGCATCATGGGTAAATTCGGCCCCTTCATCGTTATCGGACGGATCGTGATCGGCGTCCTGATACTGGCTGCCATCGCCTTCATCGGTCTGCCGAAGACCGATCCGAACGTGCCTGGTGTGGTCGCGCAGGTGCGTGCGCTGGTCAAGAATTGATTGGCTCCGGTGGCTAAGGTTCTTTCACCCGCGAGGATGATGCTTCGCGTGCAGGTCACGCAGGCGCGTGCGCGAGACGTGGGTGTAAATCTGGGTGGTCGATAGATCGCTGTGCCCCAGCAGCGTCTGCACCACGCGCAGATCGGCGCCGTGGTCCAGCAGGTGGGTCGCAAACGCGTGGCGCAAGGTGTGCGGCGACAAAGCCGTGCCGATACCGGCGATCAGCGCATAGCGCTTGATGCAAACCCAGAAATACTGCCGCGTCATCCCCTGCCCGCGTGTGGTCACGAACAGGTCGTCGCTGCGCCGCCTGCCCATCAGTTCCGGCCGCGAACGCTTCAGATAGTCCTCGATCCAGTCGTTCGCGATTTCGCCCAGCGGCACGATCCGCTCCTTGCCGCCCTTGCCCAGCAACTGCACCAGCCCGCGCTCCAACTGAAGCTGGTGGTGCTTGAGCCCGACCAGTTCGCTCACGCGCAGTCCGCTGGCGTACATCAGTTCGAGCATCGCGCGATCACGCAGGCCGAGCGAGGTGGTCGTATCCGGCGCTTCGAGCAATTTTTCGACCTGCCGCGACTCCAGAAACTTGGGCAGGCTGCGCGGCAGACGCGGCGACGACAGCTTCGCGGTCGGGTCGTCGGGCCGAGCCCCGTCGCGGATGAGGAAACGGTAGTAGCGGCGCAAGGTCGATAGCAGACGCGCCTGCGAGCGCGCGGAAAAGCGCTGGCGCGCATCGACGCCAGTCCGCGCATGAAGCTGGCCGCGCGCCGCCAGGTAGGCGCGCAGATCGTCTTCACCGGCCCGGGCCAGCTCCACGCCGCGCGGCGCCAGCCAGCGCGCCAGCAGGGAGAGATCGGAACGATACGAGTCCAGAGTGTTCTTCGAAGCGCCGCGCTCGATCCAGAGCATGTCGAGCACGCGCTCGATTCCCGCCGCGTCTTCCGCGGTCGGCGCAGGCGCAAGCCCCAGGGTCATCGTCGGTTCGTCAGCCATGTCTCTCATAATAGAGCCCCGGAATTGCTTGCCCCTCCCCCACAACATGCTGGTCCGTCTGCTGGAACGCGCTTACGGCGTACTCGCCTTGCCGATCTTCGCCGTGGTGATTTTCGGAATCGTCTGCCCACTGGTCGTCGTCGGACCCACGCTGGCCATCCGCAGATTCTTCGGCCGGCTCGGCGTGCGCCTGGGCCTGCTCGGCGTGGGCGTGACGATGCGCGTGCGCGGACTCGAGCACCTGCCCGCCGGCGCGTGCATCGCGGTTTCCAATCACGCCAGCTACGTCGATGGCATCGTGCTCACCTCGGCCCTGCCCGCACGCTTCACGTTCGTGGTGCAGGACGGCGCAGCCAAATGGCCTTATGTAGGCCTGGTGATAAGCCGCATGGGCGTCGTATTCGTCAATCGCAGTGCGGCACGCGAAGGTGCGGCACAGACTCGCGCGCTGATCCGGCGCGTGCAGGATGGCGAGTCGTTGGCGATCTTCGCGGAAGGAACCTTCAAGCCAGAACCCGGCCTCATGCCGTTCAAGAAAGGCGCCTTCCTGATTGCAGCGCGCGCGGCGGTGCCGGTGGTGCCGGTGGGCATGCGCGGCACTCGCCGCTTTTACGGGCCCACCGCCAGGCTGCCGCGATGGAGCCAGATCGAGATCGACATCTGCCCGCCGATTCCGCCTTCCGCCGATCCGCAGCAATTGCGCGACGCGGCGCGTGCCGCCGTGCTCAAGGTCTGCGGCGAACCGGATCGACAGGCCACCACGTCTGCCGGAGAAGAGGCATGAGCGCATCGCTTTCGCCGCGCGCGCGCTATGAAGCAGATCTCGCCCGCCCGGGCTTCATCGCCGACAGCGCCCAGGCCGCGGCCGTCGATGCGCTGCAAAAAGTGTTCGAGGAATTGCTTGCCAACCCGCCGAAAAGGCGCCTGGTCAGCCGGCGCCTGGTCTCGCCGCGAGTGCCGGGCCTGTATCTCTGGGGCGGCGTCGGCCGCGGCAAGACGCATCTGATGGATGCCTTCTTCGAGGCACTCCCGTTCAAGCGAAAGCTGCGCACGCACTTCCACCGCTTCATGCTCGACGTGCACGAGCGGCGCAAGCAATTCCCGGACGAATCCGATCCGCTCAAGCTGGTCGCGGCGCAAATTGCCGAGCAGACGCGCGTGGTCTGCTTCGACGAGTTCTACGTCTCCGACATCGCCGACGCGATGATTCTCGGCCGTCTGTTCGAAGCCCTGTTCTCGCACGGCGTAACCCTGGTCGCCACCAGCAACTGCGAGCCCGACCAGCTTTATCGCGACGGTTTGCAGCGCGCCAACTTCCTGCCTGCGATCGCGATGCTCAAGTCCAATGTGACGGTGCTCAACGTCGACGGCGGCACCGACTACCGCCTGCGCGCGCTGACGCGTGCGGCGCTGTACCACTGCCCGAGCGACGAGCACGCGCAGGCCAGGCTCGACGAGGCCTTCGAGGACATCGCGCCGGAACCCGGCCGTCGTCACGTCGAGCTGGAAATCCACGGCCGCAAGCTGCGCGCGACTCGCCTGGCCGACGGCGTGGCCTGGTTCGAGTTCAGCGAAATCTGCGACGGCCCGCGCTCGGTGGCCGACTACATCGAGCTGGCACGCGAACATCACACCGTGCTGATCTCGCACATCCCGCAGCTCACGGTGGATCGCGAAGACCCGGCGCGGCGCTTCATCAACCTGGTGGACGAGTTCTACGACCGTGGCGTCAAGCTGCTGCTCGCGGCCGACGTGCCCCAGGAACAGCTCTACACCGGGCGACGCCTGAAATTCGAGTTCGCGCGCACGCAGTCGCGCCTGCACGAGATGCATACGCTGGAATACCTGGCGCAACCGCACAAGCCGTGAGAATTCGCCCGCTCGCGGAAGGCATTGCCGGTGCCGGCAATGCCCGTTCGGGTGGGCTCAGAACAGAGGACTGCGCTGCCACGACTCGCCGCGCTCGAAGCGCTCGCGGTCCAGCGCGCGGAAAGGCTGGAGCATCTCAGGTATCGGCAGCGGCCACACGCGGCAGGGATTCCGGTCGGAACCCGCGGCAACGAGCAGTCCGTTGACCGCGCGCCGGGCGGCTTCGTTGGCGCCTTCCATGCACGCCAGGTCGGTGAAGGTCTGCACGTAGTCCGAGGCGAGGAACAGGTTGGGCGCGCGCGTGACGGCCTGCGGACGCAGCGCCCAGGTGCCGGCGTCGTTCACGAGCAGGGGTTCGTGGCTGGTCTTGACCGGGCCGTTGCCGGGATGGAATTCGATGCCGGGGTCCAGGAACGCGGAGTGCAGCAGGTCGTCGCGCAGGCGGATCACGCCGCCGCCGTTCAGGCTCGCACGCAACTGGCGCCAGACTTCGGTCTTGATTTCGTCGAGCGTGCAGTCTTTCGCCTTCTTGTCGTTCAGCCCTTCGGTGCCCCAGTCGGAGATGTCCACCGACAGGCAGTCGCGGATGCTGCCGTCGCCGAAGCTCGCGAAATCGATGTCGGGCCAGAACTGCGCCTGGCTGATCGAGGTCAGCGCCCAGGGCGCATCGACGTAGAGCACATGCCCGTGCGCCACCGGCACCTTTTCCCTGAGGTAAAACTGGATGCCGCTCATCCAGGAAACGTGTGACGCGGCTAGCGTGGGAATACGCGCGAGTCCGGGATCGAGCGCCAGCAGAGGTGTGCCGACCAGCAACGCCATCTTTTCCACCGGCAGCGCGGCGACGAACCAGTCGCCGGTCGCGATCTGCGAAACGCCTCCGCTCTCGTATTTCACTCCGGTCACACGCTGCGCATCGCACTGGATTTCCTCCACCCGGCACGATGTGCGGTAGTCCACGCCCTGCAAACGCAGGTAGGACAGCCAGGGATCGATCCATTCCACGCTAGTGGGGCCGTCGAGCACGCGGTCGTAAACCTTGCCCGGCGTGACCGTGCCCAGCACGGCCTGCAAGGTGATGTCGCCGATGGTCTTTGCGCTCGCGCGTCTGGGATCGGCCGCAACCAGCGAGCGAGTGGTGGAGGCGAACACCTTCTGGTAGTTGGCCGAGAAATTCGGCGCGTCGATGAAGGTCCACCAGTCCTGCGACTCGTACTCCGCGATCCGGCGCTCGTCGCAACTCGTGGCGATCTGCATCACCCTGTCGACGAAGAACCGCGATTCGGCTTCGGTGAGATCGAAAGGGTTGCCGAACAGGCCTTGCAAGGATTTCAGCAACTGCTCGGGTGTCGCCGGGAAGCCCGCGTTCATCGGAATCAGGTCGCGCGCATAACGCGCCGCGGCGGCGCCGGTGGTATCCACCAGGTTGTCGAGCACGCCGCGGAAATTGCCGGGAAACGGGATACGGCTCTGGGTATCGGTGATGTGCCGGTAGAAGCCGGGAAAGAAGCGGAAGCCGTGCTCGCCCGGAAGGCCGTCGACCGTGGCCGCCACGCTGCGCGCCTTGCCGCCGGCGATGGTGTTGGCCTCCAGCACCAGCACCTCGAAACCGCGCTCGATCAGTTCGTGCGCGGCGCTCATGCCGGCGACGCCGCCGCCCATGACGACGACTTTTCCGGCCGAACCCGAACCTGGATTGGGCATCTGCGATTTCCCCTGGACGCAAGGCCCGCCGTTCGGCGCCCAGCCCTTGCATGCACGCGGCGCATAGCGATTATGCGATAGCCAAGCGAGTTATCGAGGCAGCCGCAAAATAAAATAGAACATGCCCGACAACCCTGCCCTTTCCTCCCGCCATCAGCCCGCGTTCCTGCGCGAACGCGAGGCCGTGCGCGGGTCGGAGACCAAGGGCTACGACGAGTGGGAGCTGTCCGGCGTGCTGCTGTTCGTCGATATCGTCGGTTTCACCTGGCAGGTGGAGCAGTTCACGGCGCAGGGACCGGACGGCGTGGAGCGCGCCAGCGAGATGGTCAACGACAGCATCGGACGGCTGGTGGACGAGGTCGCGGCCAGCGGCGGCGACGTGGTGTCGTTTGCCGGCGACGCGCTGTTCGCACTCTGGCGCGCCGAAGACGGCGAGCTGGGCGCAATGGTGAGCCACGTCGCCCGCTGCGCCCTGGCCGCGCTCGAATCGCACGTCGCCCACGTCTCGCCCGACCGCCCCAGCCTGCGCCTGTCGCTGGGTGCCGGATGCTTCCTGGCGCACCGGGTCGGCGGCTACGAAGGGCGCTGGCAGGGAACCCTGAGCGGCCCCGCCTTTGCGCAAGTGGGTCGTGCGGACGCGCTGGCCTGCAACGACGCGCTGGTCGCTTCGCCCGAAGCCTGTGCGCTCGCGCGCGGCGCGCTGCGTGGCGAGGCGCTCGACAACGGCATGTTGCGCGTACATGGCGTCGCGGCGAACGGCGTGGCGATCGCGCAAGGCGCCGGCGCGGCCGCGAATGCGCGCGCGTCGTTCGAGCAGACCGACGCGCGCGCGCTGGCGGAAATCCGACACCCGAGCACGGTCTTCGCGCGACTCACCGGCGTCGTCCGGGAAGGCGCGCTCGACGGCGCGCAGACCCAGGCCGCGACGCAGATCGTTCAGCGCGTCGTCGGAGAGCTCGAGGGCACGCTCCTGCAGTTCGCCGTGGACGACAAAGGGCCTGTGTTCGTGATCGCCTTCGGCCTCGCTGCACACGTGCACGAGGACGACCCGGTGCGCGCCGCGCTCGCCGGCCTGCGCATCGTCAACGAGCTGGCGGCCGTGAGCATCGCCTGCGGCGTCGGCGTTGCCACGGGCCGGGTTTTCTGCGGCCTGATCGGCACCGACCGGCGCTGCGACTACACCCTGATCGGCCAGACCATGAACCTGGCCGCGCGCCTGATGCAGCATGCGTCGCCCGGTCCCCTGGCCGATTCGCGCACGCGCGAGTTGTCGCACCACGCCGTCGATTTCGAGGACCGGGGGCCGATCCGCGTCAAGGGCGTGGACCAGCCGATGCCGCATTACCGCGTGTCGAGCGCGCGGGCGCAGAACGATGCTCCGGACGATTTCACGACCGGGAATCGCAAGCTCGAAGCAGCCATAGTCGGGCGCATTCGCGAGCTGGAAATCGTCGGCGAATCGCTGGACCGGCTGGTCGCCGGACGCGGTGGCGTGCTGGTGCTGATCGGCGAGGCCGGCATCGGCAAATCGCACCTGGTGCGCGAGATCGTGGCGCGCGCGGGCGCGCGCGGCGTGCTGCCGTTGATCGCACCCGGCAGCCCGCTGGAATCGAACCCGCAGGTGCGCTGGCGCGCTTCCCTGAAGACCCTCATGGCGCGCGGCGGGTCGGGGCCGGCGCAGGCCGAGGACGCTTTCCTGCAAGCCTTCCTGTTCAAGGGCGAGTCCAGCTCGATCCTGCCCGAGCTCGACGACCAGGAACGCGCACTACGTACGCGAGACGCGCTCGCCGACGTCTTCACGGACGCCACGCGGGATTCGCCGCTGCTGCTATGCGTCGAGGACGCGCACTGGATGGATTCGCTGTCGTGGTCGCTGGTTGCGCGCCTGTCGCAGTGGCTGGCGGAAACCGGCGCGCCGCTGCTGCTGCTGCTGACCGCGCGCGAGCTGGAAACGGCACCCGCCGACGCACTGGCGCGTATCGAGCGCGCCGGGCTGGAGCGTCTGAGCCTGGGTCCGCTGACGCCGAAAGACCGCGCAAGAGTCGCCGCCAGCGCAATCGGCGCCAGCACCCTGCCCGCTTCCGTCGCGCGCTGGATTGCGGCCAAGAGCGGCGGCAATCCGTTCTTCTGCCGGGAGCTGGCGGTGGCCGCGTTCGAGCACGGCCGGCTGAAAGTCGTGGACGGCCGCGCGCTGTGGTCGGACGGCAGCGGCGATACGACGGGGCTGGAAGAGTCGCTGCCCGACACCTTGCAGGGTTTGATCGCGAGCCGTCTGGATCGCCTGGACCCGGCCGACCAGCTCGTGCTGCGCATGGCCTCGGTCATCGGCCCCGAGTTCGCGCTCACCGATCTGCTTGCACTCCACCCGGTCGATGCCACCACCTTGCGCAGGGATCTTGCGCGACTCGCGCAGGACCAGTTTCTGGAACAACGCGCCAGCGACGCGGAAGGGCGCTACGCCTTTCATCACCTGCTCGTGCGGGACGCGGCCTACGACAGCCTGCCGTACCGGCGCCGGCGCGAGCTGCACGCGGCGATGGCGAGCTGGATGGAGACGCGGCCCGCCGCCGACCCGCCGCCGAACGTCGCCGCACTGGCCTACCACCGCGAGCGTGCCGAGCAGTGGCTTGCGGCGTTCGAAACCCGCCTGCAGGCGGGCGAGATCGCACTCAGAAGCTACGCCAACCGAGAAGCCGTGCAGCACTTCGCCGCCGCGCAGGCGATCCGCGAGCGCCTCACCGAACTGGCCGGCCACGCGCAGGCTCGCAGACCGGAACTCGGCTTGGCGCGCGCGCACCACCGCATGGGCGACGAGGAGGCCAGCCGCCGCCAGATCGAACAGGCGCTGCGCGCCTTCGGCGACCCTCTGCCGCGACGGCAAGGCAACCGCGTCGGCGCACTGCTGATCGAACTGACTCTGCGCCTGCTTCCCCCGCGGTTCAGACCTCTGCGTGTGAAGCACGCGCCGGAAGTCCTGCGCGATATCGTGCGTGCCTACGACCTGCTGCCGGAAATTCTCTATTACCAGAACGATCCTCTCGGCTTGGCGCTGGTGTCCTTGCGTTTTCTGCGGCTGGCGCAGGCCGAAGCGCAGGCCTCGGCAGAGCGCGCGCGGGCGCTCGCGTCGTACGCGCTCTTGCTGTCGGGCTTCGGCCGGCTGCGCACGGTGGACCGCACGTTCGACATCGCACTGGCCGAGATTGCGGTGGCGGGCGATGCCTCGGTGGATGCCTGGATTCGACTCGCACGCGGCTCGGTGCTGGCGCAGTTCGGCGCCTGGGACGAGGCCGAGCGCTGGTTGCGCGATGCATCGACCCGATGCGCCGACATGGGCGATCGCACACGCGCATGGAACGTGTCCTCCGCGTTGGGCCACGTGTTGTCCTACCAGGGCCGGCTGGTCGAAGCCGGCGAGGTTTTTGCGGGCGCGCTGGCCGCCAATCGCGACACCGACAATCCGCTGTTCATGTGCTGGGGTCTGAGCGGTCATGCGGAAATCCTGCTGCGCCGGGGCGAGCCTACGGATCGGTCCGAGACCGTGCGCCTTCTGCGCGCCGCACGCGAACAACTGGAAGAGCGGCCCGACCCCGCCGCCGACCTGTTCAGTCGCGGGCTGTTATGCGCCGCGCTGTGGCGGGAAGGCGCGCACGTCGAGGCCCTGAGCCTGGCGACGGACACCGTGGAAACCGCGCTGGATCGAGCGCCGGTGGTGTGGCTGCATGTGGGCTCCTATCTGTGTCTGCATGAGGTCTTGTGCGCAGCGGCCCACGAATCTTCGTCGCATCGTTCGGCACTGCAATTGTTGAAACGTCTCGAACGCAGCCTGCGCGCGTTCGCACGCCTGATACGCGTCGCGCGTCCAGCACTGGGCCTGGTGTGCGGACAGCTCGCACAAATTCAGGGCAAGACCCTGCGCGCGCAGCGACACCTGCGCGCCGCACTGCGCCAGGCGCAGGAGTTGCGGCTGCCGCTGGAAACCGGACGTCTGTATCTGGCTCTTGCGGACACCTTGCCCGCCGACGAGGCCCGTCTCGAGCGCGATCATGCGATTGCGGTGCTGACGCGCATCGATGCGCGGCATGATCTGCGTGTAGCGCACCAGCAAAATTGAACGTGCAAAAGATCTGTCGCGGGCATGGCCCGCGACCGTATTCGTTATTTCATTTGAAACCTGCCGAAGCGAACGAGGCTGACATGCGTGATTTTTCCCGCCGTACCCTGGAACTGCGCGAACACCTGCAAGCGTTCATGGCCGAGCACATCTATCCGAACGAAGCGCGCTGGTGGCGGGAGATCAACGCCGCCGCGCCGCGCGGTCATGCTGCCGTCACCGACGAACTCAAACCCAAGGCACGAGAAGCCGGTTTGTGGAATCTGTTCCTGCCACCAAGCGCGGACGGTTCGATTCACTCGAACGCGGATGAAGGCACGGGCCTGAGCAACTTCGAATACGCGCCGCTGTGCGAGATCATGGGCCGCTCGCTGATGGCGCCGGAAATCTTCAACTGCGCGGCGCCGGACACCGGCAACATGGAAGTGCTGGAGCGCTACGGCGCGCCCGAGCACAAGGAGCGCTGGCTGCGGCCGCTGCTCGACGGCGAAATCCGCTCTGCGTTCGCGATGACCGAGCCCGCGGTGGCTTCGAGCGACGCAACCAACATTGCCAGCTCGATCGTTCGGGACGGCGACAGCTACGTCATCAACGGCCACAAGTGGTACACCACCGGCCTGATCGACGATCGCTGCCAGATCATCATCTTCATGGGCAAGACGGCTCCGGACGATCCCAGCCCCTACCGCCAGCAATCGATGATTCTGGTGCCACGCGATACGCCGGGCATCGAGATCGTCCGCTCCATGCCGATCTTCGGTTACGACGGCGTGCTCGACCGCGCCACCGAGGCGCGCTTCGTCGACGTGCGCGTGCCGGCGAGCAACATGCTGCTGGGCGAAGGCCGCGGCTTCGAGATCGCGCAGGGCCGGCTGGGGCCGGGCCGCATCCATCACTGCATGCGCCTCATCGGTCTGGCCGAGCGCATGCTGGAACAGATGTGCAAGCGCACGATGAGCCGCGTGGCCTTCGGCAAGCCCATCTCCGAACAGACCGTGACGATGGAGCGCATCGCCGAGTCGCGGATTCTCATCGACCAGGCGCGCCTGCTGACGCTCAACGCCGCGTGGATGATGGACACCGTCGGCAACAAGATCGCCAAGGCCGAGATCGCGATGATCAAAGTGGCAGCGCCGAACATGGCTTGCAAGGTCATCGACTGGGCCATCCAGTCGTTCGGCGCCATCGGCACGTCGGACGATTACTTTCTCGCGCAGGCCTATGCGATGGCGCGGCTGCTGCGGATTGCGGATGGCCCGGACGAGGTGCATCGCAACCAGATCGCGAAGCTGGAGTTGGCGAAATGGTGGAAGGACACGGAGCTGGCTCGGGTGTAGCACCGTCCGTAGGAGGGGCGTAAGCCCCGACAGCCGGCCAGAATCCCCACCCGAGGCTCGTGCTGCGAGCGCCAGTCGGGGCTTACGCCCCTCCTACAAGGCCCTCAAGCCTTCAACTTGTACCCCGTCCTGAACATCCACCACACCGTGGCCAGACACACAGCGAGGAAAACCAGGATCGCGGCGAGGCATATCCGCACATCGACGTCGCTGACCCCGTAAAAGCTCCAGCGAAATCCGCTGATCAGATACACCACCGGATTGAACAAGGTGATCTTCTGCCAGATCGGCGGCAGCATGCTGATGGAATAAAAGCTGCCGCCCAGAAAACTCAGCGGCGTGACGATCATCAGCGGAATCACCTGGAGCTTTTCCCAGCCGTCGGCCCAGATGCCGATGATGAAACCGAACAGGCTGAACGTGACTGCCGTCAGCACCAGGAAGAACAGCATCGCGAGCGGATGCGCGATGTCGTAGTCCACGAAGACTCGCGCGGTGGCCAGCATCAGCAGGCCGATGATGACCGACTTGCTTGCGGCGGCGCCGACGTAGCCGAGCACGATTTCGAAGCTCGACACCGGCGCCGACAGCACCTCGAAAAGCGTGCCCGACCACTTCGGAAAATAGATGCCGAACGAGGCGTTGGAAATGCTCTCGTTGAGCAGCGCCAGCATGATGAGACCGGGGATGATGAAGGCGCCGTAACTCAGGCCGTCGATGTCGCCGAGGCGCGAGCCGATGGCCGCACCGAACACCACGAAGTAGAGCGAAGTGGAGATCACGGGCGAGGCGATGCTCTGAATCAGCGTGCGAAAAGTGCGCGCCATCTCGAAGTGGTAGATCGCGCGGACGGCGTAAATGTTCATGTGCGTTCGCTCACCAGGCTTACGAAAATATCCTCCAGCGAACTCTCGCTGGATTGCAGCTCCCTGAAGTCGATGCCGTGATCCCCAAGCCGTCGTAACAGCGCAGCGATGCCGGTCTCCTCGCTCTGTGCGTCGAAGGTGTAGATCAACTGCGTTCCGTCCGGCGACAGCTCCAGAGGCTCCCCCGCAAACGCTTCCGGAATGCACGCGAGCGGCGATTTGAGGTGCAGGCTCAGGCGCTTCTTGCCGAGCCGGCGCATGAGCACGGCCTTGTCCTCCACCAGAATCAGTTCGCCCTTGCTGATGACGCCGATACGGTCGGCCATCTCCTCGGCCTCCTCGATGTAGTGCGTGGTCAGGATGATGGTCACGCCGCTCGCCCGCAGGCCGCGCACCATCTCCCACATGTCGCGCCGCAGTTCCACGTCTACACCCGCGGTGGGCTCGTCCAGAAACAGAATCGAGGGTTCGTGCGCCAGCGCCTTGGCAATCATCACGCGCCGCTTCATGCCGCCGGACAAGGTCATGATCCGCGCGTCCTTCTTGTCCCACAGCGAGAGGTCGCGCAGTACCTTCTCGATCAGCGCCGGGTTCGCCGGCTTGCCGAACAACCCGCGACTGAACGTCGTGGTGGCCCATACGGTCTCGTGCGTATCGGTGCTCAGCTCCTGCGGTACCAGCCCGATCTTCGATCGCGCTGCGCGGTAGTCGGTGACGATGTCGTGGCCATCGGCCAGCACGCTGCCCGAACTGGCGCGCACGAGTCCGCAGATGATGCCGATCAGCGTGGTCTTGCCCGCGCCATTAGGTCCGAGCAGCGCAAAGATCTCGCCGCAGCGAATGTCCAGGTCGACGGGCTTGAGTGCGGATACGCCGGTGGCATAGGTCTTGGTGAGCTGGCGGACGGAGATGATGGGCGGCACGCGAAATCCGGGGGCGGGAAAGAAATGGGGGATGGATTTTAGGGCTCCATCGTGACGGGTAGGAGGCGCGCAAGCCCCGACGCCGAAGGCGAACGAAGGCCGCTGTTGGTTCCGGAACGGGCCGTCGAGGCTTACGCCCCTCCTACGGGCGTGTCCATCGCCGGCCCGTACAATGCCGACCCCTCATTCTGGAGACATGCATGACCGAAGTGCTGGTCCTCTACTACTCGCGCAAGGGTTCCACCGCCGCCATGGCGCGCCAGATCGCGCGCGGCGTGGAGTCAGCGGGCGCGGTCGCGCGGCTGCGCACGGTGGCGCCGGTGTCCGCGGAGTGCGAAGCCGTCTCGCCTCCCGTTCCCGCGGATGGCCCGCCTTATGTCGATCATCGCGACCTGTCCGAGTGCGCCGGCCTGGTGCTCGGCAGCCCGACACGCTTCGGCAACATGGCCGCGCCACTGAAATATTTTCTCGACAGCACTTCGGGTCTGTGGTTGTCCGGAACGATGGTGGGCAAGCCCGCGGGCGTGTTCACGTCCACCAACTCGATGCACGGCGGACAGGAATCCACACTGCTGAGCATGATGCTGCCGCTGCTGCATCACGGCATGCTGATCGTGGGCCTGCCCTACACCTTGCCGGAGCTATCAACCACGCAGTCCGGCGGCACTCCTTACGGTGCCTCGCACGTCGCGAGCACCGGACCGGAGGCCAGGGCCATGTCGAAAGAGGAAGTCTCGCTGTGCGAGGCGCTCGGACGGCGGGTGGCGGACATCGCCCTGAAACTCGCCCGATGATGCCGTCCACGCTTGCGCAGCGCATCGTACTGGTGACGCATGCGCTGCTGATTGTGCTGGTGGCCTTGCGCAATCCGTCTGTGCTGAGTGTCTTGCTGGCCGGCATCCTGTGCCTGCCCGTGCTCGGGCTGGTGCGCGGACGCCCCTACACCTACGCCTGGGCTTCGATGCTGATCGCGTTCTACGTTGCAGGTTATCTGGCCGACGGTTACGCCAGACCGTCGCTGCGCTGGAGTGCGTTCGGCGTAGCCAGTGTGGCGGCGCTCGAATACATCAGCCTGATGATGTTCGTTCGTTTCCGGGCGCGCGAGGCAAGAATGGCGCAAGCACCTGCTGCACGAACGGCAGGGTCGGACGACGCTTCGCGCTGAGCGATGCGGCATCGAGTTGTTCGAGTGCCGCGATCAGACTGCCGGCATCGCGACGCACATGCGTCAGCAACCAAGCCACCGAATCGTCGCCCAGGTCAAGCCCGCGCGCCTGCGCGTGCAGCAACAGCAACTCGCGACGATCCGGATCGTTCAGCGGCTTGAGACCCAGCACGGCCATGGCGGTGAAGCGCGTGCGCAGATCGGGAATGGCCACTTCGATGCGCGCAGGCGCCGCGGCCGCCGCGAGCAGAATAGGCTGGCGTCGCAGGCGTCGCTGATCGATCAGCCGAAGCAGGACCAGGGCTCCGCCGCGTTCAGCGGCCATCGCATCCACGTCGTCCAGCGCGAGCAGACTCGCGTCCGCAGCGGACGGTGCCCGTTCGCGTGCGCCTGCATCGAGCAGCGGCAAGTAAAGCGCACCCTGCCCCGCTTCGAGTACCGCGGCGCGCAGCAGGTGGGATTTGCCGGAGCTTTCGGCGCCGTAAAGCCAGATCGCGGGCACGCTCGCCTGCGCCAGAATTCTGCGCAGCCCGTCCACCATATCGGCGTTGGGTCCGGCGAAGAAATTCTCGAAGCAAGGCGTCTGCGGCAACTGCACCGGCAGCGCGAGCTGAGCGCCCTTCATGTCGAAGCCGGGGGCTCCACGGCCTTGGACTCGCTCTCGACCGGGAGTGCACCCGGCGCGTCATGCCCATACACGCGGCTCGCCAGCCACTGCTGCTTTGCATGCCGCAGCAAGACCGCGATGACCGCGGCCACCGGCAGCGCCAGCATGACGCCGACGAAGCCGAACAACTGCCCGCCCGCCATCACTGAAAAAATCACCGCCACCGGATGCAGCCCGATCTTGTCGCCTACCAGCCAGGGCGTGAGCACATTGCTCTCCAGCACCTGGCCGATGCCGAACACCACAGCGAGCCAGACGAAGGGCAGCAGTTCCTGCGTCTGCACGAGCATCGCAATCACCGCTGTGAGAATGCCGACGATGGCGCCCAGGTAAGGCACGAAACTGATGAGTCCGACGATCATGCCGACCAGCAGCGCCAGGTTCAGTCCCGCGAGCCACAGCGCAATCCAGTAATACACGGTCAAAGCCGCCATGACCGTGAGCTGGCCGCGGATAAAGGCGCCGAGCACGTCGTCGGTTTCGCGCGCCATGGTGCCGACCGTGGGCAGCGCGCGCGGCGGAATCACGTTGCGGATCCAGGCCACCAGCAAGTCCCAGTCGCGCAAGAGATAGAACGTCACCACCGGCACCAGCAACAGGTTGGCGATAGTGACGAGCAGCGCGCCACCGGAAGCCGATACCTTGACCCACACGGCCTTGAGCACGCCGCCGGCCTGCGACCAGTGCTCCACCACGACTTTCTTGAAGCCTTCGGCGTCAAGCCTCACGCCGTCCGGCAACGCAATACCCAGGCGCGACAGGCCGCGATCCTGCAACCAGGCCAGCCACTGCGGAATGTTTTCGAGCAGCACCGTCAACTGGTTCTGCAACATCGGCACCAACATGATCAGGCCGGCCAGACCGATCAGCGTGATGCCGACGAACACCACGCACACGCCGGCGGTGCGCGACAAGCCCCAGCGCTGCAAACGATCCACCGTGGGATCGCCTGCATAGGCCAGGCCGGCCCCGAGTACGAACGGCGTGAGGATCGGCGCGAGCAGCCAGCAGAACACCGCGAACGCAGCCAGCGCCGCCAGCCACGGCCAGGTGTCGCGCAACTGGATGCGGTCCAGCGAGGAGCCGCTCGCTTGCGGAGGTGTCTCCGGGCTACCGGCCGGCAATGACATAGTGATCCGTGTCCACGCTGCGCAGCAGGCCGCCGCTCAAGGCCAGTTGAGCGGCGCGCGCGGTGCCGCCCTCCACGATCATGCGCAGGCGCAGGTAGCCGTCGCGCAACTCGTCCACGTCCACCTTGCTGACGCCGCGAATGCCGGTGAAGTGCTGCATCACACGCGCGTAATCGGCCGCATCGCGCAGCCCGTCGATACGGACGATCCAGGCGTCGATCACGGCCGAATCGACGCCGAATACGGACAGGCCCTGGCTCTTGAGCGCCGCGTCCACGCCCTGCGGATCGAAGCTGGCGCGAAACTTCGTCGTACCCGCGGTCTCGTCGCGCACGAATCCGTAGTGCTGAACCAGCGCCGACGCGCGCGACAGGATGGACGAGAACCCCGGGTCGTAACTTCCGGCGACGCGCTTGAGCACTTCGATCAGGGCCTGGCGAAGGCCCGCGTCGCGCGAGCGATCGGATTCGTCGGCGACGGTCACCACGGCGGCGTATGGGTTTTCGGCTGCGACGGCCGGCGCACCGGCAGGCTGCGCGAACACGGGCTGCACCGCGAGGGCAGTCCACAGCAAGGCGCCGAAGAGACGGCGCGACGATAGGAACCGGGTGAGCGTTGGCATTGCCGGATTATCGCCGCAAGTCGAGCGGGCCGGCGGGCACATCGATGCGCGGCCTGTAAAATGCTTTCCGTTCGCCCAACCACGCGCCCTTGCCCTAGATGAGTGCTTCCATACCGCTGTCTTACCGTGATGCCGGCGTCGATATCGAGGCCGGCGACGCGCTCGTTGGCGACATCAAGAAGCTCGTTCGCTCGACCCATCGCCCGGAAGTGCTGGCGGGTGTCGGCGGGTTTGGTGCGCTGGTCAGCCTTCCGAAGAAATACAGGAAGCCGGTTCTGGTCAGTGGCACCGACGGCGTCGGCACCAAGCTCAAGCTCGGCATCGAATCGGGGCAAGTCGAAGGTCTGGGCATCGACCTAGTGGCCATGTGCGTCAACGACGTGCTGGTGTCCGGCGCCGAGCCGCTGTTCTTCCTCGACTACTTCGCCACCGGCAAGCTCGATCCGCGAACCGCGGGCCTGGTCATCCGCGGCGTCGCCAAGGGCTGCAAACAGGCCGGGTGCGCGCTGGTGGGCGGTGAAACCGCCGAGATGCCCGGCCTATACACCGCGGAAGACTTCGATATCGCGGGCTTCTGCGTGGCGGTTGTTGAGCAGTCCAAGATCATCGACGGCTCGAAGATCTCGGTCGGCGACGTGATTGTCGGGCTGCCTTCCAGCGGCGCCCATTCCAACGGCTATTCGCTGGTGCGCAAGATTCTGGCGGTGAACGGCCACACGCTGGACCAGCCCTTCGAAAAGACCTCGCTGGGCGAGGTGTTGCTCGCGCCGACGCAGATCTACGTCAAGCCCGTGCACAAGCTGCTGGACTCGAAGATCTCGATCAAGGGCATGGCGCACATCACCGGCGGCGGCGTCGTCGGAAATCTGACGCGCTGCTTCCCCAAGGGCACCGCGGCAATGGTCGATGTCGCAAGCTGGAAACGGCCGGCAATTTTCGACTGGCTTCAAGCCGAGGGTTCGGTCGAGAACGAGGAGATGTGGCGCGTGTTCAACTGCGGCATTGGTTTTGCGATCGTCGTCGCGCGCAAGCAGGTCGATGCGGCGCTGGCGCTGCTGCGCAAGGCCAGGCTCAAGCCCTGGGTGATGGGTGAAGTCGTCAAGGGCCGCCAGGACGTGCGGTTTGCCTGAAAGCGGAGTGCGACTCGCGGTCCTGGTTTCCGGCGAAGGCCGCAACTTGGCGGCGCTGATCGAAGCCTGCGCGTCGAACAAAATTGCGGGGCAAATTGTCGGCGTATTCAGCAATCGCGCCGATGCGCGAGCGCTGGAACGCGCTGCGTCCACCGGCATCGCGTGTCGTGTCGTCCCGCACCTCGACTATCCGGACCGGGCCGGGTTCGACTCCGCGCTGAGCGAAGCGCTGGATGAGTTGCACCCGGATTTCGTACTGCTCGCAGGCTTCATGCGCGTGCTGACCGGCGACTTCGTGCGGCGCTATCGCGGCCGGCTCCTGAACATCCATCCGTCCCTGCTGCCGCGTCACCCGGGCTTGCACACGCACCGGCGCGCGCTCGAAGCCGGCGACCTGGAACACGGCGCGACCGTGCATTTCGTCACCGAGGAACTCGACGGCGGACCCGCCATCATTCAGGGGCGTGTCAGGGTGGAAGCCCAGGATACGGCGCAGTCACTGGGCGAGCGCGTCATGCAAAAAGTCGAGATGAAGATTTATCCGCAGACCGCGGCGTGGCTGGCGCGTGGTGAGCTTCGCCTGCACGAAGGCCGGGTTCTCCGGCGCGATCAGGCCTTGCAGTCGCCCCTGCAACTGGAACATCTCGAAGAGGACTTTCGATGAACGTGCGCGGCCTGTTCGCTGCGCTGATTTTCTTCGCGGGCTCGGCGCAAGGCGCAGGCCTCTTGCCCAGCAAGGCGACCTACGTCCTCTCTCGCGGCGCGCTGACCCTGGGCGAGGCGCGCTTCGAGCTTGCGCCCTCGGGCGATCCCGGTTGCTGGCGTTACGAATACCAGGCGCGGCCCTCGGGTCTGGCCAAGCTGTTCATCGGCGAAGTCACCGAGCGCTCGGACTTCTGCATCGTCAACGGCGAACTGCGCTCACAGTTCTTCGAGTTCAAACGCGCTGACAAATCGGAAGACAACTTCACGCTGACGTTCAACTGGCGCGATGGCGTGGTGCGTTCCAGCGTCGGCGAATTGCGTCCGCTGGAGCCGGGCATGATCGATCGACTGGCCATGCAAATCGAAGTACAGCGCTGGGTGATTGCCCAGGGCGGCAAGGTCGGCGCGGACGAGAAAACCGTGACCAAAGTGGAGGAAGACCGGATCAAGGCCTATCGCTTCCGCGTCACCGCCAGCGAAACCATCCAGGCCCCCGCCGGGAAATTCTCGACGGTCAGAGTCGAGCGTGTGGACGACCCGAAAAAATCCACGCGCTTCTGGCTCGCGCCGGAGCGCGACTATCTCGCGATCCGCGTCGAGCAGACCAAGGGCAATTCGGAACAGATCAAGATGCTGCTGAAATAGTCGGTCGATCCCCGCTTCAAACGGGTGCGGGACTCGGAATCGAATTCAGCAACGCGTCCAGCGCCGCGACGTCGACCGGCTTCACCAGGTGGCGATCGAAGCCCGCGGCGTGCGTGCGCCGGCGATCATCCTCCTGGCCCCAACCGGTCAGCGCGATCAGCATCGTCTCGGCCGACTGACTGCGCAGGCGACGCGCCACCTCGAAACCATCCATGCCGGGCATGCCGATATCCAGAAACACCGCGGCTGGCCGGTCACGCGAGAAGATTTCCAGTGCGGCAGGGCCGTCGTAGGCAACCACTACTTCGGCCCCCAACACAGTCAGCAATGCGCCCAGGCTGTCTGCGGAATCGAGGTTGTCGTCCACGACCAGAACCCGCGATGCCACACGCGCGACCGGGGCCGGAGCCCTGCCGGCCGGCAGTTCCCGGACGGCAGCGCTCTTCGCCAGCGGCAGGCGCACGATGAATTCGGAGCCATGGCCGAGCCCGCGGCTGCGCGCTTGCACCTGGCCGCCGTGCAGCTCGACCAGGTTCTTGACCAGCGCCAGGCCGATGCCGAGGCCGCCCGCCCCCTGCCGCGTGCGATCCACCTGGGCGAACATCTGGAATACCTGGCCGATCGTCTCCGGTGCCATACCTATGCCGGTGTCGCGCACCGTGATGACGGCGCTGTTCTGCTCGATCATGGCCTCCAGACCGACGACGCCGCCCTCGTCGGTGTACTTGGCGGCGTTATTCAGGAGATTGGTGACGATCTGCGAAACGCGAACCGGGTCGGCGTCGAGCGTCATCGGACTCAAGGCCACCTCGAAGCGATGGCCGCGCGCCTCCATCAGCGGTCGGGCGGTTTCGACGGCCGCGCGCAAGGCGTCGATCAGGCTCACCGATTCGCGCCTCAACTCGACGGTGCCGCGCGAGATGCGTGAAATCTCGATCAGATCGTCGACCAGCCGCACCAGATGATTGACCTGACGCTCCAGTATCTCGCGCAAGGACTGTATCGCGCCCGGCTCCGGGTCGGTCCCCAGCAGCGCGACCGCATTGCGGATCGGCGCCAGCGGGTTGCGCAGTTCGTGCGCGAGCGTTGCCAGGAACTCGTCCTTGCGGCGATCGGCTTCGCGCAGCGCCTCTTCGGCCGCGCGCTGCGCCGTGATGTCGGTGTTGGTACCGAACCAGCGCACAATCCGGCCCGCGCCGTCGCGCACCGGAAGGGCGCGCGACAGGAACCAGCCGAACCCGCCGTTGCGTGCGCGGATCGGAAACGTGTCTTCCCAGGGCTCTCCTGCTTCGAGCGCCTGGAGATACCGCTGCCTTATGCCTTCGAAAAGCGCGGGATCGTGCGCGCTTATCCAGCCCCAGCCTTGCAGCTCCTCGAGATCGAACCCGGTGTAGTCGTAACAGCGCTGATTGAACCAGTAGATGGTGCCGTCGGGCCGAGCCATCCAGGCCAGTTGCGGCATCGAGTCGGCCAGGGTGCGGAACTGCCGCTCGCTTTCGCGCAGCTCGCGCGCGACTCGTGCGCGCTCTATCGATTCCCACATGCGCTGGGCGACGGTTTCCGCCAGTTCTATTTCGTCCCGGCTCCAGCGACGAGCCGTTCTCTGATGAATGGCGATGCCTGCGACAAACCGGCCGGCCTTGTGCAGCGGCATGCCGATCAGCGCGCGGATGTCGGCAAGCCGGTAGATCCGCCGCGAGTCGGCGTCCAGCCGCGGATCGGCTTCGCAGTCGTCGACGATCCAGGCCTCGCCTTCACGCATGGTGTGCAAGGCTTCCTCGCCGAACGAGGCCAGGCTGAACCGGCCGACGAGGCTGGCGACGTCGCGGGCGTAATCTCCGACGATGGTGACATGGGTCTCGTCGTGGTCGACCTCGGCATACACGCAGCGGTCGGCCGCCAGGTGCAGGCCGAGCATCCGCGATGCCGTCCCGGTGATTTCGAGCGGATCGTCCGCGGCTCGCGTGGCGTCGTCGAGCTGCACCAGAAAAGAGTCGCGCAGCTCCGCGTTTCTGCGCTCGTCGATGTCGATCAGCATGGCGACGAAGCCCCGCTGCTCGCCGTTCGGACCGCGCAGCGCGTTGGCGCTGACATTGGCCCAGAACAGCGAACCGTCCTTGCGCCGGTAGCGCTTGTCCAGGTTGCTCGCCACACCGCCGGCCGCGAGCCGCTCCAGCAGCCGGGTGGTCGAGGACACATGCGCCGGGTCGCTCACGTCGTTCCGGCGCATCTGCAGCAACTCCTGCTCGCAGTACCCCAGCATTTCGCAGAAACGCTGGTTCACCAGAACGAACCGGTCGTGCTCGTCGATCTGCACGACGCCCGCCGCACTTTGGTTGAGAATCGCGCGAAAGCGCTCCTCGCTCTGGCGCAACTGCGCCGATTCGCGCACGCGTGCAATCACCATGCTCGCCTGCTGCGCATACAGCTCGAGCATGCGCCGCTCGTCCTTGCGCGGCGCATGCGGCAAACGGAAATATGCCGACAGGACACCGAAGGGCTCGCCGCCCGCCCCGGTCAGCGGTATGCACATCACCGCACGATAGCCCGCGCGACGCGCCAGCTCGCGCAAGGCCTCGTACCGGGCATCGGCTTCGAGATCCTTGACCACAACCGGCGCCGCCGATTTCAAGGCACGGCTGCAAACCGTCTGGCCGCTCGCGGAAATCGTCGCAACACGTTCGACGAACTCGTCGTCGAAGCCGCGTTGCGCGGCCATGGACAGCATTTGCGTCGATGCATCGTAGAGCTGCACGCTGCCGATATCCGCAGCGAGCAGATCGATGCTCGCATCCACGATTTCGGCGAGCGCAGTGCCCAGATCGGGCAGGTTGAGCAAGCGCGTGGTCAACGCGTGCAGACGATTGAGGGCAGCGACTTCGGCCGTCAGCCGGCGGCGGCTCGGGCGCGCCGGCTGGGTGCCATCGACGGTCGCCGCGATGCTGCTCGTGCCGCTCGCCTTTTCCACTCTCCGCCCCCTCGATCGGACTACACGAAATTATTGTCGCGCGCAGCCTGTTGCTTACGCGCTGCGCAGACCCAATGATCTGTCGGCCGTAATCATACGTATACACACCGGGTACGGCCCGGATACGGCTTTTTCGCCAAACAGCGTGGGGATATTCGAATCGTGGAAGCGGCCTCAAACAAGCCGGTGGTACTGGTGGTCGACGATGAATCCTCGGGTGCCGAAGCACTCGGGATTCTCCTGGAGCAGGCCGGCTACGAAATGCTGACCGCAAGCAACGGTCCCGAGGCGCTCCGGCTGGTGGAGTCGAGCCCGCCCGACCTGGTGCTTCTCGACGTGATGATGCCGCTGATGGACGGCTTCGAAACCTGCGAACGCCTGCACCGCCTGCCGGGCATGTCCGATCTTCCCGTGATCTTCCTGACCGGCTCCAGCGCGCGCACGGGCGTGGCCAAGGCGTTCAACGCCGGCGCCATGGATTACGTGACCAAGCCCTTCGTGCTGGAAGAATTGCTCGCCCGGGTTCGCACGCACGTGGACCTCAAGCGCGCGCGCGACCGGCTCGCGCACATGCTGCGGGAGCGCGAGGAAGTCACCAACGTGGTGGCGCACGATCTGAAGAACCCGCTGACCTGTGTGCTGTTTGCGGCCGAGTCGCTGGGTCGCGCCGGGCAGAATCCCGAGCGGCGCACCGAGCTGGCTTCGGAGATCGTGTCCAGCGCGCGCTTCGCGCTGGAATTCATCCAGAGATTCCTCGCACGCGGCGCGGAAGGTCAGCGGCTGCGGCAATTTTCCGCACGGCGCGTGGACCTGCTCGACCTGGTCCACCAGGCCGTGCGGGTGCAGCGCACAGCGGCCGAGGCCTGCGAGGTCACACTCAGCGTGACGGGCGATCCGGCCGAGGTCAGAGCCGACCCCGAGGTCACGCGCAACGTGCTGCAAAACCTGCTTTCGAACGCTGTCCAGTATTCGCCGAACGGCAGCACCATCGAGGTTAGCGTGCACCCCGGTCACACCGGCTTCGTTCAATGCCGGGTGATGGATCGTGGCCCCGGCATCGCCGTTCAGGATCAGGCGCGTCTGTTCACGCGATTTCTGAGCCTGGCGACCGCCAGCGTCCGGCCCCAGTATTCATCCGGCCTGGGCTTGTCCATCGCCAAGCACGACGTGACCCAGATGGGCGGCTATCTCTGGTACGAGTCGCGCGAGGGCGGCGGCAGCATCTTCGGTTTCGATCTCCCTTCAGGCTGAAGGAAGATTTGCGCGCAATAGAAAAAGGCGACCGGCGATGAAGCCAGTCGCCTAAGCAGCCGCGGTGGGATGAAGCGGCTGAGGGAGAGGGGTGCGACTTCGGCGCCTAGTTAAGGCGCGACCGCAGCGCGGCTCGACTCGGCCTGCGCAACCGCGGCGTCGTAGTCGGCCTTGGCCTGTGACAGGCAGGCGTCCTTGGCGGTACCCGTAGCAGCATCGCACTTGGCCTTCGCCACGCCTTGCGCCGATTCCGCAGCCGTCATTGCAATCTTGTACTGGTCTTCGGCCGCTTTCTTGGCGTCATCCATGTTGTTGTCGGCGCGGTCCATCTGGTTCTCGGCCGCGTCCTTCTGCGCTTCGCCAACAGCCTCGCTACCTTCAGCCTGCTTTTCCGCCACGTCCTCCCGAGTTTCTTCCGGATTCTCGGCTCGGTTGCACGCGCTCAGGGCGCTGCAAGCGACGATTGCTGCAAACAGACTATGTTGAATCTTCATCGATGGCTTCCTTTTTGGTTTGATCGGGCGGCGGTTTCGGCATGACCCTAATGGATAGAGCCCGCCGCTGCCGTCTACTGTTGCTGGCTGGCCTGTATCAGGATGCGTGCCGCAATCCGAAGATATTGCAAGTCATTGTTAAATAATAATTTATTTAAAGTTCCACCGACCCAGGATCGTGCACGGTGCAAGATTTTTCGGCCCGCGCAGCTTGCAATGCATGGTCAGAACGGCTTTCACACGCAAGCCCGGTTAGTGGCCCGACCCCAGTCGAGGGCCGCGAGCGTCCCAAGGCGCCGATCAGCAAGACGGCTGCTCGACGAAAGTGACATCGCAGAATCGGGCCGCAGGGCCTTGCGAATTGCCCGACCCCATACCCTGGATCGTGCAAAGCGGGGTCTCGCCGAAGTTCGGCTTTAACTCAACCCCTTGTCTTAGCAAACTTTTCCGATGGCATGCAGATTGCCATCCTGGAAGGGCGAAGTAGGTTTGGGGTTGGGGGTTGGGGTCAAGCACGACTTTCCAATGGATCCGCATCGGGTGCACCGCGCGTCCAAAAACCAGAACCGCTAACAGCGCTCCCCCGCGTGTAGCGGAGGGAGCTTGAGAATAAAAACCTTGAAGGCTTGGATCGGGAACGCTGGCTATATCGCGCCGCCACCTCGGCCACGGCCGAGAACCAGCGAGATCACGAACAGCACCAGGAATACGACGAACAGGATCTTGGCAATGTCGGTGGCGGCGCCGGCAATGCCGCCGAACCCGAACACCGCCGCGACGATCGCGATCAGGAAAAATATGACGGCATATCTCAACATGGAAATCTCCTCGGTTTGTGGAGGACCGCCGGAAGCAGCGTCCGTCACAGGCTTGTCACCTTCCATGCCAATCGCGCCAACCTCGTTTCACGCAGCATTTCCCGGGATCTGGCGAGGTTCTGACGAGCGTGCTTCGCCACGAATTTCCGCGTTGCGCACTCCGCCGACCCCGCGTCTCTGCATATTGCAGGGCCGTGCGCTCTTCCCTTCGATCATCGATTCACAACCCATGAGGACGTCATGACCACCCCCTCCACTTCCATGCGCATCCTCGTCGTAGACGACGATCCGGCAATCCAGCGCGCCTTCCGCCGGCATCTCGAGGAAGAGGGCTACGCCGTTATCTCCGCGCAGTCGCCGGTGGAGGCCGAGGCCGCTCTGGGTCGAGCGCTTTTCGACGTCTGCATTCTCGACCTGAACCTGGGTGAGGCGTATGGCCTGGACCTGATTCCCAAGCTGCGTGAATGGGCGCCGTGGATGCGCATCATCCTGGTCACCGCGGTGGACGACGTGAGCGTCGCCATGAGCGCGATCCGGGCCGGCGCCCACGACTATCTGGTCAAGCCCTGCAACCCCGAACAACTCAGCCACGCGGTAGACCAGCAGGCGCAGGCACGCTGGCTGGAGAAGCGCATCGAAACGCTGGAGAGCGCGCCCAACAGCAACGAGAAACACGACTTCACCACCGCCAACCCGGCGCTCAGGGCGCAATTCGAATCGGCGCGCCAGGTCGCCAACACCGATGCCACCGTCCTGATCCTGGGCGAAAACGGCACCGGCAAGACGGCGCTGGCGCGTGCGGTACACGACTGGAGTCTGCGCGCCAAGGCGCCGTTCGCTGTCGTCAGTTGCCCGTCGCTGTCTGCCGAACTGCTGGCCAGCGAACTATTCGGCCATGTCCGCGGCGCCTTCACCGGCGCCACGGACAACCGCCAGGGCCGGGTCCAGGTGGCCGAGGGCGGAACCCTGTTTCTGGACGAGATCGGCGACCTGCCCTTGTCGCTCCAGCCCCGGCTGCTGCGCTTCATCCAGGATCACGAGTACGAACGAGTCGGCGATCCGCATACCCGGACCGCCAACGTGCGGGTCGTCGCCGCGACCAATCGCGACCTGAAGAAAATGATCGAGGACGGACAGTTCCGCGAAGACCTGTTCTACCGGCTCAACGTCATCACCCTGAACATGCCGCCGCTGCGCGAGCGGCGCGAAGACGTGGTCCCCATCGCGGAGCGCCTGCTGCTGGGCTTCGTGCGCCAGTACGATCGCCCGGCGCGCGGCTTCAGCGAGCAGGCCGTCAACTGGCTGCGCCAGTACTCGTGGCCGGGCAACCTGCGCGAACTGCGCAACGTGGTCGAGCGCGCCGTGATCCTGTGCACGCAGGAATCGATAGGGCTCGAATACTTGCCGTCGAGCGTTCGCGGCACGGTCAGTCCCGGTCCCGGTTTGCGTGCTGGCGACACGGTGTCGATCGAGGAGCTCGAGCGAGCGCACATTCTGGCGGTGATGAGTTCGGCCTCGACGCTCGACAGCGCCGCCAGGATTCTCGGCATCGACGGATCCACGCTGTATCGCAAGCGCAAGCAGTACGACGCGGTGGCGAAGACGGAGTGATCTGCACGGCGGCCCCGTCCACAGCATGCAAAGCGCGGCGAGTACGTCCGCGAGCGCGTGCTGCGCGGGGTTTCGCAGCGCAGGCACAACTTCTGCGGTCAGGCTGCTTGCCCTCCCGATTCCGCGAGGCAAACCCCCCACCACAGGAGCGAGACGACATGAACGAAACCACCACGACCGCGACGGATTCCACCGCCCGCGATCGCTTCGTCACAGACCTTCAAACCCTTTCCACCCACGCGCAGGAACTGCTGCACGTGACCAGCACCGTATCCGGCGAAGGCATTGCGGCTGCCCGCGAGCAACTCAAGGAGAGCATTCGCATGGTCAAGGAAAACCTCGTGCGAATGCAGAACGATGCGATGGAACGCGGCCGCAAGGTCGCGCAGCAGGCCGATTCCTACGTCCACGAAAATCCCTGGCAAGCGATGGGCGTGGGCCTGGTCGCGGGGCTGGTCATCGGGCTTGCCAGCAGTTCGGCAGCGCGCAGTCTGAGCAGTCGTAGCTGAAGACAACAGGGACCGGAAACCGGAGCATGAAAGAAGACGTTCTGGATACGGTGCGCCGTCTGGGTCATGGCCTGGTCGATTCCGCCCAGAACCGTCTGCGGCTGATCCAGGCCGAGCTTTCGGATGAACTCGAAAGGCTCGGCTCCCTGCTCTCCCGCCTGATCCTGTTTGCGCTGTCGGCACTGTTGACGGTGCAGCTTCTCGCACTGGTGGTGCTGGCCGCGGCCTGGGACACCCCTTGGCGCATTCCCGCGATGGTGGGCCTGACCTTGCTTGCCGCGGCCGGCACTTTCGCCGCCTATAACTCTTACCTTGCGCGCACGCGCAGGGACAGGCCGATCTTCACGTCCAGCATCGACGAACTGGAGAAGGACCGGCACGCCCTGGAGAAAGCCTTGTGACCGCACTGCCTCCACTGCCGCCCGAGGTTACCCCCGGCTCCGGCATGAATGGCGTCGCCAGCGAGCTGTCGTCGCTGGCGCTACCCGACCTGCCGGTCATTCGTCGGAACCTCGCGCCGGAGGATTTCGAACGGGAGCAATTGCTCGATAGGGTCGAACAGGATCGCAACGCGCTGGTCAGCGTCGCCCACGACCTGCGCGGTCCGGTGGAGACGCTGAAGATGGCGCGCAACACGCTGGTCTTCACCGGGCGCTCGATCCGCTGGATCGCGTTCGCGGGCAACCTCGCGGCCGTAGTGATGTGGCTCAGGTCGGGCCGCCGCCGTCCACCACTGGTGCCGCTCGTGGGTGTCTCGCTCGAGCTTCTCAATGCCTGGTCGAACCTGACGAAAAGCGAGAAGCAACAAGGGGGCTTGCCTCCGCCATGAAAGTATCCCGGTCTCAGCAGCGAGCACCGCCGGCCGGGACGGCCGGGCTCCGCTCATGATGACGCGCAGCCGCTGGAGACTGGGCCTGGCAGCGGTCCTTGTCGTTCTCCTGATCGTCCTCCTGCTATGGGACTGGAACTGGTTCAAGGGTCCGGTCGAATCACGCGTGGAGGCCCAGACCGGCCGGAGCTTTTCCATCGGCGGCGATCTGGACGTTGCGCTGGGCTGGAAGCCGCGCATCAGAATGGAGCGGGTCCGGCTCGGCAATCCCTCGTGGGCGCGAACTCCCGAAATGTTCACGACCGAAAGCGCCGAGTTCACGCTCGATCTGCGCGAACTTCTGGCCGGCCGTCTGTTGCTGCCCAGCGTGACTCTGGTCGCACCGAAGATCGATCTCGAGAAAGCCCCCGGCAACGAGAACAACTGGCAGCTCGCCAGCCAGGGTCCGGAGCAGGAAGAGTCCGAGCCGGGCAAGGGCCTGCCGAGAATCGGGACACTCAGGGTGGATCGCGGCGAACTCGTTTTTTACGACCCTGTCGAGAACACCGATATCAAGGTGCAGATTGCAACCAAATCCGTGAACAAGGCCGAGGCGCTGGTGGTCGAGGCCAGCGGCCGGTTCCGCACCCTGGACCTCGACGCCGACGCCACCGGCGGAAAACTCCTGAGCCTGACCGATCTCGATTCCCCCTACCCCATCGACGGTCGCTTCCGCATCGGCAAGACCAGGGGCACGGTGAACGGCACGATCACCGGCGTTCAGGCCTTTCGCGAAGCCCGCCTGCAGCTCGCCATCAGCGGCGAAACCCTGGCCGACCTGACCCGCTTGACCGCTGTGGTGCTGCCCGACACACCGCCTTATCGAATCGCCGGGCTGCTGGTGCATGAAGGGGATCGCTGGGTTCTCGACGATTTCAGCGGCAAGGTGGGCGACAGCGATCTCGCCGGCGACGTTACCGTCAGCTACGTGGCGAACCGGCCGAATCTGGTGGCGAAGCTCGTCTCCAAGCAACTCGATCTCGACGATCTCGCCGGCTTTGTCGGAGCCGCGCCGCAGGCCGGCAGCGGAGAAACAGCGTCGGCAGAACAACAAAAGGAGGTCGTCAAGGAAAACGCCAGCGCGCGGGTGCTTCCGGACAAGCCGGTGAACCTGGCGAGCCTGCGCTCGATGGACGCCGACGTCCGGTTCACCGGCCAGAGTCTGCGCAACAAGAAGCTGCCGATCGACGATATGACCGTACACCTGATGCTGGACAAAGGCGTGCTGCGGCTCGATCCGCTCAACTTCGGCGTGGCCGGCGGCGACATCACCTCGAATCTGAGCATCGACGCCCGCGATGAAAAGCTGGCGATGGACACGAGAATCGAATTCAAGCGCCTGGACCTCGCCAAGTTGTTGCCGGGCAATTCTTTCGTGCAGAACGGGGCCGGCTTGATCGGCGGACGTGCTCAACTGAGCGGAACCGGATCTTCCACCGCGGCGCTGCTGGCCAGCGCCGACGGCGAGCTGGGCATCGCGATGCGCGACGGCAAGTTCAGCAACCTGCTGATCGAGGGCATCGGACTCGACGCCGCGGAAGCCCTGCGCTTTCTGGTCAGCGGCGACAGGACGGTGAACCTGCGCTGCGCCGTGATCGATTTGCAGGCCAAGGACGGCGTACTCACACCGCGCTCGATGGTGATCGACACCACGGACACCAACCTGCATGTGGACGGCTCGCTGAGCCTTGCGGACGAGACCCTGGACCTCACCATCCATCCGCTGCCCAAGGACTTCAGCCCCTTGTCGCTGCGCTCGCCACTGCATGTGCGAGGTACGTTCAAGGACCCCAGCATCCGGCTCGACAAGGCCCTGCTGCTGAAAGGCGGCGTTGCGGTGGTGCTGGCGACGCTGGTCACTCCGCTGGCTGCGCTGCTGCCCCTGATCGAACGCGGGCCGGGCGAAAACGAGGACTGCGGAGCGCTGGTGGCCTCGGTCAAGCGGCGGACGTTGGCGAAGTCTCCGTCATGAATATGCAGCGCTGGTGGCCGTCCAGATTGAAAGCCGATGTCGGCTCCGCCGCGCGTCCAAGTGAGTCTCAGGAACGCAAAGGCGTACCCTTTCCCTCGATCCCGCAGCACACCCTCAGGTCCGTACCCATGCAACGATTCGAGCGAGCCGACAGCGACCGTGCAGTTACGGAACGCGAGCGGCGCCTGAATCTGGCGCTGCGGGTATCGCGACTTCACGTCTGGACCTTCGATGTGGACGCGCACCGGCTGGCCGTCGCGGAAGCCCTGTGCTCGGTGGTGGGGGTCGATCGCACCCGCTGCCGCAGACCCGGCGCCTGGCGCAGCCGCATCCATCCGGACGACCATGTCCGGGTCGAGCGGGCTTTCCGCGAATGCCTGGAGCAGGGCCAGGATCTCGACGTCGAATTTCGCATCACGCTGGCAAACGGCATGATCGGCTGGTTGTCGCTCTGGGCGACCCTGGTCGCGGACGAACCGGCCGGCCGGCATCTTCACGGCGTCTGCGCCGACATCACCGACCGTCGCGCCGAGGAGCAACGCCTGAGAGAGGGCGAGCGCCATGCCCTCGAACTTGCCGAAGCCGCGGCGCGCGCACGCGACCAGTTCCTGGCCATCGTCTCCCACGAGCTGCGCTCTCCCCTCAACGGCATCCAGAACTGGGCCAACGTTCTGGAGGGGCAGATGCCGACCGATGCATCCAGCCTTTCGCGTCGCGCGGTGGCCGGAATCAAGCACGGGGTCGATCAGCAGGTCAGGCTGATCGAGGACCTGCTCGATGCCACCCGCATCATGAGCGGCAACCTCAGCCTGGCACTCGACGTCATCGAAATCCGCCCGGTGGTGGAAGCCGCGATCGCCAGCGTCATCGCGGTGGCGGCAACCCGGAAAATCGAAATCCAGCGCGACCTGCACCTGAACAGCGAACAGGTGCGCGCCGATCCGGACCGGCTTCAGCAAATCATCTGGAACCTGCTGTCCAACGCGCTCAAGTTCACGCCGCCGGGCGGTCACGTGCGGGTGTCGCTGGACCGGGCCGGGAGCATGGTCAGGCTGCGGGTTACCGACAACGGCAAGGGCATCGCGCCGGAATTCCTGCCGCACATGTTCGACTGGTTCCGGCGCGACGAGACCTCGAGCCAGCGCGGGCAGGACGGCCTGGGCCTGGGCCTGACCCTGGTCCGGCACCTGTGCGAGCTGCATGGCGGCCACGTCAGCGCCGCCAGCCCCGGGCCGGGCCTGGGCGCCAGCTTCGAGGTGCGGCTGCCGCTGCTCGTCAGGACGCTCGACTCGAAAGCCTTGCGGGCTGCCAACGCCACACAGCCGCACCCGTTCCCCTCCTTGAAGGGATTGCGCGTGCTGCTGATCGAGGATCAGCGCGACGCGCTCGATGCCTTGTCGGCCCTGCTGTCAAGCATGCAGGCGCGGGTGTGGGCGTTCATCTCCGGCGGCGAGGCCATGGCCTGGCTCGAGCAGCAGGCAGAACCCGGCAGCGTGGACGTGGTGGTGTGCGACATCGCCATGCCGGTGGAAGACGGGTACGCAACGCTGGCCCGGATCCGCGCACTCGAAAATCAGCGCGGACTTCCCGCAAACCAGCGTCTGCCGGTCATCGCCCTGACCGCGTTTACCCAGCGCGAGGATCGTCAGCGCGCGCTGGACGCGGGCTTCGCGATGCATCTGGCCAAGCCGGTATCGGCCGAAGATCTCGCGGCCGCGATCACGAGCGTGGCATCGAGCGGAATGTAGATTCGGCGTAGGTCGGACTTCAACCCGACCTACAGGCAACCCGCTCGCTCACGCCCGCTTGCGCAACTCCACCGGCGCGACCTTCATCAGGTTGCGGTACTTGGTTACGGTGCGACGCGACACGCGCACGCCGTTCTCGCCGAGCTTCTTGGCCAGCGCCACGTCGGACAGGGGCTTGGAATCTTTTTCGTTGGCGAGCATGTCGGTCATCAGCGCGCGCACGGCTGCGGCAGAACACGCCACGCCCGTTTCCGTCGTCAGCGAGCGCGAGAAGAAATGCCGGAACTCGAACAGGCCGCGCGGCGTG
>JBQTHL010000036.1:0-24385 GCA_052389915.1 Panacagrimonas sp.
GACCTTTTCCCCGCTGTACAATCAGTGCTCATAAGCGCCTGTAGCTCAGCTGGATAGAGTACTTCCCTCCGAAGGAAGGGGCCGGACGTTCGAATCGTCTCAGGCGCACCAAATCAAGCACTTAGACCCGTTTCGCCGGTGACCAAACCGTGCGGTGCCCATGTAGGGCAAGGGTCTTTTCAGCCTCGCGAGCGACTCCGCGCCCAAACGAAGGCACAGGTCGCGGTGCCCATCCGGTGCCCAAATCGTGCCCACGCGGTGCCCAAAACGGGTTGACCCGGGCGCCAAATGACGACTGCTCACCCGTGCCCAATGCGCGGCTATTTCGTTCGCCGGACTGACCAAAGAATCGTCAAACTGTCGCCTGTCGTGGGCAACTTTCAACGCGCGGAAATACAGTCGATGCCTGATCGGATTTTCATTCCGCTCTTCGCCCCTTCCAGCGCTTGCTAGCGATTAGCCAAGACCGCCATGGCCCGTCGCAAGCGCAAGTCCGATTTCGATCACACCGTTGAGGGGCTGGCACGGCTTCCTTGGTTGCTGTGCCTGCTACTGGCGCCGATTGCGTACCTCGGCTTTCATCAGCTTGCGCAGATCCAACCGCCCGCCGCGCACAATGTCGCAGAGATGGGCAGCACCATCGGCGTGACCGCGCTCAAGACCGCCGGGATGTTTCTGCAGTACCTCGCGCCGATGGCGCTGCTACTGGCCGCGCTAATGTCCTGGTCCGCCAAGCGTCGCCGCACAAAATTGCTCGCCGAGGCTGAAAGCCGAGCCGCCAGCGCACCCCTTCAGCAAATGTCCTGGCGGGAATTCGAGCAAGTGGTTGGCGCCCACTTCGAGCGGCTGGGCTACTCGGTGAGCTTCACACCAGATGGCGCCGACGGCGGCGTGGACGTGGTGGCGCGCAAGGGCTCCGAAACCTTCCTGATCCAGTGCAAGCAATGGCGCGCCACGCAGGTCGGCGTGAGCGTGGTGCGTGAGTTGTTCGGTGTGATGGCCGCGCGCGGTGCAACAGGGGGCTTCGTCATTTCCATTGGCCCGTTCACCGCAGATGCGCGCGCCTTCGCCGAAGGCCGCAACATCAAACTGGTCGATGCCAATACCCTGCTTCGTTCGTCGGTGCTGCGCCCGCCGGAGGCCGCTCCCGTCGCTCAGCCTGCCGAGAGATCGCAGGCGCGTGCATGCCCGAAGTGCGGATCCGCCATGGTCCGGCGAGTCGCAAAGCAAGGGGCCAACCAAGGGCGCACATTCTTCGGTTGCAGCACCTACCCGAAGTGCCGCAGCACCGTGCCGGCAGACTGAACCATGTGGATCAATCTGGTCGTCGCCGTCACCGATTCGGATTGGTTCGAGACCTTGCGTCGACGCTCGGATCTCACCGAGGTCAACTTCTGGGCACCGTCCGGTACTGGCTTCAAAGCGCTGGAACCCGGCGAACTGTTTCTGTTCAAGCTGCACTCGCCGCGCAACTTCATTGTTGGCGGCGGCGTGTTCGCGTACGCGAATCAACTGCCTTGTTCCCTGGCGTGGCAGGCTTTCGGCGAGGCCAATGGTGCTTCCAGCCTCCGCGAGATGCGTGGGCGCATCGCCAAGTATCGAAAGGCGGATCCTGCTGACCGAGTGACGGACTTCGCGGTCGGCTGCCGCATACTCACGCAGCCGTTCTTCCTGGCGGAGCCGGACTGGATTCCGGTGCCCGATAGCTGGTCGAAGAACACGGTCACGTTCAAGACCTACAACACCGACGAGGCCGATGGCGCGCGCTTGTGGGAGGCGATGTCCGTTCGTCTCATGCGCTCCGTATCGGAAGGAGCTGCCGAGCCCGTCACCCGCTATGGCGAACCCCGTCTCATCGCGCCACGACTGGGTCAGGGCGCCTTCCGGGTTCTTGTCACGGACATCTACAACCGACGCTGCACGGTGACGCAGGAGAAGACCCTTCCCGCGCTGGAAGCCGCACACATTCGGCCGTATGCCGAAGGCGGCTCCCACCTCGCATCGAACGGGTTGCTGCTACGCCGCGATCTGCACAGCTTGTTCGATGGTGGCTACGTCACGGTCACCCAGGACTATCGATTCGAAGTGAGCCGTCGCATCCGCGAGGAGTTCGAGAACGGCAAGCATTACTACGCGCTGCAGGGTCAGGAGATCGCCCTGCCGGCACGGCCAGTTGACCGCCCGGATCGCGACGCGCTGCGTTGGCACAATGAACTTTGCTTCAAGGGATGACTCCGATGCCCCTTGAGCATGATGTCCTCGACCACCGAATCCGGCAGGCCGCATTCGCTCATATTCGTCGGCTCAATGCGGTCAAGGACCACCTAACCTCTGCGGACCTTGCTGCCGGCTTCGAATTCGAAGGTGAGCGAATCCCGCTAGTGAATCCCCAGAGGGGGATCTTCAAACCACGGCAGATGAAGTACCTCCTCTCGATCCGCACCGTGTTTCCTCGGCCCGGCGCGAAGGTTTGGTACGACGACCAGCGCACCGTGCACCGCCAGATTTATGAGAGCGCCGAGTGGGTGGACTACGCATTCATGGGCACTGACCCGGATGCTGCAGACAATCGCTGGCTGCGTGAGGCAATGGATCAGCGCGTTCCGGTGATCTACTTCATCGGCATCGCGCCGCAGTTGTTCACTGCGGTGGTGCCAGCCTTCATCGGGGAATGGGACCGACAGGCTCTGAAGGCGAAGATTGGCTTTGGCGAGCTTGGAGCGAACGCGCAGGCCGTCATGGAGGAGAGCGGACCGGCACGACGATATGCCCTCCGCGCCGTCCAGCAGCGACTACATCAAGCCTCGTTCCGAGAAGCAGTGATCGAAGCGTACGCTGGCCGCTGTGCCCTCTCAGGCCTTCCCGAGCCGCTGCTGATCGACGCTGCTCACATCATCTCCGACGGGAATGAGCAGCTGGGCCAACCGATCGTGCCGAACGGCATACCCCTCTCAAAGATCCACCACGCAGCATTCGACGCCCATCTGATTGGCATCGATCCCGATTACCGCTTGCATGTATCCGATCGCCTGCTCGTCCAAAACGATGGCCCGATGTTGGAGTCCCTCAAGCGTCTGCACGGTGGCGAATTGCTGTTGCCGCGGAGGGAGCGCGACCGTCCGGACCGTGAACGCCTCGCTCAACGATACGAGCACTTCGTCGCGGCTAACTGACATGCCCTAATTGGACCTTTACATCGGGATCGATTTCTCCGGAGCTGAGCCGCCAACCTCAAGTCTGCGGGGGCACAGGGTCTACTTGGCGACGCCATAGAAGTTCGCAGTGGAAGGCCTGACATGTCAGCCTATCTTTAGCCGTTCCATATTCTGGACATTCACTCCCGGGCATGCCCCCCGCACCACATCCACCAGGCCCAGTTGGTGCGTCAGGAAAATCACCTGAAAATTTGCCGAAAGCCGTTGCAGCAACTTGAGGCCACAACGCGCGCGGCCTTCGTCGAGGTTGATGAACAGGTCATCTGCAATCAGAGGTGGAATGGGTCGCCCCTGGGCAGACAGATCAAGTGCAGCCAAGCGTAATGCCAGGTACATGACGTCGAGCGTGCCGTCGCTGAGTGCATCATGCGCCAGCCAGTTCTGCCCCCCAGTCGGCACCGCCTTGAGTATCGGCTTGTCTCCCGAATCATCGATGTCGAAGCCCTCGTACCGGTCATCAGTCAATTCACGGAAGAATCCGCTTGCACGTTGAAGGAGTGGCGATTGCGATCGCTTTCTGTGCTTGCGTACTGCCCAGCCCAGGACGATGGCTCCGGCCTTGCTCTGAACAAAATGGGCGAGGCTGTCCTCCATCTCGGAAAGCGCGGAAACGCGTTCCGTCTCGGCGATCGCGGCCGCTTCGCTGCCATCGACAGCGGCCAATTCCCGGTCGCAATCCGCCCGCGCAATGACCGCGTCCTTGAGCTTTTCCTGAACGCCATCGAGTTCAGACTGGATACGCTGCTGCTCGGGCAGCAGTAATTCGCGATCCGCGGTCTCCACTTCGCCAACGACCTGCTCGAAGGGAATGGCCCCCGCCTGCTGGACGACTGCCTTCTGCGCTGCATCGCGTTGTTCACGCAGTACCGCGGCCTGCTGATGACGCGCTGCGGCTTCGGCCAACGCGGCCTCATCGTCTACGCAGAAGAGTGCCTTGAGTCCGGCCAGCTTGCTATCTGCCCGCTGTACAGCGGCATCGGCGGACCTGAGTGCGGACCGTTGAAGATCAAGCTGCCGCTTCCGTTCCTCCTGTTTGGCGCGTTGTGCGCGATATGCTTTCAGATGCTCGCCCAGGAGCCTCGCCGTCGCGACGGCATCCGCTGACGGCTCCAATTCCAGATCCTTTACCAGCCCTGCCACGCGCGAATCAAAGCCGGTGATGGTGGCCGACATGTCGCGCACTCGAGTCAACGCGGTGCGGGTGCTGCGCTCTGTCTGCTCGATAGTTGCCATCGTGTCGACAGCTAGTTCCGCGACACTGGCGTCAAGGCTGTCGTGCAGGCCCAACTGCGCCAATTGCACGCTCCACCTAGCTGACTCCTCGCCAAATCGGGTGTCGGCCGCCGCTCGCACTTTTGTGGCGGCATCCAGCTGGCCCCGAGCCTTGCGAAGTGTCTCTGAAGCTTCGTTCCTGAGCGCATCCTCCGCATTCCTGGTGCCCAGTGCCCCATCGAGCGTATCCATCAGCGATCCCAGCGTCGCATCTTCGGCCGCATTCGGCACCGCCGAACGTAACGCAAGCCTCAATTCAGTCGACTGCGCCTCAAAGGCCTGCACCTGTTGCCGGCATTCATCGATCTGGTCCTGAATCTCCCGGCAGGCCTGGATCTGGCTGCGCCAGTGCTCGAGGTCTGGCCCCACCAGATAAGGCAATCCCAAGCGAACCAAGACAACCTTCCAGTCGGCCCTGAGCCCTTGGGTTCCCTCACAGCGTTCAATATGCAGCTGGCGATGATGGGAATGTGCCTCTTGTTTGCGAATCAGGTCGGCTCGAGCCGCGTCGACCTCGTGGGCTGCCTGCGCCGAATCAAATCGCTCGTCCGCGATCCCGTCGGCGCGTTGTACCAGGACCTCAAAGGCTTCGCCTTCATCGCCAATGGTTTTGGTACCGCTGCGAAATCCTGACCAGAGCTGCTTTCGTTCGGCCCGCGCCTGGTCAAGGGCCTCTCGACCGGGAGGGGCATGGCCGGTCTGGCTGACCACTTGCAAGTGGCGCTCTGCGGCCTCGACGTCATCCGCGATGGCCGCGAGTCCGCGCTGTGCATCGCGCTCGGCGACTTCCGCGTCGGAGAGTGACTGCTGTACCTGACGGACCTCTTCTTGCGAGGGCAGCTTGATTGCAAGCAGTTTCTCGGCAGGTTGGCTCCAACCATCCAGCTGTTCTGCAATCCGGGCCATCTTCTGTTGCAGCTGCTCTACTTGGGTTGTGTTGGGAGTTCGGGCAACGTGGTCGCGCGCACGCTTCAGCAAGGCGCGCAATGAACTCACATCAACTGCAGGCGGAATGGATGCCAGGCGGGTTTGCGCGGTGTCGCGATCACTCTCTCGCTCGATGACCGTCTGAATAGCGGTGTCCAGTTTGGCCCGCGCCGCGCGAACGTCCTGCAGAATTTTTGCGGTCGCCTGGCGAACATTGCCCGGTGGCAATTTCCCGCGGATCGCATCCAGCTCGGCTATGTCTGAGGAGTGGGCCACCTGCCAGCCGAGGCCGTGAGACAGCCTGCGGATTTGGTCAAGCCCCTCTTCGGCCAACGCAATTTGGATCGGCCGGTCATTCCGGGACTGGACAACATGCGCAATCTCGCTGCCGATCTGCTCAATGGCATCCGCCAGGGCGTCTACTGAAGTGTTCAGATCGATGTCCTTCAGGGCGTCCAGTGCCAGCTGTACCTGCTGCGTGACCGTCTCGCGTTCGCTTCGTGCTTGCACGAGCTTTTGAAGTGCTTCGATGGCTTCGGCGATCTTCTCCGGTGCCATCGGCACAGGATCACCTAAGGCATCAAGGTCGGTCACTGCTCGGCGGAAAGCATCCACATGGTGGGCAAGCTGCAATACCCGATTGATGCGTGCAGCCTTTTTCAACAAGTCGGCCCGCTCGACTTCCAGGGTTCGATAGGTGTCGTCGGCTTGCTTGTTGTTGCGCTTGAGGGTGGCGTGACGGCTTTCCAGAACGCGAACTTCATTGAGGCGTGTACGGGCCGTGTCGTGTCGGGCTTCCGCCACGTGAAATTTCACATCCGCCCGCTTGCGCTTGGAGAAATATTGATCGGCCTGACGATCCAGCAGTTCCACCAATTCGGCCAGCCCTGTCACACCGGACGTTGTCTCGAAGATCACGCTCGACGCTTGGTGGTCAGTGCCAATGCCGGCCAGAGCCTCTCCACCGGCGCGCAGGGCCGCGTGATTTAGGCAATGTTGCTGCTGGAACTGCTCGCGCGTCGGGCAACTTCCAAGCGCCGCGAGCAGGGCCGCATCCGAAATGGGCTGATCCGCCGCATTAACCAAGGTGTCCTTATTGCCTTTCTTGCGCAGGCAGGAGGAGGTCGGATCGCCGCGCAAAGTGCCGCCCACCCGCAACAAGGCCGCCTGGTAGCCGATGGCCATCTGCGAACGCGGATGAAACCCGAATAGCCAGTCTTCAATGCCAACCCGCATCATCGACTTGCCGGCTTCATTGGGACCGGCCAGCACGTGCAGGTCGAATTCGCCGTTGGGCAGGTCTATCTCACGGTCAGCGAGGAGCCCGTACTTCTTGAACTGAAGATTCGCGAATCGCATTTGTCAGGCCTCCGCGCCGGTAAGCAGCTGGTCCAGAAGCTCCGGCCCAAGATTCCGAATCAGGTCCTGCCAACGACCATCCCTGGCAAGGACGAGAAGCTCCGACTCCACTTCGCCATCGGCGATGAGTTTTCGTAGCGCTGGCTCCAGCTCCCGGGCGAGTTCCGCATGCAGTTCGGCATCGTTCTCGCTCTCTTCCAAGATTTGCCGCAACAGCTTGACGGACTCGTCGCTGACGGATCGCTGCACGCTTCGTTCGTGCGGCCGCGTATGCACCTTGATCTTTTCGATGAAGAGGCCGGCGTGCGAAATCTTCAGACAACGCACTTCCAATTCAGCGCGAAACGTCACTGGATCACGGCGGAGAATGGCGTTTGCCGCGCAGGGCCCCTGAATCACGACGCGGCAGACGAGCGGCCTGCCTTTGATGCTGCCCCAGGCGGAGCGGATGGCCACCTCCACCGCATCGGCCACGTCGGACATAGATTCTGCTTGGCTGGCGTTAACTACTGCCTCATGCCAGCGCAACACATCCACCGCCAGGTGTTCCACCTCAACCCGATGTTCATCATCCACCCTGACTAGCACCGCACCCTTGGCGCCGGTTTCCCGCTTGTTGCGGCCCTGCAGATTGCCGGGAAAAACTACCCATGGGTCCTCGGCCACGATCTCATGACCGTGCAGATGACCCAGCGCCCAGTATTGGTAGCCGCGCGCCTTGAGGTCGGCGAGGCTGCACGGTGCGTACTCGGCGTGCGGTGTGTTCGCGCCGCCTCCGGTGAGACAGGTATGCAACACCCCGATGTTGAACCAGCCTGCGTCGGCGTGCGGATAGTCTTTTGCGAGATTATCGAATACGTCTCGTCGCTCATAACTCTGACCGTGAAGCTTCACCTTGAGTGCATCAATCGAATGCGTAGCCGGCTTGTTGTGAGGGAATTTGTGCACGCCATCGGGCAAGGTGAGCTTACGCGTGACATGCGATTCGGCGTCGTGATTGCCCCACAGCAAATAAGTGGGAATGCCGTGCTGGGCCGCCCGCGCACATTCGCGGATGAAGAATGTGCCGGTTTGCACATCGTTCCAGCCACCATCGGCAACATCGCCTGCAATGACGATGAAATTCACCTGCCGGTCGATGGCTTCGTTGATCAATTGGGAAAACGCCCGCCGCGTTGCGCCCTGAGCGACCGAAGCCAATTCCTCGCCGTAACTGGACAATCCGCGCAACGGACTGTCCAGGTGTAGGTCGGCAGCGTGGATGAAGGAAAAGGCCATCAGTTCCACCTCGCGGCGATTTCTTCACACGCCGCTTCCACATCCCTCATCTTCCTTTTGAATGCTCGGGGTGCGCAGGACGTCTTGTGCGTCGGCACATCAATGGCATAACACTTGTTGGGATCAATGCCGGATCCCCCCGACGCTGTCATGTAGACACGAAGGACCGTCGCGACATACTCACGCGACTTCTCTGAAAGTGGCGCGGACTTTGAGAAATGCAGCTTGATGGCACCCTTTACTCGTCCCGTTAGTTCATCCTTGAGCAGCGCATCCGGTCGAATGGATATGCCAACTCCGCCGATGTCCATGCCGGCGGTGATGGCCTTGTCAGTGCCCTCCACCAACAGACCCTCCAAATCCAATTTTTCGCAGACGTCCAGGAAATCTTCAATCGCATCGGCAGACGCGAGCCTGTCCTGCCTAGCGAAATCAGAGCCGGTGTCATCCAGACGTAGTGCCGCAGCCGCCTGAAGCAGACCTTGATCATCTACCGCTCCTTGCTCCAGGAACGCGATGATCTCCCTGCGCGCATCGTTATATCGAGCTGCGAGGAAGGCCTGAGGGTCTTGCTGATCCTTCACGATTTGCCTTCGCCGGGAAGGGGTTGAGTCGAGATACTCTCCGAGTTTGTTCAGGCTGATTTTTGGCATGTGAAGTTCCTCATTGAACGCAAGTTTTTTGGATGGCGCTTGGGGTGAGATTACGAGCGCATTGACTACCGGGTATCGGCCATCCCAACATCTGAATGACCTGTACAGAATTGACGCCCAGCGCCATCACGCGACCGCGCGTGGAGAGCTTCAAGCATCTCCTCAATGTCAGCCATTTCTGCCCCCGCTCACAGAGCGCCCAGCTGTGCGAGCTGGGCTGCAACAAAATTCCGCTCGATGACCGGGCTGCAGCCCTCCTCCTGAATTTCCGGGGGCAATGGAAACTCGCTACCAACGAGGTCCCAGTCCCCACCGTTGACGGACATCGCCTCGAGTTGCGAGTCGTCGAGCCACAGGCAACCAACGACTCTCGACCGATCTTCGGCCGATTTCCGCGCCATCTCCATCCGCTTGTGGATTGGCTCAGGAACACGTCGATCCACCCGTGCACTCGTCCCTAACATGCGGCGGGCGGGGAGCGCGGCCATCCGCGTCCCCAACGGCCTGAGAGCGACCGCGCAGGGAAATGCCAGGGCCAGCTGCCCATCCCACTGGCTCGACTTCGCCCCGCACGCGGAATCACTCATCGCTGCGCCCATTGCAGCCTCCTGGCTCGAATATATGAGCCGTACTGCGAAGGGCGTGCCATCGCGTGCAAACGCAGTGACCCTTAGTGATATGCCATTTGTTACAGATAGTTAGAGGTTTACTGCGTATGGTGACCCGCCCGATCTTCAACGCCGACTAATAAATATGTTTCTTGTGTCGACAGATTCGTTATGTCGAGCGGTGCTACTCCTGAAGAAGGTCCGGGCCCCTCGCACGACCGCCTAGGCCGGCCGGCCTGCATCGCCGTATATCAGGCGCTCCGTAATCGTCATTGCCATGACCTCCCAAATTGAAGGGACATCAGGACAGGCTGGAAAGGCTTTCCGATATCTCACGGCGCAGCCGCGCTCTGATGTCCGCAGAAGCGGTGCGGGAATAATTGGTTCTTAACGAGTGGCAGGTCAGTGAAATTCGCACCGCCATCCAGGAAGCAGGCCGCAGTGCGGCGAATTCACCTCTGAGGCAGACGTCGAGGACTTCCGCGCCAGCCCGCAGCGCCGTGCCGGTCAGTAGGCTGGCCGGTGCAGTTCGCAACCAGTCGGGAAGAAGCGGATTACATGGCGCAGGACGATCCGAGGACCGCCGCGCGTACCGCCCTCCAGATCGAGGCAGGCGCTGCCATGCTGGCCGAACCATCGGCGCATGGCCGAAGCGGCCGCATTTCCGTAACGCCCAATCTCATGCGCTACCAGGTGCGCCCGCGAGCGCAACAACATCTTGCGCGTGTCTTCATGGTCGGAATAGGTGACCGCTGCGCAGCATGCACGCTATGCGTACTCGCCTGGCTAGCAGCACCCGAGACTATTGGCCCGCGAATGGAAACTGTGACGTTGGAGCCCCAGTCAACAGAGTCAGCGTGGACTTTGCCCTAGATACTGCGACGTAGGCGCCATCACCGGACTGTCCCGGCGACAGATCAAACTCTTCCCAATACGGCACAAAAACGGCCTGGAACTCCAGGCCCTTTGCAGGCAAGGGATACGTGAAGTGAATGACATCCACCCGGGTAAGGTCTCTGCCATCCAAGGTTAGATCCGCCTCAACGAAATTTTCCTCAAGCTTTGGCAAAAGACGCTCGTAAAGTTCCTTCGCTCGTTCCGGGGTTGGAGCGATGACGGTGGTCGTAAGGGAGTCCCTGCTTTCCAGCAGCATGTCGAGCAGTGCGTTTACCATCGCCGCAGAATCTTCGTGCTTGCGGAATTGCAATTCGCCCGATGTGGCGATCCATTTCGGATGCTGTTCAGGCACCCGTCCTCCAACCCTCTTTCGAATGTCGAATGAGAAGGCCCCGAGATTCTCGGTCTGGCGAAAATTTCGATCGAGGAAGACGGGTACCAAATGTCCGTGTGCCGGGAAACATTTTTCAACATCAGCAACCCCACCATCGGTCAGCTGTTGACATTGATCGCCGACCACCACCATCGCCGAACGCTCGGGATCGGCAAGCATCGAAAGCGTAAGCAGTTGGATTTCCGAAAAGTCCTGCACCTCATCGACAAACACAATCGAGCTGTGTTCGATGGCTCTGATCCCGAACAGACTGCGCTTCGAACTGTCCCGGTAACCACGCACCGCCATCATCAGAATGGCAAGCAACACGTCCACGTCTCCGCCCGCCAGCAGCCCATCGCGCAGACGCTGTAATGGACGGAGGTATTTCTTGCTCTTCTCTGCCAAGACCGTCAGTGCGGACTCGTACCAGCTCACGAGTTGGGGCGCAGACTCGCGAGACAGCCTTAAAGCGGTCACCAAGCGTTCAAAGAGCCTCTCTCTGGCTGACACAAGGTGCTGAAAATCGGCTTCATTCAGAAAGCGCTCGCGCTCGAACGGAGTCAGTGGAAGATCAATAATCTCCGCATCACTCTGATGGCGACGCGGTCGCGTCGACCAGACTCCGTCATACATGTACCACCGGGCGGCTTCCCGAAACGGCGACACGGCTTGCTGATACTGGTCTTCCAGGAACGTGGACAGCCGATCGGCCGCAAATCCTGAAGTGCCATTCCGACGGCCATCCAGCTGGACAAACAACTGTGCACTCCATTCGCGCAACCATCCCGAAACAAGGCCATTCAGATCAATCAACTCGCGCGGTCCCGGCTTCACCTGTAGCCGAACGGATGGAAAATCGGTGACAGCGTCATCTACCACCCGCTTCACTCGCGTGCGGATGTCTTCGATCCAGACATCAAAGATCGCCCCCTCAATATCCCGGACCACGGCCATGGTGGGCCGGGATGCGATGCTCTGGTCCAACTTGAATCGCTTTTTCGATCCCTCGCCACCGCCAAGCGCAAGTGCCTTGGAAAAGTGTCGCTGAAGTCTTCTCCTGACTTCACCGTAATCCTGGACAGGCACGTCTCCCAGGTGAAGCTGCCTGCAGGTTTCCCTGAGGTACCCGACGAGCTGCGGATTCAAGACGACCGCCAGCATGTTGGATTGAACCGTGAAAAACGAATCGTGCCCTTCTTCGCCTTCTTTGAATAAACGTCGGTCATGCAACGCCTTCAGCAGACCCAGTCCGACCGAAGTTTTTCCTGATCCCGCAACACCTTCAACCCACAAAACGCCGCGTCCGTGGCGACGGATCAGCTCCTCCTGCGCACGGGAGGTCTGCGTATAGAACTCGTGACTGAGGCTGAAAACGCCAGAAACCACCGTCTCCTGAGGCTTCTTGGCCGCCTCGACGTAAGCGCTCGAAGTAGGGTCAAAGTTGGCCACCGACTCTCGGCACTGTTGAATCTTGATTGTGGACGCGCCTTCGTTCGCGTCGGACCACAAGCAGGTTAGCTGTCCGATGTCCTGAGGCCCTTCGCGCCAGTCGGAAACCAGCTCGACCGCAATCACCTCCGCCTCCCCATGCATGGGAAAGGAAAGCACGTCGCCAATTTGCGCAGAGACGAGGAACTGTGCCACCGGCGCCAGGCGGTTGATCACGTCAATCTGGTGATCGACACCGTCAACCACCGTGACATTCGCCTGGGCCACGCGGTAGGTTCGAGTCTCTCCCGACTCGAAGAAAGTCACCGTCACGCATTTGCCGTAGCCCCGGGACGCCAACTCACCGTAAGCCGCCGTGTAGTCGTCCAATGTGCCCCGGGCGTACTGCGCAGTGCCCGGTAGGAATGAAGATTCAAAATCCCGTGTGGAAAGATCCCGCTCAGCAGTTCTTGCTCTTTGAATGAGCTCGCCAACGGCAATCAACTCATTGCGAGCCCCACCAATCGCAAGAGCGCGGTGCCGCGTGCCCTTGTCTGGAATGTTCGCGGCCTCGGTCGCGAGGCTTGGGTCAAATACGAGCTTTTGCTTGCCACTCACGAGTTGGCTCCGGATTTCAGGACGAAGAAGAAACGATTGCTTGTTTTCCGACAAACGATGCCGCTCTCATCGCCACGTATTCCTCCTTCAACTCAACCCATCGGTCAGCATCGACCCGGCTAACCTCAAGTAGGTCTGTAGGCGCGACGGGCTCTGCCACCAAATCTCGCGCGGGATCAACGCCGTGACCGAGGCGGACTGCGCCAACATTCTTCGAAATCAGGAACCGATCATGTAACGAACGCTCTGGCCATTCGCACCAAATAACTTCGGTGGTGTTAGGCAGCTTTCCGAATCGTTTCAGGTACGCGGCCACATTCGGAGCCAGGTCATCGCAACTGTGGAGCACGCATCGTTCGATCTTAGGAAAGCCCGCAAGCATGCCAAAAAATCCATCCATAAACTCCTTGCGTCGCCCCCCCGATCGAACGTTGAGATAGGGGTCAACGATTGCGATCGAGTTGCTGAGCTTCAGAACATCTTCGATTGCCCCCAAAATATCTTTAATGTTTCTTGGAACTCGCTTTGTCGCAGGTACCTTCCAAAGCTCGCAAGCTCCGTCAAGCACGTCGTCCAAGCACGCCCCAAACGCCTTCGAGCGCGCAGTCACTGCAAGGTGGATCGGATAGCCGCCACACTTGAACTGCACGCATTCCGACCATGATCCGGACTGCGACACATTCCTGTATGGATGGCGAAACGCTTGAGCCGCATATTCTTTCAGGGACTTCTTGCGAGTCGGCCCAATTTTTCTAATTGCCTCAATTGCTTGATCGACCGATCTTGACCACTCCAGGGGGAATCCTGCCAATAATCGCCCTTGATCAGCCTTCAGGCCCTGGAATAGCGAGCGCGCAGACTCGTAATCGCCGAAGATCATTGGCTCGACCCCGAATTCCTTGAACATCAGAAAAGGAGCTCCGAGGTTCTTTCGTCAAAAAAGCCGCCCGGCCAGTCCACCGCAAAGTCACCATCGGACGTGACGGGCAATCGCTCTACCACCGATACGTCGTTTCGCTTGTTGATATAAACCACGGATATGGATTTCGCATCAGCTCCGCCCTCGCGCACGCGTCTCAGTAACCGCAGAATGAGATGTTCGCTGTGAGTTTCCAATAGCAGCGTCTTTCCGCCATCACTCGTGGCCGCCAGGAATAGATCACCCAACGAGACCTGCATCCTGGGATGAATGTGCAATTCGGGCTGTTCCACACTAAGCAGCGGAATTGAAGCATCCAAACTGCCAACAATAACGGGCACCACCTCAGAAACTCCGACTCCGACCTCGTGCGGCGTCACAGCCAGGTTTCGCGAAACATCAAACAAGGTGAGGCGCTCGCCTTCAGGGGATTCGTCAAGCTGCTTCTTGATCAGCCCTTTGTGACTGCTCGGATCTGAAGATCTCAATGCGGCCCAAAGGTCGCCCGCTTCGTCCACCTCGCGGTAGCGAGCTACGTCCACGATGTATCCACTCCTAAGCCCGCGTTCCTGGCCGTCGTGCTTATGCACATTCAACCAACGGTTGACCTCCTCGCGCAGCGCCTTGCGATGAACCACTCGATCCCAGGCTGCGAGACCGTTTGCCCAACTCGGGGAATCTTCGCGGCTTTGGTGGGCGCGAGCTGGCACCTGTCTGAGGGGCCCCACGTATCGGGAACGATCTAGATATCTTGCAATCAGCTCGACTGGACCCGCGAGCAAGAGCGCCAATGAAGCTTTTGCCGCACGAACCTCTTCGCCGAACGCCAGTTCCTCCCCAGTTCGGTCCTCCGTCGCGATACCCGGCCGGTCGCCGTCATCGAAAACATCGGCAAATCGGATGTTTCGCTTCCAGTCCGGCAAGGCATCGCGAGCTGTCACCAACTCAATGTGGACGGTTCCGGTTTGCAGATCCCCATACTGCGACCGCACTGTTCTCGTTAAAGCTCCGAGCCAGTTGCTATCCCGATTCTCCCCTAGCAGAGGATGCTTGACGTTAATGCCGATGAGTTCCTTACGGACACCATCATTCGAGCAGGTCAGTGTGAACAGAACATCGCCGTTGAACCGAATTCTCGTTCTCCGCACCAGTGGCCGGCGAAGCGTATCGCTCCAGCCCAACAGGACCGAGCAGCCCACAGACTCGATACCTGCAGTGAACTCGCCGAGATCGAACAAGTCGGACTCCGAACCGGCATCCTCAAAGCGTTCACTCAATTCTGACCAGGCTTGGGCGGCTTCGCAGTCCAGCAGGTCGTCCTGCTCGAGATCGATCGTGATACCGAGCTCGATCTGCCGATTCAGATCCTGACCATGCACCAGACGCTTGAACCCACCTAGATCCATGGCCCCCTCACCCAATCGTGTAGACGACGGGTTGAAGCTGAATTCGTGCAGGATGGAATGCAGAAGGTTGAGGCCTTGAAGCACGGTGCTCTTGCCGGCGCTGTTCGGCCCGAACAGCAACGTGACTGGGCGGACCGGAATCGTGACGCGCTCCCGGAACCCCTTGAGGTTTTCAAACTCCAGTTCCGTCAATCGCATCGGATCCGCAGCCTCATTTGGAGAAGAATTGATCGGATAAGGCCGCATTCAGAGTGGCTGCCTCAAGGGCGCTTTTTTTATAGCGGCTCCGGCTGCGCTCGACCGCCCGGCATCGGTTTGCGAACCGGTCCTGCACCTCCTTCGGCGGAAGCAGTATCGGAATGTCCTGGACTTCCTGTGCGTTGATGTTGGCCATGCCCACAATGCTCTTGCACATCCCGACCAGCGTCTTCTTGCCGTGCTCCGAATTCAGGTATGCAGAGACGTAGTAGGGATTGCCGCGATCGTTCAACCGGGCCCGCACCAGATAGCCGGCAAACGCCATGGGCTCGCGTTCGGGATAGACCGCGGTCTTCCCGACCAGCTCTTTGCTGTTGGTCCGGTTGAACAGGATGTCGCCCGGCTGCACGGTGTATTTGTCGGCCTCGGTGGGATCCAGCTCGACGTGCTTCAACTCGGAGAAATCCCAGCCGCCGGCGTACGTGATGTTATTCATCCGGAGTACCGGCATCCCTTCACCTAGCGTGTTGGCCTTCGTCGAGGTTCCGTAGCGCACCTCTGCAACCAAATCCCGAATGGTTCCTACGGCGTAACGGTGCTGATTGGTCACCAGATCCCCGAACATCTCCAGGAACACGGAGCGGAGGAAATCGTCTGCGAGCCGGATGGCTTGCTGCCGCTTGCGCCGAATCGCATCGGCTTTGTCGAGGATAGCGGCGATACGCTTTTGCTCCGACAGCTTTGGAATAGGAACATCGATCCGATACGTACCTTCGGGCCTAGCTCGAAGCAGTGATCCACCCACGCCAGCAACTGTCTGCATAAATTGACTGTGAAAGCTGTCTCCCAAGAGAAAATGGCGGAGATACCCCGCGTACAATTTCGAATCTCGAAAAACGAACCACTCCGAGGATGCAATTTTTCGCGACCCAGCGTCAGGACCGACAATCCAAACGCGCCGAATATGAGGGACTATCCGCGACAGCAACACGTCGCCCGCTTGCACAATCTTCTTGCTAGACCCGATCTCCGATCCTTTCAGTAGTTCAGGGGCTCCCGTGTCATATGCGGGAATGCTGTAAAGCTCGAATAGTTCTTCCGAGTGCTTGGATGGATCAACGCTTCCACCTCCTTGGACCGCAAATTGTCCGAGCGAACGCATTGCCTCTGCAAGGCTCAAAGCATCCCCTCCAATTCCGTCAGATCCGCCAGAATCTCCTTCTCCAGCATTTTCATCCGTCCGAGGATCTCCTTAGGCGGATCAAACTGCTCAGCCGCGTACACTATTTCCTTGTAACGGTTGATGGATAAGTCAAACTTGTTGCCGCGAATCTCGTCGGCCGGGACGTAGAACGCCTGGCAGGTGCGGTCTGCGAAAGGCTTTTTCTTGTTGTCCTTTCCCCGCGCGTCTTTCCAGGCCTTCCACGCAGCGAGCATGGCGGGCAGGTCGTTGTTCGCAATTTTCTGGCGCTTGTCGTCAAGGCTGAAGCCGTCGCTCTGCACGTCGCAGAAGAACACCTCGTCGGTACGTCCCCCTTTTGTGAACAGCACGATGCCGGTGGAGACGCCGGCATAAGGCTTGAACACGCCGGACGGCAGGGAGATGACGGCTTCGAGCTGGTGTTCTTCCACCAGTTTCTGGCGGATGTCCTGGTGCGCCTTGCTGGAGCCGAACAGCACGCCGTCCGGCACGATGACGGCGGCGCGGCCGCCGACCTTCAACATGCGCAGAATCAGGGCCAGGAACAGCAGCTCGGTCTTCTTGGTCTTGACCACGCGCAGCAGGCTGGGGTGCACGTCTTCGGCATCCAGCGTGCCCTTGAACGGCGGGTTGGCCAGGATTACCTCGAAGGCGTCCGTGGCCAGTTTGGGAAACTTGTCGGTGAAGCTGTTGCCGAGGGTGTCCTGGTAATGGATGTTGGGCGCTTCCACACCGTGCAGCAGCAGGTTCATGGCGGCCACGCGCAGCATGGTGGCGTCGAAGTCAAAGCCGGTGAACATTTTCGTGCGGATGTGCTCGCGGTGTTCTTCCAGCAGATCACCGCTGTAAATCTTCTGTGCTTCCTCGCCGGCGGCGGCGGGCATCTCGACGATGCCTTCCGGCGAGCTATGGGTGCGCATGAGATATTCCATGGCGCGGGCGAGGAAGCCGCCGGTGCCGCAGGCGGGATCGCAGAGGGTATCGGTGGGCTGCACGTCCGCCAGTTCCACCATGAAGTCGATGATATGGCGCGGCGTGCGGAACTGGCCGTTGATGCCGGCGGTGGTGAGCTTGGACAGCAGGTATTCGTAGAGGTCTCCCTTCACATCGCCTTCGGTCAGCGGCAGCTCGTTGACCATTTCCACGGCCTGCGTGAGCAGGCTGGGCTTCTGGATCATGAGCTGCGCGTCCTTGAAGTATTCATGGAAGGTGGTGCGCTGCGTGCCGTCCTCGGTTTCCAGCGCTGCCACGTCCTTGAAGTGCGGAAAGACCTTGTCGCGCACCAGCGGCAGCATCTGCTCGCCGCCCAGGTGCCGGAAGTGCTGCCAGCGGAGCGGCTGCTGGTCTTCCGTGAAGACTTTGCGGAAGGACTTGCCAGTGTGTGTGGCGCGCTTCTCGTTGCGACTCTCGGTGATGTCCAGAAGGCGGGCGAACATCAGGAAGGAAATCTGCTCGATTACCGTGAGCGGGTTGGTGACGCCGCCGGTGTGAAAGGCCAGCCACAGCCGGTTGATATCGCTCTTGAGTTCGCCGCCAATCATTCAGGGTCTCTTGGGAAAGTGTGTTTAGGTGAGTGTCAGTTAGGCTTGCCGCTGGGCTCTTCGCGCTTGGGTGCGGGTAGGAAGGCCCGGACGAACCGCAGGAGGTCGTCGGTCTTGTCGGCAAACAAATCGTCCACGCCTTCAGCGGAGACGGTAGTGAACGGCGCTTCGTACAGGCGCTCCACCGTGATGATGCCGAAGCGCACGATGTGGTTCTGCAACAGACTGAGGAAGCGGATCTGGCGGGGATTCAGGCCCGGATGCGCGTGCACAAAGTCTTCGACCTGCTTTTTCACCGTGGTGGCGTCCAGGCCTACCAGCCCGCGCAAGATATCATCCAGGCTCGCGGCCTCGGCATAGAACTCCTTGAGCAGGGCCAGGTCCAGAGCGTGCTGGGTGAGCACCAGCGAGGTGAGCTGCGCGAGCTCCTCGGCCGTGACTGGTTCCAGGCGCCGGATCTTTTGTAGCACCGAGTTGTGCTCGAAGAGGGCCTTCAGCGCGGCTTCCACCTTCTGCTCGTAGAGCTTCATTTCGTTGTTAGGAATGCTGCTTTGGCGCGCTGAGCGCTCGATCTTGCTTTCGTCCTCGGGCGTGTCGATCTCGCGTATGTCGTCCGGGCCGGGGCCCGTCGATTTGTGCCGGTGGTGGATGATGCCGCGCAGCGCTTCACGCGCCTGCTCGAGCTCCGATGCGGTGACCGCATTCCAGAAGGCATCGCCTTTGACCTTTTGGATGAGCGGAAGCTTGTCCTGCACGGGAGTGAGGTTGATGCGCAGGGCGGACACGCGCTCAATCACTTTGATCTTGCAGTCCGCTAGCGCCGCGGCCTTGCGCAGCGCGGCGAGCTGCGACCGGGTGATGAGCAGGTCAAAGTCGTGCGCTTCGGAGTGGCCGCGAATGCTACGCCAGCGCATGAGCGGCGCGATGCGTTGGCGCAGTGTCTGCACGGTCCCAGGAGCCCAAGCCGGCAGCACCGCGGCGTGCAGCAGGCCTTGAACGGATCGCCATTCCTCACGTACGGCAATGCTTTGCTGCGGCAGGTCGCGGATATCGGCTTCGATCAACCGCAGGGCGGCGCGGAAAACGGCATCGTCCTGCGCCTGCAAAGCGGCTTCGGCCAGCTCGATGCGCGTCTCGAAAAGCTGCTCGGTGAGGGCTTTGCCCTGCTTGGGCTCGACCTTCTGGTAGTGGAATTCGAAGAAATCGAAATTGCCCCAGTGATCGAAGATGCGGAACGCGCGTTTGTCCTGGCCGGCGCCGAACAGGTTAGGACAGAGGCGTGTACCGCGCCCGATCATCTGCCAGAACTTGACCTTGGAGAAGACCGGCTTGGCGAACACGAGGTTGACAACCTCGGGCACGTCGATGCCGGTGTCGAGCATGTCCACCGAGATGGCCAGCGTCAGCTCATTCGCCGGGCTCTTGAAGTCGTCGATGAGCTGTTCGGCTCTCGGATCGTAGTTGTCGATCACGCGGCAGAACTTGCCACCGAACTGCGGGTACATCTCGTCAAAGGTGCGCTGCAACAGCACGGCGTGATCGTGGCCGCGGGCAAACAGAATGGTCTTGCCAATCTGCTGGCCCTCCGCATCGCGGATGCCGTTTTCCATGAGGTTGCGCAGAACGTGGCGACCGGTGTCCTTGTTATAGACATTGGCATCGACTTCGCGCGCTTCGTACTGAAAGGTTTCCGGGTCCTCGCCCTTGTCGATCAGGGCCTGGATCTGTTCCTCGTCCAGCTGGCTGTGCTTAATGCCGCGGCGCAGGAAGTCGGTGGTGAAGGTCTCTACCTCGAAGGGTACGAGGTAGCCCTCGCTCACCGCGCGGTCGTAATCGTAATTGGCGGTGGGGTTGAGTGCTTCGCACTCGAACAACTCGAAGGTGTTACGCGTGACGAAATCCACCGGGGTGGCGGTGAGGCCCACCTGCAGCGCATCGAAATACTGGAACAGGTCGCCGTAGACGTTGTAGATGCTGCGGTGGGATTCGTCGGCAATGATGAGGTCAAAGAACCCCACGTCGAAACGGCGATAGATCTTGAGCATCGCCGGATAGGTGCCCACGTAGATTCGCTGGTTGCGATCATTTGGCGTGCGTGAGCTAACGGTGGTGATGGGCTCGTCCAGAAAATCTGAATATGCGTTCTTGGCCTGCTTGCGCAGCTCGCGACGGTCGCACAGGAATAGAATGCGCTTTGCCCAGCCCGCGCGGATGAGCAGCTCGGAAAGGGCGATGGCCACACGCGTCTTGCCCGTGCCTGTAGCTTGCACGATGAGCGCCTTGCGCTTGCGCGTCTCGAACTTCTCGGTCACGCGCTTGATGGTTTCCACCTGGTACAGGCGCTCGACGATTTCCTTCTTCGGGTTGAGATCGGCGAGGGGTTTGCGAGCCGCGCGCTGGAATATCAGCAGCTGCAGGCTGTCCTTGGAATAGAAACCGAACAGCGGACGTGGCGGGTAGTTGGACGCGTCGTCCCAGATCCAAATGTCGTAGCCGTTGCTGTAGAAAATGATCGGCCGTTGGCCGTGCTTTTTCTCGAGTCCATCCGCGTAGAGCTTGGCCTGGGTGCGGCCCTTCTCGGCATCCTCGATGGTGCGCTTTGCCTCGATTACCGCGAGCGGCTTGCCGGAGTCATCCCACAGTACATAGTCGGCATAACCCAAGCCGGTCTTAGTGGGCTGGCCGGCAACCTCCACTTCCTGGCCGACCTGATCGGTGGAGGTGGGGTGCGCGCCGACATCCCATCCAGCCGCAGTGAGTTCGGTATCGATCAGTTGGAGCCGGGTCTCCAACTCGTTGAAGCTAAGCGTGCTGGCGGCAGCCTTGGACTTGTCCGTCGCAGTCTGTAGCGCCGCGAGGTGCTGGGACTGGTCGAGGGCCTGGTGCGCTAGCTCTAGCTGCTGCTTGAGGGTCGTGAGTTCCTCAGCCTGCCGCGCGAGTGCTTCCAGCGCTTCCTTCTTCTCCTGCTTCAGCTTGGCCTTGATGCCGGCGACGGCACCTCCTCGTTCCGGCGTGGTGTAAACCGGAAGGCTTTGCCGGTCGCCGGAGTGAAAGCTGACGTACCACCAAATGGCCAGCTGATGCGTGTTGCCAATCAGCGGCAGAACCGTTCCGGAGTTGATGGGGTTGCCATGCGCACCGTGGTTTCCCACCCGGCGGATGGCGTGAAAAATATTGAGGACGGGTTGCGGGACCAGCTGGACGAACTCCGTGCCTTTCAGGAAATCCAGCAGGGAATCCTTGAAGGGCGGCGCGAGTTTCTGCTGGCGATAAATGTGCGCCACCATTCGCTCGGCGAACAGGCGCAACTTCACTGCCGCACTGGCCGGATCGGTCTGCGCGTACGACTCGGCAAAGCCGGCCAAACTGGCCAGATCCGCATCAACGTGTCGTAGGAATTCGAAATTCACCGATTGCATCTTTATGGTTGGGGCCTCCTCCAGCGCAACGGTTGTGCCAACTAGCCGGGAATGTCGTACTTCTCCATCCAGTTGCTCAGGGTCTGGTAGCTGGACAGCCCCAGGAGAGCTGCTGCCCTCGTCTTGTTGCCTCGCTCCGCGTCGAGCGCACGCGGGATGTAGGTTTGGGCGACCGTGGCAATAAGCTCAGGGAGATCAATGCCTTTTTCGATTGGCAAGTTCAGGAAATCGACCTTCATGCGAGCCGCTGCGGGTCCTTCAATAATGGCCGCTTTCATTTCCTCGGCCGTGACCGAAGGTCCATTCGCCCAAACGATGGCGCGCATGAGCGCGTTCTGAAGCTCGCGGATATTGCCCGGCCAGTGATGCTGGAGAGCCACTTTCTTTGCGCCAGCAGAAAGTTTCTTGCGGGTCCAGCCCACTTCGGTGGACAGGCCATCGTTGATCGACTCGGCAAGCCGATCCACCAGCAGCCCCACGTCTCCCTGCCGGTCTCGCAAGGCTGGAAGTCGGATGACGGCAACGGCCAGCCGGTAGAACAGATCCTCCCGGAAGCGCCCCTCGCTCGCCTCGGTCACTAGGTTGCGGTTGGTGGCTGCGACGATCCGCACGTCGACCGGGGCGGGCTCGCTTGCGCCGACTGGCACCACCTTGGACTCCTGCAGCGCACGCAGCAGCTTGACCTGCATTGCCAGCGGCAGCTCGCCGATCTCGTCCAGGAACAGGGTGCCGCCGTTGGCCTCGCGGAAGTGTCCCTTGCGATCCCCCGTAGCGCCGGTGAACGAACCCTTCCTATGGCCGAAGAATTCAGACTCCATCAGTTCCGCGACGATCGCGCCGCAGTTCACCGCCACAAACGGTCCTGCCGCGCGCGGGCTGGCCTTGTGAATTGCCCGCGCCAGCAACTCCTTGCCTGTGCCGCTTTCGCCTTCAATAAGAACGGGGATTGCTCGCCGTGCGACCACCTGGGCGCGGTGAATGACCTTGGTCATCACCTCGCTGCGAAAGCCGATCTCCTCGAAAGCTGACGGGTCCAGCGCCGCGCCCCAGCTCAAGGACTGCAGGCTGGCATCCGCTGCGGCGGCGCGTGCCGGGATGAATTCGGCCGCCATGTCGAATGGCAGTTCCAATTCGCGGACGCCTTGCTCTCTCGATGAATCAATCAGGTCACAGCGATAGCCCATCTGCGACAAGAAAATCCACATGGACGCCATGGCGGGCGTACCTGGGCTTAGGTGCAGGGTGATGGGCACATCACGCCCGAACTCTTCGACGATCTCATCCAGCGCACTGCGGGCGGCAAGAAAGATTTCGCGATAGGCGGTGGGGCTCGTCAGCTTGCGCACGATCACGCGGATGTCGGCGTCGCTTCGCGTCCGGATCCACGCCTCGTAGACGCCGCCGTCCTTGGGCCCGAGATTATTGAGCAGCACCACCGCCTGATATTTGCCGGTGGCCACGGCCTGCGCTATCGGCCCATCGCCGACCGGCTCGCCGCGAGCGGCCTTTAGGTCGGTCAGACCAATCCAGGAGGCAAGGATTTTCATGTGCCGAGCGTACTGCAAAATTCTTTCTGTAGGCGCAACAAGTCTTGCCAGATTGAAGATGCTGGAAGATGCGTGCGCTGGACGAATGGATTGCACCCATCTGGTTTTAGAGCTATTTAAGCTTTCGCGGGACGCTGGCACGGCCCGTGCCATTGCCGTCTAGACTCAAACCAGATTTCTCGCACATGCCGCGAGTGGATCGCGTCAATCCGTTTGGCGCAGACCATCTGAAACTCGCCTACCGACATCCGTTGCCGACGTGGATCTCGAATGGCGCGGCATTCCCCCGAGGGATGTGTGCAGCCAAGGGGTGAATTGGTAGGCGAGCAGATCCGTCAACTCTCGATCCAATCTGGCGCGAGTAAGGAGCAGTAAGCTGTCGCTAACCCCGCCGCGCTATCGAGGAGAACTGAGCGTGGAAAAGATCACATTGTGGTCGATGAAGACCTACGAGAATCCGCTCACCGAAATCGGCCGTGGCCGGACGATCGCTGCGTTTCACGTGGCTCAGGGCTCGGACGAGCTGTCGCTCGACATCGATATGCGACGAGATGTGCTGACATTTCTGATGAGCGCAAAGGCCGTGAGCTATTGGTTGAATGAAAAGAAGTGGCTAAAGCTTGCCCGCGAGGAAGGAAGGCTGAAGTTCCTGACGCTCACATTCGAGGGGAGAGCAGAGTGCCGCGCTTCTCTGCGCGGCGCTGCCGCCGTGCGCACGACGCAACCCTACGTTGACGATTGGAAATTGCGGATGCGCGATGGCAAGCAAATGGAATGCAGAAAGGAGTTTGAACAACCGTTCCGCGCCTACTCGTCGGCGTAAAGCCCCGCATTGCCCCAGGCCTCGACGGCACGCGGGTCACGTTGCAACCATAACGCTTACTTTGGGCGGTGGTGATCGCACGTAGGTTGTGATGCTCGAAGAGAAGGCTAGGACGCCTTTGATGGGCGAATGGCGAGCGGCCCTTTCCGCTTGCTTCGCGCCCCCGGCCCTGTCGAAGGCAGTGTTGGAGGCGGCGGAACCTTAGTTAACAGTCCGGATTTAGCTGACTTCTTGGACCCCGGATTTAGTTCAAGCATTTCGCCGACCGAGCAGTTGAACAGCTTGCACAGCACTTCCAACTCGCGCAGGTCGACTCGCGTCGCTGTCTCGCGATAAAGCTGTCCGATCATGATGCGATGGATGCCGGTGACCCTCGCGACGTCCGTCGCATTCATCTTGTGCTCGCCCATGAAGCGCGAGAGATGGCACTTGATCATGAGTTCCTCTGATTGAAGTGTCTCAAGTGACGTAAACCGGCGTTTTCGTCGGGTGTTGCATTCCGAATACCTTGGGCTAGCGTGGTTATCAGAACGGCAAAGAGCCGTTTCGAACGACTCTCTGTCGTTTCATTGAACCACATCAACGCAACCGAGGTAAGACCATGAGCAACACCTATCTGACGGCCGCCGAACTGGCGCAGCGCATCAAGTACAACGTCCGGACCATCCGCGACCAGTGGATGGACACGCGGCTGATCGAG